>NZ_CP108430.1:2075625-2767500 GCF_041435335.1 Streptomyces sp. NBC_01283
CTGGCCGACGTGCCGCTCCTGACGATCGAGGGCGAGGTGCCCGACTACTGGCTCGAACACCACGTCCCCGCGCGCACACCGTCCGGCAGGGCGATCGGCCGCGGGCCCGGGGTCACCAACATGCAGGAGGCGCTGATGCTGGCCGCGGGCGGCAAGGGCGCGTTCCTCGCTCCCGCGCACACGGGCACGTACTTCGCCCGGCCAGGAGTCGCGTACGTGCCCTTCACCGATGCCGAGCCGGTCGGGTACGGCCTGGTGTGGCGGGCCGGCCACGGCACGGGGGCGGTCGCGGCGTTCGCGAGGACCGCCCGCGAGGTGGCCCGTGACGTGACGCAGGGGGATCCCCGGAGCGTGGCGGGGGCCGTCAGCGCGGCGGGCTGAGGTCCGCGGGGGCGGTCGGGGTCCGCGCGTCGTCGCGCGCCGATCGGAACGCGCCGACCGCGACCACCGCCCAGACCGCGAGCGCGGGCCAGAGCAGTACCTTCCCGCAGGTCCAGAGCGCCGGAACGTCCGCGGCCGTGGCGGTGGAGAGCGCGGCGACGGCGGTCATGCCGAGGGGGAAGACGGTGGCCCAGCGGCGGACGTCGTGGTGGAGGCGTGGCCACCGCAGTTCGCAGCCGACGAGTACGACATACCAGGCGAAGGCGATGCCGAGCGCGACGAGGGTGACGATCCGCAGGACGTCGTGCGCCGGGGTCGCCCACCGCAGCGGGCCGTCCGGCACGGCGGCGGCGACCAGCTTCGATCCGGCGAGGGCGGAGATGGCCATGGCACCGGCGATGATCCAGTGGTCGCCCCGGCCGGTGGCGAGCTGCCGGAAGTCGAAGCGGAGCAGCACCACGCCGTACAGGACGAGGCCGATGGCGAAGAGGGCAAGGGCGGGCCACATCAGCCACGCCTGCCGGTCGGCGGTGGCGACGGTCGCGGCGAGGACGACGATCGCCTGGGTGGCCACGCACACCAGATAGGCGGCGCCCGGCACCTTGCTCTGCCAGTGGCGGATGACGTGGGACATCAGCGGCGGCCAGAGCAGCGCGCTGAGGCAGAGCAGGGCGATGGAGACGGGCTGGTGCCCGAGCAGGGAGAGCCGGGTGCCCAGTACCGCCGTGGCGGCGACGGCGGTCAGCGCGGGCGGGGTGTCGATCTCGCGGCGCCAGCGGTCCCGTTCGGTCAGCAGATGCCGGGCGAAGACAGCGGCCAGGAACAGCCAGACCAGCAGCGCCACCACGAGCAGCGCCAGTGACGCCCACTCCACGCCGAGCAGGTGCAGTCCGACGGAGAGCACGGCGGTGGCCATGACCGCGGCTCCCGCGGCGGGCGGCAGTCCGTCGGCGCGGTTCATCCGGTCCGCCCAGTACATCCGGTCCGCCCGGTTCATCCGGCCCGTCCGGCGCCGGCCGCGGCTGTCGGCTGCGTCCCTCGGCATGGCGCGGCTCCAGCGGCTCCAGCGGGTCCATCGGCGTACGGGTTCCCGCCCGTGATCCTGACACGGGCGGGGGCTCGCGGCATGTCGGCAGGAGCTCGGGGCGGCGGGAGCCGCGGGTCGACAGGAGCTGCGGCAGGTGCCTTGCGGAGCTCTGTTCAACGGTCGTAGAGTTCAACACCGGACGAGTTCAATGTGCGTTGACTTTGATGTTCGTCCGCCCCCGCGGCGCCCCCTACGACCAGGAGAGGCAGGGCTCGCTCGCGCGACAGATCCCCTTCCAGATGAACGACGGCGGCCTCGTCGCTCTCCTGCCGGACGGGCACGTCGAGTTCCTGGCGGCGCCCGCCAGGGAGATGATCCTGCGTCACAACGCGGGAAGCCCCGTCTCCTCGACCGAGTTGATGAGCCACGTACTCACCGATCCACTGGTGGAGCTTGAGCGGTTCCATCCGTCCGCGCCCGCCATCGCGTTCGTGGAGACCACCAATCTCTGCAACCTGCGCTGCCGGCGCTGCTACGCGGACTCCGCGCTCAAGCGGCCCGACGAGATATCCACCCCGCGGATCAAGCGGCTTCTGGACGACTTCGCCGACATGGGCGTGCTCCAGGTGTTTCTGACGGGGGGTGAGATCTTCTCGCACCGGGACGCGGGGGAGATCATCCGGCATGCGCGCAGGAAGCCGTTCAGCACGCAGATCTTCACCAACGGGCTACTCAGCACCGAGGAGCGGCTCGCCGAGATCCCGGCGGGCCAGTCGTTCTTCATCAGCTTCGACACCCGCCCGCCAAGCCCCCACCACCGCGTCCCCCCGAGATCCCGGCGGGCATCGACGACGACCTGCCGACCCGCCTCGCCCGCAGCTACCTGCCCCTGTGGGAGCCCGGCGACGAGGAGTCACCGCTGGTCGAGGTCCACCGCATCGCGCTCTCCGACCGGGACGCGTCCGCGGTCCTGCGCACGTGCGTATCGGAGTCACTGAACGGCCAGGTCGACCACCTGCCGCCCGGCCCCGACGCGGATCTGCGGACCGCGCTCTTCGGCGCCCACCTCGGCGGTACCGCGATCGTCCGGCACCTGATCGGCGTCGAGGTGGTCGCCGCCGCCGACCTCGAAACGGTGATCGAAACGATCGCCCCCGCGCTGCGCCAGACCCTGATCGGACCCGCCAACCCCCGGTGACCGCACCGGCAACAGGCACCAACGGCCGGGTGACCGGCGCGGGGCGCGGCTCCGCGCCAAGATCCACGCACGAGTCTGGAAGTCCTCGGATAGCGCCTGTTAGGATGTTTTCACTACGCAATGAATTACCCACTCTGACACCCCCCGAAGTGCAGTGATTCCATGACGCCCAGGCGCACGGACGGACCTTCGACGTCCGCCCGAAAGTCCCCCTCCCCCCAGAAGCCGCCCGCCGGGAAGAAGCCGAGGCCGTTGCGCGCACGCAGTGGCCGCCGGTCCGGCGACAGCGGCACGCGCGAGCAGATCCTCGTCGCGGCGCTCCACCTTTTCGCGGACCGCGGCTACACGAGCACGACCATCCGCTCCATCGCCGAGGCAGCACAGGTGGACCCGGCACTGGTGCACCACTTCTTCAACAACAAGGAGGGGGTGTTCCGCGCGGCGGTCGAGTCGCAGCTGAGCGTCTCCGCCGCCTTCGACGAATTCGACGCGCCCCAGCCCGACGGTTCGGCCAGGACCGCCGCATGGCTGGCCCGGACGTACCTGAACTTCTGGGAGCACGAAGAGACCCGCTATGCGATGACCGCCATCTACCGCGCCGGCCTCGCCGACAGCGCCACCTCGGACCTGCTGCGGGACCGGATCGAGACCAGCATCGAGAACTGGGCCGGACAGATGGTCTTCAAGGACCACCCGGACGCGTCCATCGTCTCGGCCCTCGCCTCGTCCCACCTGGCGGGCGTGGCCATCGTGCGCTACGTGCTCAAGGTCGAGCCGCTGGCCTCGATGGACTTCGAGGACATCATCCGCTGGGTGACGCCCACCCTGAACCTGCGGCTCGCCTCCCTGGACCTCCCGGACGCCCCTTCGGAGGACCAGGACTGACCAGCTCCGTACGGACGACCAGGACCGACGGCTCCGTACGGACGTGAACACGAAGGCCGGGGAACCCTCGATCAGGGTTCCCCGGCCTGTCAACTGTCGCGCCCCCGAAGGCAGTTGACGTCTGTCGCGTCAGGCCCGCCAGGTGATCTTCGAGGCGACCGGCCCACTGGGCCGAGGTCATCCTCGTACGCGAGACGGCGGCGGACAGGAGGGGCGCGGCGACGAGCGTGAGGACGCCGAGGGTCTGGACGGTGATGAGCGGTCCGTGCCGCAGCGCCCCCACGTGGAGCGCCGCGCCGGACAGGTTGAACAGGACGGAGGCCCACCAGGCCCCCGTACGGAAGAGACCACCGGTCCCCCGCGCCGCCACCCGCCGCTGCACGACGGCAGCGGCGGCGTAGGCGAGGGCCGAGACGATGCCGAGCGACAGAACCGGCACGACGGTGTCCACCGCGGCTTCCTTTCGCAGACGGGGAACCGGACCCGGACCGGTGGCGCGGGGTCTCCCCCGGCCCCCGATCCGGTTCCGGTTCCGGTTCCGGTTCCTCAGGGTGGTGTCACGCGCCTCCGGGCACGTCCGTGACGTCCTCCGGGCGGATCCTCGGCAGGGCGAGGACGAGCAGGCAGGAGGGGCCGAAGCAGCCGATCTGCCAGTAGACGACCTGCTCGAAGCTCTCGCTGAAGTTGGTCCTGCGCGCCTCGGGCACCGCCTTCTCCAGGACCGCGGCCCGGACCTTGTCCTTGGCCTCCTGCGGGGCCGGGTTGTTCGCCATCTCCTTCTCGATGGCCGCGCAGCTCTCCGGTGTCTCGGTGAGGTCCTTCTGGTTCATGCGGTCGTGGAAGCAGGTCCGGAATCCGCCGACGGCCTTGTCCTGCTGACCGTCGACGACACCCGCCGCCGTGAGGTCGCTGCGCAGCGCGGACACGGCCGCCTGGCTGGAGTCGTCGGCGTTCGTGCCGAGGAATCCGTAGAAGAGGATGCCCGCGACCGCGATGCCGATCGCGATGCCGACCTGCTGCACGGTGGCGAGCATGCCGGACGCCGAGCCCGCCTCGCGGGAGCGGATGCCGGCCAGGATGATGCCGGTGCACGGGGCGAGGAAGAAGCCGCCGCCGAGGCCGGCCACCATCAGCGAGGGGATCAGCTGGTAGCCGTGCAGGTCCGATCCGGCCCAGTGCACGGTCGCGATCACCCCGGACATGCCGACCAGCAGCAGCCCGGTGCCGAGCGCGAGCGTCTTGGTGCCGAGCTTCTTGACCACGGCCGTGGAGCGCGCCGAACCGGCCGCGATGAGGACGGCGAAGCCGAGGCTCACCAGACCCGCCGAGATCGGCGCGTAGGCGAACCCGACCTGCAGGCTCATGAAGAACGTCATGAAGAAGGACGGGATGCCCGCGAAGAACACGATGCTGATCAGCAGCCCGACCGAGAACGACCGTTCCTTGAACAGCCGCATCGGCACCAGCGGCGACTTGGCGGGGTTGTTCGACAGCCTGCCCTCGTAGAGCGCGAATCCGATCAGGATCAGCGGGCTGAGGCCGAGCAGTGCGAGGCTCCAGGTCGGCCAGTCGTGCTCGCGGCCGATGACCAGTGGCAGGATGAGGCTGAAGAGTCCCGCGGAGAGGATCGTCGCGCCCACGACGTCGAGGCGCTGGGCACCGTCGGCCTTGGACTCGGGGATCTTGGCGAGGCCGAGTGCGAGTGCCACCAGGCCGACGGGCAGGTTGACGTAGAAGATCGCACGCCAGTCGGTGCCCAGGACGTCCAGATCGATCAGCCAGCCGCCGAGCACGGGCCCCAGGACGGTGCCGAGGCCGATCGAAGCCCCGTACATGGCAAGGGCCTTGGGGCGCTCACGCGTCGAGAAGGTGACCTGGATGATCGAGAGGACCTGAGGGAACATCAGGCCCGAGCACAGGCCTTGCAGCACCCGGGACCCGATCAGGAACGTCGACGTGGGGGCCGCGCCGCACAGTGCCGATGCGGCGGTGAAGCCCAGCATGCCGATGAGGAAGATCTTCCGGCGGCCGTAGATGTCGCCGAGCCTGCCACCGGTCACCAACGCACAGGCGAAGGCCAACGAGTAGACGGCGACGACGAGTTGAATCTCGGCGAAGGTGGCGCCCAGGTCGCTCTGCAGCGACGGCAGGGCGACCATCGTGATCGTGGTGTCCAGCATCTGCATGAAAATCGCGGAGAGCGTGACCGCGAGGACCACCCAGCGCGCGGAGTGTCCGGCGGACCCTGACCCGGACGAAGTACCCGGCGGATTCCCCGCCTTCACATCGGTACTCATTGCTTCCATGTTCCCCCCTCGGGCCCACTGACTGCGGCCTGCTGGATTATTCACCGTCCAATGAAGTCTACGAGAATTGAATTTCCTCACGCAACCCTGATGGCTCGCTTCCGGACATCCGGGCTCCGCTCAACTCAATGCCGTGCGGGCAGGTTTGAGGCGTAGTTACGTTGCTGCGGCGGGACGTTGGGGCAGCTTCAACAGCACTGAGCACCCCCGGACCGGCGCATGCCGAAGTGGGCCTTTGCGTTTATGAACGCAAAGGCCTGAAGGGTTGGGCCGCCCTACACTCGCTGCGGTCCCTCGCGCCTGCCGGACCGGATCAGCGCCCGGCCTCGAGACAGCCGGCGACGACCGGCATGAGTGCGCGGACGAGTTCGTCGGAGCTGCCTTCCTTCGCCAACTCGGCCGGAAGCAGCTCCAGATGACGTGCCATCACGACCCCGACGAACAGGCCGCCGATCAGCGCGAGCCGCATCTCGCCGCCCTCATCGTCGGCGACCCTCTCGGGCACCAGCGACTGCCGCAGCCGCGACTCGGCGGCGGACAGATCGAGCGCGGACCGCAGGACGCCGAGGATGCGCGTGCGCTGCACCCCGTCGTCCCAGTCGGCCACGGCATTGCGGAGCAGCCACTCCGCGGCGTCCGGATCGCGCCGCCCGACAGCTTCACGAAGCACCTCGGCCGGCCGGACCGTCTCCGCCGCCACGGCGGTGAACAGGGCCTCCTTGGAGGCGAAATAATGCCCGACCAGGGCGGGATCGCAGCCCGCGTTCGCGGCTATGGAGCACACGGAGGCCCTGCGGAAACCCTGCTCGGCGAAGAGGTCCGCGGCGGACCGCATGATGGGCCTCACGCGTACTCGGCACACCCTTGTCGTCCCCCACTGCGGCAGCCCCTCTCGATCGCGAGCCCGCACAGAATCAATTCAACTGACGATGAAGTCTACATAGAGTGAGTTCATCGGTCCAGGCACCGCCACGAGCCGATGACCCGCCGACGCCCGCCCGGCGATCCGGTGCCGGTCCAATACCGCTCGAACGGCGGCCGAACAGCGCCCCAACGGTGGTCCGCCGCCGGTCGACCGGCGGTCCAGGATGAATTCAACGCCTATTGAAATACCCTGACGGCGCTTCTAGGCTCGGGCCGGGTGGCGGGTCGGACAGCCGTCCGACCGCCCAACCACCCCTAGCGAGAGAGGACTTGTGCCGGTGACGAAGCAGACAGAGCGGCTCGATCGAGTCATCATCCGGTTCTCGGGTGACTCCGGCGACGGCATGCAGCTCACCGGGGATCTGTTCACCTCGGAGACGGCATCCTTCGGCAACGACCTGTCCACACTGCCGAACTTCCCCGCCGAGATCCGCGCCCCCGCGGGAACACTGCTCGGAGTCTCCAGCTTCCAACTGCACTTCGCCGACCACGACATTCTCACGCCGGGCGACGCGCCGAACGTGCTCGTAGCGATGAACCCGGCGGCGCTGAAGGCCCATCTCGGTGACGTGCCGCGGGGTGCGGAGATCATCGTCAACACGGACGAGTTCACGCCCCGAGCGCTCCAGAAGGTGGGGTACGCATCAAGTCCGCTTGAGGGCCACGACCTTGACGCGTACCGGGTGCACCCAGTCCCGTTGACGACGCTGACGGTCGAGGCGCTCAAGGAGTTCGACCTCTCGCGCAAGGACGCCGGCCGCAGCAAGAACATGTTCGCGCTCGGCCTGCTGTCGTGGATGTACCACCGCCCGACCGAGGGCACCGAGAAGTTCCTGCGCACGAAGTTCGCCAAGAAGCCGGACATCGCCGAGGCGAACATCGCCGCCTTCCACGCGGGCTGGAACTTCGGCGAGACGACGGAGGACTTCGCCGTCTCGTACGAGGTCGCTCCGGCCGCCCACGCCTTCCCGACCGGCACGTACCGCAACATCTCCGGGAATCTGGCCCTCTCCTACGGCCTGATCGCCGCGGGCCGGCAGGCGGACCTGCCGCTCTACCTGGGTTCGTACCCGATCACCCCGGCCTCCGACATCCTGCACGAGCTGTCCAGGCACAAGAACTTCGGTGTGCGGACCTTCCAGGCCGAGGACGAGATCGCGGGGATCGGCGCCGCGCTGGGTGCGGCGTTCGGCGGCTCGCTCGCGGTGACGACGACCTCGGGGCCAGGTGTGGCGCTGAAGTCGGAGACCATCGGCCTCGCGGTGTCGCTGGAACTGCCGCTGCTGGTCGTGGACATCCAGCGCGGCGGCCCTTCGACCGGTCTGCCGACCAAGACCGAGCAGGCGGATCTGCTGCAGGCGATGTTCGGGCGCAACGGCGAGGCGCCGGTGCCGATCGTGGCACCCAAGACCCCGGCGGACTGCTTCGACGCGGCGCTGGAGGCGGCCCGCATCGCGGTCACCTACCGCACGCCGGTGTTCCTGCTGTCCGACGGCTACCTGGCCAACGGCTCCGAGCCGTGGCGCATCCCGGACACCGATGAACTCCCGGACCTGCGCGTCCAGTTCGCCTCGGGGACCAACCACACCGAGGACGACGGCACCGAGGTCTTCTGGCCCTACAAGCGCGACCCGCAGACCCTGGCCCGCCCCTGGGCGATCCCCGGCACGCCCGGCCTCGAACACCGCATCGGCGGCATCGAGAAGCAGGACGGCACCGGCAACATCTCCTACGACCCCGCCAACCACGACTTCATGGTCCGCACCCGCCAGGCCAAGATCGACGGCATCCAGGTCCCCGACCTCGAAGTCGACGACGCGACCGGCGACGCCAAGTTGCTGGTCCTGGGCTGGGGTTCGACCTACGGGCCCATCACCGCCGCGGTACGCCGCCTGCGGGCGGTCGGCGAGAGCGTGGCGCAGGCCCATCTGCGCCACCTCAACCCCTTCCCGCGGAATCTGGGCGAGGTCCTGAAGCGTTACGACAAGGTGGTGATTCCCGAGATGAACCTCGGGCAGCTCGCCACTCTCCTCCGCGCCAAGTACCTCGTGGACGCGGTCTCGTACAACCAGGTCAATGGAATGCCGTTCAAGGCCGAGCAGCTCGCCACGGCTCTCAAGGAGGCCATCAATGGCTGACACGAAGACCGAAGGCACCGGGAGCACGATCGAAGCGCTTTCCCTGGTCCCCAAGGCCGAGGCCAAGCAGTCCATGAAGGACTTCAAGTCCGACCAGGAGGTGCGCTGGTGCCCCGGCTGCGGTGACTACGCCGTCCTGGCCGCCGTGCAGGGCTTCATGCCCGAACTCGGCCTGGCCAAGGAGAACATCGTCTTCGTCTCCGGCATCGGCTGCTCCTCCCGCTTCCCGTACTACATGAACACCTACGGGATGCACTCCATCCACGGCCGCGCCCCCGCCATCGCCACCGGACTGGCCTCCTCACGCCGCGACCTGAGCGTGTGGGTGGTCACCGGCGACGGCGACGCACTGTCCATCGGCGGCAACCACCTCATCCACGCCCTGCGCCGCAACGTCAACCTGAAGATCCTGCTCTTCAACAACCGCATCTACGGCCTCACCAAGGGCCAGTACTCCCCGACCTCCGAAGTCGGCAAGATCACCAAATCCACGCCGATGGGCTCCCTCGACGCACCCTTCAACCCCGTCTCCCTCGCCATCGGCGCCGAAGCCTCCTTCGTGGCCCGCACCGTGGACTCCGACCGCAAACACCTCACCTCGGTACTGCGCGAGGCCGCCGAACACCCCGGCACCGCCCTGGTGGAGATCTACCAGAACTGCAACATCTTCAACGACGGCGCCTTCGAGGTCCTCAAGGACAAACAGCAGGCCGAAGAAGCCGTCATCCGCCTGGAACACGGCCAGCCCATCCGCTTCGGAGCACCCCTGGAAAACGGCCTGGGCTCCAAAGGCGTCGTCCGCGATGCGGCCACCGGTGACCTCAAAGTCGTCCCGGTCACCTCTGAGACCGAGTCTCAGATCCTCATCCACGACGCGCACTCCACCTCGCCCACGCTCGCGTTCGCACTGTCCCGCCTCGCCGACCCCGACACCCTGCACCACACCCCCATCGGCGTCTTCCGCAACGTCGAACGCCCCGTCTACGACACCCTGATGTCCGACCAACTCGACACCGCCATCGAGCAGAACGGCAAGGGCGACCTGGCCGCACTCCTCGCGGGCGGCGACACCTGGACCGTGGAGCGATCCTCATGACGTACGTCATCGCCCAGCCCTGCGTCGACCTCAAGGACAAGGCATGCATCGACGAATGCCCCGTCGACTGCATCTATGAGGGCGCACGGAAGATGTACATCCAGCCCGACGAGTGCGTCGACTGCGGTGCCTGCGAACCCGTCTGTCCGGTCGAAGCCATCTTCTTCGAGGACGACACTCCCGACGAGTGGCAGGACTACCGCAAGACGGACCTGGAGTTCTTCGCCGAGCTCGGCTCGCCGGGTGGTGCTTCCCGGCTCGGGCCTCTCGACACCGATCACCCCGTGGTCGCCGCGCTGCCCGCCCCGCCCCTCTGAGACGGCCCCGCTCCTCTGCCGAGGCCCCGGACAGACGGAGTCGGCCCCTCAGCCCGCCCGCCCCACCACCAGCCACTTCGACGGCAGTTCGATCCGTGTGCCGTCCGGGGTGAACTCGGTGGTGGTCAGCGGCAGTTCTCCCTTCGCGAGCACCGTGAGGCCCGCCGCCGTGACGTACTCCGGCACGGCGGCGTCCGCGACCTCGCCCGGCGTGAGGCCGTGCGAGAAGACCGGCGCCAGCTTCGGCGGCGGGCCCTCCGGGCTCGTGGCGAGGCCTCTCAGGACCGCCCCCGCGGCCTCGGCGAGCTCGACGACGAACGCCCTGCCGCGCTCGCCGAGCAGCGTCGCGATGCCGTCGACGAGTGGCTGACGGTCATCGGGATCGCACTGGTGGAGCACCCCGCGCATATAGACGTTCACGTCGCCGAGCTCCGCGTGCAGCTGCTCGGCCTCGGACTTCTCCGCAGCGTCGACCTGCCGGAACTCCACCTGCCCCGCCGGGTCGGCGTTCCGTGCCTGCCGCAGGGCGGCGGCGGACAGGTCGGCTCCCAGGACACGCGGGTAGCGGTCGGCGAGGAAGCGGGTCTGGGTGCCGTTGCCGCAGCCGAGGTCCACGACGGGCAGGCCGGCGGCCGTCATGTGCGGCTCGAAGAGGGCGAGGTGGATGCCGACGGTGAGCACGGGTTCGGCGTCCCAGAAGACGGCGCCCTCTTCGTCGGGAGCATCCCGCCAGAACCCCTCCCACGCCTCCTTGTACCGACTCGTGACACTCATGGCCAGCTCCCCAGGGTCGTGACGACGACCGTCGAAGCCGTCGGCGAGATCGGTCTATCGCGCCCGGGGTGCGCGGACAAGTCACCGGCGCAATCATTCGCCGCGCCTTCACGCGTTCCCTGCCGATCGCACGCCCCGAGAGACGCCCGGGGCTCTCACCTACTAGGCGGCACCAGCTCGAACCACACGGTCTTGCCGGAGGCCGTACGACTGGTCCCCCACTCCTTGGCGAGCACGCTGACGATCCGCAGTCCGCGACCGAACTCGTCACCGGGGCCCGCGTTCAGGAGCGTGGGCAGGGTGTGGTCGTCGTCCTCGACCTCGCAGATCAGCGTGGCCCCCGAGCGGACGAGGCGGAGTTCGACACGGCCGCCGCGCGAGTGCCGTACGGCGTTCGTGACGAGTTCGCTGACCAGGAGCTCGGCGGTCTCGGACAGGGCGTCGCGGGACCAGGTGCGCAGCTGCTCGCGGACCAGCTCGCGCGCCCTGCTCACCTCGCTCGGGTCCAGTGCGAGCCGCCAGTGGGCGACGTCCTCGTCCGCGACGCCGTTCAGGCGTGCCATCAGAAGGGCCACGTCGTCCTTGCGTCCGCCGCGGGTGTTGAGGGCGCGGATGATGGTGTCGCAGGCGGCGTCCATGGAGGCGGCCGGGTGGGCCGCGGACTCGGTGAGCGTGGCGAGGCCGACGCCGATGTCCTCGCCGCGGACCTCGACGAGGCCGTCGGTGCACATCAGCAGCCGGTCGCCGGGCGCCACCCGGACGGTGACCGCCTCGAAGGGCACGCCTCCGACGCCGATGGGCGCCCCGGTCGGCAGGTCGAGGAGTTCGCTGCGGCCGTCGTCGGCGCGGACGAGTACGGGCGGGATGTGTCCCGCGTTGGCGAGGTGCAGTTCGCTCGCGATGGGGTCGTACACCGCGTAGAGACACGTCGCGAGGTAGTGCTCGCCGAGCCGCTGTGCCAGGTCGTCGAGGTTGCGCAGGAGCTGGGCGGGCGGCAGGTCGAGGGCGGCCATGGTCTGCACGGCCGTGCGCAACTGGCCCATCATCGCCGCCGAGTTGAGGCCGTGGCCCATCACGTCTCCGACGACGAGCGCGGTGCGCGAGCCGGGAAGTTTCACGGAGTCGAACCAGTCGCCGCCGACCCGGCCGAGGAGCGTGCCCGGCAGATAGCGGGTGGCGATGTCGCAGCCCGTCATGCGCGGCTCGATGTGCGGCAGCATGCTGTCCTGGAGAGTGTCGGCGACGCTCTCCTGGTAGGTGTACATGCGGGCGTTGTCGAGCACGAGGCCCGCGCGGGCGGCGAGTTCGGCGCCGGTGACGCGGTCCATGTCGTTGAAGACGGGCCGTTCCCGGTGGCGCAGCAGGATCATGAATCCGAGCACCACATTGCGGGCCTTCAGCGGTACGACGAGCATCGAGCGGTGGTTGATGAGCGGGCGGATGTCGCGCTTCTCGAACTGCGAGGCGATCGCGTTGCCCATCTCCTCGGTGATGCGCGGCACGAGGACCGGGTCGCCGGAGGTCATGCACTGGAAGAACGGTGTGTGCGACGGGAACGGCATGGACTCGCCGACGGGTACGACGTCGTCCCAGCGGCCCGGCTCGTCCGTGTGCTCCACGGCGACCCTGTGCCACATCGTGGTCTCGTCCGGCGGACCTTCCGGGAAGCCCTCGCCCGCGACGACCTGTTCGCGCAGATACGTGCCCGCGACGTCCGTGAACCGCGGCACGACGGCCCGGCTGACCTCGATGATCGTCTGCGAGAGGTCGAGCGAGGAGCCGATGCGCCCGCTGACCTCGTTCAGGAACTCCAGGTGCTCGCGCACCGCCGCGTATTCGAGATCCTCGGCCTCTTCGGGTGCGGCGGGCCCCGGCGCGACGCCCTGGGCGGCTTCCTGCTGGACGCGCAGCCTGCGCGCCTTGCGCTCGGCGCGCCGCGGCACACCCCAGTCCGGGGTGACGGGAACACGGTCGTGCTTGCTGAACTCCAGGACGGGATAGCCCAGTTCAAGGACCTGCGACACGATGCGGGAGCTCTCGCCCACGCTCATGCTGGGCAGGATCTCGGGCAGCCGGCCGGCCAGCTCGTCCGCTCCCGGGAAGTCTGTGTGCAGGGCGAACCCCGGTGCTATCCGCTCGACCTGTCCCGGCTCGCGGTCGTCATCGTCGGCCAGCCGGTCGGCGTCCGCGGCGAGCACGAGCAACCGCTCGGGGCCGGGGCCGACGAGGGGGTACGCCCACCACAGGACGTCGACCCGGTGGTCTTCGCCGCCGGGCACGGACAGCCGCGCGCGCCCGGCCGCAGGGTACGAGATGCGTCCGTCGAGGGAGGTCTCCAGGTCAGGACCCAGGCCGTCGTACTCGCCGTAGCTCGCGCGTCCCCCGGGGATCGCGCCCGCCACCGGAAGCAGGTCGCCCGCCGGACTTCCGACGGCCGCCTCCTTCGCGTACCCGAACAGCTTCCGTGCGCCGGCGCTCCAGTGCGAGACGAGGCCCGCGCCGTCGATGACGACCACGGCGAGGGGGATCCGGCCGGCCACGGCGAGCTGCGCCACCGGCCCGCCCGGGGTGCCGTATTCCATGGCCAACGCTCCTTCCGGCGGCACCGCGAAGACCTGCGCCGCCCCAACCACCGTACGACCGACGCAGGTTGCCATGGGGCTCAATATGGGAATTGGGCCGTGCGGGGGCGCCTCCGGCGGGTATTTTTCGCCGCCCCGCCCAACCGACCCGCCCAGACGCCCCGCCCAGACGCCCAGCCGCCCCGCCCAAAGGGCCCTAGTCCTCGTGGCCCAGTTGCAGATCCCGCTCCGTACGCCCGCCGCCCGCGACCTGGAGCACGGTCGCCACCGGCGGGTAGCCCGCGGCGATGACGGTGTACTCGCCGGACGACAGGTCGATGAACCGGAAGGTGCCGTCCTCCCTCGTGGTGAGGGTGTCCACGACGTTGCCCGCCGCGTCGAGCAGCGTCACGCGGGCGTCCTCCACGGGCCGCCCGCCGGTGGCCCGCACGGTCCCGCGCAGGACGGCACCGCCCGCGAGTTCGACGTCCTGCCGGGTCTCGCGGGAGGCCTGCACGGAAACGGGCAGGGCCGCGGGCCGGAAGGCGGGCGCGCTGGCGGCCAGGGTGTACTCGCCCGCCACCAGTTCCGTGATCACATAACCGCCTTCGCGCCCGCTGCGGGTGGTGGCGACGACCTCTCCGCGGACGTCGGTGAGGGTGACCGCGGCGTCCCTGACCGGCGTCCCGTCGGCGGTGACCACGCTGCCGGCCAGGCGCCCCGCGCCGCCGAGCACCACGTCCAGTTCCACGGGGCGCTCGCCGACGGTGACGGTGACCGCCTGCGGCTGATGGCCCCCGGCGGCCGCGATCAGGACGAACGATCCCGAGCCCGGCGTGGAGAGCGCGTACCGCCCGTCGTCCCCGCTCGCACCGCGGCCGATCTGCCTGCCCCCGACGTCGATGAGGGTCAGGGCGGCGCGGGGCACCACGGTGCCGTCCGGGTGCTGCACGGTGCCGCAGACGGGGACCCCGGCGGCGTACGAGGTGCGGGCCTGGGGGATGTTCGTGGGCTCGGCCGTGGGGGCGTCCTGGGACGCTGCGCTGGACAACAGGGGTGTCTCCTTGAGGAAGAAGGTGATCAGCATGCCGAGGACGAGCACCGGCACCAGGTAGAGGAAGATGCGGGGCATCGCGTCGGCGTACGCCTGGATGTAGCCCTCGCGCAGCGGGGCGGGCATCGCGTGGACGAGCTGCGGGGTGATGGCCTCGGGGTCCGGGAGACCGGCCCCGGCCGGGATGCGGTCGGCGAGCGAGTCCGCGAGCCGGTCGGCGAAGAGCGTGCCGAAGATCGCGGCGCCGACGCTGCCGCCGATCTGCCGGAAGTAGTTGTTGGCGCTGGTGGCGGTGCCGAGGTCGGAGGGGCGTACCGCGTTCTGTACGGCGAGGATGAGCACCGGCATGACGAGGCCGACGCCCGCACCGAGCACGGCCATCCAGATGCTGTAGTGCAGCCGGGGTGTGTCGGCCTCAAGCCGGGAGAGCAGCCACATGCCGATGACGGACAGGATGCCGCCGATGACGGGATAGATCTTGTAGCGCCCGGTGTGGCTGATGAGCTGGCCGGAGAGGACCGAGGCGCCCACGACGCCGCCCATCATCGGCAGCATGAGCAGCCCGGACTCGGTGGCGCTCGCGCCGTCCACCATCTGCAGGAAGGTCGGCAGATAGCTGGCCGCCCCGAAGAGGGCGACGCCGACGACCATGCCCACCACGCCGGTGATGTTGAAGACCGGGTCGCGGAACAGCCGTAGCGGGATGATCGGTTCTGCGGCGAAGCGTTCGGCGACGACGAAGAGCACCGTCGAGGCGACGGCTCCGGCCGCGAGCCCGAGGATGACGCGCGATCCCCACGCGTACTCGGTGCCGCCCCAACTGGTCACGAGCACCAGGCAGGTGGAGGCCGAGGCGAGCAACAGCGCGCCGAGGACGTCGAGTCGGGCCCTCACCGTGCGCTTGGGCAGCTTGAGCCCGAAGCTGACGACGAGGAGGGTGACGAGCCCGAAGGGCACATTGAAGTAGAAGCACCAGCGCCAGGTGACGTGGTCGGTGAAGAACCCGCCGAGCAGCGGTCCCGCGACCGACGCGAGGCCGAAGGAGGCGCCGATCAGGCCCATGTAGCGGCCGCGTTCCCGGGGCGGGACGATGTCCGCGATGATCGCCTGTACGCCGATCATGAGGCCGCCCGCGCCGATGCCCTGGATGGCACGGAAGGCGATGAGCTGGTCCATCGTGCGCGACCAGCCGGCCAGCGCGGAGCCGATGACGAAGATGACGATGGCGAACTGGAAGACGCCCTTGCGCCCGAAGAGGTCCCCGAGCTTGCCGTAGATGGGCAGCCCGATCGTGGACGTGAGCAGATAGGCGGTGATCGCCCAGGACATCCGGTCCAGGCCGTGCAGCTCACCGACGATCTTCGGGAGCGCGGTGGCGACGATCATCTGCTCGAGCGCGGCGAGCAGCAGGGCGAGCATGAGCCCGACGAAGACCATCCGGACGCGCCCGGGGCTGAGCCCTGCCGTCGCCGACACGTGCTCCTGGGGTGGCGGCGCCTCTTCGATGCCCGGCGGCACCGTGGCCACCGCCGCCCCCTCGGCGTCCTCCTGCTCGGCGCCCTGCACCAGCGTCGTGCCACCCACGTCCTGCTCCCCTCGTCAGCGCCTGCGCCGCATTTCTCGCATTACGCGACAACTGCGAGCAAGCGCGACGAGTCGCCCCTGTGTGGGGTCAGGCGCACGTATGCGCCGGTGGGAGCCCTACGCCGTACAATTGGCCCGAACAGAAAACCACTCGAAACGGTGAGCGTGACAACAACCCTTATGGGTTACCGGAGTTGAGGGCCTACTTCTCGACCTCGGCGGCGAGCTTGCCGAGCACCGCGTCGTAGATCCGCCCGAGCCCCTTGGGCGCGAAGGTCTTTTCGAAGAAGCCGCCGATGCCACCCGCACCGTTCCACACGGTGGAGACGACCACGCGCGCCTTGCCCTCTCCCGCCGGGGTCACGGTCCAGGTGGTGACCATGGAGGAGTTGCGGTCCTTCTCGACGAGCTCACCGTCGGTCGGCTCGCTGACCTCGAGGAGGCAGTCCCGGATGCGCTTGCTGGTGGCCTGCAGCTTCCAGTGGACGAGCGTCCCGTCGCCGTCCCCGCCCTCACGCACCTCGAACTCACTGAAGTGCTCGGACAGGATCTTCGGACGCGTGCCTTCGTAGTCGGCGAGCGCGTCGAAGACGTCCTCCGGCCGCGCCGCGATGATCCGCTCCGTGGTCGCCTCGACCTGCGCCATGGCACTTCCTCCAGCACTCGGTTGTTCAGGGTGATCCCCGGAAGCCAACCACCCTGCGCACCGGGCCCTCAAATCGGGGTCCCCTCGGGGTCCACTCGTGGTCCCCGAGGCATCCCCTCGCACGATCAAGGGAACATGTGTTCTATTCTGTGGTCAGTGCTACCGAGGAGGCGTCATGCGCTGGGAGAACCTCGCCGACGGGCCGTCACGGGGTGTCGCGGATGCCGCGCTGTTCGGCGCGGACGCGGTCACCACCAGGACCTTCGACACCCCCGAGTTCCGTGGGATCACCTTCCACGAGATCCGGGCCAGGACCATCGTGAACCGGGTGCCCGGAGCGTCCCGCATGCCGTTCGAGTGGACGGTCAATCCGTACCGGGGGTGCACGCACGCGTGCGTCTACTGTTTCGCGCGCAAGACGCACAGTTATCTGGACCAGGACACGGGGCTCGGCTTCGACAGCCAGATCGTGGTCAAGGTCAACGCCCCCGACCTGCTGCGCCGCCAGCTCGCCTCGCCCCGCTGGCACGGCCAGCACATCGCGATGGGCACGAACGTCGACTGCTATCAGCGGGCCGAGGGGCGCTACGGCCTCATGCCGGGGATCATCGCCGCCCTGCGCGACCACGCGAACCCCTTCTCCATCCTCACGAAGGGCACGCTGATCCTGCGGGACCTCGACCTGCTGCGGCAGGCCGCCGCCGTCACCGACGTGGGGATCTCCGTGTCCGTCGGCTTCGTCGACCAGGAGCTGTGGCGCACGGTCGAGCCGGGCACGCCCGCTCCGGAGCGGCGGCTCGACGTGGTGCGCACGCTGACCGATCACGGCATCGGGTGCGGGGTGCTCATGGCGCCCGTGATCCCCTTCATCGGGGACCGGCCCGAGCAACTGCGGGCGACCGTACGGGCGATCGCCGCCTCGGGAGCGACGTCCGTGACGCCGCTCGTGCTGCATCTGCGGCCGGGGGCGCGCGAGTGGTTCATGGCCTGGCTGGAGCAGCACCATCCGTATCTCGTGCGGCGCTACGAACGGCTGTACGCGGAAGGCGCCTACGCACCCAAGTGGTACCAGCGCCGGATCACCCGCCAAGTGCACGAGCTGGCCGAGGAGTTCGGCATCGGCCCCGCGCGGGCGGACGCCACCCGCCGTATCCGCCCACCCCAAGACTCAGGCGCCCACACCGAGACCGCCCCTCCCGGCGGCACCCAGCTCGCCCTGCTGTGAACCCACCGTCCAGGATGGACCCATGAGCCGACTGACCCACATCAACGCCCCCGACGGCGTCTTCCCCGCCACCGCGTACACGCACGTCGTCATGGGCACCGGCCGCTTCGTCGCGATCTCCGGGCAGCTCCCCCTGGACGAGCGCGGGGAACTGGTCGGCGAGGGGGACGCGGCCGCCCAGGCGCGGCAGGTCTTCGACAATCTGCGGCGCTGCCTGCTGGCCGCGGGCGGCGGCTTCGACGACATAGTGAAGCTGACGTACTACGTCACGGACATGGCGTACATGCCCGCGATCCGGGCCGCACGCGACGTCCACATGGACCCGGAGCGGCTCCCGGCGTCCTCCGCCGTGCAGGTCGCCGCTCTCGTGTCGCCGCGGTTCATGATGGAGATCGAGGCGTACGCCGTCCTGTGACCACGGCGGACACCGGCCCGCCGGAAAGCTAGCCCGGCAGTCGGGCGAGGGCCGCGGCGGCCGCCGCCGCGAGCCGCGGATAGCCGATGGCGCGGGTCAGAACGGGCCGGGCCCGCGGGTCCTCCAGCGCCCCCAGGCCCTCCACGCAGGCCAGCGCGATCTTCCCGTACGGATCGTGCGGGGCGAGCCTGCGCCCCAGCGTGGTGATGAGGGCGGGCGCCGATTCGGGGGCGCGCAGCTCGGTGAGCAGACGCACGGGGTACAGGGCGTAGGCGACCCTCAGCTCATTGGTGGCCAGGGCGGCTGCCGCCCGTGCCGTACGTGGATCACGCAACCTGGCCAGGGCGTACGCGGCGGCCGCGCAGCGCGAGGGGTCCCGGTGGTTCAGGAGCAGCACCAGGGACTCGAAGGCCCGGTTGTCCCCGGCGGCACCGAGGCGGACCGCCGCCAGCTCCCGTGCCCACAGTGGCTGACCCGCCGCGGCGAGCACCTCCGCCAGTTCCTCCACATCGCCGGTCGCGACCAGCCTCTCGTAACTCTCCGAGACCCCCGCCTCGCGGCGTAAGCGTTCCGTCACCGTGCGCAACTCCACGTCCATGACGGGGAGCCTATCCGCGATGTAGATCACAAACCCTGGGGACTGGCGCGCTCGTTACTCGCCGGTTAATCTCATGTGAGCGGGGCACACTCCCTGTCAGCAGTTCCCCAACCTCGCAGCGGCCTGGTGACGCAGCCGGTGCGATTGCTTGTCGGTTCGGTGCTTCAGCACCTCAGCTCCATCCAGTACGACGCGGCTCCGGGACAGAGCCGGTCGACTCCTCACGGGCGTGCGCGCTTCGCCGCCCGGTCACGACACGCAGCAGTTCACCTTCCGTACGCCGCGCCTCAGTTGCCGCGCACCGCGTGCGCCCCTCAGTCGTCACTCACTTCCTGGAGTCCACGCATGGACACTCCCTTGAACACCGTCGCCGTGATCGGTCTCGGCACGATGGGCACCGGCATCGCCGAGGTCCTGGCCCGCGCGGGACGCGAGGTCATCGGCATCGACATCAGCGAGGCCGCGGGCGCCCAGGCCGTCGCCGCCATCGAGTCGTCCACCGCGCGGGCCGTGCGCCGTGAGCAGCTCACCGAGGACGAGCGGCGTGACGCGCTCGCCCGCGTCCGCACCTTCACCGACCTGCAGGCCGCGGCCGACGCCGACCTGGTGATCGAGGTCGCCCCGGAGTCGTACGAGATCAAGCAGCAGATCATCCGTGAACTCGACGGTGTCGTGCGCCCCGGGACGATCATCGCGACCGGCACGAACGCGCTGTCCGTGACCCGCCTTGCCGCCGAATCACAGCGCCCCGAGCGGGTGCTCGGCCTGCACTTCTTCAACCCGGCACCGGCGATGAAGCTGGTCGAGGTGGTGTCGTCCGTGCTGACCGCGCCCGCGGCCGTCGCCTCCGTCACCGACCTGGCGTACGCGCTGGGCAAGGAGCCCGTCGCGGTCGGCGACCGGCCCGGATTCGTGGCCGACGGCCTGCTCTTCGGCTACCTCAACCAGGCCGCCGCGATGTACGAGGCCAAGTACGCGTCCCGCGAGGACATCGACGCCGCGATGCGGCTCGGCTGCGGACTGCCGATGGGCCCCCTCGCCCTGCTCGACCTGATCGGCGTCGACACCGCCCGCACGGTCCTGGACGCGATGTACTCCGAGTCCCACGACCGCCTGCACGCACCCGCCCCGATCCTCAAACAGCTCAGCGAGGCGGGCCTGACCGGCCGCAAGACGGGGCGCGGCTTCTACTCGTATGCGGAGCCCGGCAGTTCGGTCGTCGTGCGGGACGCGCTGACCCCGCCGGAGGACGGGCGCCAGGGCGGCGGGCGCACCATCCGCTCGGTCGGTGTCGCCGGGTCGGGGACGATGGCGTCCGGCATCGCCGAGGTCTTCGCCAAGGCCGGTTACGACGTGGTGCTCGCCGCGCGCAGCGAGGAGAAGGCGGAGAAGGCCAAGTCCCGTATCGCCAAGTCGCTTTCGCGCTCCGTCGACAAGGGGCGGATGACGGCGGAGACCGCGGCCAAGACACTGGACCGGATCGTTCCGGCCGGGACGTACGACGCGTTCACCGACGTCGACCTGGCCCTGGAGGCGGTCGCCGAGGACCTGGAGATCAAGCAGCAGCTGTTCGCGGCGTTCGACAAGGTCTGCAAGCCGGGCGCGATCCTGGCGACCACCACTTCGTCCCTGCCGGTCGTCGCCTGCGCCCGCGCCACCTCGCGTCCCGGCGACGTGATCGGCATGCACTTCTTCAACCCGGCACCGGCGATGAAGCTGGTCGAGGTGGTCCGCACGGTCCTCACGGACGACGACGTGCACGCGACGGTCCGGCAGGTCTGCGCGACCATCAAGAAGCACCCGGTGGACTGCGGCGACCGGGCTGGCTTCATCGTGAACGCGCTGCTGTTCCCCTACCTCAACAACGCGATCAAGATGGTCCAGGAGCACTACGCGACGCTCGACGACATCGACGCCGCGATGAAGCTCGGCGGCGGCTACCCCATGGGCCCCTTCGAGCTCCTGGACGTCGTCGGCCTGGACGTCTCGCTCGCCATCGAGAAGGTCCTGCACCGCGAGTTCCGCGACCCGGGCCTCGCCCCCGCTCCCCTGCTCGAACACCTGGTGGCCGCGGGCTGCCTCGGCCGCAAGACCGGCCGCGGCTTCCGCGAATATGCCCGACGGTAGGCCGGAAGCGGACGGGAGCGCGCCTGACGGCAGACCTCGCACGGACTGGGGCGGGCTGCTCGAACCCCCGGGCGGCCCCGTCCCGCAGGAGCACTCGGCTGCGCATATGCAGTACGTTCGGGTCATGCCCAAGGCCGCCAAGTCCTCACGTACGCCCGCTACGCCCGACGCTCCGGAGAGCGCGGCCGGCAGCCGCGCCGCCGCCCAACGCCTCAAGATGCGCCGGGAGCTGGCGGCCGCCGCGATGGAGCTCTTCGCGTCCAAGGGGTACGAGGCCACGACGGTCGACGAGATCGCCGCACAGGCCGGGGTCGCCCGCCGGACCTTCTTCCGGCACTTCCGCTCCAAGGAAGAGGCGATCTTCCCGGACCACGACGACACCTTGATCCGGGCGGAGGCGGTCCTGAACGCGGCGCCGCCGCACGAGCACCCGCTCGACACGGTGTGCCGGGGCATCAAGGAAGTCATGAAGATGTACGCGGCCTCGCCCGCCGTGTCCGTCGAGCGGTACCGCCTGACCCGCGAGGTCCCCACGCTGCGCGAGCGCGAGATCGCCTCGGTGGCTCGCTACGAACGGCTCTTCACGCGCTATCTCCTGGGCCACTTCGACGAGCAGGCCCACCACGACGGCAACGACGACCCGCTCCTGGCGGAGGTCGCGGCGTCGGCGGTGGTGACGGCACACAACCACGTGCTGCGGCGGTGGCTCCGCGCGGGCGGCCAGGGCGACGTGGAGACCCAGCTGGACCATGCCTTCGCCATCGTCCGCAGGACCTTCGGTTCGGGCATCGGGGCGGGACGCGACACCACCACCGCTCCGGCGGCCTCGGTGAGCACCGGGGGCGATGTCCTGGTCACCGTGGCCCGGACGGACGCACCGCTGGACGAGATCATGCGCACGATCGAGAAGGCGCTGCGGGAGCGGGATTCCCAGTGAATTCCTAGATCGAGATCCGTTTTTACACCCTTTTGTCCTGGGCTTTTGAAGGGGCGCTACCCACCGGTAGCGCCCCTTCCGTCATGCCGCCACACGCTCTGACCTGCACTGATCGATCATCCATCAAAAATTGATGGCACTCAGTGTCTTGCTCACTGGCACGCGGTGTCATACGTTGATGTTGTCCGGGCGGCCGGCGTGCAGAGAACTTCCGTACGCCGGCTGTCCCCACAAGCCACGGCTCGTGCGCCCGGACGCCTGCGTCACAGGCAACCTCCCGCGCCACACCAAGCGCTGCCGAGCAACACCTTCGCCGAACCGACGGCAACCCCTCACAAGCACCAGCAGCACCCGACGTAACCCTCAAGAGCGTGGTCCCCTCAGAGGGGGCCCGCACTTCGCCGGAGGCATCACCGTGAAGGAAATCCTGGACGCGATCCAGTCGCCGGACTCCACGTCCGCCGACTTCGCCGCTCTTCCGCTCCCCGACTCGTACCGCGCGATCACCGTGCACAAGGACGAGGTGGAGATGTTCGCCGGGCTCGAGACCCGCGACAAGGACCCCCGCAAGTCGATCCACCTGGACGACGTGCCGGTCCCCGAACTGGGCCCGGGCGAGGCCCTGGTGGCCGTCATGGCCTCCTCGGTCAACTACAACTCCGTGTGGACCTCGATCTTCGAGCCCGTCTCCACGTTCAGCTTCCTGGAGCGGTACGGCCGTCTGAGCGAGCTCACCAAGCGCCACGACCTGCCGTACCACATCATCGGCTCCGACCTGGCGGGCGTCGTGCTGCGCACCGGCCCCGGCGTGAACGCCTGGAACCCGGGCGACGAGGTCGTCGCGCACTGTCTGAGCGTCGAGCTGGAGTCCTCGGACGGCCACAACGACACGATGCTCGACCCCGAGCAGCGTATCTGGGGCTTCGAGACGAACTTCGGCGGCCTCGCCGAGATCGCCCTGGTGAAGTCCAACCAGCTCATGCCCAAGCCGGACCACCTGAGCTGGGAGGAGGCCGCTTCCCCCGGCCTGGTGAACTCCACCGCCTACCGCCAGCTCGTCTCGCGCAACGGCGCCGGCATGAAGCAGGGCGACAACGTCCTGATCTGGGGCGCGAGCGGCGGCCTCGGCTCCTACGCCACCCAGTTCGCCCTGGCCGGCGGCGCCAACCCCATCTGTGTCGTCTCCAGCCCGGAGAAGGCCGCCATCTGCGAGGCCATGGGCGCCGAGGCAGTCATCGACCGCAACGCCGAGGGCTACAAGTTCTGGAAGGACGAGCACACCCAGGACCCCAAGGAGTGGAAGCGCTTCGGCAAGCGCATCCGCGAGCTCACCGGCGGCGAGGACGTGGACATCGTCTTCGAGCACCCGGGCCGCGAGACCTTCGGCGCCTCGGTCTACGTCACGCGCAAGGGCGGCACCATCGTCACCTGCGCCTCGACCTCGGGCTACAACCACGAGTACGACAACCGCTACCTGTGGATGTCCCTGAAGAGAATCATCGGCTCGCACTTCGCGAACTACCGCGAGGCCTGGGAGGCCAACCGGCTGATCGCCAAGGGCAAGATCCACCCCACCCTCTCCCGCGTCTACTCCCTGGAGGAGACCGGCCAGGCCGCCTACGACGTGCACCGCAACCTCCACCAGGGCAAGGTCGGCGTCCTCGCCCTCGCGCCCCAGGAGGGCCTCGGCGTGCGCGACCCGGAGATGCGGGCCAAGCACATCGACGCGATCAACCGCTTCCGGAACGTCTGAGGGCTGAGGGTTCGCACATGACAGAGCGTCAGAAGGACCGGCCGTGGCTCATGCGGACCTATGCCGGTCACTCCACGGCCGAGGCGTCCAACGAGTTGTACCGGCGCAACCTCGCCAAGGGTCAGACGGGCCTCTCGGTCGCGTTCGACCTGCCCACGCAGACCGGCTACGACCCGGACCACATCCTCGCCCGCGGTGAGGTCGGCCGGGTCGGGGTCCCCGTCTCGCACGTGGGCGACATGCGGCGGCTGTTCCAGGACATCCCCCTGGACCAGATGAACACCTCGATGACGATCAACGCCACGGCCATGTGGCTCCTGGCGCTCTATCAGGTGGTCGCGGAGGAGCAGGGCGTGGACATCACGCAGCTCCAGGGGACGACGCAGAACGACATCGTCAAGGAGTACCTCTCGCGCGGGACGCACGTCTTCCCGCCGGGGCCCTCCCTCCGCCTCACCACCGACATGATCACCTACACGGTGGCGCACATCCCCAAGTGGAACCCGATCAACATCTGCAGCTACCACCTGCAGGAGGCCGGGGCCACTCCGGTGCAGGAGATCGCGTACGCGATGTCCACCGCCGTCGCCGTCCTCGACGCCGTGCGCGACTCCGGCCAGGTGCCGGAGGAGAAGTTCGGTGACGTCGTCGCCCGTATCTCCTTCTTCGTGAACGCGGGCGTCCGCTTCGTCGAGGAGATGTGCAAGATGCGGGCGTTCGGCCGGATCTGGGACCGCATCACGCGTGAGCGGTACGGCATCACCAACCCCAAGCAGCGCCGCTTCCGCTACGGCGTGCAGGTCAACTCCCTCGGTCTGACCGAGGCGCAGCCCGAGAACAACGTCCAGCGCATCGTCCTGGAGATGCTGGCCGTCACGCTCTCCAAGGACGCACGCGCGCGTGCCGTGCAGCTTCCCGCCTGGAACGAGGCCCTGGGCCTCCCCCGGCCGTGGGACCAGCAGTGGTCGCTGCGCATCCAGCAGGTGCTCGCCCTGGAGAGCGACCTCCTGGAGTACGAGGACATCTTCGAGGGCTCGCACGTCATCGAGGCCAAGGTGGAGTCCCTCGTCGAGGAGTCCCTCGCCGAGATGGACCGCATCGAGCAGATGGGCGGCGCGATGGCCGCCGTCGAGTCCGGCTACCTCAAGTCGCAGCTGGTCTCCTCGCACGCCGAGCGCAGGGCGCGCATCGAGTCGGGCGAGGAGAAGATCGTCGGCGTCAACGCCTACGAGTCGACCGAGCCGAACCCGCTCACCGCGGACCTGGACACCGCGATCATGACGGTCGACCCGGCCGTCGAGAACCGCGTCGTGAAGGCGCTGGGGGTCTGGCGCGACACCCGCTACCAGCCGCCGTTCAACCACCCGCGCCCCTGCAAGGCCCTGGAGAAGCTCAAGGAGGTCGCCGCAGGGACGGGCAACCTCATGGAGGCCACCCTGGAGTGCGCACGCGCCGGTGTGACGACCGGGGAGTGGTCCGGCGCCCTGCGGGAGGTCTTCGGGGAGTTCCGGGCGCCCACGGGCGTCTCCAGCGCTCCGGTGGCCGTCACCGCGGAGGCGGGCACGCCGCTCGCCCTGGTCCGCGACAAGGTCTCCAGGACCGCTGCCGACCTCGGCACCGGCAAGCTGCGCTTCCTGGTCGGCAAGCCGGGCCTCGACGGACACTCCAACGGGGCCGAGCAGATCGCCGTGCGTGCGCGCGACGCCGGCTTCGAGGTGGTCTACCAGGGCATCAGGCTCACGCCCGAGCAGATCGTCGACGCCGCCCTCGCGGAGGACGTGCACGCCGTGGGCCTGTCGATCCTCTCCGGCTCGCACGCGCAGCTCGTGCCGGACGTGCTGGTGCGCCTGCGCGAGGCGGGCGCGCCCGACATTCCCGTCATCGCGGGCGGCATCATCCCCAACAGCGACGCCGAGGACCTGAAGGCGGCGGGTGTGGCCGCCGTGTTCACCCCCAAGGACTTCGGTATCACCGAGATCATCGGCCGTATCGTCGACGAGATCCGGAAAGCGAACAAGCTCGACCCTCTGGAGGTCCCCGCATGACCGCGCCCATCAACCGCCTGCGCCCCCGCCGCTCGTGTCTGGCGGTACCCGGCTCGAACCCGCGCTTCCTGGAGAAAGCCCAGGGCCTCCCCGCCGACCAGGTCTTCCTGGACCTGGAGGACGCCTGCGCGCCGCTCGCCAAGCCGGAGGCACGGCACACCATCGTCAAGTTCCTCAACGAGGGTGACTGGACGGGCAAGACGCGGGTCGTGCGCGTCAACGACTGGACGACCGAGTGGACGTACCGCGACGTCGTCACGGTCGTCGAGGGCGCTGGCCAGAACCTCGACTGCATCATGCTGCCGAAGGTGCAGACGGCCGACCAGGTCGTCGCCCTCGACTTCCTGCTCACGCAGATCGAGAAGACGATGGGCTTCGAGGTCGGCAAGATCGGCATCGAGGCGCAGATCGAGAACGCGCAGGGCCTCAACAACGTCAACGCGATCGCGCAGGCCTCGCCGCGCGTCGAGACGATCATCTTCGGCCCGGCCGACTTCATGGCCTCCATCAACATGAAGTCCCTGGTCGTCGGCGAGCAGCCGCCCGGCTACCCGGCGGACGCCTACCACTTCATCCTGATGAAGATCCTGATGGCCGCCCGCGCCAACAACCTCCAGGCGATCGACGGCCCCTACCTCCAGATCAAGAACGTCGACGGCTACCGCGAGGTCGCCAACCGCGCCGCCGCGCTCGGCTTCGACGGCAAGTGGGTCCTGCACCCCGGCCAGGTCGACGCCGCCAACGAGGTCTTCTCGCCCTCCCAGGAGGACTTCGACCACGCCGAGCTGATCCTGGACGCCTACGACTACTGCACCTCCGAGGCGGGCGGCAAGAAGGGCTCGGCGATGCTCGGCGACGAGATGATCGACGAGGCGAGCCGCAAGATGGCGCTCGTCATCTCGGGCAAGGGCCGTGCCGCCGGCATGACCCGCACCTCCAAGTTCGAGATCCCGGAGGCCTGAGATGCAGTTCGGCCGCACCTACGAAGAGTTCGAAGTCGGCGCCGTGTACAAGCACTGGCCCGGAAAGACGGTCACGGAGTACGACGACCACCTCTTCTGCCTCCTGACGATGAACCACCACCCCCTCCACATGGACAGCAACTATGCGGAGAAGACGACGGACTTCGGGAAGAACGTCGTCGTGGGGAACTACATCTACTCGCTGCTCCTGGGCATGTCCGTGCCGGACGTCTCGGGCAAGGCGATCGCCAACCTGGAGGTCGAGTCGCTCAAGCACGTGGCGCCGACCTTCCACGGCGACACGATCTACGGCGAGACCACGGTCCTGGACAAGACTCCGTCGAAGTCCAAGTCGGACCGCGGGATCGTCTACGTGGAGACCAAGGGCTACAAGCAGGACGGCACGCTGGTCTGCGTGTTCCGCCGCAAGGTGATGGTCCCCACCGAGACGTACATCAAGGAGCGCGGCGGCGAGCAGCCCGGCCGCCCGGAGCTCAAGTCCCAGGAGAAGTGACGCCATGAGCCGACTCGCGCAGACCGCAGGTCTCACCGACATCCAGCAGGAGATCCTGTCCACCGTCCGGGACTTCGTCGACAAGGAGATCATTCCGGTCGCCACGGAGCTTGAGCACCGTGACGAGTACCCGCAGCAGATCGTCGACGGTCTCAAGGAGTTGGGCCTCTTCGGGCTCATGATCCCGGAGGAGTACGGCGGTCTGGGCGAGTCGCTGCTCACGTACGCGCTGTGCGTCGAGGAAATAGCGCGTGGCTGGATGTCGGTCTCAGGCATCATCAACACCCACTTCATCGTCGCCTACATGCTCAAGCAGCACGGGACGCAGGAGCAGAAGGACACCTTCCTGCCGCGCATGGCGGCCGGCGAGGTCCGCGGCGCGTTCTCCATGTCGGAGCCCTCCCTCGGCTCCGATGTGTCGGCGATCACGTCCAAGGGCGTCAAGGACGGCGACGAGTACGTCCTCAACGGTCAGAAGATGTGGCTCACGAACGGCGGCACGTCCACGCTGGTGGCCGTTCTGTGCCGAAGTGACGAAGGACACCCGGAGGGCACAGCGCCCCACAAGTCGATGACGACCTTCCTCGTCGAGAAGGAGCCCGGCTTCGGAGAGGTCCGGCCGGGCCTCACCATCCCCGGCAAGATCGACAAGATGGGTTACAAGGGCGTCGACACGACCGAACTCATCATGGACGGGCTACGAATTCCGGCCAATCGCGTGCTCGGCGGGACCACCGGACGCGGTTTTTACCAAATGATGGACGGCGTCGAGGTCGGTAGGGTAAATGTCGCGGCGCGTGGCTGCGGAGTCGCTCAGCGTGCATTTGAGCTCGGTGTCTCATATGCCCAGCAACGTCACACTTTCGGCAAGGCGATCGCCCAGCACCAGGCGATCCAGTTCAAGCTGGCCGAGATGGCTACCAAGGTCGAGGCCGCCCATGCGATGATGGTGAATGCCGCACGCAAAAAGGACTCCGGGGAACGAAACGACCTCGAAGCCGGGATGGCGAAGTACCTCGCATCCGAATACTGCAAAGAAGTCGTAGAGGACGCGTTCCGGATTCATGGCGGTTACGGCTTCTCGAAGGAGTACGAGATCGAGCGCCTGTACCGTGAAGCTCCCATGCTGTTGATCGGCGAAGGTACCGCCGAGATCCAGAAAATGATCATTGGGCGGCGACTGCTCGAAGAGTATCGACTCCAGGGCTAGATGCCCGATTTGGGGCGTTTTCATCGAGAAGAAGGTCACACCCTGTCAACACTCTTCGGCCGTCGACTCCGCTTCCTGGCTTGCCCAGTTGTGGCTCGCAACCGATACCATCCGGAAAAAGCCGCCGTCCCCCGTTAGTGCGCGGCATCATCCGCTACGAAGGTCATCCATGCCCCACAGCCAAACCTCTGCACCACGCGACAGCCTCGCTGGCGTACGCCTTGCGCGCGGAGCATCGCCGTGGCTCCTGCCGACTGTCGCCACCGCGGCACTCAGCCTCGTCCGCGCGCGTCGCTCCAAGGGCGCCGCGGCCGTCGCTGTACCTGCTACCGCTCTGGCGGCGGGCATGCTGTGGTTCTTCCGCGACCCCGAGCGCGACATCGCCCAGGGCCGGGTCATCTCCCCGGCCGACGGCGTGGTGCAGAGCATCATGCCGTGGAAGGACGGGCGCACCCGCGTCGCGATCTTCATGAGCCCGCTGAACGTCCACGTCAACCGCGCGCCCCTCGCGGGCACGGTGACGTCCGTGGAGCACATCCCCGGCGGGTTCGTCCCGGCGTTCAACAAGGAGAGCGAGAACAACGAGCGCGTTGTCTGGCACTTCGACACCGAGCTCGGCGACATCGAGATGATCCAGATCGCGGGCGCGGTCGCACGGCGCATCGTTCCTTACGTGCCGCAGGGCACGAAGGTGGAGCAAGGCGAACGGATCGGCCTGATCCGCTTCGGCTCCCGTGTCGACATCTATCTCCCCGAGGGTGTCGACGTGGACGTCGAGGTCGGTCAGAAGACCGTGGCTGGGGTGACTCGAATTGACCGTGGTTGATCCTGAGACACAGGCGGGCTGGGTGCCCGAGGCGGCTGATGACGAGGCCGACGAGGAGATGCCTCTCTCACTCCGCCTCTCGATAGCGGACACCCTCACCCTCGGCAACGCCACGTGCGGGTTCATGGCCGTGTACTTCACGACCACGGGCATCCTCATCCCGCACCTGCAGGGCAGCAACGAAAGCGGCATGGCGCGGCACTCCGCCGCGACCGCCGTGATCCTGATGCTCTGCGCGGCCGTCTTCGACCTCTTCGACGGGCTCGTGGCGCGCAAGCTGCGGTCCTCGCCGATGGGCGCCGAGCTCGACAACCTGTCGGACCTGATCAGCTTCGGTCTGGCCCCCGCGTACTTCGTGCTCGTCTACGGCATGGTCGCCGACGACGCGCACCAGAGAGTGGCCGCGGTCGGAGCGATCGTCGTGCTGTTGGCGGTGGTGCTGCGGCTTGCGCGGTTCAGCTGCGTGACCGTGAAGGACGGCACCTTCCAGGGCATGCCCTCGCCGTTCGGCGCGCTGACGGTCGTCTCGATCGTGCTCCTGGAGCTGCCCTTCGTGGCGACGCTCCTCGCGATCATCGGTACGGCCTGGCTCATGGTCAGCCGGGTCGAGTACCCCAAGCCGCGAGGTCCCCTCGCGGTGGCGATGCTCGCGTGGATCGTCGCGGCCATGGGGCTGCTCGCGGCCTGGGCCTTCGAGGCTCCGGGCGGCCAGCTCCTGCTGCAGACCGGCTGCGCGCTGCAGCTGGTGCTCGGTGCGGTCATCCCGCTGTTCGCCACGGCCCGCCGGGTGAACAACTTCCGGGACAACCGGCGTGAGGCACGGGCGGCACAGTTGCCGTAACGGCACTTGAACGGCATGCGAAGGGGCCCGAACCGCTTGGTTCGGGCCCCTTCGCGTGCCGTGAGATCTCAGCCTCCCGGTGTGTAGCCCTCCACCGCGTCGGCGGCTCCCGGCTCGCGGACCACCTTCATGCCGCCCGTGGCGCTCTTGTCGGGGCGCAGGATCACGCTCTCCTTCGACGACGGGGCCTTGGGGTCGCTGAAGTCCTGCGAGACGCCGAAGCCCGTGTCGTAGTCGCTGATGGTCAGGAGCGCCTTGTCGACGCCGTCACGCGTGAGGTCCTTGCTCTCGCAGGCCTTCTTCAGCGCCTCGCCGAAGATGGACGCCGCGGTCCAGCCTGCCGTCACGCCGTTGTCCAGGGAGTCCTTCGGATAGGCCGCCTTGTAGTCGGTGACCAGCTTCTTCGCCGCGGGGGTGTCCGCGCCGATCGGGAGGGTCGGTGAGGCCACGTAGTAGTTCTTGGCCAGGGCCGGGCCCGCCTGGGTGCCCAGGAGCTGGGGGGCGAACGCCGAGTTGTTGCCGATGATCGGGACATCGAACTTTCCGGCCGCCGCGACGCCCACCAGGGAGGCCGCCTGCCGGGGCCCCGCGCTGATGACGACGCCCTTCACGCCCGCCTTCTTCAGGGCCGCGACCTGCGCCGTCATGTCGTTGTCGGTCGCCTTGATCTTCTGCTCGACGACGGTGAGGCCCGCCTTCTTGGCCATGTACTGCGAGCCCTTCAGCGCGTTCTCGCCGTAGTCGCCCTCGAAGTAGACGTGGCCGAGCTTGTCGCCCTTCTTGAGGCCCTTCTCCTTCATCAGGAAGTCGATCGCGTTGATCGTCTCCAGGTCGTACGTCGAGCCGACGACCCGGACGTACGAGCTGCCCAGGAGGTTCGCCGACCAGGCCTGCGGCAGGACGAGCGCCTTGTCGGCGTCGACCCGCTGCTTGACCGCGGCGACGAACGGGGAGCCGATGAACTGGGCGAAGCCGAGGACGTCCGGCTCCAGCTCGGTGTACGCGGCGACCGCCTTCTGGGGGTCGTAGCCGTGGTCGCGGACGGTCAGCTTCAGCTTGCGGCCGCAGATGCCGCCGTCGGCGTTGGTCTGCTTGACGTAGAGCTGCTGGGCCTGCGTGACGCTCTTGCCGAGGGTCGCGTAGACCCCCGTCATGTCGGTGAGCACACCGAGGTTGATCGTCTTGGCGGAGACACCGACGCCGGACTTGACCCCGCCCGCACCCTCCTTGTCTCCCTTGTCGTCCCCCGCCTTGGAGCTGCAACCAGCCACCGCCAGCAGCGCGGCGAGCGCCGTCGCCGTCGCGGTGGTCCTCTTCGACCTGCGTGAACTCATCGTTCCTCCCCTGGAGTTGGGCCGGACGTCGGCCTGGAGCGCCGGGCGGCGATGCTGGCCAGGCCGCCGGGCAGGAACAGCACCACCGCCACGACGGCGGCGCCGTACAGATACCGGGACGCCTCACCCGGTGTGATTCCGCCACTGCCGGGGGCCGAGACCAGGGGCAGCGCGTCGCTGTACCGGGTCAGGAGCTGCGGCAGCAGGGACACCACGGCGGCACCGGCCACCGCGCCCGCCACCGAGCCGAGGCCGCCGATGACGATCATGGCGAGGTATTCGAGGGACAGCGTCATGCCGAAGTAGTCCGGCACGGTGCGCTGGAAGACCAGGGCGAGCAGGACGCCCGCCAGGCCCGCGTACATCGACGACAGGACGAAGACGCCCGCGCGGTAGCGGGCGACGGGCACCCCGATGACTCCGGCGGCGATGCGGTGGTCCCGGATGGCGTTCATGGCGCGCCCGGGGCGTCCGCGCAGCACACCGCGGGCGAAGAGCCCGCAGCCGACGAGGAGGACGAGCCCCGCGTACCAGAGCTTCTCCGACGCCCCGAACGGCACGGCGGCCACGACGAGCTCGCTGTCGTCGAAGGTGATGCCGAAGACGTTCAGGGGCGGTACGTCGCGTCCGTTGGAGCCGCCCGTCAGGTCATGGGCGTTGAAGAGCACGTGCTGCCCGATGAAGATCAGGGCGAGGGTCGCGATGCCGAGGTAGGCGCCGCGCAGGCGACCGGCGATCGGGCTGAAGAGGCCGCCCGCGATCCCCGCGACGCCGACGGCCAGGGCGGCCGCGATCCAGGTGGGCAGGCCCAGGCCGGTGAGGCCGTCCTTGCCGTCCCCCGCGAAGACGCAGTATCCGTACGCGCCGATCGCGAGGAAGAAGGCGTGGCCCATGGAGAGCTGGCCGGTCGCGCCGGTGAGGAGGTTGAGGCCGATGGCGCCGATCGCGGCGGCCATGGCGAAGAGGCCGGCCTGGAGCCAGAAGCGGTCGAGGTAGAAGGGCAGGGCGAGCAGCAGCACCGCGCCCGCGATCCAGAGGTATATGCGGGGGCGGGTCGGCATCGTACGGACTCGGGAGCGCAACTCCCTCCCGCGGGCCAGGACTTCAGACACGGGCGAGCTCCTTCGTGCCGAAGAGTCCGGCGGGCCGGACGAGGAGGATGACGGTCATCACGAGGTAGGGCGCGAGGTCGCCGAGCCCTCTGCCCAGGAAGGTGAGTTCACTCTGGTACCCGGTGGCGAGGGATTCGGTGACCCCGACCACGAGCCCGCCGACGAGCGCGCCCGTGGTGGAGTCGAGGCCGCCGAGGATCGCGGCGGGGAACGCCTTCAGCGCGGCCAGGGAGGTGGCCCGTTCGAGCCCCGGGGTGGGGAAGACGGTGAGGAAGAGCGCGGCCACGGCGGCGAGGCCTCCCGCCACCGCCCAGGCGCCGAGCGAGACCCGGCCGAGCCGCACGCCCATCAGGGCGGCGGTCTCGGGGCTCTCCGCGGCGGCGCGCATCGCCACGCCCCAGGAGGTGTAGCGGAAGGCGAGCAGGAAGACGGTGATGAGGAGCGCGGCGGCGACGAACGCGGCGATCCGCGTGTGGGCGATGGAGACCGACCCGATGGTGAGCACCGAGTCGCCCCAGGGGTCGCCGAGGGCGAGCACGTCGGTGCCGAGGCGGCGGGTGAGTTCGGTGGTGAGCAGGATGTCGACGCCGATGGTGACGATGGCCAGGACGCTGTGGTCGGAGCCCCGGTAGCGCCGCATGACGAAGAACTCGATGGCGGCGCCGACGACGGCGGCGCCCGCGATGCCGACGAGCAGCGCCGGCCAGAAGCCGATGTCGTCGTGGAGGGACGCGGTGAAGTAGCCGCCGGCCAGGAGCAGCGAGGCGTGCGCGAAGTTCACGACTTCGGTGGCCCGGAAGATGACGACGAAGCCGAGGGCGATGAGCGCGTAGACGGATCCCATCGAGAGGCCGTTGAGGAGGAGTTCGACGAAGGTGGTCACGAGGTGGCCCCCTCTCCCAGGTACGCGCGCACGACCGCCGGGTCGTTCTGTACGTCGGCCGGAGCTCCGTCGGCTATCCGGCGTCCGAAGTCCAGTACGGTCACCGCGTCCGCGAGCCGCATCACCACCCCCATGTCGTGTTCCACCAGGACGATCGAGATTCCGAGGCTGTCGCGGACGCCCGCGATGACGGCGGCGGTGCGTTGCCGCTCGTCCGCGGTCATGCCCGCGACGGGCTCGTCGAGCAGGAGCAGCCGGGGCTCCATGCACAGGGCGCGCGCCAGCTCGGCGAGTTTCTGCTGCCCGTACGGCAAAGAGCCCGCGGGCGCGTGGAGTTGATGTTCGATGCCGACGAACGCGGCGATCTCCCGCACCCGCTCGCGGTGCAGCCGCTCCTCGCGGGCCGCCGACGGGAGGCGGAGTCCCGCGGCGAGGAATCCCGTGCGGGTCAGCCGGTGGCGGCCGAGCATCAGGCTGTCGGCGACCGTCGCGCGCGGCGGCAGGGCGAGGTTCTGGAAGATCCGCGCGACGCCGAGGCCCGCGATGCGGTGCGGAGGCATCGCCGTCAGCTCGTGTTCACCGAAGCGGACGCTGCCGCCGGTGGCGCGGTACACGCCGGACAGGACGTTGAAGCAGGTGGACTTCCCGGCGCCGTTGGGTCCGATGACGGCGTGCACAGTGCCGGGCCTGACGGTGAAACTGACGGCGTCGAGGGCGGTGAGGCCCGCGAATCGGACGGTCAACTCCCTTACTTCCAGGGCGGGTACGTCGAATGCGCGCGGCGGCGCGTCGGCCGCCGAGGGGTTCTCGGTCATCGTCGGCCCGCCCAACGGCTTAGCTGCGGATGGACACTGACGCCGCGTGAGGCGTCGGCAGCGGCGGTCTCGTCGACCACGCCGAGGTAGCGGCGGCGCACCTCGTCGGAGGCGGCCAGCTCGTCCGCGGCTCCGGACAGGGCCACTTCGCCCACGTCCAGGACGTACGCACTCGACGCGAGGCGCAGCGCCAGGGCGGCGTTCTGCTCGACGAGGAGTACCGAGGTGCCCTGGGCGTTGATCTCCTGGATGGTGTCGGCGATGCGTGCCGCCATCAACGGGGCGAGTCCCAGGGAGGGTTCGTCCAGGAGCAGCAACTTCGGCGAGGCCATCAGCGCCCTCGCGACCGCGAGCATCTGCTGCTCGCCGCCCGAGAGGAGCCCGGCCCGCTGGCCCGCGCGCTCCTGGAGCACGGGGAAGAGTTCGTGGACGCGGTCCATGGCCGTGCTCTTCACGGCGCGGCTGCCCGCGGATCCGAGAGCGCCCGCCCGCAGATTGTCCGCGACGGTCATCCGGGCGAACACCTGTCTGCCTTCCGGCACTTGGGACACTCCGGCGGCGACCACCCGGTCCGGGTGCAGACCGTCGATGCGCCGCCCGCCGAAGTGGATGGAGCCGGTGGTCAGCGCCCCCCGGTGAAAGGCGAGGGTGCGTGAAATGGCGCGCAGGAGCGTCGACTTGCCCGCGCCGTTGCCGCCGAGGACGGCGACGACGGCGCCGTCCGGTACTTCGAGCGACACCTGGCGCAGCGCGCGCACCGGCCCGTATCCGACGGACGCGTCCTGTACGACCAGTCCGGAACCACCCACCTGGGACCCCCTGTCCTGTCTGTCCTGTGCCTGTCCTGCTCGTCACGCAGGGGCGCCCCCTGCTACCGGGCCCTCCGCGTGGCACTCAGCCCAGCACCGCCGCGCCCGGCCGTCCACGACCTGTCCCCGAATCGCTGCGGGTGACCAGCGGGACCGGCCGCCGCTTGTGCACGGGCACAACACCCCGTGTCAGGGGCCTGCCAGGGCGGCCGGGCGATGGCATCCTCCGCAGCACGGAGGCACGGCGGGCGGCGGCGATGGGGGGCGGATCCATGAGCGGGCGCAGGCCTCGGACGGGCCATGACTGGAAGGTGCTCGAGAAGGCGTGCGTGGCGCTGAAGCCCCGCATTCCCGAGCTGGTGGACGAACATCTGCGGCAGCTCTCCGAGCACTCGCCGGTGTACGCGCGCGTGCTGCCGTACGACCAGCAGTGGCGGGAGGCGGAGGAGGCGATGCGCATCGGCATCGAGACGATCTCGGCGCCGCGCGCGTCACCGCGCCGCGATCTGGAGTACGCGGAGGAGGCCGGCAGGCGCCGTGCCCAGCAGGGGATGCCGCTCGACCTGGTGGTGCACTCGTACCGCAACGCGGGCTATCTGGTCTGGGACTCGCTGCTCGAAGGCGTGGTGGGGCAGGACCCGGAGAAGCTGGCGGTCCTGATGCGGTCGGCGACGATGGTGTGGTCGGCGGTCGACGCGCAGGCGGCGGCAGCGTCCGACGCGTACCGGGCGACGGAGCTGGAGCTGCGGCAGCGCACCGACGAGCAGTTGCAGGCGCTGCTCGACGCCCTCCTCGAAGGCCAGTCCGCGCCCGGACTCGTGGCGCAGGTGGCCGCGGGGCTCGATCTGCCGGAGCGCGGGCCGTACGCGGTGGTGGTGCTGCGCGCCGAGCGCCGGGACGGGCGGGCCGCGTTCCACCGGCAGATCCAGCGGGCCGGGTTCCGCTTCGTCTGGCGCATGCGGACGGACCGGGAGGTGGGCGTGGTGGCGCTCGGCACGGAGGAGGGCCTGGACGAGCTGGCCGCCGCGCTGGAGGGTCGGTGCCCCGGGCCCGGCGGGATCAGCCCGGTGGTGGCGGGGCTCTCCGAACTCGGGCATGCGCGACGCCTGGCCGAGCTGGCCCTGCGTACGTGTCCGCCGGACGCGACCGGGATCGTACGGCTCGACGAGCGGATGCCGACGGCGCTGGTGGTGAGCCAGCCGGAGCTGGCGGGGCGCCTTGTGTCGGACGTCTTCGGGGAGGTGCTCGCGCTGGAACCGGCGGACCGTGCGGTGCTCCTGGAGACGCTGGACGCGTGGCTGCTGTGCGAGGGGTCGGCGGGGCGGGCCGCGGGGCGGCTCTACTGCCACCGGAACACGGTGTTCAACCGCTTGCGCCGGCTTGAGCAGCTGACCTCGCGGTCGCTGGCCAGGCCTCGGGACCTGATGGAGATGACGCTGGCCCTGGACGCGTATCGGCTGGCGCCGGGCCAGGGCGGTGTCCCGGGGGCGCCGCGCTGATCACCGGCTCCGCCGAGTTCGTCCTCGAACGCCGGACGGGCTGAAGATCCAGCCCGCCCGAGTCCGTCACCGCCCCTGCCCAGTGCAGCCCAGCCCAGCGCAGCGCAGCGCCTAGGCCAGGAAGTCCCGGGCGATGCCCTCCGCCACCGTTTCGAGGATGGGCCCCGCCTCGGCGATGCACCGGGCGACATCCGGCTCCACGTCAGTGAGGGCGTACGCGCGGCGGATGCCCGCCTTGCCGAGGGCCTCCGCCGGGAGTGCCAGGCGGCCGCAGACCGCCACGACCTCGACGCCCGCCTCGCGGGCCGCCGCCGCCACACCGGCGGGAGCCTTGCCGTGGAGGGTCTGCTCGTCCAGCGAGCCCTCCCCCGTGATCACCAGCGACGCCCGCGCGAGGGCGGGCGCGAAGCCGAGGACGTCCAGCATGACCTCGATCCCGGGCCGGAAGCTCGCGCCGAGCCCGACCAGGGCTCCGTAGCCGATGCCGCCCGCCGCTCCGGCGCCCGGGGACTCCGCGTACTCGAGGGCGGCGGAGCCCACCGAACGGGAGAGCACCTGCGCGAAGTGCGCGAGGGCCGCGTCCAGCTCGGCGACGTCCTCCGGGGTCGCCCCCTTCTGCGGCCCGTACACCGCCGGAGCGCCCTTCGGGCCGGTCAGCGGGTTGTCCACGTCGCTGGCCAGGACCAGGTCGACCGAGGCGAACCGCTTGTCGAGGCCGGACAGGTCCGCCGTGGCCAGCGAGGCCAGCGGGCCGCCTCCCGGTGCCACGGGCTCCCCCGCCGCGTCCAGGAAGACCGCGCCGAGCGCGGCCAGCATCCCGGCGCCGCCGTCCGTCGTCGCGCTGCCTCCGACGCCGAAGACGATGGTCCGCGCGCCCGCGTCGAGCGCGGCGCGCAGCAGTTCCCCGGAGCCGTACGTCGTGGACGTGAGCGGGGCGAAGACTCCCTCGGGCAGGAGCTGGAGGCCCGAGGCCTCCGCCATCTCCACCACGGCGGTGCCGTCCCGCAGCGCGTAGGCCGCGGTGACCTCGTCGCCGAGCGGTCCCGTCACCCGCACCTCACGGCGCTCGAAACCGGCCGCGACCGCCGCGGCGACCGTGCCGTCGCCCCCGTCGGCCACCGGCAGGGCCTCGACCTTCACCTGCGGGGCGACACGGTGGAGCCCGGCCGTCACCCGCTCCGCGACCTGCACGGCCGTGAGTGAGCCCTTGAACTTGTCCGCGGCGATGAGCACATGCCCCGCCGTCCCAGCAGCGTCCGCCACCTTGCATCCCCTTGCTTTCCGGGCCTTGCTCGCGTCAAGGCAGTCGCGCCGCTGCGACCATAACCGCAGGAAGGGCCGCCTGCCCATGGCCGTCCGCATATCGGAGCCTCAGCCCTCCCCTTTAAATCGCTCTAAATCTACCCATAAGAGCGCAACATGATCATGGGAATGATCGATCAGGGGCTCCAAAGGGAGCCTCAGGAGCAGGGGACGTGGAACGAAAACCAGACGAACCTCTCACGCTCCGCGCCGAACCGGTGACGTAGACCGCGCACGAGCGCCCCGAATTCGGTAGACCGGACGCATGACCCCAGTGCATACGGAACTCGCCGACCGTGTCCTCGGCGGGTGGATCGGGCGGATCGCGGGCAACATGCTCGGCAAACCCATCGAGCGGGGCGACTACTGGACGCGGGAGCGCATCGAGCGCTATCTGCGGCAGGCCGACGCGCTGCCGCTCACCGACTATCTGCCCGAACCCCCTTCCTGGGTGGAGGAGTTCCAGCTGCGGCCCGAGTGGCAGAGTTGCGTACGCGGCAAGGTGCACGGCAGCTGCCGCGACGACGACGTCGACTACGCGATCCTCGGACTGCACCTCCTGGAGACCCACGGATTCACGTTCAGCACCGAACAGGTCGGCGAGCTGTGGCTGACGCGCCTTCCCTATCTGCAGACGTTCACCGCCGAGCGCGCCGCGTACCGGAATCTCGTGAACGGGCTCAAGCCGCCGCTCACCGCGACGTACGAGAACTCCTGCCAGGAGTGGATCGGTGCCCTCATCCGTGCCGACATCTTCGGCTGGACGAACCCCGGCGCGCCGCGCCGCGCGGCCTCCCTCGCCCGCCGCGACGCCGTGCTCTCGCACACCGGCAACGGTGTCTACGGGGCGATGTGGGCGGCGGCGCTCGTCTCGGCCGCGTTCACCGCGGCCACGGCGCGCGCCGCGCTCGACGCCGCGTTCCGCGTGATCCCGTCGAGCTGCCGGCTCGCCCGTACGGTGCGCCGGGTCGTCTCGCTCCACGGGGCCGGACTCAGCTGGGAGGAGACGCTGGCCACCGCCGAGTCGGAGAGCTCCGGGATGAGCTGGATCCACGTGGTGCCGAACTCGGCCGTCCTGGCCGCCGGACTCCTCTACGGCGAGGGCGACTTCACCCGGACCATCGCCCTGACGGTGCGCGGCGGCCTCGACACCGACTCGAACGGCGCGACCGCCGGGTCCGTCGCGGGGGTGCTGTGCGGGGCCAAGGCGATCCCCGCGCAGTGGCGGGACCCTCTGGAGGACCGGGTACGGAGTGCGGTGTTCGGTTTTGACGGGGCCAGGGTCAGTGAACTGGCGGCGCGGACCGTTGAGTTGGCGAAGGAGTGACGGAAGCGGAGTGCGGGGGTGCGCCGCCCCTACCCTTTTCACGTGACCAATCAGGATTACGCCACGTACATCGCAGGCCTGCCCCGCATCATCGCCGGGGCCGCCGCGCTCTTCCGCGACACCGAGGGGCGGGTACTGCTCGTCGAGCCCAACTACCGCGAGGGGTGGGCCCTGCCCGGCGGCACCGTCGAGTCGGACGAGGGCGAGACACCGCGGCAGGGGGCGCGCCGCGAGACAGCCGAGGAGATCGGCCTGGACGTCGAGCTGGGGGCACTGCTCGCGGTGGACTGGGTGCGGGGTGTGGCGCGGCCTCCGCTGGTCGCCTATCTGTACGACGGCGGGGTGCTCGGCGACGACCGGCTGAAGTCGATCAGGCTCCAGGAGGACGAGCTGCTCTCCTGGCGTCTGGTGGCCCGCGAGGATCTGCCGGAGTTCCTGCCGGGCGAGCTGGGGCTGCGCGTGCGGGCCGGACTTGAGGCACTCGATGCGGGAACGGGGCCGGTCGAGCTGGAGGACGGCCTGCGGGTCGGCTGAACCCCGTGTTCCGACCGACCCTGCCTTCGGCTCAGAAGAGGGCATCCTCCTGGCGTGGTGTCGTCGCGCCCTCGAAGGCCAGCAGCCGCTGCTTGCGGTCGAGTCCGCCGCCGTAACCGGTCAGGGAGCCGCCCGCGCCGATCACCCGGTGGCAGGGCACGATGACCCCGATCGGGTTCTTTCCGTTGGCGAGCCCGACCGCGCGTGACGCGTTGGGCTTGCCCAGCAGGGTGGCGAGCTCGCCGTACGTACGGGTCTCCCCGTACGGGATGAGCTGAAGCTGCTCCCAGACGGTGCGCTGGAACGGAGTGCCGTCGAGGCGCATCGGCAGGTCGAACTCCGTCAGCTCGCCCGCGAAGTAGGCATCGAGCTGCTCGATCGCCCCGCCGAAGGGTTCGGCGTCGCGGTCGCCGAAGGATTCCTCGGGCGGGCGGTGGCGCTGTTCCGTCATGTAGAGCCCGCTGAGGGTGCCCTCGGTGGCGACGAGGGTCAGGGGGCCGTAGGGGCTGTCGATGAGGGTGTGTTGGCGGTGCACGGGTGCTGCCTCTCAGGCCGGGATGCGGTTGATGGGGTGGGCGTCGGTGGCCCACAGGTACTGGACCGCGTACGCCCGCCAGGGGCGCCAGGCCGCGGCCCGTCCGGTGAGCGCCGCCGGGGTGTGCGGCAGGCCGAGCTCCTGGGCCGCGCGCCGGATCCCGAGGTCGGTGGGGAGGAAGGCGTCGGGGTCGCCGAGCGCCCGCATCGCGATGACCTCGACCGTCCAGGGGCCGAAGCCGGGCAGTGCGGTGAGCCGGGCGCGGGCCTCCTCCCAGCCGCTCTCCACACCGAGCCGGAGTGACCCGTCGGCGAGGTGGCGTACGAGCGTGGTCAGGGTGGTGCGGCGGCTGCGCGGCAGCGCGAGTGACTCGGGGTCGAGCGCGGCCAGGGCCTCCGGCGCCGGGAAGAGGTGGGTGAGGCCGCCCTCGGGATCGTCGACAGGCTCGCCGTGCGCGGTGACCAGGCGGGCGGCGTGGGTGCGGGCGGCGGCGGTGGAGACCTGCTGGCCCAGTACCGCGCGCACGGCGAACTCCGCCTCGTCGACCGTGCGCGGCACGCGGCGGCCGGGCGCCTTGGCCACCAGGGGTGCGAGGAGCGGGTCGGTGCTCAGCTGGCCGTCCACCGCGACCGGGTCCGCGTCCAGGTCGAGCATGCGGCGGCAGCGGCTGATGGCGATCGTGAGGTCGCGCAGGTCGGTGAGGCTGAGGCGGCAGGCGATGTGGTCCGGGGCGGGGATGAGTGCGACGACTCCGTGGCCGTAGGGGAGGCGGAGCGTGCGGCGGTACGCGCCGTCGCGCCACTCCTCGACGCCGGGTACGGCGGTGGCGATGAGGTGGCCGAAGAGGTTGTCGGGGTTGAGCGGGGCGCGGAAGGGGAGCCGGAGCGAGAGCGCGCCGGGGGCGGCTGCCCTCCGGTGGGACTTCGGGGCGCGGGCCCGCAGTTCGCCGGGGGCCAGGGCGAAGACCTCCCGGACGGTGTCGTTGAACGTGCGGATCGAGGAGAAGCCGGCGGCGAAGGCGATCTCCGCCATGGGCAGGGGCGTCGTCTCGATGAGCAGGCGGGCGGTCTGGGCGCGCTGGGCCCTGGCCAGGGCGAGGGGTCCCGCGCCGAGTTCCGCGAGGAGCTGGCGTTCCACCTGGCGGGTGCTGTAGCCGAGGCGGGTGGCGAGGCCTGGTACTCCGTCGCGGTCCACCACGCCGTCCCCGATGAGGCGCATCGCGCGGGCCACGAGGTCGGCGCGCTGGTTCCACTCGGGCGAGCCGGGGCTGCTGTCGGGCCGGCACCGCTTGCAGGCCCGGAACCCTTCCTGCTGGCAGGCTGCCGCGCTCGGGTAGAAGCTCATGTTCTCGGGCTTCGGGGGGACCACGGGACAGCTGGGGCGGCAGTAGATGCGGGTGGTCAGGACCGCCGTGAAGAACCATCCGTCGAACCGGGCGTCCTTCGACTGCACGGCCCGTACGCAACGGTCGGCGTCGGTGTGCATCGAGGGGGGCGGGGTGGTGGTCATGCCTCAAGGATCGGGCACGGGGGGTGCGGGTGGCTGGCGAGAATCCGACATGGCCCTTGGGGGTACGGCGTGGGTCCCGCGGGGCGCCTCGGAGCCGCGGTCGGCCGGGTCACGTCATGACGCGCGGAGCTTGCGCCACACCGCCTTCGCCGCGTTGTGCCCGGACATGCCGTGCACGCCGGGTCCGGGCGGGGTCGCGGAGGAGCAGATGAACACGGCCGGGTGCGCGGTGCCGTACGGAAAAAGGGAGGGCTTGGGGCGGAGCAGCAGCTGGAGGCCGCTGGCGGCGCCGCAGGCGATGTCACCGCCCACGTAGTTGGCGTTGCAGGCGGCCAGCTCGGGCGGGCCCGCGGTGGCGCGGGCCAGGACGCGGTCGCGGAAGCCGGGGGCGAAGCGCTCCAGCTGGCGCTCGATCGCGTCGGTGAGGTCGCCGTCCCAGCCGTTCGGCACATGGCCGTACGCCCAGAAGACCTGCTTGCCCTCGGGGGCGCGGGACGGGTCGACGAGGCTGGGCTGCACGGTGATCAGGAACGGCGGGTCGGGCGCGCGGTTCTCGCGCGACGCGGCGTTCAGCGCGGCGCTGATCTCGGCGCTGCCGCCGCCGACCTGCACGGTGCCCGCCGTGCGGGCCTCCTTCGCCGTCCACGGGACGGGGCCGTCGAGGGCGTAATCGATCTTGAAGACGCTCGCGCCGTACCGATAGTTCTGATAGCTGCGGCCCAGGCCCGCGATCCGGGCCAGCGCGGTGGGCGAGGTGTCGAAGATGTACGCGCGCGCCGGCGGGAGGTCGTCCAGCCGCTTGACCTCGTAGTCCGTGTGGACAGTGCCGCCGAGGTCCTTCAGATACGCGGTGAGCGCGTCCGAGATCGACTGTGAACCGCCCCGGGCGACCGGCCAGCCGCGGGCGTGTGCGGCGAGCGCGAAGACCAGGCCGACGGCGCCGGTGGCGAGCCCGCCGAGCGGCGCGATGACGTGGGCGACCAGGCCGGAGAACAGGGCGCGGGCCCGGTCGTCGCGGAAGCGGCGCATCAGCCAGGTGGAGGGCGGCAGGCCCGTGAGGCCGAAGCGCGCGAGGGCCACGGGGTCGCGGGGCAGCGCGGTCGACGGCAGCGCCATGAAGTCCCGCAGGAGGTTGTCCCACTTGCCGACGAAGGGGTCGACGAGCCTTCTGTACGCCCCCGCGTCACGCGGCCCGAACGAGGCGGCGGTCTCGGCGACGGAGCGGGACAGCACGGCGGCGGTGCCGTCCGTGAAGGGGTGCGCCATGGGCAGCTGCGGCTGGAGCCAGTCAAGGCCGTACCGGTCGAGGGGCATGGTCCGGAACACGGGCGAGTTGATGCCCAGCGGGTGTGCGGCGGAACAGGGATCGTGCCGGAACCCGGGAAGCGTCAGCTCCTCGGTCCTCGCCCCGCCGCCGACGGTTTCCTTGGCCTCGAACACGGCCACCGAGAAGCCGCGACGGGCCAGCTCGACGGCAGCGGTCAGACCGTTCGGTCCCGCCCCCACGATGACGGCATCAAGCATCGACGGCACCTTCGGACTCCTTTGTCAGCCGATGGCCTCTGCCGCCCAGGATAGGCCGGGCCACCGACAGCGCCGTGAGCGCGGGGGCCTCCGGCGGGTGACGTATCGCCTGCGCCGCGCTGACGCGGGCTCCGACGACCGGACCGACGGCTGCTCCGAGACGGGGCACGACGGGATCGCCGGACGAACCGGCCTGCGCCCACGGCAAGTTCGAGACTCCGACAGCACCCCGCAGATCAGGCCGCGGCCGACAGCAGCTCCACCACCCGGTCGACGGTGGCGGCGTCCCGGCCTGCCGTGAACGGCAGCGCGTTCCCGCCCTCTATGCGGAAGGGCTCACCGGCGATGGTCAGGTTGCTGCCGCCGGCCTCGGCCACGAGGAGCAGTCCCGCCGCGTGGTCCCAGGCGAGCTCCCAGGAGAAGGCGACCGCGTCCAACTCGCCCTTGGCGATGGCCAGATACTCCAGTCCCGCCGAACCGCAGGGCCTGGGCACGACGCCCTCCCCGCGCAGGCCGAGCAGTGCCTGCTTCTGCTCGGGCGTGGTGAAGTCCGGGTGCGAGGTCGCCACCTCGATCGCCTCCTGCGGAGACCCGGCCACAAGACGCTCTCCGTCGAGCCAGGCGCCCTTGCCGCGCACGGCGACCGCCATCTCGTCGAGCGCGGGGGCGTACGTCCAGGAGGCGATCACCTCGCCGCGCCATGCCAGGGCGATCAGCATGCAGAATCCGGGGTCGCCGTGCACGAACTGGCGTGTGCCGTCCACGGGGTCGACGATCCACACCGGTGCGTCGGTGCGTATCGCCTCGTATACCGAGGGGTCCGCGTGCACCGCTTCCTCGCCCACGACCACCGATCCCGGGAGCAGGGCGGTGAGGGCCTCCGTCAGCTGCTCCTCGGCGAGGCGGTCGGCCACCGTCACGAGGTCGTGCGGGCCGCTCTTCTGGACGACATCGCCCTCGGCGAGCTGCCGGAACCTCGGCATGACCTCGGCCGCGGCGGCCTTGCGGAGGGCTTCTTCGACATCGGGAACGCCACGTACAAGAAAGTCTTCGATCGCTTCGATCATGCATCCATGAGAGCACGCCGGACTGACAATCCGTACGGGTCGGGAGAAGGGGGCATGGATTCGAGATGAATCCCACGTGACCTGGCCCCCGGTCCTTGCTTTTCACGCTTCCCTGCCGTCCCACCAGGCAGAACGTGTCCCGACGGCCCCACCCCCGACGGTCAGTAGGGGGACTCCCTGGTCTGCATGTGCGTGCGCAGGCGTTGCGTGTCCTGGGGAGTCCAGCCGTCCCGGGGGACGATCGCCGCCCAGCCGTCCACCGGGGCCGTTCCGTAGCGGTGGCCGTGGGGGGCCTCCACCCCGTACGACACCGCCATGTCCACCGACGTCTGCCAGAAGCTGACGACGGGGAACCAGCGGATCGCCGGGGTGACGTCCGGGCCGAGCGGCTTGTCGAGCCACTCCGGGCGGTGCAGGAACAGGTCGGGCGACCACCAGACGACCGGGTCGGACGCGTTCTGCAGGTAGACGACCCGCGGGTGGTTCCAGGCGGCGGAGGGACCGGGCCGTCTGAGGTCACGCTCCGGGAACTGGGCGAACCGCACGTTCTTGCCGCCCTCGTACAGCGGTCGCCAGACGGGGCTCCCGGCGTCCCGGTGGTCCCGGATCTCCCGCGACATCGGCGCGAAGTCGGGCGTGCCGACGATGAGCGCTCCGTCCGTCCGCGCGAGCACGTCGTCCACGCCGTCGAACGACGACTCGATCGCGAACCCGCCCAGGCTCTCCCCCGTGACCACGAGCCTGGGCCGGTCGTCCGCGGGCAGGGCGGACCACTTCGCGAGGACCGCGTCGACGAGCCGGCGGGTGGCCTGCGCCGCCCGTTCCTTGTCGACGAGGAAGGAGACCCAGCTGGGCAGGTAGGAGTACTGGACGGCGACGACGGCGGTGTCGCCGTCGTGCATGTACTCAAGGGGTTCGGTGATGTCGGCGTTGACCCAGCCGGTCCCCGTCGTCCCCGCGATGGCCAGGACGTCCCGGTCGAAGGCGCCGGTCCGCTCGAGTTCCTCCACGGCAAGGTGCGCCTTGGCCTCGAAGGGGTCCCGGCTGCTGAAGACCTCCGGCGCCGACGCGCTGACGTAGACCCGGACGGGGTCCTTCGCGGGTCGGCCCGTGTACGAGGTGATCTGCTGCTTCGTCGGCGTGGACCCCGCGAAGTTGCGGCCCTGGAACCCGAGGTCCTCCCAGCGCAGGAGAGAGCCTGGCCCGCCCGAGACCAGCGGTGAGTCCGGCCGCCGGACGCCCTTCTCGGTGCCGCCGTTCGTCGCGTACGCGATGCGGTCCGCGAGGTCGATGACGCCGCGCTGGAAGACGACGTCCCGCAGTCCGATCGTGACGATCAGCGCGCTCAGCGTGAGGCCGAGCCCGATGGCCAGGGGCAGCGGCACGAACCGGTGCAGGGCGCGGATCAGCCTGCGCGACCCCAGCCGGTTGCCACGGGCCGCGAGCAGGAGCAGGGCCCAGAGCAGGACGGCGATCAGCATGATGACCGGCGTGCGCCAGGCCGTCGTCGGCGGCAGCCCCTGGAGCTCGCGCAGGCGGCGCTGCGCGTGGTCGCTCTCGGTGATCAGCCGGACGGTGAGGACGAGCCCGAGCACCCAGTACGCCTGCCAGAGGCGGGCCCGCGCCTTCTCGCCCGGCCGCCACCGGAACAGCGCGCGGCACGCGGTGGCGACCACCGAGCCGAGGCCGTAGCCGATGGCCGCGGTGATCCCTCCGACGACGCCCTGGAGCAGCCAGGGGCGGGGCACGAGGGACGGCGTGAGCGAGAGCCAGAAGAAGACGGTGGCGAAGCAGGCGGCGGTGAGGTCGGGCCAGCGCCGGACGAGGTGGGTGGGGTCGGGCCGCTCCCAGTACGGCTTCCTGGCGACCGCCCCGGCCCGCCGCGCGACGCCCCGCACGCCCCGCCGCACGGTCTCGCGCCAGGTGTCCGCTCTTCCGGTCATGCTGTTCGCCGCCCCGCCGATCCCACGCATAGTTCGCAAACCATATGTAGACGACGCGACGCAGGGCTTCATTTCGGGCCGTCACCACGTGGTCGAAGCGTCTCGGGGACATGCCACAGCCCCGGAACCGGCATAGGGTGCGTTTCATGGCGTAACGCCCTCCCTGAGGCGTGAGGCATGCCCCTCCGGGAGGCTCCTCGCCCGCCGCCCCGCCCCGAAAGGGTCACCCATGCATCCCTCCCTCAACCCGGCCACGCTGGCCGGGCTGCGTCGGCCGCGCCCCTATCCCGCCGTCACGGTCCTGCTGCCGACCCACCGCAGAGAGCCGGACAACGCGCAGGATCCCGTGCGGCTGCGCAACCTCGTCGCCGAGGCCAAGGAGCGCCTGAAGTCCGACCCCGCCGTGGCCAGGGAACAGCGGATCGAGGTGGCCGCGCAGCTGGACCGGGCGGTGGCGGAGATCGACCTCGTGCACGCCGGGGACGGGCTCGCCGTCTTCGCCGCCCCCGGAGAGCACCAGGTGTGGTCGCTGGCCAGGACCGTGCCATCGCGCGTGGTCTTCTCGGACACCTTCCTGACCCGCAACGTCGTCGCGGCCCAGGCCGCCGAGCGCCCCTACTGGGTCCTCGCTGTCTCGGCCGACCGCGTCTCGCTGTGGAGCGGCACCCCGGAGCGGGTCGTCGAGCACACGGCGGACGGGTTCCCGCTGACCCGGAGCCTCGACGACCCCGACGCCGAGCGCAAGGAGCGGATCGGCGACGTGCCGAGCACCTTCCGCGACGAGCACACCCGCAAGTTCCTGCGCGAGGCGGACCTGGCCGCGGCCCGTGTGCTGCACGCGCATCCGCGCCCCCTGTTCGTGGCCGGTGAGGCCGCGGCGCTCTCCCTCCTCGACGACGTCGGCGCGGTCATCAGAGGGGCCACTGCGGTGCCGCACGGAGGCCTCGCGCACGGCCCGGTGGACGCGGTGTGGCAAGCGGTGCGCCCCTTCCTCGCCACCCGGGAGAAGTCCGAACTCGACTCCGTGGTGCACGAGTTGGACGCGGCGCAGGGACGGCATCAGTACGCCGCGGGCCTCGACGAGGTCTGGCAGAACGTGACCACGGACCGGGTGCGCCTCCTCGCCGTGGAGGACAGCTACCAGGCGACCGTGCGCGACGACGGCGGGCATCTCGTCCCGGCCGGCGACGACGATCTCGACGCGGTGGACGACGTGGTCGACGACATCGTCGAGCGGGCCCTGGACACCGGCGCGCAGGTCCGCTTCGTACCCGAAGGCAGGCTCACCGACCGGGGCCGGATCGCCTGCGTCCTGCGGTACTGACGTCAGCCCCACCGTTTCAGAGATCAGGGAAAGGACCGCAGCGAATGAATCCCCTGCCACCCCTCGGGAAACGACGCACCACGCGCCGCGCGCGCCGCGGGCCCGTGGTGTCCGCCGCCCTCACGCTCGCCGCCACGGTGACGGCCGCCGCCGCCCTCGTCTCGTGCGGCTCCGACGACGACTCCCCCTCGGCCGAGAGCAGCGGCTCGGTCAGCGAACGGCCGACGGCCCCCGACGCGTCGTCCTTCTCGGAGAAGACCGCGTCGCCGCTGAAGTCGCAGGCCTCGGAGGCGGCCGAGTCCGCCCGCGCCTCGGCGTCCGCCGCCGAGGCCTCCGCGTCGGAGCGCGCGGACGAGTTCGAGGCGTCGGTGTCCGCCGACACGGAACGGGCCAACCAGGCCGCCGAGGACGCCCTCAAGGGCGTCGACGGGCGGGGCAACGCGACGGCCGACGTCTCCATGACGGGGAAGCCGCGCGCCGACACCGGCGGTGTGCTCGCCTCCGTGGTCACCTTCACCAACCGGACCGACAAGAAGGCGGACTTCGCCGTGCAGGTCGACTTCGTCGACTCCTCGGGCAAGACCGTGGAGACCCGCTACGTCGGCACGCAGGACCTCGAACCGGGCAAGCGGGCCCAGCGGTACGCCATCAGCCACGAACCCCCGGAGCCGAAGCTCACCGCGAAGCTGGTCAAGGCACAGCGGTACTGAGCCCGGCCGGCCGGTTCAGAAGTCCACGGCGTCGCGGACGAGCGGGCACGTCATGCAGTGCCCGCCACCGCGACCGCGCCCGAGTTCGGCGCCGACGATGGTGATGACCTCGACCCCGGCCTTGCGCAGCAGTGTGTTGGTCTGGGTGTTGCGGTCGTACGTGAAGACCACGCCGGGTTCCAGGGCGACGGCGTTGTTGCCGCTGTCCCACTGCTGCCGCTCGGAGGCGTAGACGTCCCCGCCCGTCTCGATGACGCGCAGCTCGCGCAGGCCCAGCGACCTGGCGACGACGTCGACGAAGGGGCGCGAGCCCTCGTCCGTGATCTCGACGCCCGCCGCCTTGTCGCTCGGGCGCAGCGTGAAGGAGTGCACGGCATCCATGATCTTCGGGTAGAGCGTGACGATGTCGCGGTCGGCGAAGGTGAACACGGTGTCGAGGTGCATCGCGGAGCGCAGCTTGGGCATGCCCGCGACGATGACCTGCTCGGCCGCGCCGTTCTTGAACAGCGAGGCGGCGACCTGGGTGATGGCCTGGCGTGAGGTGCGCTCGCTCATGCCCATCAGGACGACGCCGTTGCCGACGGGCATGATGTCGCCGCCCTCGAACGTCGCCTGGCCCCAGTCGAGTTCGGGGTCGCCCCACCACACCGTGGCGCCGGTGAAGTCGGGGTGGAACTGGTAGACGGCCTTCATCAGGAGCGTCTCGTCGTGCCGGGCGGGCCAGTACAGCGGGTTGAGCGTGACACCTCCGTACAGCCAGCACGTCGTGTCGCGGGTGTAGAGGGTGTTGGGCAGCGGGGGCATCAGGTATTCGCGTACGCCGGTGGATTCGCGCACGAGGGAGACGTAGTCGGAGCGGAACTCGTCCGGCAGGTCCGCGGTGGCCAGGCCGCCGATGAGGTACTCGGTGAGCTGCCGGGGCTCCAGTGTCTCCAGGAAGGCACGGGTGTCGTCGGTGAGTCCGAGGCCGACCTCGTTCGCGGTGATCTTCCGTTCGAGGAGCCAGGACTTCGCCTCGGGGATCGCCATGGTCCGGGCCAGCAGGTCGTGCAGTTCGACGACCTCGACGCCGCGCTGCTGCAGCTTGATGACGAAGTCGGCGTGGTCGCGCTGGGCGTTCTCCACCCACATGACGTCGTCGAAGAGCAGGTCGTCGGCGTTGGTGGGGGTCAGCCTGCGGTGCGCGAGTCCGGGCGCGCAGACCAGTACCTTGCGCAGCCTGCCGACCTCGGAGTGGACGCCGAAGTTCGGGGTGGCGGGGGTGTCGTGGCTGGTCACGGGGCGCCTTTCGGTCGGTGGCGGCAAAGGTCGGGACGGTCAGAGTTCGATCCAGCCGGCCGCGAGGGCGATCACTCCCACGACGGCGCCCGCGATCGAGACGGCGCAGATGACGGCCTCGCGCGGGGAGAACAGACGCCGGTTCTGTTCCCGCCGGGCCTTGATGAACAGGAGCGTCGCGGGGGCGTAGAGGAGGAAGGAGACCAGGACGAACTTGAGCCCGGCGGCGTACAGCAGGAACGCCGTGTACAGCGTGGCGATCACCGCGACCACGAGTTCCTTGCGGGTGCTCCGCCCGGCGACCTGCTCGCTGCCGGGGCCGAGCGCGATCTTGACGGCGAAGCAGGCCGCGAGCAGGAACGGGATGAGGCTGAGCGCGCTGGTCAGGTCGAGCGCGAAGTTGAACGCGTCGTCGGAGAACATCGTGACGACCAGGACCACCTGGCTCAGTGCGGTGGTCATCAGGAGCGCGGGGACCGGCACGTCCTGCGATGTGGCCTTGCGCAGGAAGCGGGGCATGTCGTCGTCCTTCGCGGCGACGAAGAGCACTTCCGCGGCCATCAGCGTCCAGGCGAGGTAGGCGCCGAGCACGGAGACGATGAGCCCGACGCTGACGAAGACCTTGCCCCAGGTACCGACGGCCTCCTCCAGGACGCCCGCCATGGAGGGCTGGCGCAGCTCGGCGATCTCCGCCATCGGCATGATCCCGTACGACACGATGGTGACGGAGGCGAAGACGGCGAAGACGCTGAGGAAGCCCAGGATCGTGGCCCTGCCGACGTCCTCGCGGCGTTTGGCGTGCCGGGAGTAGACGCTGGCGCCCTCGACCCCGAGGAAGACGAAGACGGTGGCCAGCATGGTGCCGCGCACCTGGTTGAAGAGTGATCCCGCGTAGTCGGCGCCGCCGAAGTTGTCCGCGAACACGGACGCGTCGAAGAAGAAGAGCGCCAGGATCACGAAGACGATGATCGGCACGATCTTGGCGACGGTGACGATCCGGTTGATCGCCGCCGCTTCCTTGACCCCGCGCCGGATCAGCAGGAAGAACCCCCACAGTCCGAACGACGACAGGACGACGGCGAGCAGGGTGTCGCCGTCGCCGAGGGTCGGCCAGATGGCCCCGACGGTCGACATGATGAGCACCCAGTAGGTGACGTTGCCGACGCACGCGCTGGCCCAGTAACCGAAGGCGGAGAAGAAGCCGAGGTACTCGCCGAACCCGGCCTTCGCGTAGGCGTAGACACCGGCGTCGAGGTCCGGTCTGCGGACGGCGAGGGTCTGGAAGACGAACGCGAGCATCAGCATGCCCGTACCGGCGATCGCCCAGGCGATCAGGGCGCCCGCGACACCGGTCTCCTGCGCGAACCGTCGTGGCAGCGAGAACACGCCCGCGCCGACCATGGAGCCGACGACCATCATCGTCAGCGTGGTGAGGGTCAGCTTGACGGCCGGTGATGCTCCGGCGGTGGCCCGGTCACTCGTCTCTGCGTGGCTCATGGACTCCTCGTCAGCTCCCGTCGGGGCGGGCGCCGGGGGAACGACTGACCACCCTGTGCGGGAATCTATCCCCAGTGGACCGAGTTGTCCTGATATGAAATCGCAGGCCGACGGTGTCCGCGATCCGGCCTGACCCAGCAGCAGCCCCCGGAGGATGCAGAGTGCACGGTGAGTACAAGGTCCCCGGCGGCAAGCTCGTCGTCGTGGATCTGGAGGTCGAGGACGGCGTGCTGCGGCACGTGCGGGTGGCGGGGGACTTCTTCCTGGAGCCCGACGAGGCGTTCGATGCCCTGAGCCGCGCCCTGGAGGGCGCACCCGCCGACACCGACGCGGCGGGCCTCGCCGCCCGCGTCGACGCGGCGCTCCCCGAGGGCACGGTGCTGTACGGACTCACTTCGGAGGGGGTGGGCGTCGCGGTGCGCCGCGCCCTCGCGCACGCCACCGACTGGACCGACTACGACTGGCAGCTGATCCACGAGGCCCCCGAGTCGCCCGCTCTGCTCATGGCCCTGGACGAGGTGCTCACCGAGGAGGTCGCCGCCGGGCGCCGCCCGCCGACGCTGCGGGTGTGGGAGTGGGCGTCCCCGGCGGTCGTCATCGGCAGCTTCCAGTCCCTGCGCAACGAAGTGGACCCGGCGGGCGCCGAGCGGCACGGCATCGAGGTGGTGCGCCGGATCAGTGGCGGCGGCGCCATGTTCTGCGAGCCGGGCAACGCCATCACGTACTCGCTCTCGGTGCCCGACTCCCTCGTGCAGGGCCTGTCCTTCGCCGACAGTTACGCCTATCTGGACGACTGGGTGCTGGAAGCCCTCGGCGACATGGGCATCAAGGCGTGGTACCAACCGCTGAACGACATCGCCACCGACGCGGGGAAGGTCGCGGGCGCCGCCCAGAAGCGGGTCGCGGGCGGGCACGGCGCCGTGCTGCACCACGTGACCATGTCGTACGACATCGACGCGGACAAGATGGTCGAGGTGCTCCGCATCGGCCGCGAGAAGCTCTCGGACAAGGGCACGAGGAGCGCGAAGAAGCGTGTGGATCCGCTGCGCCGCCAGACGGGTCTGCCCCGGGAGGCCGTGATCGAGCGGATGCTCGACTCCTTCCGCACGCGGTACGGCCTGACGGCGGGCAAGGCCACGGACGAGGAGATGGCCAGGGCGCGGGAGCTGGCCCGTACGAAGTTCAGCTCGCCGGAGTGGACGGCGCGGGTGCCGTAGGCCGGGACGGGTTCATCTCGTCCGACGGGCTCCGCTGCCAGGCGGTGGTGCCGATGCGGCCGGTGTTGCCGAGGTCGATGCGGCCTTCCGGGGTCACGGTTGCCGGGCCGGCGCCGGGGGCCGGGGTGACCTTGAGATAGGTGCCGCTGACGGCGGTCGTCGTCGTGTCGGTGACGGTGTTGCGCCAGGCGAGGACGGTGTAGGCCTGCTGCCCGTGTTTGAGCGAGACGGAGTGGTGCGCGCCGGGGTCGTCGTCCCTCGTCATGATGGGCTCGGTGCCTTCGAGGATCTGTACGTCGAGGGGCTCGCGGTGCTCGTCGAGGACCCGCAGCTTCGGGTAGCCCTTCAGGCGGTAGGTGTCCTTGCCGCAGTTGGTCAGCGTCACGCTCATCGCGCGCAGGCCCATGGCGGCGCTGACGATGCCCGCCTCGATGCGGACCCCGGACGTGGGGCAGGACGCCGAGGGCGCGTCGGACACTTCGGGCACCTCGGGCGGCGCGGTCTGTACGGGGTCCCCCGTGGGCGAGTCGGGGCCGGTGGGGGCGGCCATGCCGTCCTCCGCCGTGGACCGGTCATCCTCGGCAGGCGCCGTACGCCCGGGATCCCGCTCCCGATCCAGCTCCTCCGAGAGCCCGCATCCGGAGGCGAGCAGGACCACGGCCGCGAGGACGGCTATGCGTCCGGTGACGTGTCCGGAGGCGTGTCTGAACGGTATGGCGGTCACGCGGAGATCATGCCATGGCCAGAGTTTCCTCCTGGTTGAGTGCTGAGCACCGCGACGCCCTAAGAGCTCTGCCTCGATCACGCACCTACTGACTCGCGTTGCGGGCCTCGACGAGCCCCGACTCGTAGGCGAAGACGACCAGTTGGGCCCGGTCACGCGCCCCGAGCTTCGTCATCGCCCGGCTCACATGCGTCTTCGCCGTGAACGGGCTGATCACCATGTGCGTGGCGATCTCCTCGTTCGTCAGTCCGCGCGCGGCAAGCGCGGTGACCTCACGCTCCCGGCGGGTGAGGTTCTCCAGACCCGGCGCGGTGGCCCGGTCCGGCGGCCGGGAGACGAACTCGCCGATCAGCCTGCTGGTCACCGAGGGCGAGAGCAGGGAGTCCCCGCGCGCGACGATCTCGATGCCGTGCAGCAGGTCGGCGGGCTCCGTGTCCTTCAGCAGAAAGCCGCTGGCCCCGGCGCGCAGGGCGTCGAAGACGTACTCATCGAGGCCGTAGTTGGTGAGGATCACGACGCGTACGCCGCCGAGGCGCGGGTCGGCGGCGATCCGGCGCGTCGCCTCGATGCCGGTCATCACCGGCATCTGTACGTCGATGAGCGCCACGTCCGGCACGCACTCCCGCACGAGTGCGACCCCACGCTCCCCGTCGGCGGCCTCCCCCACCACCTCGATGCCGTCCTCGGCGTCGAGCAGCGCACGGAACCCGGCGCGCATCAACGCCTGGTCGTCGACGAGCGCCACCCGGATCACGCGCCCTCCCCGGAATGCCACCCGGCATCAGCGGCCACCGTCACTCCCCCGGACGCTTCGGCCCGGTCGACTCCCCTCACCGACGGCTCGCCCACCAACGTCTCGTATTCCAAAGGCAGTTCGGCCCGCACCAGGAATCCCCCCTCGCTCCTCGGCCCCGCCCGCAGCGTCCCGCCCAAGGAGGCGACCCGCTCCCGCATCCCCGTGAGTCCGGTGCCTTCCACCGGCGGCCGGTCCGCTTCGGCGACCCCGTCGTCCTCCACCCGGACCCCCAACACCCGCTCCCCGTAGTCGAGTCCGACCGTCACCTCCGCGGAGCCCCCCGCATGGCGTGCCGCGTTGGTGAGGCCTTCCTGCACGATCCGGTACGCCGCCCGCTCCAGGTCACCGGCCAGCGGCCGCTCCCGGCCACGCACCGTCAGCTCCACCGCGAGCCCGGCCGCCCGCGCACGTTCGACGAGCAGTGCCGGGCTTCCCGCCGGTTCGTCCGTGCGCAACACCGTGAGCGTGGAACGCAGTTCGCGCATCGCCTCGCCGCTCGCCTCCTGGATGGCGAGCAGCGCGGGCGGTACGTCCTCGCCCCGCTTGCGGGCGAGGTGGACGGCCACCCCCGCCTGGAGCTTGACGATCGAGATGCTGTGCGTCAGCGAGTCGTGCAGTTCGCGTGCGATCCGCAGCCGTTCCTCGCCCGCCCTGCGCAGCGCCGCCTCCTCGCGGGTCCGCTCGGCCTCCATGGCCCGCTGCTCGGTCTGGCGCAGATACGCCTGCCAGTTCTTGTCGGCGAGCCCCGTGACCAGGGCGCACAGGAACCAGCCGGCCAGGAGCAGCGTCCGTTGCATGACGTCGTCCGACGCCTCCCCCGCCACCGTGAAGCCCACGAGGAACACCCCGGCGGCGAGGGCGGCGAGGCCCCGGTGGGCGGCGCGAGCGGCCGTGTGCACGGCCGCGACCACCGGAATCGCCGCGACGCTGCCCGCGCCCCCGTACACCACCTCGCCGAGCAGGCAGGCCGTGGTGAAGGCGAGCACGGTGCGTGGCACCCTGCGATGCACGGCCAGGGCCAGCGAACCACCGGCGATCAGGGCGTAGTCGAGTAACCCCGCACCACCGTCACCCAGCATCACCGCGACCGAGACGATCACGCCCACCACAACGGCGAGCACCAGATCCCCGACCCACTCCTGCCGCACCCGCTCCCTAACCCACTCCCGCACACTCACCCGCCTCACCAGCCTCCCGCGCTGCGGCGTATCCCCCGCCGTGTTCAGAAACGATAGGTGCCGCCACGGACGAGCGCGTCACCCCAACAGACTGCTCTCGCACTACTCCCCGCGCAGTAGTCGTGGGCCCGCACGAACCCCGGCGGCTCAGCCCGAACTGCCTTCCGGCGGACGACGACCCGAGGCATCGGGTGCCGCCAGCATCGGGCCATGGCAACCTACCGATACACCGATCCCGTACTCCCGAAGTCCGCGTCCGGCAGGACCGCCGAGGCCTACGCGCAGATGGCCGCCGACTTCGGCATCGCCGAGCCCGCGCCGCTCGTCGCCCTCAGCCCGGCGCCCGAACTGCTCACCGCCGCCTGGTCCTTGCTCCGCGAGTCCCTGCTGGCCGCCGGCGACGACACTTTCGGCAGCGGCGGCACGACCCGCACCGACCGCGAACTGGTCGCCGTGGGTGTCTCGCTCGCCAACCGCTGCCCGTTCTGCGTGAACGCGCACACGATGATGCTGCACGCCACCGGCGACCACCGCGTCGCCGAGCGGGTGCTGCGCGGCGAGGAGCCCGAGGACCCGGCGCAGGCGCGACTGCTCGCCTGGGGCAAGGCCACCCGGACACCCCAGGTGCCGGAGCTCGGCCCGCCGCCCTTCCCGCGCGCCCACGCCCCCGCCCACATCGGCACCGCGCTCACCTTCCACTTCATCAACCGCGTCGCGTCCGCGCTGATCACCGAGGCCATCCTGCCGTGCAACGCGCAGCGCTTCCGGGCGGTGCGCTCGATCGGCGGCCGGACCCTCCACAAGGCAGTGCGCCGCTCCTTCACCCCCGGCGACTCGCTGTCCCTGCTCGACGACCCGCAGCCCGGGCCTTCCTGGGCCGCGGGCACACCCATCGGCACCGCCTACGCCGCGCTGCGTACCGCGGCGACGACGGGCGCGGGCCTCCTGGACGAGGCCGACCTGGCCCTCGTGCGGGCGACGGTGGCCGCATGGGACGGCACGCATCCGCCGCTGGCCTGGGAGGCCCTGCCCGACCGCGCGTCCCGCCCGGGGGCACGGCTCGCGCTGCTCGCCGCGCTCGCCCCGTACCGCATCACCGACGAGGACGTGGCGGCCTGGAAGAAGCCGCCGTTCAGCGACCACTGCCTCGTACACCTGATCGCGTTCGGCGCGTTCACGGCGGTCGACCGCATCGAGACCGCGCTCGCGGCGCAGCACGCGGCCCACCAGGCCGAGGAGACAGCATGACGACAGAGGCGACCGCGGGCCCCAACTCCCGTCAGGGCAAGGCCTGGAACGGCCCCCTGGGCACCCACTGGGCCGGCCACCACGACCGCTACGACACGATGCTGTCCGGCGTGAACGACGCCCTCTTCGACGCCGCCGCCATCGGCGCCGGAGACCGCGTCCTGGACGTCGGCTGCGGCGCCGGCGCCACCACCCGCATCGCGGCCCGCCTCGCCGCGCACGGCCACGCGGTGGGGGTCGACATCTCGGCGCCGCTCCTCGACCGCGCCCGCGCGAGCACGGCGTCCGACGGCATCACGAACGCGGCGTACGAACAGGCCGACGCCCAGCTCCACCCCTTCCCCGCGGCCGGGTACGACGTCGCGATCAGCCGGGGCGGGGTGATGTTCTTCGCCGACCACACCGCCGCGTTCACGAACATCGCCCGTGCGCTGCGCCCCGGCGGGCGGCTGGTGTTCGTCTGTCCGCAGCCCGTCGGCGCGGAGAGCGAGGAGGCCCGGACGCTCGGCCTCTTCGCCGAGCTCCTGGCACAGGAGAGCGTCCCCGCGGCGCACGACGCCATGGCCTCGCTCTCCGACCCGGCCCGCATCCACGAGGTCCTCGCCGCCTACGAGGACGTGACGGTGACCCCCGTACCGGTGGAGACCGTGTGGGGCCGGACCCCGGCGGACGCCGTCGACTTCATGCTCTCGCGCACCCCGGACCGGACGGTCACCGAGGCGACACGGGTCTCCATGGAGGAGGTGTTCCGGCCGCATGCCACCGAGCACGGCGTGCGGCTGCGGGCGGGGGTGTGGCTGGTGACCGCGGTGCGCCCGGCCCGGACCCGCAGGGCCACGGCCTAGCTTTTCCCCGCTCCCCGTTCTCCTGCATCGCCCTGGTCTCACTCTTGAGGATCCGCCGTGACTTGCCCACCGCGCGGGCCGTGTCCGGCAGCTTCTTCGAGCCGAACAGCACGGCGCGGGGAGGCCGGAGTTGTTGCCCCGGTCACGTCACATCAGCGGCGCGGGCGCCTTGGCTCGATTCATCAATACGACGTCCAGGGCCGTAGTTTCTCGGGGTTCCGTACCGCCCACATGCGCGTGATCCGGTCGCCCTCGATGTCGAAGGCCAGCACGGACGTGGTGACGCCGTCGTGCTGGACCACCAGTCCGGGCTGGCCGTTCACCGTGCGTTCCAGGATCGTCTGATCGAACGCCTGCTCGTCGATGACGGCGGAGACGGCGACCAGGTAACGCGCGATCTCCTCGCTTCCCACGAGGGGGCGGGGCGCGGAGTCGACCAGCCCTCCGCCGTCGGCGAGTGCCGTGGCGTCGGGGTCGAGGATACCGATGAGCGCGGCGATGTCCTTGGTTTCCCAGGCGTGCCTGAAGTCTCTGACGACGGCGGCGCGCCGGGCAGCCGACGGGGCGGGTACGTCCGAGGCACGGGTACGGCGGCGCGCCGACGAGGCGAGCCGGCGGCACGCCGCCGGGCTGCGTCCGACGATCTCGGCCACTTCCGCGAAGGAGTAGCGGAAGACGTCGTGCAGGATGAACGCGACGCGCTCGGCCGGGGTCATCGATTCGAGCACGACGAGGAAAGCCATGCTGACCGACTCGTCGAGAGTGACCCGGTCGGCCGGGTCGGCGGTCGCGCCGCCCTGCCGCCCGTCGGCCCACTCCGTGCGATCGGGCAGCGGCTCCGGGATCCATTCGCCCACGTAGCTCTCGCGCCGGACCCGCGCCGAGCGGAGCTGGTCGAGGCAGATGCGCCCGGCGACCCTCGTCAGCCAGCCGCCGGGGGATTCGATGGCCTGCTGCTGCCGCGGGGACATCGCGTACCAGCGGACGTAGGCCTCCTGTACGACGTCCTCGGCATCCGCCAGGGAGCCGAGGAGCCGGTACGCGAGATTGATCAACTGGCGCCGTTCGCCCATGACCGCACTCAGGCTCGCGTCGATCTGTCCGTCGATCTGTCCGTCGCCGGGCTCGAACTGGGTCCCCATGTGTCGCCGCTCCCTTGCCGCGTCAGCCGTCCCGCGTCCGACGCGACAGCCTCTCCCACTCCCGACGGGACAGCCCCTCGGAATGTGACGTCGCCCCCCCGCACCTCACATTTCGAGGGGCTGTCCCGTCGGTGCTGCAGGGACGACAACGATCCCGCCACCGGCCGGTCCGCCCGTCCACGGGGTGGACCGGCCGGACAGCCAAGAAAAGGGAGATCACCATGCAGGCCCGTCTCGACTTCCTCACCAATCCGGTCTCGGCCGGTGCCGTCAAGCACATCGCCCTCGCGGGCAGGTCGCTCCTGGAGTCGACGCTGCCGGCCGCGACGCGGGAGCTGGTCGAGCTCCGCGTCAGCCAGATCAACGGCTGCGGATTCTGCGTCGACATACACACCAAAGAAGCCGCGCACGCAGGAGAGACCCAGCAACGCCTTCACCTGGTCGCCGCCTGGCGCGAGGCCACGGTGTTCACCGACGCCGAACGGGCCGCCCTGGAGCTGGCGGAAGAGGGCACGCGGATCGCGGACGCCGCCGGTGGCGTCCCGGACGAGGTGTGGGCGAACGCAGCCAAGCACCACGACGAGGACCAGCTCGCCGCCCTGGTGTCGACCGTCGCCCTCATCAACGCCTTCAACCGCCTGAACGTCCTCACCCAGCACCCGGCGGGCGACTACAAGGTCGGCCAGTTCGGCTGACCCGGATCCACCACGGCTGGAGCCCCGGCCCGAGCGGCCGGGCCCAGCCGTCCACGCGCGATGACGAGAGAAGAGGCAGGAGGCACCATGCCCACCACCCTCAGCGCCGGCGAACTGACCGGCGCCTATGCACTCGACGCCGCCCGCTCCCGGGTCGGTTTCGTCGGCCGGCACACCATGTCCACCCGGGTCCGCGGGGAGTTCGAGGAGTACGAGGGCAGCGGCTACCTGTTCGGCGACCACCCGTCGAAGTCCAGCGCACGCCTCACCATCCGGGCGTCGAGCCTCCAGACGCACCACCGGCAGCGTGACGAACAGCTGCGCGGCACGTTCCTGGACACGGACCACCACCCCTCCATCAGCTTCGCCTCGACCGCGGTACGGCCGGTCGACGCGACCACCTACGAGGTCACCGGCGACCTGACGATGCGCGGCGTGACCAAGCCGGTCACCTTCCACGTCGAGCTGACCGCCGCCGAGTCGGACGCGCGGGGCGACATCCGGATCGGCCTCCTGGGCAGCGCCACCATCGACCGCAAGGACTGGGACCTGAACTGGAACGCCGCGACCTCCGTCCTCGTGAGCCCGAAGGTGACGCTGGAGTTCGACCTCATCGCCGTCCGGCAGCCCTGACCGCCCGACGGCCCGGCGATCGCTGCTCTCACGACAGGGCGGGGATGACCGTGGTGCCGTAGCCGTCGATGACCTCCTCGCGGGCGTCGTGCATCGCGTACAGCGCGAACTGGTCGACTCCCAGGCGCTTCAGCTCCTCCAGCTTGGCGATGTGCTGCTGTGCCGTGCCGATGAGGCAGAAGCGGTCCACGATGTCGTCGGGGACGAAGGCCGTGTCGGGGTTGTCGGCCCGGCCGTGGTGGGAGTAGTCGTAACCCTCGCGGGCCTTGATGTACTCGGTGAGAGCCTCGGGGACCAGGTCCGAGTGTTCGCCGTACTTCGCCACCAGGTCGGCCACGTGGTTGCCGACCATCCCCCCGAACCAGCGGCACTGCTCGCGGGCGTGGGCGAGCGCGGCAGGTGAGTCGTCCTGCGTGAGGTACGCGGGGGCCGCGACGCAGATCTTCACCGATGCCGGGTCGCGGCCCGCCGCCGCGGCGGCGTAGCGGACCGCCTTCACCATGGTCTCCGTCAGATACGGGTCGGCGAGCTGGAGGATGAAGCCGTCCGCCTCCTCGCCCGCCATCTTCAGCGCCTTGGGCCCGTACGCGGCCATCCACACCGGGAGTTCGGCGCCCTCGCCGATCCACGGGAAGCGGATCGTGGTGCCGCCCAGGTCCGCCTCCTCGCCCGAGGCCAGCGCGCGGATGACCTTCATCGCCTCGCTGATCCGGGCGAGGGTGTTCGGGGTGCGGCCCGCCACCCGCATCGCGCTGTCGCCGCGGCCGATGCCGCAGACGGTGCGGTTGCCGTACATGTCGTTGAGCGTGGCGAACGTGGAGGCCGTCACCTCCCAGGTGCGCGTGCCCGGGTTGGTGACCATCGGGCCGACGATCAGCCGTTCCGTGTGGGCCAGGATCTGGCTGTAGATGACGAAGGGTTCCTGCCACAGCACGGCCGAGTCGAAGGTCCAGCCGTAGCTGAAGCCGTTCCGCTCGGCGCGCTTCATCAGGCTGATGACCTGCGCGGCCGGCGGATCGGTCTGCAGGACGAGTCCGAAGTCCATGGTCGCGTCTCCTAGCCGAGGTACTGGGTGGTGGAGCGCGGGACGTACGCGCCGTGCCCGGCGTGGCCGGTGAACTTCCGCTGGTCGATGACCACTTCGCCCCGCGACAGGACCGTCTCCACCTGGCCCGTGACGCGCTTGCCCTCGTACGCGGAGTAGTCCACGTTCATGTGGTGCGTGTCCGCCGACATGACCTGCTCGGCGGCCGGGTCGTAGATGACGACGTCCGCGTCCGCGCCCGGCGCGATCGTGCCCTTCTTGCCGTACAGGCCGAACATCCGGGCCGGGCTCGCGCAGGCGATCTCGATCCAGCGGCGGCGGCCGATGTGCCCGTCCACCACGGCCTGGTGGAGGAGGTCCATGCGGTTCTCGACCCCCGGAAGACCGTTCGGGATCTTGGAGAAGTCCCCGCGGCCCAGTTCCTTCTGCCCCACGAAGCAGAACGGGCAGTGGTCCGTGGAGACCACCTGGAGGTCGTTCGTGCGCAGCCCGCGCCAGAGCGCGGCCTGGTGCTCGCGCGGTCGCAGCGGGGTCGAGCAGACGTACTTGGAACCCTCGAAGTCGGGCTCCGCGAGATTGTCCGTGGAGAGGAACAGATACTGCGGGCAGGTCTCCCCGAACACCGGCAGGCCCTCGTCGCGGGCCTTGGCCAGCTCGGCCACCGCCTCCTGCGCCGACACGTGCACCACGTACACCGGCGCGCCCGCCACCTGGGCGAGCTTGATCACCCGGTGCGTCGCCTCCGCCTCCAGGAGCGTCTTGCGCACCTCGCCGTGGTAGCGCGGATCCGTCTCGCCGCGGGCGAGGGCCTGCTCCACCAGGACGTCGATGGCGAGGCCGTTCTCCGCGTGCGTCATGATCAGCCCGCCGTTGACGGCGGCCCGCTGCATCGCCCGCAGGATCTGGCCGTCGTCGCTGAAGAAGACTCCGGGGTACGCGGTGAAGAGCTTGAAGGAGCTGACCCCTTCCTCGATGAGGTGGTCCATTTCCTTCAGGGTCCGCTCGTTGACGTCCGAGAGGATCATGTGGAAGCCGTAGTCGATCGCGCACTTGCCGTCCGCCTTCGCGTACCAGGCGTCGAGGCCCGCGCGCAGCGCCTGTCCCCGGGTCTGCACCGCGAAGTCCACGATGGTGGTGGTGCCGCCCCAGGCCGCGGCCCGGGTGCCCGTCTCGAAGTCGTCGGACGAGAACGTGCCGCCGAAGGGGAAGTCCATGTGCGTGTGCGCGTCGACTCCCCCCGGGATCACGTACTTGTGGGAGGCGTCTATGACGCGGTCCGCGGTCCACGCCTCGGCGGCGCCCGAGCCGTGTGCCGCGAGGGCCGCGATCCTGCCGTCCTCGATCAGCACGTCGGCGTGGGTCTCTTCGGCGGCGGTGATGACCAGTCCGCCGCGGATCAGGGTGCGGGTACTCATGATGGGGCGCTCCCTTTCATGCTCGTACGTTCGTGCGCGCAGGTACGTGCTGATACGTGCGGGTGCGTGCGGGTGCCTGAACTAGACGCTCCGCAGGGCCTGTTCGAGGATCGCCGCGCCTTCTTCCGCCTCCGCCACGGTCAGCGAGAGCGGCGGGGCGATGCGCAGGACGCTGGTGTCGTGGCCGCCGCCCTTGCCGATGAGGAGTCCTCCCTCGCGGGCCGCTTCGAGGACGGCGGACGCCGCCTGCGGATGGGCCTCGCCCGTCTCGGGGTTGATCAGCTCGATGCCGATCATCAGGCCCCGGCCGCGCACCTCGCGTACGACGGGCAGCTGGGCGCAGATGGCGCGCAGCCGCTCGATGAGCAGACCGCCGACGCGCCGCGCGTTGCCCTGGAGGTCGTGTTCCAGGAGATACGTGAGGTTGGCGAGGCCGGCCGCCATGGTGACCGGTGAGCCGCCGAAGGTCGAGATGGAGTTGGAGTCCAGGGAGTTCATGACCTCGGCGCTCGCGACCACACCGCCGATGGACATGCCGTTGCCGATGCCCTTGGCGAAGGTCAGGATGTCCGGCGGACCGCTCGCGGCATGCGCCTGCCAGCCCCAGAAGTGCTCGCCGGTGCGGCCCCAGCCGGTCTGCACCTCGTCCGAGATCCACAGGACGCCGTGCTCCCACAGGACTTCGCGGAAGGCGGCGTACAGTCCGTCCGGTGGTGAGGTGAAGCCGCCGACGCCCTGGATGGGCTCGGCGATCAGCGCCGCCACTCCCCCGCGCGCCTGCCCGAGCATGTCCTTCAGGTCGGCGACGCAGGCCTCGATGAACTCGGCGTCGCTGAGCGCGGCGTACGGCCCCCGGCTGCGGACGCCGCCGTGCACGTACAGCGTCTGGAGCGGCGAGAGGCTGGTCGGCGACCAGGCGTTGTTGCCGGTGATGCCGACTGCCGTGAAGGAACGGCCGTGGTAGCTGTTGCGCATCGCCAGGATCTGGTTCGAGCGGCGGTGCGAGGTGGCCAGGAGCAGGGCCGTGTCGTTGGCCTCGGTCCCCGATGTGGTGAAGAAGACCCGGGCGTCCGGGATGCCGGAGAGGCCCGCGACCCGCTCGGCGAGGTCGATCATCGGCCGGTTGAGGTAGAGCGTGGACGAGTGGATGATCCGTCCGGCCTGCTCGCTGACCGCCTTGGTGACCTCGGGCAGCGCGTGGGCGGTCATGGTGGTGAGGATGCCGCCGAAGAAGTCGAGGTACTGCTTGCCCTCCGCGTCCCAGACGCGGCGGCCCTCGCCGTGGGTGATCTCCAGCGGGTCAGCGTAGTAGAGGGCGAGCCACTCGGGCAGCACGGCCCGGTGGCGGGTGTGGAGGTCCTTCACGGCTGTACCAGTCCTTCGTACGCGTCGGGGCGGCGGTCGCGGTAGAACGCCCACTGCTGGCGTACTTCCTCGATGAGCCCCAGGTCCAGGTCCCTGACGACGAGTTCCTCGGCCTTGTCGCTCGCGGTCTCGCCGACGAACTGGCCGCGCGGGTCGACGAAGTACGACGTCCCGTAGAAGTCGTTGTCGCCGTACTCCTCGACGCCGACGCGGTTGATCGCGGCGATGAAGTACTCGTTGGCGACGGCCGCGGCGGGCTGTTCCAGCTGCCAGAGGTAGGCGGAGAGGCCGCGGGAGGTGGCGGAGGGGTTGTAGACGATCTGGGCGCCGTTCAGGCCGAGCTGGCGCCAGCCCTCGGGGAAGTGGCGGTCGTAGCAGATGTAGACGCCGACCTTGCCGACCGCCGTGTCGAAGACGGGCCAGCCCGCGTTCCCCGGCTTGAAGTAGTACTTCTCCCAGAAGCCCTTGACCTGGGGGATGTGGTGCTTGCGGTACTTGCCGAGATACGAGCCGTCGGAGTCGATCACGGCGGCGGTGTTGTAGTAGAACCCGGACTGCTCGACCTCGAAGACCGGGACGACTACGACCATGCCGGTCTCGCGGGCCAGCTCCCGCATCCGCGTGACGGTGGGTCCGTCCGGCACGGGCTCGGCCCAGCGGTAGTGCTCGGGCTCCTGCACCTGGCAGAAGTAGGGGGCGTTGAACACTTCCTGGAAGCCGATGATCTGCGCACCCTGGCGGGCCGCCTCGCGGGCGTGCTCCTCGTGCTTGGCAATCATGGATTCGGTGTCGCCTGTCCAGGTTGCCTGGACCAGTGCGGCGCGTACGACGTTGGCCATGAGCTGCTCCTTCGACGGGACGTCAGAGAGCTTCTACGCCCGTAGACTTGGTGCGTAGACAGGAAAACGTAAGCCTCCCCGACGGGCTGGGCAAGACCATCGCCGTGAACCGGCGGAGTCGATCATGTTTCGCACCCAAGCGGACGAGAAGCGGAAGACAACGCGCACGCACAACGGGTGCGTCAGGCGTGTCAGGCGCTGAATCCGGCAACGCGCAGCGCGTGCACGAGATCCCAGTGGCGCTCGTCCGACACTCCCTGGGCCGCCCGGAGGAGCTGCGGGATGAGGCGGTAGGGATCGGTGTGCGCGCACGCGGCCGCGTCCTCGGGGGTACGGACGCGGATGTAGGCGTCGAGCAGGGCACGGGCCTCGCGCTCACGGCCCGCGTCGATCAGCGCGAGCACCGCCTCGGCGATCTCCGGGGCGGGCCGGGAGACGCCCTGCCGCAGCAGCTTGCGGCAGTCGTCGGCGCGGCCCGCCCCGGCGAGGGCGTCGGCGAGCGCGACGAGCCGGTCGGGCGGCAGCGACGCGGCCTCCCAGAGCAGTGTCGACCAGTCGGCGCCGAGGCCCGCGCGGTGCAGCTCACCGGCGAACACGGGCAGGCGTGCCGCGGGCCAGCCCGCGGCCTCGACGAGTACGCCGTGCGCCTCGCCGCTGCGGCCCTCGCCCCGGAGCTTGATGAGCGCGGCGACGGCTTCGGCGGTGGCCCGCTCGGCGTCGCGGTCCGGCCCCGCGGAATCACCGCGCCCGCCTTCACCGGTGCCGCCCAGCCCCTCGGCGGCGTGCGCGAACCGCGCGCCGCGCGGGGTGTTCGCGGCGGGCGACTGCGCGGCCGACTCCGGTACGGCGACGGCCTCGGACCCGCCCTCGTCGTCGCTCTGCCCGGCGAACCCCGCGAAACGGGCGCCACGGGGGCGGCGCGGGCGACGGGACGTGTCACGCGACTTGCGGCCCTGCTTGGGGACGCGGGGTGCTTCGGGGGCGGCTGCGCCGGATGAGTCGGATGGGCCTGATGGGTCGGCCGACAGAGTGCGGGCGTCGGGGGCCGGGGCGCCCTCGTCCGGGAAGGTGCCGAACTCGGGCGTGCGGGTGCCGGGATGCGGCGAACCCGCGTCGAGGTCACCCGCCGTCGTGCCGAACCCGTCCGCGGCCCCGAACCCGTCCGCGGTCCGGGCCCCGAAGGCGTTCCGCGTCTGCTCCCCGAAGTCGTCGAACTCCTCGGCCCCGAGAGCAGCTCCGGCACCGAAAGCCGCCGGTCTGCTCCGGAAACCGCCCGCCCCTGCGTCAGGACCCGCCGCCGTCCCGTCCTCGAAGTCGTCCGCCCCCACGGCCGCGAAGTCGTCCGAGACCGGAGTGCCGAGGTCGACCCACTGCGGGCGGTCCGCCCGGTCCAACCGCTCGATGCGCTCCCGGAGTTCCGCGCACCGCGCGGTCGCCCGCTCGTGGTCGTCGCGGACCCAGGCCAGATCGCGGTTGAGCCGCTCCACCTCGTCCTGCGTGGCGGCCGCCGCGAGCGAGTAGCCCAGTTCCACCTGCCGTTCCACGGCGAACCGCTGCTCGGTGAGCATCATGTCGAGGCGCTCGCCGAGCAGCCCGCGCCCCCCGGCCCGCGCGTCGTACGCGGTGAGCGAGGCCGTGTGCAGCGCCCGCGCCCGCTCCGTCTCGCGCTCGGCGGCCTGCGCCCCGTACCCGGCGGCCAGATCGTGCAGCAGCGCCTCCACCACGTCCCAGGGGGGCACTTCCGAGCCATCCAGGCAGGCCTGCATCCCCTCGGGGTCCCGGGACCAGAACACGCCGCACCACCCGGCGCCCGGATCGAGCCGCGCCAGGAGGTCACGCAGGTACCTCGCGAACTCCCTGACCTGTTCCGGGAGTTGTCCAACTGCCATTCGAGCCAGCACCGCCCCATGGAGCCGGAAGTGTTCTGGTCCGGAAGATAACACCAGTCGTGTTACGGGACGGCTACACGCAGTTTTCCGGCCGCCCGGCAGCACCTCACACGCCGCTGCCCGCGCCGTGAGCGAGGACGGAGGCGCAGAGCGTCCGCAGGCCCGCGTGCAGTTGCGCGGGACCGGCGCCCTGGCTGGTCAGGTGCTCGACCAGGTCGCTGCGAACGGCGGCGAGCAGGGCGTGCGCGAGGTAGTCGGCATCCTCGCGCCCGTGTACGGCGGACAGCATTCCGGCGACTTCGGAGTGCCAGAGTCCGTACGCCGGATTGAGGTAGGGACTGCCGGCCCCCGCCCGCTCCAGGGCCAGCATCAGTGCGCGCTGGTTCAGCTTGAGGTCGAGGAGTGCGGCCATGAGCGCGGGCACCCGCTCGGCCACCGGTGTGCCGGGACCGAGCGGCGGCGGACCGTCGGTGACCTGTTCGCGCAGCTGCTGCGTCTCCTCGACGACCAGCGCGCCGATCAGGCCGATGCGGTCGGAGAAGTGCCGGAAGACCGTGCCCTTTCCGGCACCGGCGGCCTGGGCGATGTCGGCCATCTTGACGCTGTCGGGGTCGTCGGCGTCCTTGAACAGCCGGGCGGCGGCGGCCAGCAGCGCGGCCCTGTTGCGGACGGAGTCGGCTCTCTCCTTGCGGGCGGCGATGGTTCCTCCTCGATGAGTGCCCCATGGGCAGGGCGGGCGGGGCGAGCAGACCCCAGCATAAGTCGACCCCGGGTCCGGTACTTGTAAACGGACCCGGGGTCAGGTTAACGTCGCCGCCATGACGACACACCCCGCCACCGGGACGCCGCACACATCGGCGACCGACGTGTTCACCCGCTCCCTCGACCTCCTGCTCGCCAAGGACATCGACGGCTGGGTCGGCCTGTGGGCGCCGGACGGAATCTTCGAGTTCCCCTTCGCGCTCCCCGGAGCTCCGCGGCGACTCGTGGGCCGCGAGGCGGTACGCGACTACATGGCCGACTATCCCGACCACATCGACCTGCGGAGCTTCGAGGACCTGACCGTCCACCGCACCGACGACCCCGAGACGATCGTCGTGGAGCTGCGCGGCACCGGCCGGGCGGTCGCCACCGGACGCCCCTTCGACATGCCGTACATCCAGGTCGTCACGGTTCAGGAGGGCCGGATCACGCGCTTCCGCGACTACTGGAACGGCGCGCTGGCGGCCGACGTCTTCGACGGGGAGATCCCCGTGGGCGCCGCTCGCCCCGGAGAGGACCGATGACGATGCGCTTCCTGATCACCGGCGGTACGGGAACCACCGGCCGCCGCGTGGCGGCAGCCCTGGCCGGCCGGGGCATGTCCGTACGCCCCGGCAGCCGCACCCCGGCGCCGGACACCGACCAGGTCCGCTTCGACTGGGCCGACCCCGCCACGCACGGCCCCGCCCTCACCGGCGCGGACGGCGTCTATCTGGTGCCGCCCATCGGGGACGCCGCCCCGGCCCGGCTGATGGTGCCGTTCCTGGAGCGTGCGCTCGACGCGGGCGTCCGCCGCTTCGTGCTGCTGAGTTCCTCAGCCATCGCCGAGGGCGACCCAGGGGCGGGCGAAGTCCACCGGGCGCTGCGCCAACTGGCCCCGGAGTGGGCGGTGTTGCGCCCCTCGTGGTTCATGCAGAACTTCGTCACCCCGGGCCATCCGCACGTCGAGAGCATCCGCACCGCGGATGAGATCGTGACGGCCACCGGGCGCGGACGCGTGGCGTTCGTCGACGCGGACGACATCGCGGCCGTCGCCGTACGGGCCCTGACGGACGAGCGGCCGCACAACGCGGCACATCTGATCACCGGGCCACAGGCGCTCGGCTACTCGGATGTCGCGGAGGCCGTCTCCAAGGTCTCAGGGCGCGAGATCCGGCATCGCTCCGTCCCGGTCGCGGAGTTCCGCGAGCGGCTCTCGGCCACCGGGATGCCCGAGGCGTTCACTCATGTACTGGCGGCCATGGACGACGGCATCGCGCACGGGTCGGAGGACCGCGTGGACCCCACCGTCGAGCGGATCACCGGCCGGGCGGCCCGCAGCTTCGCGGACTTCGCCGTGGAGAACGCCGCCGCGTGGGCTCCCGCGCCGTAACCGCGAAGGCCCGCGGCGCGGTGTCACTCACACCGGTGCGAGCGGAACCAGCGCACAGGCCCGGGCGACCTCGTCCAGCGAGAGGCCGAGCGCGACGGCCAGCGCCGACACGGTGAAGAACGCGGGCGTGGGCGCCCGCCCCGTCTCGATCTTGCGGAGCGTCTCGGCGGAGAGCCCGGCGCTCGCGGCCACCTCCACCATGCTCCGCTCACCACGCGCGGCACGCAGGAGCCGGCCGAGCCGCTCGCCGCGTTCGCGCTCTTCAAGGGTCAGGGGGGTCCGCACCATGCGGTCAGTCTAGTCCGCCACCACCCAGAAGACCATTCTCATACCGGTATAGTTATTGGCGCAACCGCCGGGCGGGCCGGAGGGCCCGCCCGGCCCCGGCTCAGCCGGGGTGCACCACCATCGCCGACCCGCCACCGCGACGCGTCTTCTCCGCCGCGGCCAGCCACTTGCCGCCAGGCAGCCGCTGCACGCCCGTCGCGGCCCCGATCTCCGGGTTCTGCTTGAAGGAGTGGCCGATCGCTTCGAGGTCGGCCCGCAACGGGCTGTCCCAGAGCCCCGGCTCCAGCTCGGTCTGCGCGGCGTTGCGCTGACTCGCGCGCGGCGCGGCGATCGCGTCGACGAGCGGCAGGCCCCGGTCCACGAACCCGGTCAGGGTCTGCAGCACGGTGGTGATGATCGTGGCACCGCCGGGCGAGCCCAGGGCGACCAGCGGCTTCCCCTTCTCCAGGACGATCGTCGGCGCGATCGAGGACCGGGGCCGCTTGCCCGGACCCGGCAGGTTCGGGTCGTGCACGGCCGGGTCGGCCGGCGCGAAGGAGAAGTCGGTCAGTTCGTTGTTGAGCAGGAACCCGCGCCCCGGCACGGTGATCCCGCTGCCGCCCGTCGACTCGATGGTCAGGGTGTAGGCGACGACGTTGCCCCACTTGTCGGCAGCCGTGAGGTGCGTCGTGTTCTCGCCCTCGTACGTGGTCGGGGCCGCCTTGTCACCGGACCCGCAGTCCGCCGGGTCCCGCGGGTCGCCCGGCGCGAGCGGGCTCTTGAGGACCGCGTCGTCGCGGATCAGGCACTCCCGCGAGTCGGCGAACCGCTGCGAGAGCAGTTCCTTCGTCGGTACGTCCTCGAAGGCGGGGTCGCCCACCCACCGCCCGCGGTCGGCGAAGGCGACGCGGCTCGCCTCGATGTACCGGTGCAGGTACTTCTTCTTGGAGGCCTTCGAGAGGTCGGTCCGCTCAAGGATGTTGAGCGCCTCGCCGACCGTCGTGCCGCCGGAGGACGAGGGAGCCATCGAGTAGACGTCGAGCCCGCGGTAGGAGGTCTTCGTCGGCGCCTGCCGCTTCACCGCGTACGCCTTCAGGTCCTTCGCCGACAGGTCGCCGCGCCGGGCCACCCGCCCCGACGCAGGATCCACCGGCGGCTTGTTCACGGTCCGTACGACGTCCTTGCCGATGTCGCCCCGGTACATCGCCCCGACACCCTTGCGCCCCAGCTCCTCGTACGTCCGCGCGAGATCGGGGTTCTTGAAGGTCGAGCCGACCACGGGCAGCGCGCCACCGGGCAGGAACAGCTTCGCCGTGTCCGGGAAGTCGGCGAACCGGGCCTGGTTCGACTCGGTCTGCGAGCGGAAGGTGCCGTCCACGGTGAACCCGTCGCGCGCGAGCCGCTCCGCGGGCTTCAGGAGCGTGCCGAGCCGCTTGCTGCCCCATTTGTCGAGGGCGGACTGCCAGGTCGCGGGGGTGCCGGGGGTGCCCACGCCCAGGCCACTGGTGACGGCGTCCGCGAAGGGGATCGGTTTGCCGTCCTCCAGGAAGAGGCCGGAATCGGCGGTCCGCGGGGCCGTCTCGCGGCCGTCGATCGTGCTCACCTTGCCGCTCTTGGCGTCGTAGTGGACGAAGTAGCCGCCGCCCCCGACGCCCGCGGAGTAGGGCTCGGTCACGCCGAGGGCCGCCGCCGTGGCGACCGCCGCGTCCACCGCGTTGCCGCCCTTCTTCAGGACCTCGATCCCGGCGGCCGACGCGTCCGCGTCGACGCTGGAGACGGCACCGCCGTAGCCGACGGCCACCGGCACCTTCGGCGGGGACTGCGAAGCCTGTTCAGCCGAGCGCGGAGACGAAGGGGGCGCGGCCGCACCGACCGACACCAACACCCCTCCGACCGCCAATAGCGTCAGATTCCGTACGACAGCACGACGCATTCGTACCTCCAGTCAACAACCGTCCGCGCAGCGTAACTTCGGTCCCCCCGCCACGTCAGGACCCCCTCGAACACGGGTCCTAGAGCCCGCTAGCATGCGCCCCCATGACTGACGACGTGCGCACCATCGTCCTCGGCCTGGTCGCGGCCGGCCTCGGCGCCGTGCTGGGCTGGCTCGCCCGTACCTACCTCTGGCGGCGCAAGCTCCGCCGCAAGCAGGCCTTCTTCGGGCTGCCCGACAACTCCGAGTCGCTGCTCGTGGTGAACCGCGAGGCGGGCGGCCCCGAGCTGACCGTCGTACGCCACGACGTGTTCGCGCTCCTCGAACTCGCCGCGCTGATCAAGGACTGCGGCGCGCACGCCCAGCTCGTCGCCCATGACGCCGCCCAGCAGAGCTTCGGCGAGCGCACGGAATTCTGCGTCGGCTCCCCGGCCGCGAACCGCCGGATGGCCGCGCACATGCACTCCCTGCTGCCCGGCGTCCGCATCAACACCGAACCGGAGCCGGGCCCGGACCGCGGCGCCTTCCAGATCGGCAGCGAGCGGTACCGCATGGAGGGCGGCATCACGGAGTACGTGATCCTCGCGCGGCTCACCGCGGGGCAGGGGCAGGAGGCGAGACCCGTCTTCGTCTTCTGCGGCCAGCGCGCGATCACCAACCAGGCGGCCACCCGCTACCTCGCCCGCCACCACGAGCGCCTCGCCCGCAAGCATGGCGCCAACACGTTCGTGCTGCTCCTGAAGGTCGTCAACTCCCAGGCGTACGGCGCCGACGTCGTCGAGCTCGTCGGGGACGTCACACGCGCGGCCCAGACCCCGGCCCCGGCTGCCGCACTGCCGCGCAACTCCCACCGCGCGAAGTAGGCACCTGGCCGCTTGGCGCACATCCGGCCTCTGTGACCTATTCGGCAATTCAGGGCAAGAGGCAACCCACCGGGACCTTTGACCCTCTCTCCGTGCAGTTCCACATTCGCACGGAGGTACGTTCCCTTGAGGCTCCTGAGCTCGACGAGTCGCCGACGCCCCATACGCACCCGCCACACCGGGGCCGCGGTCACGGCCGCGGGTCTCGCGGCCCTTGCCGCCGCGCTGACCGCCTGTTCGGGCAGCACCCCGGCATCCGCCGACACCTCGATGAAGAAGCCGGACATATCGGTCAACCTCCAGGGCAAGCAGGCCAAGGCGGGCTCCCCGGTGAAGGTGAGGCTGGCCGACGGCAGGCTGAAGCAGGTCGAGGTCACCGATTCCGAGGGCGCGAAGCTCAGCGGCAAGGTCGCCGCGAACGGCACCACCTGGACCTCGGACCGCAAGGCGGTGCCCGGCACGTCGTACAAGGTCGAGGCGACCACGGACAAGGGCGGCAGCGCGCGGACCTCCTTCAGGACGGCCGCCCCGGAGCAGGTGAACAAGCTGTCCCTGACGCCCGGCAAGGGCACCACGGTCGGCGTCGCGCAGCCCCTCTCCGTCGTCTTCGACCACCCGGTGAAGAACAAGGCCGAGGTCGAGAAGCACCTGAAGGTGACGACCTCGAACGACACGACCGGATCCTGGGGCTGGATCAAGAACTACGACGGCAAGGACCGCGTCGACTGGCGCCCCAAGGAGTACTGGGAGTCCGGCACGAAGGTGAAGCTCGACGCCCGCCTCGGCGGCATCGACTCGGGCACCGGCGGCGGCTGGTTCGTCCGTGACTACGTCACCGGCTTCACGGTCGGCAAGAGCCAGAAGGTCAAGGTCGACCTCGACAGCAAGCAGGCCACGCTCGTGCGCGACGGCAAGAGCGTGAAGACCGTCCCGATGTCGGCGGGCACGCCCGGCGGCGACAAGGCGTCCTGGGGCGGCACGTCCGTCCTGATGGCCAAGGAGGGCACGATCAACATGCGCTCCGAGACGGTCGGGCTCGGCGACGCCTACGACAAGATGGTCGACAACTCGATGCGTCTGACCTGGTCGGGCATGTACGCGCACGCGGCCCCGTGGAACGCCTCGTACTTCGGCAACACCAACCACAGCTCGGGCTGCATCGGCATGAGCGACGGCGACGCCTCCTGGCTCTACGGCCAGGTCCGGGTCGGCGACCCCTTCGAGGTCTCCGGCAGCGGCTCGAAGGGCGTGCCGGACCCGGGCAACGGTTACGGCGAGTGGAACATCTCCTGGGCCGACTGGCAGGCGAAGAGCGCGCTGGGCTGAAGCTCCGCCGCACTGAAGTAGACAGCTCAACAATCGTTACCGGGGCGTAACTTACCGACGGGTTACCCCCGGTAAAGCCCCGAGGTTACCGTCGGGTCACTTTGCTTGCACGAGTAAGGAGTGACCCGTGGGACAACCCCGCAAGGCTCTGCGCACGACCACCGTGGGCGCCGCGTCGGCGGCGCTCGTCGCCGGCGCCGCCTTCGGCCTCGCCCCGGCGGCCCAGGCGGCCGGTGGAAACCCGTCGGCCGCTCCACGGGCGGCGAGCTCCACGGACGTGCGCTTCGTCGACATCCCCGGCGACGGCGGCACGATCCTCAAGGCGAACGTCTTCACCCCCGAGGGCGCCGCGGCCGGCGCCAAGTACCCCGCGATCGTGCTGCCCACCAGCTGGGCCATGCCGCAGGTCGAGTACGTCGCGCAGGCCCAGAAGCTCGCGAACTCCGGCTATGTCGTGGTCAGTTACAACTCGCGCGGCTTCTGGCAGTCCGGCGGCGAGATCGAGACCGGCGGCCCCGAGGACATCGCGGACGCCTCCAAGGTCATCGACTGGACCCTGGCGAACACCCCGGCCGACCCCGCGAAGGTGGGCATGGGCGGTGTCTCGTACGGCGCGGGCATCAGTCTGCTCGCCGCGGGGCACGACAAGCGGATCAAGGCCGTGGCCGCCCTCAGCGGCTGGGGCAACCTCATCGACTCGATCTACAGCGGCCGCACCCAGCACCGCCAGGCCGCCGGGCTGCTCGGCGGCGCCGGCGCCCTCACCGGCCGCCCCAGCCCCGAACTCCAGCAGACCCTCGACGACTTCCTCGCGTCCGACCTGGACAAGGAGGACGAGATGATCGCGTGGGGCAAGAAGCGCTCCCCCGCGACGTACATCGACCAGATCAACAAGAACGGCGCGGCCGTCATGCTCGGCAACGCCTGGGGCGACACGATCTTCCCGCCCAACCAATACGCCGCGTTCTACGAGCAGTTGACCGGACCCAAGCGCCTCGAATTCCGTCCGGGCGACCACGCGACCGCCGAGCTGACCGGCCTGCTCGGGCTGCCGAACGACACCTGGACCTCGACCCAGCGGTGGTTCGACCGCTATCTCAAGGGCGAGAAGAACGGCGTCGACAGCGAACAGCCCGTCCAGCTCAAGTCCCGATCCACCGGCGGCTACGAGGGCTATCCCGACTGGAAGTCCGTCGGCGCGACGAAGAAGAAGATCGACCTTGCGGGCTCCACCACGCTCCGCACGAACGTCGACTCGGGCGCCAACGGCGGCACCGTGCTGCTCTCGAACGCCCTGGACCAGTTCCTCAAGATCCCGCCGGTGGCCTCGATGCCGCTGCTCCCGCGGCGCTACGCGGGCGTCTGGCAGTCCGAGAAGTACGACACGGCCCAGCGGGTGCGCGGTACGGCGAAGCTGCACACGACGCTCACCAGCACCAAGGAGAGCGGCACCCTCGTCGCGTACCTCTACGACGTGGGCCCGCTCGGCCTCGGCAAGCTGGTCAGCAACGCGCCGTACACCTTCCACGGCAAGACTCCCGGCCGGCCGTTCGGCGTGGACCTGGAGTTGTTCTCCACGGCCTACGACGTACCGGCAGGCCACAGACTCGCCCTGGTGGTCGACACGGTCGACCCGCTCTACATCGAGCACAACCCGACCGGCGCACAGCTGACCTTCTCCTCGCCGGCGTCCGACCCGTCGTACGTGTCGGTCCCGCTGCGCGAACAGTGATCACCGGCTGCTGCCGGGTGGGCCCTGGCCCCTTTAGCTACTGCGGACCCGGCAGCAGCGTCCCTGGTTCGGCCGAGGCCACTTCCGCGGCCTCGGTCTTGGGATTGCGCCGCTGTCGTTTGGACACCCACTGGGCGAACCACGAGAGCAGCATGCACATCCCGATGTAGATCGGCGAGATCACCAGAACCACGGGGATGAAAGGTAGATCGTAGTCGAGGTTCGACGCGATCAGCTTCCCGGCGTGGAGGAACTCCTCATAGGTGATCAGATAGCCGAGCGACGTGTCCTTCAGTGCCACCACCAACTGGCTGATGATGGCGGGCAGCATGGCGCGCACGGCCTGCGGTACGAGGACGTGCGTCATCACCTGCGTCTTGCGCATCCCGAGCGCGTACGCCGCCTCCCGCTGGCCGCGCTCCACGGAGTTCACGCCCGAACGGAAGACCTCGGCGAGCACCGAGCCGTTGTAGAGCGTGAGCCCGGTGACCAGGGCCGGCAGCGGCTGGACCTTCAGCGCCACGAAGACGAAGAAGATCATCACCAGGACCGGCATCGCGCGGAAGAACTCCACGAGGAGCGTGGCGAGCCAGCGCACCGGCCGGTGGTCGGAGAGCCGCCCCATCGCGAGCAGTCCGCCGAGCGCGAGCGCGAGCACCGCGGAGATGGCGAAGGCCTTGAGCGTGTTGCCCAGACCCTTCAGGAGGAGTTCCTGGATGCCCTTGTACTCGAAGGGCGTCCACTTGGTCGCGGTGAACTGGTCGGTGTCGAAGAGCAGATAGACGAGCCAGCCTGCCAGGGCGAGGAACACCACGGTGGAGAGGAGCCCGTAGAGCCTGTGCCTCCGCTCGGTCTTGGGGCCCGGAACGTCGTAGAGGGCGGTGGATTCGTGGGAGAGGGCTTTCATCGGGCGACTCCCCAGCGCTTCTCGAGGACATTGAAGACGGCGCTGATGGCGAGGGTGATGATCAGGTAGCCGACGGCGATCCAGACGAACGTCCAGATGATGTTGTAGCCGAGCTCACTGAGCGTCTTGTACGTGCCGAGCAGTTCGGTGACGCTGAACGCGCCCGCGATGGCCGAGTTCTTGGCGAGGGCGATGAGGGTGGAGCCGACCGGCGGGATGACGGACCGGAAGGCCTGCGGGAGCACGACCATGGACAGTGTCTGTCCGAAGCTCATCCCCAGGCTGCGGGCGGCCTCGCCCTGGCCCTTGGGGACGGTGTTGATGCCCGAGCGCAGTGCCTCACAGATGAAGGCGGAGGTGTAGCAGCCGAGCGCGAGGACGGCGAACACCTTGAAGGGCAGGACGAGTCCGAAGCGCGGCAGCCCGAGCAGCACCGCGAAGAAGAGCAGGGTGAGCGGGGTGTTGCGCAGGACCGTCACCCAGGCGGTGCCGAACGCCCGGAAGGAGCCGACCGGTGCCACCCGGCAGGACGCCATCACGAAGCCGAGCACGAGGGCCAGGATCGAGGCGTAGACGGTGAGTTCGACGGTGCCGACGAACCCCTTGCCGAAGGTGGAGAAGTTGTCTGTCAGTACGTCCACGACGCCTCCTCAGCTCGCCGGGTAGCGGTCGATGGCGGGCGGCTTCGGCGCCGGGACCCCGGAGAGTCCGAGGGTGGCGTCGTAGGCCTTCTTCCAGTCGCCGTTCTTCTCCCGTGCGGCGAGGGCGTCGTCGACGGCGAACCGCAGCGCGTTGTCGCCCTTGGGGACGCCGATGCCGTAGGGCTCCTCGGAGAACGGCTTGCCGACCACCTTGAGCTCGTCGGGCACCTTGGCCGCGTACCCGATCAGGATCGCGTCGTCGGTGGTGACGGCGTCGACCTGGTAGGTCAGCAGGTTGTCGACACAGACCGAGTAGGTGTCGTACGCGACGAGCGTCGCCTTCGGGTAGTCCTTCTGGATGCGCTGGTAGGGGGTCGAACCGGCGGCCGAGCAGACCTTCTTGCCGTTCAGGTCCTGCGGCCCCTTGATGTCGTCCTCGTCGCTGCGCACGAGGAGGCCCTGGCCCGCCATGTAGTAGGGGCCGCCGAAGCCGACGAGCTTCTTGCGGAGGTCGTTGATGGTGTAGGTGCCGACGTAGTAGTCGATCTGCCCGTTCTGCAGGGCGGTCTCGCGGTTCGCCGACGCGATCGTCTTGAAGGTGATCGACTCGGGTGCGAAGCCGAGCGAGGCCGAGATCATCTTGGCGATCTCGATGTCGAAGCCCGAGTAGGCCCCCGTGGCGGGGTTCTTCTCGCCGAGGAAGGGCTGGTCCTCCTTGGCGCCGACGACGAGGTGACCGCGCCGTTTCGCCTTCTTCCAGGTGCCGGAGTCCGGCAGCTGGAACCCCGTCGCTACCTGGTACTTGGGCAGTTCGTCGGGCTGCGGCCCCTTCACCGGTGGGCTGCCCTCCTTGCCGCAGGCGGTCGCGGCACAGGCGGCGAGGACGAGCGCCGCGAACAGACGTGTCGTACGCATCATGGCCGGCCCCCCGTCAGTGCTTCAGGATCTTGGAGAGGAAGTCCTTGGCGCGGTCGCTCTCCGGGTTGCTGAAGAAGTCCTCGGGGGCCCGGTCCTCGACGATGCGGCCGGCGTCCATGAAGACCACCCGGTTGGCGGCCGACCGGGCGAAGCCCATCTCGTGGGTGACGACGACCATGGTCATGCCGTCGCGGGCGAGTCCCTGCATGACCTCGAGCACTTCATTGATCATCTCGGGGTCGAGGGCCGATGTCGGCTCGTCGAAGAGCATCACCTTGGGCTCCATGGCGAGCGCGCGTGCGATGGCCACGCGCTGCTGCTGGCCGCCCGAGAGCTGTGCCGGGTACTTGTCGGCCTGTGTCGCGAGGCCCACCCGTTCCAGGAGCTCGCGGGAGCGCCGCGTGGCGTCGTCCTTCTTCTTGCCCCGCACCTTGACCGGCGCGATGGAGACGTTCTGCAGCACCGTCTTGTGCGCGAAGAGGTTGAAGGACTGGAACACCATGCCCACGTCGGCACGGAGGGAGGCCAGCGCCTTGCCCTCTTCCGGAAGCGGCTGCCCGTCCAGTGCGATGGCTCCCGACTGGATCGTCTCAAGACGGTTGATCGTCCTGCAGAGCGTCGATTTCCCCGACCCAGACGGGCCGATGACCACGACCACCTCCCCCTTGCCGACGGTGAGGTTGATGTCCCGCAGGACATGCAGCTCCCCGTAGTACTTGTTCACATCACGCAGCTCGATCAGAGGATCGACGGCCATGCCCTGCCCTGCCCACTCTCGGCGGTGTCGGTCCGCGCAAACTATCCACGTAAAAACGGGACTTACTGGACGACACGCACTTATGGGCATTAACCGTATTTGCAGTTACTTCATCCTGCGGCTACGCCTCCGACGCCTCCGCGTAGACCTGGGACAGCTCGGGAGCACCCGTCACCGCCCAGTCGAGCCCCGCCTCCACCACCTGGATCTCCCGCCCCGAGGCGAGCCGCACGACGGGGCTGCCGCCGGGCCAGACGTGCCAGGTCGTGCCGGGCACCGTACGGACGATGACCGAACCCAGGTACAGGCCCGCGTCGTTGCCGAGCCACGGAAGGAGCTCGGGGTCGTCGCGCCAGCGCGGCAGTAGCTGATCGAGCGCGGTCAACGAGCCCGGGGAGTCGTCGAGTTCGAGCCCGGCGGAGGCTGCCTGCGAGCGCAGCAGCTCGCATTCGGCGAGGAGCTCGGCCACTCCGGCCGGGTCCCGGTCGAACGCCGAGGCGAGTCCTGGGCTCCGGTCGGCGGACTGCTCCCTGCGCCACCTGCCGAAGAAGGAGATGTTCATGATCGGCCTCTCCGTAAGGGTGTGTCTGCTCCCCGGTCCAACGAATGTAACTTGCGTAAGTTGATCACGGAATCATGCGAATGGCGCCACGCGGGGGCGAACTGCCGGAGCGCGTCGGTGAGTAGCACGCGCTCCCATCGGGGCCCCGGTCGGCATTCGGGCGGACGCCACCCGGTGGGCTACGGCATCCCAGCGAGTTCGGGTCATGTTCACGCGCACCTCATTGACGCTTCTTCCTCGCCTCCTTAGCTTCATGGCGCACCTGTCGTCACGTCAGCTTCAGCCAAGGGGAGGGGTCTGGTGTGCACCCACACAGCTCGCGTACCTCGCGCATGTCACGTGTCTGGGGAGCGGCCGCCGTACTCGCGGTCCTCACGAGCGCCGTACCCGTGGCGGCGGCGCAGGCCGCCCCGCACAGACCCGAGCCGCTCCCCCTGGAGCGGCTCTTCGACAACCGGGGGATCAGCGACGACGCGCGGCCCGGCGACGCGGACTTCGACGGTTCGGGACGCTCCCTCTCGGCGCGGGACCTGACGGCGGCGGGCTGGACGCCGGGCCGCTCGCTCGCCATGGACGGGGCGCGGCTCAGCTGGCCCCGCACACAGCCGGGCCGCGCCGACAACGTGCGCGCCGACGGGCAGCCCGTGCGGGTGCGCGGGCGCGGGGACGCCCTGGCGTTCCTGGTCGCGGGCACGGGCGGCGATGCGAGCGGCGCGGGAACGGTGCGCTACCGGGACGGCTCGAAGGGGACGTACCGCCTGACGGCACCGGACTGGCGCTCGGGACCGCTCACCACGAAGGCGGTCGCGCTGCCGCACGTGAACACTCCGGGCGGCCAACTCGCCGAGAAGGCGCGGCTGTACGTCGTGACCGTGCCGGTGGCGCGCGGGCGCGAGATCGCGTCGCTGACCCTGCCGAAGGACCCGGGCACCCCGGATCTGCACGTCTTCGCGCTCTCCGTGCGGCAGCCGGCCAAGGGGTGGACCGGCAGCTGGTCGGCGTCGACGGCCGGGTACACGGCGGTGGGCCCATGGGCCGACCGGACCGTGCGGCTGGTCGTCCACACCAGCACGGGTGGGCCGCGGGTGCGGATCCGGCTCGACAACACGTTCGCCTCGGCGCCGGTGCGGATCGGGAGCGCGACGGTGGCGGTGCAGGAGTCCGGGGCGGGGGCGCGGGGCGAGCCGCAGCCGCTGTCCTTCCGGGGCGGGGCCGGCACCGAAGTCCCGGCGGGGGCGCAGGCGTTCAGCGACCCGCTCGACTTCGACGTGCCCGAGGACACGAATCTCCTCGTGAGCTTCCACCTCCCGGAGGCGGTGACGACGGCGCCCGTGCACAGCCAGGCCATCCAGCGCTCGTACGTGAGCGGCCCCGGCGACCACGCGGCGGAGGGCTCCCCGGCGGCGTACACCTCGACGATCACCACATGGCCGCTGCTCACGGGGGTCGACGTGGCCGGCGGGCCGGGATCGGTGGTGCTGCTCGGCGACTCCATCACGGACGGCGTGAAGTCGACGCAGGACGCGAACCACCGCTGGCCCAACATCCTTGCCACGCGGCTGCTCCAGCAGGACGAGGTCCCGCGCTTCGGCGTCCTCAACCAGGGGATCTCGGCGAATCGCGTGGTCGCGGACCGCTACCCCGGCGACGGCGTCTCCACCGACACGGGCGGCGTGAGCGCGCTGCACCGCCTGGACCGTGATGTGTTCGCCCAGACCTCGGCCCGTACGGTCGTCGTCTTCGAAGGCGTCAATGACGTGCGGTGGGGCGCGTCGGCGGATCAAGTCACCGCCGGGATGCGCGAGATCGCCGAGCGGGCCCGCGTGCGGGGCCTGCGGGTGGTGGCGGCGACGATCGCACCCTGCCAGGGCGAGTCCCTGTGCACGGCCGCGGCGGACGCGGAGCGCGTGAAGGTCAACGACTACCTGCGGGGCGGCGGCGACTTCGACGCCGTCCTGGACTTCGACGCGGTGCTGCGGGACCCGGCGAATCCGTCGCGGATGCTGGCCGCGTACGACAGCGGGGACCATCTGCATCCGGGGGACGCGGGGCTCGCCGCGCTCGCGGAGTCGGTGGATCTGCGGGAGCTGGAGCCGTAGGACGGGGGGGGCGGCGGCCGGGAAGGGCTTCCGCCCGGCCGCCGCTCCGTACCCCGTACTACTTCACTTCACGTCGAGGTCGACCACGACCGGCGCGTGGTCGGACGCGCCCTTGCCCTTGCGCTCCTCACGGTCCACGTACGAGTCCGACACGGCCTTCGTGAACGCCTCGTTCCCGTACACCAGGTCGATGCGCATCCCCCTGTTCTTGGGGAAGCCGAGCTGGCGGTAGTCCCAGTACGTGAAGGGGTGGTCGTACTTCAGGGGCCGCGGCACGACGTCCGAGAGCCCCGCCTCCCGCAGCGCGGCGAGCGCCGCGCGCTCGGCGGGCGTCACATGCGTGGCGCCCTCGAACAGGGAGGGGTCCCACACGTCCGCGTCGGTCGGCGCCACGTTGAAGTCGCCGAGGACCGCGAACGGCCGCGCGCCCGCCGCGTCGGCGGCGACCGCGCCCTTCAGCGCCTCGAACCACTCCAGCTTGTACGCGAAGTGCGCGTGGTCGACCTCGCGGCCGTTCGGCACGTACACCGACCAGACGCGCGCGGGGCCGCAGGTGGCGGAGATCGCGCGGGGCTCCTGGACCCCGTCGTAATCGGGACCGCCGGGCAGCCCGGTCGTCACGTCCTCGAGGCCCACCCGGGAGACGAGTGCGACGCCGTTCCACCGGCCTGTCGCGTTCACCGCCGACTCGTAGCCGAGCTCGCGCAACTCGTCGGCGGGGAACTGCTCCGCGGTGGTCTTGGTCTCCTGGATGCACAGCACATCCGTACCGCTGCTCTCCAGCCAGGCGAGCAGCCTCGGCAGCCGAGCGGTGATCGAGTTCACGTTCCAGGTGGCAATGCGCATGCCTCACAACCTACCGGGCGCCACTGACAGCCCCGGGTCCGCCGGTCACAGCTGTGCGGACTCCCCCGGTGTGAGCCGCAGGTGCTCCGCGCCACCGAGGGACCCGATCTGCGAGTCGTAGATGGGCCGGGCGAGGTCCGTGAGCAGGGCGTCATGGATGTCGTAGGCACGCTGCGGCTTGAGCTCGCGCACGTAGTCGATGACCTCGGAGATCTTGCTCCAGGGCGCCATCACCGGCAGCATCAGCGTGTCCACGGGCTGCTCGGGGACGGTCAGCGCGTCGCCCGGATGGAAGACCGAACCGTCCACCAGATAGCCGACATTGGTGATGCGCGGGATGTCCGGGTGGATCACGGCGTGCAGCTCGCCGTGCACCTGTACGGAGAACCCGGCGGCCTCGAAGGTGTCGCCGTGCCCGACCGTGTGCACGCGCCCCGGGAAGGCCGCCGAGATCTTCTCCGCGACGGAGCGCAGGGTCCAGATCTCGGCGCCGGGGTTGGCCTCCATGCCGGCCCGCAGCCGGTCCTCGCTGAAGTGGTCGGGGTGCTCGTGCGTGACGAGGATCGCGTCGGCGCCGAGCGCCGCGTCCTCCTCGCTGAAGGCGCCCGGGTCGATGACGAGACTCCGGCCGTCCCGCTCCAGGCGGACACAGGCGTGTGTCTTCTTCGTGAGCTTGATGCGCTTCGCGGCAGTCGTCATGCCCCCATCCTGCTACTCCTGCGGCGTGGTTTCCTCACGGATCACGGCCTGGGCGACCTTGAAGGCGGAGTTCGCCGCGGGTACTCCGCAGTAGACGGCCGCCTGGAGCAGCACTTCCTTGATCTCCTGCGGGGTGAGGCCGTTGCGCAGGGCCGCGCGGGTGTGGAACGCCAGCTCGTCGAGGTGGCCGCCCGCGACCAGCGCGGTGAGGGTGACGCAACTGCGGGAGCGCCGGTCCAGGCCGGGCCGGTTCCAGACCTCGCCCCACGCGTAGCGCGTGATGAGCTCCTGGAAGTCCGTGGAGAAGTCGTCGGCGGCGGCGAGCGCCCGGTCGACGTGGGCGTCGCCGAGCACCTCGCGGCGGACCTTGATCCCCGCTTCGTACGGGTCGGGGCGTCCGCCGCCCACGGCCTCGGGCTGCTCCGTGGGGCCGATCTCGGCGACGGGGAAGACGGGCGTCGGCGGGGCGAGCACCGGCTTGACGGGCGGTGCGCTGATCGCCGCGTGCGTCCCGGTGGCGTCGGGCCCGAGCTGCCAGGCGGTGGAGAAGTGGCGTACGAGGAGGTCGGTGACGGCCGCGGGCTGCTCGACCGGGGCGAGGTGGGAGGCGCCGGGCACCACGGCGAGGCGGGCGTCCGGGATGCCGGCGACGAGGGTGCGGGCCTCGCCCTGCCCGGTGACCTGGTCCTCCGACCCGACCAGGACGAGCGTGGGCACGCCTATCCGCCCGAGCTCGGCGCGCACGTCGAAGGCGGCGAGGGCCTCGCAGGCCGCGATGTAGCAGCCCGGGTCGGTCGTCCGCACCATCTGGACGGCCCAGTCGGTGATCGCGGGCTGCGCGGCGGCGAAGCCGGGCGTGAACCAGCGCTCGGGGGACGTACGCGCGATGGGGTCGAGGCCGTTGCTCCGCACGATGACCCCGCGCTGGCGGAACTCGTCGGCGCTGCCGAAGCGCGGCGACGCGGAGATCAGGGCCAGGGAGGCGACGCGCTGCGGGTGGCGCAGGGCGAGCTCGGCACCGATCGCGCCGCCGAACGCGCAGCCGGCGTACCCGAAGCGCTGCACGCCGACCTCGTCGAGGGTGGCGAGCAGCCGCTGGGATATCTCGGCGACGGAGCCTGCCGGGTGGGCCGGGGCGCCCCCGTGTCCGGGCATGTCGAAGCGGAACACGCGCCACTGCTTGACCAGCTCGGGTACTTGCCTGTCCCACATGTGCCACGTGGTACCCAGCGAGGGACCCAGAATCAGGACAGGAGCATCTTCCGGCCCGTCAAAGCGGTACTGCAGGGTGTTCTTCGGTGTCTCGCTCACTCGCCCGACCCTCTCATCTGTCACGCACGCCCCTATAACAGGGGGTCGCTGGATGCCGTTTTGACTGGGTTGAATACCTCCCGGGCGGCATATCGCTTGAGGCATCGCATGATCTCACGCCGGGTTTCGCCCTCCTGGGTGCGGCGTTCGTAGTACGCCTGGGTGCGCGGGTCGTGGCGAACACAACAGAGCAGCGCCGCACGGCGAGCGCGGGCTCTGGGTCGGCTCTGCTCAGTACTTCGTCAACCGTCCGGGCCGCTCGAAGTAGAAACCTCTGGGCCCCTGCCGTTCACCGCTCTCCCCAGGTGGTGGAGCCGCCGCGACACCCTTGACCGGCGCGCTGCCGTCAAGGACGCGCTTGCCGTCGGACACCAGCGGGATGGAGAGGAAGAGGTTCCTCTTCTCGCGCGCCGCGGGACCGGTCCACAGCGCAACGGTCACCCGAGGCTCGTCCAGGTCTGGGACGTCTATCGGAGAAGGCGGAGGCGCCGGTAGCGCCGTGGGCCCGACTCACGTGGAGACAACGTCGCGGGACAGCGCCGTATGCAGGGCGAAAGCACCGAGCAGACCGCCTGCCGTGAAGCGTTGGGCGGTCAGGACGCGGGGCCGGGTGGCCAGGAACTTCGACATGCGTGCCGCGCCCAGCATGATCAGGGCGTTCACGGAGATTCCCACGACGATCTGCACCGCCCCGAGCTGAAGCAGCTGTCCCCAGGCCGGGCCTGCCTGCGGGTCCAGAAACTGGGGCAGCAGTGCGGCATACATCAGGGCGATCTTGGGGTTCAGCAGGTTGGTCAGCAGCCCCATCGAGAACAGGCGGGCGTCGGAGACCGGAGGCAGGTCCCGGGCCGGGGCGAAGGGCGAACGACCGCCGGGCTTGATCATGTCCCAGGCGAGGTACGCCAGGTAGGCGGCCCCGGCGAGCTTGACCACCGTGAAGGTCACCGGCACGGCGGCGAACATCGCGGACAGGCCCGCAGCCGCAGCCAGCAGGTAGCACACGAATCCCACGGCGGTCCCACTGAGGCTGACCAGGCCCGCCCTGCGGCCTTGGGTGATTGCCCTGGAGGCGAGGTGAATCATGTTCGGTCCGGGAGTCAACGCCATGCCCAGTTCGACTAGGGCCACTCCTCCGACTGCGGTCAGAGCGATCACCGGTCAACCTTCCGTTGTCCGTCGGGAGCCTCGTACGGAGGGGCGCCCGGCCGCAGAGGGCCGGGGGTAGCGCACGAGCTGCGCCCGCCTCGTCCGGCTCAGCATATGACTTCGCCGCTCGGTATCTTTATGCGCCCTGTTCCTGGCCCGACATCAGGTGCCGGGCTCTCACCTGCGACAAGACTGAGCAGTGCGCGAGCACCACCGGGGCGACTATTCCGTATGCAGAACCGTGGCGATGGTGGTGCGGGCCGCCGTGCGGGCGGGGATCAAGGCACCGAGCACGGCGATCGTCACTCCGGCCAGGAGCATCGCGGCCAGTTGGGGCGCGTGCCATACGTCCTTCATGTACTCGGGGAAGTCGACTACGCCGACGTTGTCCACGACGAGGCGGTGGGCCGCGATCCCGAGGGGGATGCCGAGCAGTGCGCCGACGGCGCCGAGCCCGGCGACCGAGGTGACCGTCATCAGGATCACTTGACGGGGTGTCATGCCGATGGACTTGAGCATGCCCAGGTCCCTGCGCCGTTCACGGGTGTTGAGCAGGACGGTGTTGAAGACGCCGAGCGAGGACACCAGGGTGAGCAGCACGGTGAAGACGGTGGAGAAGGTGATGACGGTGGCGGTCCCGGCGTTGCCGGGGTCCAGTACGGAGGCGTGCACGGCCGGGTCGAGCTTCCCGGCAGCCTCGGCGTAGGCGCGGGCGTCGGCGTCGGGGGCGAGACGGACCGTGTACTCGGTGGCGTGGGCGTTGGGTGCGAGGTGGGTCAAAGTGTCCCACGTGGCCTCCAGCGCACGGGCATTGCCTTCGATGACCTGGCCCACGACAGTTGCGGTGATCTTCTTTCCGTTCAGTTCCAGAGTGGTCCGGTCGCCGATCTTCAGGCCGCGTTGGGTGAGGAAGGCCGGTCCGGCCACGATCTCGCCGGCCGCCTTCGGGGCTCGGCCCTTGACGATGGTGTGCTCGTAGAGGGAGTTGTCGCCGCGGTAGAAGTCGGCGAAGACGGACTGGTGCTGGCCGGTCATGCTCGCCTGGGAAAACGCGCGGGCCCGTACCCCCTTCGCACCCGGCAGGGCGCTAAGCCGCGCCTCGATCTGCTGGTCGCTGAGTCGGGGCGCCGTACGGCCGCCGTCACCGGAGCCCCCGGTGGTGACCTGGACTCGGGCGCTGCCGTCCTCCTTGCCGACGTTGCCGTACGCGACCAGGGTGCTGGTCAGGCCGGTGGACAGGGTGACGGTGGTGACGCCGAGGACGATGGCGGCCAGGGTCAGCAGGGTGCGGGCGGGGCGGGCGAAGGGCTGGCCCATGCCCAGACTGACCGGGCGTGGCAGGCGGGTGGCACCGAGCATCCGCTGGACGCGCAGTCCATGTCCGGTCCGGGGCGCGCCGCCGGCGCTGATGGCCTGTGCGGCGGGCAGCCGGTGGGCCCGCAGGGCGGGGATCAGTGCGGTGAACAGGACGAGGGCGGGCATGCCCAGCAGGCAGGCCACGGTCACCCACGGGCTGACCTCTCCGACCGTGGCCCGGCCGACGTCGATGCCGGTGAAGGCGACCTTCATCATCGGCCCGGCCAGTGCGTTACCGACCAGCGTGCCCAGCACGCAGCCTGCCAGGGCCGGTACGGAGAGCATGGTCAGGTAGACGGCAACGACTTGGTTGGGGGTGAACCCCAGCGCCTTGAGGACGCCGATGTGCCGGTATCCGGAGACGACCGCCCCGCTGACCACGTTGCCGACGATCAGGACGGAGACCAGCAGGCCGAGGATGCCGAAGAGGGTCATGAAGGGGAGGTAGGAGTCGACCAGTGCGGAGAACGCCTGCTTGAGGGTGAGGTAGGTCTGCGCGCCGGTGAGTGCGTCCTTGGGCAGTCCCTCGGTGGCCCGCTCCAGCGAAGTGCTCAGCTGTGCTTCGGTGTCGGATTTCGTGAAGCGGTAGAGCATCTGGGCGGAGGTGGGGTGCAGGGCGGTCATCTGCGCGGGTGAGACCCAGGCGCTTGCCGACTTGCTCATGCTGGTGGCGAACCCGACGACGGTCAGCGTCGCTCCGCTCGGTGTCTTCAGCTTCGTACCGAGGAATTCGGTGCCGGGAGAGCCCTGTACGGACCAGTTGACGACGATCTCGCCGGTGCCGGTGGCCCACCGGCCCTCCAGCAGGTCGATCCGGTCCACGGGGCCCGCCGGGTCGGCCCGGCCCACGACGCTGAGGGTGCCGCCTGCCATCCACAGCCAGTTCTTGGGTATGCCGACGACTGCCTGTCCGAAGGGTCCCGCAGCCGCTTCCACTCCGGGCTGCTTCGCGGTACGGGCCAGTTGTTCCGGGGTGACCTTCGTGGTGTCGAAGGAAGCGGCCGTGTGCGCGCCGCGCTGTTCGGCGTACGCCTTGTCGAAGGGGCTGGACGCCGCGGTCAACAGGGTCAGCGCGAGCAGGACCGTGGTGGTGGAGCAGAGCACCACAAGACCGATGACGAAGGTCTGGACCCGGCGCCGCTTCACTGCTGCACGCGAGGCTCTCCACACGGCCCTCACGCCGACACCTCCAGCGTGCGCTCGCGGGCGACCCGGCCGTCGGCGACCTCGACCAGGCGGCTGGCGCAGCGGGTGGCCAGCTGCGGGTCGTGGGTGACGATCAACAGGGTCTGGCCGATCTGGTTCAGGTCGATCAGCAGGTCCATCACCTGTTCGCCCGACCGGCTGTCGAGGGCGCCGGTCGGCTCGTCCGCGAGGAGCAGTGCCGGGCGGTTCATCAACGCCCTTGCCACGGCGACGCGTTGACGCTCGCCGCCGCTCAGCGTCGCCGGGTAGTTGTTGCGGCGCTTGGCGACACCGAGTTCGTCCAGCAGCTCCAGGGCTCGGCGGCGCGCCTGCCTGGCCGAGGTGCCGGTCAGCTGCGCGGCCAGTGCCACGTTGTCCAGGACGGGCAGGTCGTCGATGAGGTTGAAGAACTGGAAGATCATGCCGACGTGGCGGCGTCGAAACAGTGCAAGCCCCGTTTCGTTCAGCTTGCCCAGGTCGTGGCCCTGTACCTCGACCGTGCCCGAGGTCGGCCGGTCCAGCCCGGCCACCATGTTGAGCAGCGTGGACTTGCCGCAGCCGGAAGGCCCCATCACCGCCACCGCGTCGCCCGCCTTGATCTCCAGCGACAGCCCGTCCAGGGCCTTCGCGTCGCCGTACTCCTTGTGTACGCCGTCCAGCCGTACCACTGCCTGCCGGGCACCCTCGTGATCGTTTGTCATGCCCCGAAACCTAGGCCCGGCGGGATCGTGGTGCGTCGCCCCCCGGGTGTATCCGTATGCGCAGGTCATCCTGGGGATGTACGCGGGGGATGCAGGGGGTCGCGTCCAGAAGGCAGGCGCACCGCACCATCGCGCTCCTGGGAAGATGACCGCATGGGGGAATCATGGACGACCTTGCTGTTCGTCGCGCTGACTGTGGCCATGGGCGCCGCCGGATGGCTGGCTGTGGCAGCGGCGCGGTGGCGGCGCCGCCACCGCAAGGCCATCGAGGAGCGTGGCTGGCTGCTGGAACGTGAGCGAGAGGGCGCGACACGGGCTGCGGTCGATGCCGAACGGGCAAGGATCGCCTCGGAGTTGCACGACATCGTCAGCCACAACGTCAGCGTCATGGTGGTACAGGCCGGTGCTGCCCGCGAAGTACTGACCACTCTGCCCGAAGAAGCCGCGGCTGCGCTGAGCGCCGTGGAAACCGCGGGCCGGAACACGATGACCGAGCTGCGGCACCTGCTCGGCCTGCTCGCCCCCGCGCAGAACGGCGAGGACGCTCCCTACGACCCCGACCACGTGGACCTGTCACCGCAACCGAGCCTGAGCCGGCTCGGTCCGCTCATCGACAAGATCGCCTTCGCCGGCCTGCCCGTCGAGATGCGGGTCTCGGGCGAACCTCGCCCACTGCCGACCGGGATCGACGTCACCGCCTACCGGATCATCCAGGAGGGCCTGACCAATGCACTCAAACACGGAGACGGGGCGAAAGCCGAAGTGACGGTGCGGTACGCGGACAACCACCTGCGCGTCGAAGTACTCAACAGCGGGCCGAGCGTCCTGTCGGGCGGCACACCCGGTCGGACGGCGCCGGACCGGGAAAAGGCGGACGGCACGGGACGCGGGCTGCTGGGCCTGCGCGAGCGGGTCTCCGTCTACGGCGGCGACCTCGACGCACGCCGTCGCCTCGGCGGCGGCTACCGCGTTCGCGCCCGCATCCCCCTGGACCGCCCGTGATCACCCCCGCCGCGCCCGCCCCGCGTGTGGTGATCGCCGATGACCAGGAACTGCTGCGCGCCGGCTTCCGGATGATCCTCACCGCCCGCGGCATCGACGTGGTGGCCGAAGCCTCCGATGGCGTGGAGGCTGTGAGCGCGGTTCGGGAACTGCGGCCCGATGTCGTCCTCATGGACATTCGCATGCCCAACATGGACGGCCTGGAGGCCACCCGCCACATCCTCGCCCAGGCCCCGGACTGCCGGGTGATCATGCTGACCACCTTCGACCTCGACAAGTACGTGTATGCCGCCCTTGCCGCCGGAGCAAGCGGGTTCCTCCTCAAGGACGTCACCCCCGCGCACCTGGCCGCCGCCGTACGCCTCGTCGACACCGGCGACGCCCTCCTCGCCCCCGCGATCACCCGCCGCCTCGTGGAACGCTTCGCTGCGGACGACCCGACGCGGGGTACCGGCCAGGGCCCCCACCGCGCCGTCCCGGCGGTCCACCGGGATCTGGCCGCGCTGACACCACGGGAACGGGAGGTGCTGGCGTGGATGGGCCGGGGCCTGTCCAACACCGAACTGGCCGGTCGACTGACGCTCAGCGAAGCGACCGTGAAGACCCATGTCGCGCGGATCTTCTCCAAGCTGACCCTGCGCGACCGCGCCCAGGCGGTCGTCGTCGCCTACGAGACCGGGCTCGTCTCCCCGGGTGACGCCGAGGAGATCGTCGGCCCCGCGTGACGTGCTCAGTGCGGCGGAACGACGAGTCCCCACTCGTACGCCGTGATCACGAGCTGGACCCGGTCCCGGGCGCCGAGCTTGGTGAACAGCCGCGACACGTGGGACTTGGCGGTGGCCACCGTGATGAACAGGTCGTCCGCGATCTCGGTGTTCGACCGGCCCTGCCCGATCAGAGTGAGTACCTCCTGCTCGCGTTCGGTGATGCCCTCGACCGGCCGCAGGGGGCGCCGCGGAATGCCTTCGCGGTGTTCGACGAAGTCCGCGATCGAACGCGGCGACCTGGTCGTCGTTCCGCCCGGCCTCGCCCACGCCTTCGCCGCCGCACCGGGACACGACGCGGACCTTCTCATCGTCATCACTCCCGGCGTCGAACGCTTCGAGTATTTCCGCCACTTGGCGCGCATCGCCTACGGCAACGTGCCCCCGGAGAGCCTGCGGGAGGTCCAGGAGCTCTACGACACCTACTTCCTGACCAGCCCCGCCTGGACCGACATCAGGCCGTGAGCGTCCGCCCCTGGCCCCCTCCAACTGTCGGTCGAGATGAGACGGGAATGCGGAAGTCCTATCACGCAGCACACCTTTACATGATCCTGGGAGTGGTATCCGGGCTGTACTACCGGGAGTTCACCAAGCTCCACGACTTCGACGGGCGTACTCAGCTCGCCCTCGTCCACACGCATCTGCTGGCGCTTGGCATGCTGGCCTTCCTTGTCGTCCTGGCCCTCGACAAGCTGTTCCGCCTGTCCGGGAGCAGGCTGTTCACCACGTTCTTCTGGGTCTGCAACGCGGGCCTCGTCCTGTCCGCCGCCATGATGTTCGTCCACGGCAGCCGGACGGTTCTCGGCCGTCCCGTTCCGGTGGGAGTATCACTGCCCGCCGGCCTCGGCCACATCCTGCTCACGGCCGGGCTCGTCCTGCTGTTCGTCCTCCTCGGCAGACGCCTCAAGGAAAGTGCTCCGGCTCACGGCCCGAACCCCGTACGCCCGTTCAGAGCCGGTGCACGGACCGGCATCAGCTCCGGACAGGAGGAGAAAGCCGAACGGCGACGTTCTGGGCGGCCCGGTTGAAGGCGTGGATCTCAGGTGTGGTGTTGGTGACGAGCCAGGTGGGTGCCCATTCCAGGGGCGCTGCGTCACTCAGCGGCAGATAGGTCACGCCGGGGCGCGCGTAGAACCGTGACACCTGGGCGCCCATGACGAAGGCGCCCTCGTCGGCGTCGATCAGCGCCAGGGCCTCCTGGAGCGTTTCGAACTGGGGGCCCTGTGCGATGGGGCGGCCCGCGGGCGTCAGGCGGGGTGTGCGGTCTGCGCGCCAGTATTCGGGAAAGGCTTCGGCCACCTGCAGCATCTTGACCGCAGCCAGGTCTTCCAGCGAAACGCTGTCACGGCGGGCGAGCGGGTGGCCGGACGAGACCCCCAGCACCCGGGGTTCGGAGAACAGGACCGGTCCGGTGACCATGTCGGGTTCGTGGTGCGGAAGGCTCACGACCAACAGGTCGACATCGCCTTCCCGCAACCGCCGGAGGCCGTCGACGATCTGCATTTCCCTGAGCCGGGCTCGCCAGCCGGGGTGACCTTGGTCGAAAAGCCTGGCGGCCTGTGCCATGAGCTGTCCTGCGGCGGCGCCGAGGAACCCGACCCGGAGAAGGCGATCGATGCCGCGCGCGGCGTTGATCGCCTTCTCCACCCCGGCCTCGATCTGGTCGTAGGCCGGGCGCACGTCCTCGTGCAGCAGTCGGCCGGCCTCGGTGAGGCAGACATGACGACTGTTGCGTTCGAACAGCGGTGTACCGATGTGACGTTCCAGCCTCTTGATCGTCTGGCTGATCCGGGCGGTGCTCACGTGCAGGCGTTCGGCCGTGCGGCCGAAGTGCAACTCCTCGGCCAGCGTCAGGAACGCCTCCAGCTCAAGCCGCTCCAGCACTCGTGCCTCCGAACGTTAAATCCACCTTAACGACCGTTGCACTATGCCAGCTTGTTGGCGCATCGGACCCGTAGGAGTCTGAACGGGCCGACTTCACCCGGCACTTGCGCCCCTCGCCCGAGGCTCCCGCCCTGTCTCTCCGACCGGGCCCGCCCCTCCGGACGCGAGACCTCCGCTCTTTCCACCCGCATGGCCGGACCACCATGGACGGCGTGCCGGACACAAAAGGAACCTCACTATGCGCGCCATCGGGCAGGACTCCTTCGGCGGACCTGACGTCCTGAAGATCATTGAGGTACCGCGGCCGGTGCCCGGCCCCGCCGAAGTGCTCGTCCGGGTGCGTGCGGCGGGAGTGAACCCGACCGACTGGTGGCACCGGGCCACCGGAGGACTTGCGGGCGATGTCCCGATCCGCCTGGGGTGGGACGTATCCGGTGTGGTCGAAGCCGTCGGGCCGGGTGTCACCCTGTTCGGGCCGGGCGACGAGGTGTTCGGCATGCCGCGCCAGCCGGCTCCTGCGGGTACCTACGCCGAGTACGTGGTCTCTCCCGCGCGGCACTTGGCCGCCAAGCCGCCGGTGCTCTCCCACGTGGAGGCCGCGGCCCTCCCCCTGGCCGCGCTCACCGCGTGGCAGGCCCTGGTCGACACGGCCGATGTCCGCCCCGGGCACAGGGTCCTGATCCACGCCGCGGCCGGTGGCGTCGGGCACCTGGCCGTACAGATCGCCAAGGCGCGCGGCGCCCACGTCATCGGCACCGCTCGTACCGCCAACCACGACTTCGTACGAGGACTGGGGGCCGACGAGGTCATCGACTACACCCGCGCCGACTTCACCACCGCCGCCCGGGACGTCGACGTCGTGATCGACACCATCGGTGGCGACTACGGGCCGCGCTCCCTCAAGACCCTGCGCCCGGGAGGCATCGTCGTCTCGCTCGCCTCCCCCGCCGAGGCGCACCTGGCGGACCGGGCCCGAGCGCTCGGACTGCGCTCCATCTTCATGATCACCGAAGCCGACCAGGCGGGGTTGAAGGAGATCGCCTCCCTCGCCGCGTCCCACCGGCTGCGGGTGCGCGTCGACACGGCCCTGCCGCTCGAACAGGCGGCCAAGGCCCACGAGATCGGCGAGACAGGCCGTACCACCGGAAAGATCGTGCTCACCGTCTCCGGCTGACCCTCCCCTCACCGCGAGGGAGCACGGAGTCCCGAAGCCCCTTGCCCTGAAACCCTTGTCACGAGAGCAGGACCATGCGTTTGTTCCTTTCCTCCTGGAAACTGGGGGACGCCCCCGAACTGCTTGACGACCTCGCCAACGGTGCCCGGAACGCAGCTGTCATCGGCAACGCGCTGGACGCCCTCCCCGCCCCGCAGAGGCAGCAGGCCACCGGCCGGGAGACCGCGATGCTGTGCGATCGCGGCTACCTGGCGACCGAGGTGGATCTGCGGGACCACTTCGGTGACGCGGGCACGCTCGCCGAGCGGCTGGCCGGCTTCGACGTCGTCTGGGTCCACGGCGGCAATCCGTTCGTCCTGCGGCTGGCGATGGCCCTCAGCGGCGCCGACCGGATCCTGACCGACCTGCTGTATCGCGACGCCCTCGTCTACGCAGGCTGGAGTGCCGGCGCCTGCGTCCTGTCGCCCAGCCTGCGCGGCCTCGAACTCGTGGACGATCCCGCCGACGCCGTCACCGCCTACGACCGGCAGGTGCTCTGGGAGGGGCTCGGCCTCCTTAGCTACGCCTTCGTTCCCCACTACCGCTCACCGATCCCCGAGAGCGAGTCGATCGAGCGCGTCGTGGAGCGCTACGACCGCGAAGGAGTGCTCTACCGCGTTTTCCGCGACGGCGAGGTCACCCTCGTCTCCTGACCGCCGACCCCTGCAATCCGATCGCCCTCGAAGGAGAATTCCGTGACGTCCGTACGACTGCCGGTGGACAAGCTGGCCCCGCACATCAACCGCGCCCTCAATGCGCTCGACGCCGCCTCCCGGAAGGTCAGCCTGGAGCCCGCGCTGCTGGAACTGGTGCGGGCTCGCGTCTCCCAGCTCAACGGCTGCGCCTACTGCGTCGATATGCACACCCGGGACGCGCGTACGGGAGGCGAGAGCGAGCAGCGCCTCTACGCACTGCCCGTGTGGCGCGAGACGCCCTTCTTCACCGACCGCGAGCGGGCCGCCCTGGAGCTGGCGGCCGAGGCGGCGACCCGTCTCACCGGCGGCCCCGTGACCGACGAGGTGTACGACCGGGCGGCCGGCGAGTTCACCGAGGTCGAACTCGCCGAGCTGATCTGGACCATCACCGTGATCAACGCCTGGAACCGGCTCGGCGCCACCGCCCGGCCCTGGCCGCTCGACTGACCGACGACACGACCGGGCCCGCGGGCAACCTACGCCGACCCCACGGGCCAGCCTGCCCCTGGGTCGTCGGCCGGGTCCCGGCCGCCCTCCTCTACGTATCGCCCGGAGGGCGGCCGGGCCCGCCGGCCCATGACCTGACCCGGACAGAACGCACCGCCCCTTTCCCCGCCCTCGAATTGGAGCCCTCCCATGCGCGTCTTCGTCACCGGAGCCACCGGCTACATCGGAGGAACGGTCGCCGATCTGCTCCTGCACTCCGGACACCAGGTCGAAGGTCTCGTCCGCAACCAGGACAAGGCCCACGAACTGGAGCGCCGAGGCATCACCCCCGTCCTCGGCACCCTCGACGACGGCGCACTGCTCACCGCGCGGGCCCGCGCGGCCGACGCCGTCGTCAACGCGGCCGACAGCGACCACAAGGGAGCCGTCGAAGCGCTCGTCGAAGGGCTGGCGGGAACCGGCCGCCCCCTGGTGCACACCAGCGGCTCCAGCATCGTCAGCACCGACTCCCGAGGTGAAGCCGCGGACGAGATCTTCAACGAGGCGATCGTCGCCCCCGGGTCGGGCTGGCAGCCCGTCAAGGAGAAGGCCGCCCGCGTCGCCCTCGACCGTTACGTCCTGGACGCGGCACACAGAGGCGTGCGTTCGGTCGTGCTGTGCAACTCCCTCATCTACGGGCACGGCCGGGGGATGGCCCGCGACAGCGTGCAGATTCCCGTGCTCGCGCAACAGGCCCGCGACAGTGGAGTCGTGCGGTACGTGGGAAGGGGCCGCAACATCTGGTCGACCGTGCACATCGACGACATGGCCGACCTCTACCTGCGCGCCCTCACGCACGCCGCGCCCGGATCCTTCCACTTCGTCGAGAACGGCGAAGCCTCGTTCTCCGACATCTGCGCCGCGATCGCCTCAGCACTCGGCCTCGGCCCCGCCGAGTCCTGGGACGCGGACACCGCCGTCGCCTTCTGGGGGCGCGAACTCGCCTCGTACGTACTCGCGTCCAACAGCCGAGTACGAAGCGGCGGCGCCCAGCTGGGCTGGCGTCCGGCCCACTCCTCCGCCCTCGACTGGATCAAGAAGGATTACCCGCACTCCCCCTGACCCCCTTGCCCCCCCGCTGACATCCGACCGTGTGGTCGGTGCAGGAGGAGACGGCGCGGGCTGTCCGACTTGCCCCCGGCCGGCCCTGCCCGACAACCCCGCAGCACGTGAGCTGCCGGCCGGTGTACTGCCTCGGCTCCACAGCGGGACCTACTGCGCCACGCCTACAAGGTCAGTGCCTCCGGCATGCGCGGAACCCTTCCTCGCGCCGGCCGCGCCCCGACACAGGCTCCGGTTCTGTCGGTTCCGAAGCAACTCCTGCCTCCCGCCGGCACAGCCCCGCCGCAGAACCAATGCGCCCACGGTTCCGCAGTCGAAGTGGCTCGCTCACCGCGCCACCCATGGGCCCCGTGGTTCAGCCCCACACCCACTCACGGTCAGGGACATGATGAAGCTACTACCGCCCGCAGGGCCCCCGCGCACTCTCGCTCTGGCCCAGTTGAGCAACTCCGTCGGCGACGGTGCGTTCTACGTGACCTCCGCGCTCTACTTCACCCAGGTCGTCGGCCTCGCCCCCGCGAGCATCGGTCTCGGCCTCGCAGTGGCCTGGGCCGTCGGCTCGATCGTCGGAGTACCGCTCGGGCGCCTCGCGGACCGCAGGGGCCCGCGCGGTACGGCCGCGCTGCTCGCCCTCACGACCAGTGCCTCCGTCGCTGCGTTCCTCGTCGTACGGGACTTCCTGCCGTTCCTGCTGGCCGCCTGTCTGTACGCCACCGCGCAGTCCGGCCTGGCCGCCGCCAGGCAGGCACTCCTTGCCGGCCTGATCGCCAGGGAAGAACGCACCGGCGCACTCGCCCACCTCCAGTCCACCCTCAACGCGGGCCTTGCCATCGGCGCGGCCCTCGGCGGACTTGCCCTCTCCGCCGGTACCCGCAGCGCCTACCTGGCCGTTTTCGCAGTCGACGCGGTGAGTTTCCTGCTCTGCGCCCTCGTCCTGCTGCGCCTGCCGACGGTGGCCCCTCTTCCCGCGCCGAAGGGTGCCAAGCTCGCGGTGCTGCGCGACCGCCCGTACACCGTCCTCACCCTCCTCAACACGGTGCTGCTGCTGCGGATGCCCCTGCTCAGCCTCGGCCTGCCGCTGTGGATCACCGAACGCACCACCGCCCCCGCCTGGCTGGTCTCCGCGCTCTTCGTCCTCAATACCGTCGCGGTCATGTTCTTCCAGGTCCGCACTGCCCGCTCCGTCACCAGCACACCCAGCGCGGTCAAGGCCCTCCGCCGCTCCGGCTCCCTCATGCTCCTCACCTGCGCGGTCTTCGCCCTCTCCGCGGGAACGCCGACCTGGGCGGCCGTCGCCGCCCTGATCGCGGGCTCGGTACTGCTGGTCGCTGGGGAAATGCTCCAGTCCGCGGGTTCCTGGCAACTCGGCTTCGACCTGGCCCCGCCCGACCGGATCGGCGAGTACCAGGGCTTCTTCGGCACCGGCGTCACCGTCGCCCGTACCCTCGGCCCACTGGCGCTCACCACTCTGCTGATGTCCGTGGGAACCATGGGCTGGCTCCTGCTCGGCTCTCTCTTCCTGGCTGCTTCCTGTGCCATGGGCCCGACGGCCCGCCGGGCGGCCGGAACCCGCCCGCTCCCGGCGCCCGCAATGATCGAAGCGGCCTGAACCTGGTCTCTGGAACGCGAGCATCCTCGCCTCCCAAGCCAGCAAGTCGGCTCTGCAGGTGAAGGCCACGGTGGCGTCGCTCGATGTGGTGCAGTCGCCGGGCAACGCCTCGCGGTAGACGCTGAATTCGACCCGGAGATGCACGGTGGCTGGCCCTGACCACGATCAGCTGATCCGCCTGCTGGAGCCACTACGATCGAACGACGGGCTGGAGATCGTCCGCGCCGCATCCGCATGAGCAGCACCTGGTCGGCATGGCCCTGACTACCTGTCACAGCCCTGGGGACACCCCGGATCTGACTCCGACCTTCTGACGGCACAGGGGTCGGCACGTTCGTTCAGGTTGCTCACGACCGGGCCGCTTCTCTGCCACTACACCCGCGTACGCGGCAACTGGGAAGCCGGCCGGGCTCAATCCGGTGGCACTGAGGGCCCGTTCGGTGGTTCCCTCGTAGGATCCCTGCCCGAAGGTAGCCGCTGAGTGACGACAGGACTACGGTGGGAGGACTGGCCCCAGCCCCCGGCTCCGCGAAAATGAGCGAGCAAGGCGTGTCATGCAACGCACATTGAGGACGTACGAGGAGCGCTGGTCTCGAAAAGAGTCGCTCGTCTGGCAGAGCAGTCCTTCCGGCGAGGTCCAGACTCTTCGCTCGGAGAACGTGGAACTTCGCCGACGGCTGCGCAGGCGTGCGGTCACCACGCGGGCTCAGGGCGTGGTCATGGCGCTCGTGCCCTGTTCCAGCGAACACGCCAAGGACTTTCTCGCTGATCTGGCCGATCATTGCGGCCTCACGGTGCGCGACGTCGCCCGGGCCCTCGTCGGCACGTTCGAGGGCCGTCCACTCACGGCGAAGATGCAGCGCGAGCTCGGCAGCGCAGTGGTGCGCCTCAAGGCTGGCGCTCCGGCCTGAGCGGGTGAGCCGCTCCTCCTTCCGGCCGCGCGCTCCTGTTCCCTCGGCCGAAGACGCACGACATGGATCAGACACCACGCCCCTGCGTCACACGGACACACGCCGACGCGCAGAGGCCGCATCCGCTGTTGGAAGCGGAGACTTGAACCACGGGAGGTTCGCATGCCTGAGGACCATGTCCGTAAGCCGAAGATCGACCGGGCGTTCCGCGTTTCGGACGGTCAACCGGTGGAGTTCGAGGGCAAGACAGTGCACCTTGCCTTCGGTATTTCCATGAAGTGGGCGACGTCCAGGCTGGCGATCGCCTTCACCTCGTCCGTGAGCAAGCCGCCCCAGGGCGTGTGTCTGGAACTGTCCGAGGGCGATCTGCTCGTCAACGGCTCCCGCTCGTCGGGGGTCTGCCTGTGGGCCGACTCGGCGCCGCCGGTGGTGTACTTGGAGCCGCTGATCAAACCCACCGCCACGTCGACGCTGCAGGTCTGGAACTGCTGGCGAGGCGGGGACGGGGAGCCCCAGATGTGGAGGGGCAACGCCGGTCTGCTCGTCGACCTCAACCCCGGCGCCTCATACCGCTTCAGCTGCAGCGACGGCACGGGGCAGGCCGACTTCACCGATCTCATCTTCGGCCTGGAGATCCAGGAGAAGACCAGCGACCCGTGGCTGAAGCCGTTGCCGCCCCGGACCTTCACCCTGGGTACGGACTCCACTCACCCCCGCAGCGCCAACACCTGACCCATGAAACCTGCCTCACCCTGAGACGCTCGGGGATCGGATGCCGGTAACCGTCACCGGTGATGCCGTTCGTCCCGGCGGCCCTGACGGTGGCGTCGGTAGCGGCGATCCCAGCGGTTTTGGCGGTCACCGGATTGTCGCTGCCGGGGACTGGGGCCGCATTTCGCAGCCTGGCCCTGTCAAGATCGCGAATACGTTTCGACGCCGCCGCATATCACCGTACGTACATGGCTCCGCATCCGGCAGCCGCACGCGGAGCGTGCAGAGATACTGCGGGGCCCTTGTTTGGGATCCGAGCGGCGGGCTACCCGAGCGGGGCGTCCGACGGTCGACCCGGGCGAAGGCGCCGGAGGGTTGGGGACACAGCTCCCGGTGCCGCCCGCAACACGCGCACGCCGTCACCACACCCGCCGCAAGAGCGCCTCAGCGCGCGGCGCGCTCGCCTGCATCTGCTCAGGGACTCAGGGCTCGGCTCGTCCTGTGCCGTGGTTCCGGTACCTCTCCTCCATGGGTGCCTCCCGCACCGGGTTCCCTCCCTGCTGGCACGGCTACCGGCCAAGCCATCATGTCGCCCTCGGACGCGGGCCGTTCGAGAGCGGGCGCAACGACTGGCCTGGTGGGGTGTCGCGGTCTCCCTCGTCGAGGCCGGCCTGCCTTTCGGGGATCATTCGGGGGTGGCGGCTTCTTCGAGGCTGGTAAGGGGGTGAAGGCGGGTACGCAGGCCCGCAGTGTCGAGGATTTTGAGGTGCCAGGGGCGGATACAGACGAGGTGCAGTTGGCCTTGGTGCCGGCGGGCCTGGCGGTGGGCGCGGCAGAGCAAGGCGAGTACGGTGCAGTCCAGGAAGTCGGTGGACCGCAGGTCCACGATCACCTGGGCGCCGACGGGGATGGTCGCGGCGTCGAGGTGCTGCTGGACTTCGGGGGCGGAGGCGAGGTCGATCTCTCCGTGGAGTTCGACGACGGTGACGCCCGGCAGGTGCACGGTGCGGACACGCGGGCCCGGTGACGGTATGTCCTGGGCGTGGGCCTGGTGGGTGACCGTCGGTTCTCGGTCAGTGATTCCCATAGGGTTCCCCCTGGTGCATGAGCCTCGCGCGCGCAGCAAGCGCACGGGCGGGGCAAGCGGTCACCGGGGTCCGGGGTGCTGGCTCCCAGCGTAGGGAGCGACTCGGCGAAGAAACGCGCCTGTTGGCCAGAGGAGCACCCAAAGGATGAATCCAGCGGGTCCTCAGCTCGCCGGCCAGAGGTCGGATCAGGACGACGGACGGCGCCCCAGCGACGAAGGCGACGACAGCGACGACAGCGCCGGGCATCCAGGCGTCGGCGCTCGCCCCGGCGGAATTGATCTCGACGAGGCTACGGCGCACCCGTGGATTCTTCGCACTCTGCGGTCAGACGAGGTCGAAGGCGGAACCGCAGAGGACTGATCGGTCCTCTCCCACGCGAGACCTCTCCCTCACGCAAGACCTCTCCCTCACGCGAGAGAAGAGTGGGCAGGGCGCCTGTCTATACCCATCGGCCGCAACATCGCCGACCCGGCGACCGCCGTTCCGAGCCCGAATATAATCTTGCGCATGTCGAACCCTGACGAGCTGCTCGTTGACGTCGCCGCCCTGGTGGAATCCGGGCAGAGCAACCAGATGTCCCTGACCGTGGTCACCGGTGGTGCTGTCATCACCGGCCGCCTTGCTCCCGAAGCGGTGTGGAGGCAGAGGGTGTCGGAGGTACTCACGGCCTCGGACCGCCTTGCAGAGTTCTCCGCCATCTTCGATACCCCCGCGAAGAAGGACGGGCCACCCACACACCTGCACTTCCATGTCGCGCGGATCCTGCAGGGCACGGTAGGGATTCCCGAGACGGGCGGGATGTACCGCGTGGCGATCGAGGACATCAACACCTGGACCGTGGGTGACTTCAGCTATTCCGACCACTGAGCGGCCACTCGGCAGGAACGCTCCACGCGAGGACGAGATCACCCCGCTCCTTCGCGGCTGGGGAGCATGGTCAGGGCTCGGGAGCGCTGTGCGACGAGGTCGTCATAGGTGCCGTCGCGCTCGGCCCAGCGGTGCATGAGGGCCGCCTTCACGACGATTTCGCGGGGGGGGGGTGGGGTCCGCTGAGAGCAGGTGCATGACCTCGGTGGCGAAGTCGTCGAGCGGCAGCGCGTGCGGGTTCACCTTTTCCTGGCCCGCTGTGGCGACGGCCGGGGGGACGAGTTCGACGACGCCGACGCCGGTGCCGCCGAGTTGCGCGCGTAGTGCCTCGGAGTAGGCGTGCACCGCGGCCTTCGAGGCGGCGTAGGTGGGCATGGGCGGGAACGGCAGGAAGGCGATGCCGGAGGTGACGGTGATGAAGGTGCCGGCACCCCGCCGGACCAGGTGCGGGGTGAAGGCGTCGATGACCCGGATGGTGCCCATCAGGTTGGTGTCGATCGTCGTCTCGGCCGTCTCGAAGTGCGCGGGATCGCGCAGGTCCTCCAGGAGCATGACGCCCGGCATCGTCACCACGGTGTCCAGCTCGGGGTGCCGGGCGAGCACGGCGTCACGGGCTGACGTGACGGAGGCATCGTCGGTGACATTGATGCTGATAGTGCCGAAGCCCTCTCGGGCGAGTTCCGACAGCGCCTCCTCGCTGCGGCCACCGACGGTCACGGTGCTGCCCGCCGCGGCGAACCGGCGAGCCAGCTCGCGCCCGATACCTGAGGTCCCACCGACGATGAGAACGGTGCGGTTGGAGAGATCCACGAGATCTTCCCTTCAGTCCAGGCGTCGGCGGCGTTCGGGCGCGGCGCCCTCGGTGATGTTCTGTGGTCCTCACAGAACGCTGTTCTCGCAGTCTCGACAGAGTGTGCTGGGCGCGGGAGAGCCCCTGTGTTCCCTGGTCCTGCCAGGGCCCCCTCCGACACACCCGCACCGCGTTACGGTGACGCCATGAGGGACGATGAATCCGGCAATCGGCTCGGCAGCTACCTACGCGCCCGGCGTGAGCTGGTCTCCCCGGCGCAGGCAGGGATCCCGCCCGGCGGCAACCGCCGCGTGCCCGGACTGCGCCGTGAGGAAGTCGCCCTGCTCGCCGGAATCAGCCCCGACTACTACCTGCGACTGGAACGCGGCCGCGACAAGAACCCCTCACCTCAGGTCCTCGAATCACTCGCGCGCGTCCTGCGTCTCGACGACGTCGAGCGGACGTATCTCCTCGGCCTGGCGGCTGCACGCCCCAGGGCGCCACGCCGCAAGCGACCCGAGCGCGTACCGGCACGGGTGCACCAGCTCCTCGCCCACCTTCAGATCCCCGCGTTCGTCGAAGGGCGCGCTTTCGACGTCCTGGCCTCCAACCCCATGGCCGTCACGCTCTCCCCGCGCCTGCGGCCGGGCCAGAACCGGCTTCTTTCCCTCTTTCTCGATCCCGAGGAACAAGCCTTTCACCAGGACTGGACGGAAGCCGCAGCCAGCTTCGTCGCCGCTCTTCGCACCACCATCGGGGACGACACCGACAACCCCCGGTTCGTCGAACTCGTCGGAGAACTCGCACTGTCCAGTCAGCGGTTCCGCACGCTGTGGGCCCGACACGACGTCCGCAACCTCGACGGAGGCACCGCCACCGTCCACCATCCCGTCGTCGGTGAACTGCGGCTCCACCGCGACAAACTCCCCATCGACGACGTCATCCTCGTTGTCTACTACCCCGACAAGGACAGCGACAGCGAGGAGAAGCTGCAACTCCTGGGCGCACTCTCACAGACCGAACGGGACCGCGCCCGGGGTGGGGTCGAGTGGCCTTCTGAACCGGGCGGTTGAGGGCGACCGAGGCACCCGGCCCGTCACGCGTGGCGAAGGGTGCCGCTCGCCCGCGCCGCTCGCGCCATGATCGGCTCCGCGGCCTCCTCGGCCGTATCCGGAGGGACGACGATCAGGTCCCAGCGCCCTTGGCCGGGGGCGGTGAGGACGACGGTGTGCGCGGCGGCGGCGGTCCGGCGCCTTCGCAGGCAGACAACCTGACCGGCGACGAACATGCGTCCTGGCGTGGGCGACCATGGCGCGCCGTTGAGTACGACGCTGGCGATGTGACCCCAGCTGTGGGGCAACCCGGCGATCAGCGCGGGGAGTTCGGCGAGCAGGTCGTACGAGCGCGGCCACCACGCCCCGTCGATCGCGCGGGGCCCGCCGGCTTGGGGTGCCAGGCGCAGGCGGAGCAGGGGCTGGGAGGGAAGCGGGGAGATCGGTGCGAGTGTCATGGGGTGTGGCTCCTGCCGACTGCTGTGCGTGGAGGCGGGGTTGCGGATGCTCGGGGACGTCCCGGAGGAAGCCGTCAGGCGCGGCGGGCGGCGACACGGGCCGGCGTCGGCCAGCGCACGTCACGCACGAGGCCGAGGCGTTCGAGGAGGCGGATGACCGCGGCCGACGGGTCGAGCTGGCATCGCCCCACCCCGTGCCGGGCGCTGGTCGGGTCGGCGTGGTGGAGGTTGTGCCAGCTCTCGCCGAAGGAGAGCAGGGCGAGTGGCCACAGGTTGGTGGCCCGGTCGTGGCTCCGGGTACGGAACGGGCGCTCACCGATCATGTGGCACAGCGAGTTCACGCTCCAGGTGACGTGATGCAGCAACGCGATACGGACAAGTCCCCCCCACAGCAGTCCGGTCACTCCGTGGAGCCAGCTGCCGCCGATCACCCAGCCCAGGCCGAACGGCAGGGCGAGGGTGATGACGCACAGCGCCGGAAAGGCGCGGGAGACCGCGCGGATGCCGCGGTCGGCCAGCAGGTCCGGGGCGTAACGCTCGGACGACGTAGGGTCGTTGCGGAACAGCCAGCCGACGTGCGCGTGCAGCAGTCCGCGCAACTGGCCGCGCAGATGGGTGCCGTAGCGGTACGGGGAGTGCGGGTCGCCCGGGCGGTCGGTGAACGCGTGGTGGCGGCGGTGCGTGGCGACCCACCCGATGACATCGCCCTGGAAGCTCATCGACCCGGCCACCGCGAGCGCGACGCGCACGGGGCGGACGGCCCGGAAGCTGCCGTGCGTGAGACCGCGGTGGAAGCCGACCGTGACACCGAGACCCGTGACCACGTACAGGGCGATCCCGAGCACCACGTCCCCGGGATGGATCAGACGCCCCCACAACAGCCATACGGCAGCGCCGAGCGCCACGAAGGGCAGCGCGACGATCACCGCCGTCACCGCCACGTACAGGCGATCCCCGCCTTCCCGCGGAGGCGCCGAACTCCCCTCAGGAAACGGCGAGTTGCCGTCGTACGTCCGGTCCGGCGGGAGTGTGGTGACATCTGCGGTGGAGTTCAAGGACATCTACGGACTCCTCGGCCTGGTTGCGGATGGCGCGGCCGGGGTCGGGGGCTGGCTCTGAACGGGTGGCAAGGGTGAAGGTGGGTGCTCCGGAGTGATCGGGCAGCGGTTATATGCACGCCCTCGCACCCTCCACCGTACTCCTGCTCGCCCAGAAACGGACTGGACGTACGCCGGAGTCCACCGGGTGGTCCTCGTACGCCGACTCCGTTCGCCGTCACTGCCGGCGCACCACGCCCCGAGGCCCCGGGGCCCCACCACGCGGCCCCGCAACAGGGCGTGCGCCATGAACGCACCTACCGCCCCATCGAGTTCAACCGTCTCCGGCGGGTCCGAGTAGCACCCGCCGCTCGACCCGCGGTCCGGGCCGCTGGGACCTGCTTGTCGTGCCACCGCACAGCGAGACCGACGCGGCCATCCGGCCGATGAGCACGCCGGTCGACTCCGCTCTCCGCCCCACCGGGCCCGCGCTGACGGCGTCCGCGGCACCGCGCCGGCAGGGAAGCCGACAACGGACGGCGACGGACTCGTCACCGAGCCGGCCTGCAGGAGTACCGTGTAGGCACCAAGGGCACTTCGCACTCCGGCATCCACGCGGGTCTCGTCCTCGGTGACCATCTGGCATCGAGAGCAGCCGTCGCGCCGCTCCGAAGACGGGTTCGCCCCATGATCGCGACCTTCACGCCCTCCCGCACCACCCTGCCTCTTCCGGCACCCACCGCCCGTGTGGCGCTGAAGTCCCCGACGGGCCGCGGCCTCCTCGACGGCGCCTGGTGGCCCCGCTCGCGCGACCTGACCACCGAACTCCCCGCCCTGGCGGACGAACTCGATCCGCGGTGGGGCCGCATCACCCGGGTCGCCGTGAATCCAATGCTCTGGCCCGTCGTCCCGCACAAGGTGACCGTCCACGACCGCGTGCTCAAGATCGGCTGGTTCACCCCTGAACTCGACCCCCACAAGCTGCTGTTGCTTTCCTACGGGGCCGACCGATGGGATCTGCTGGTGATCCCGCCCGAGACGGATGACGCGAGCGCCGCCCGGCTCATGAGCGCCGCCTGCGCCCCGGACGGGCCCCCGCTGACCGCCACCGATCTCATCGCCGCCGAAACCGCGCGCGACATGGCCGCGGGCGACCGGCCGCAGAGCGCGCAGGAGTCCTGGGAGTACGAGGGCGGCGCCGCCTCCGCCCACGCCGTCCACACAGACACCAGGCGGTGACCACGATGGACGCCGCACTCACCACAGCCGCCTTCCTGCTCCCGATCACCGTCGCCGCGTACGCGATGCACTGCCGCGACGCCCGCCACGCCGAAGGGATGGCCATGCACACCTACGGCCGAGCCCTGCCCGGTGGCAGGACCCCCGCCGGTCCGAGCGGCGGCGGGACTCTTCCCCGGCCCGCTCCGCCGGCCGACCGGCACGATCACCGCGACGGCGGCCGAGGACGCTTCGGGGCGCGCCGCCGCCGTGACCGCACCACGCACAAGCGGGCCCGCTGAGCCGGTCCGCGCCGTAGGTGCCGCCACCGCACCGGACGGTCGTGTCACCTTGCTGTCACCAAGACCTTCGACGCACCGGGACCACAAGGGCCACACCGCCGGTACGGCGGCAGGGCCCGGAGCGCGTGATGCGGTCCGGGCCCTGCCTCGTGATGTGCCGCCCTGCGGCGGCGCTGCGTCAGCTCTGGGTGGTGTCGTCGCTCGGCTGGCCGGCGTTCTCGGCCTGGGCTGTCTTCTCGCGCATCTTGCGCACCAGCTCCGCCTTCTGGTCGGCGGCGCCCTTGCGGTCGAGGTTGCGGTGCGGACCGTTGTTCTGGCGCTCCGCGCGGGACAGCTTCTTGCGCTTGCCGCCGCCCATGCCCACGGGGTTGTTGATGTTCTTGCTCACGGGTTCTCCCGGAATGGTGTGAAGTGATCTACGGATTCATCGGTGGGGGACGGGCGCGGCGACGTCGGAGGACGTCAGCTGGGGCCCATCACGCTCTCACTCGTAAATCGGCGTCTGGAAGAACATGACCACGACGTTACCCGGTCCCGTCACCCTCTCACACCAATTTTCCACTCCGCGGTCATCTCATACGCGGCGGCCTGGCCAGGGGCGGGGCCGCGGCGCGGCCGGCGGGAGAGGCGCCGGGCAGGGTGCCGCAGGCCGCGTCGGCCGACCGGGCATCAGCGGCGGGCCTCGATCGACATGTCGCCACGGGTCAGCGTGCGGCCGAAGTCACCGGCGAGCAGGTCGTGCGGGATGCCCAGGGTGAGCGCGCTCACCTCGTCGAGGCGGGCCAGCTGCGCGGCGGTGAAGTCGACCTCCAGGGCGCCCAGGTTGTCCTCCAGTTGGGCGGGGGTGCGCGCTCCGATGACCGGTGCCGTCACGCCCGGGTTCCGCAGGGTCCAGGCAAGACCGACCTGGGCGGGTGTGCGGCCCAGCTCCGCGGCGACCTCCTTCACGACGTCCACGACGGCGAAGTTGCGTTCGGTGAGCGCTCCGCCCGCGACGGTGACGCGCCTGCGGGTGCCGTCGTCGACCGCGGCGTTCGCCGCGGTCAGGTCGTCGCGGCCGTACTTTCCGGTGAGCACCCCGCCCGCCAGCGGCGAGTACGGCAGCACCCCGAGCCCCAGCTCACGTGCCATGGGGATCAGGTCACGTTCCCCGGTGCGCTCGATCAGGCTGTACTCGATCTGCAGCGCCACCAGCGGCGACCAGCCGCGCAGGTCGGCGATGGCCTGCATGCGCGACACCTGCCAGGCCGGGGCGTTGGAGATCGCCACGTACAGGACCTTGCCCTGGCGGACCAGGTCGTCCATGCCGCGCAGGATCTCCTCGACCGGCGTCGTGAAGTCCCACACGTGCAGGTAGAGCAGGTCGATGTAGTCCGTCCGCAGCCTCCGCAGGCTGGCCTCCACGGACGCGAACATGCTCTTTCGGTGGCTCCCCCCGGAATTGGGGTCGCCGGGCCTGCGCAGCGTCGTGTACTTCGTCGCCAGCACCAGGCTCTCGCGGTTGTCACGGGTGAACTCGCCCAGCAGGCGCTCGGAGCTGCCGTCGGTGTAGGTGGTGGCGGTGTCGATGAAGTTGCCGCCGCGCTCGACGTAGAGGTCGAACAGCTTGCGCGCCTCGTCCTGCTCGGCGCCCCACCCCCATTCGGTGCCGAAGGTCGCCGCGCCCAGCGCCAGCGGGGAGACCCGCAGTCCGGAGCGGCCGAGGAGCCGGTAGCTGTCGAGGGTGAGAGACATCGTGTGCTCCTGTGTCTGTGGTGCTTGGGTGCTCGTCGTGCTTGGGGTGCCCGGGGTGCTTCGTCGCGCTTGTGGCCCCTTCCGACGTCGAGTCTGTGACCGCCGGGAGCCGGGGGTAAGGGAAGGAAGTTCCTGGGAACAGCAGTCCCACCCCGGCTGTTGGACCGGCCATGACGACCTGGCTGCTGGACCGCCCATGACGACGGACACCGTCGACCCGATACAGGAGCTGGCCGCGTTCCTGCGGGCCCGGCGCGAACGCCTGGACCCGCACGATGTCGGCCTGCCGCCGCGCCGGCGGTCCCGGCGGACCCAGGGGCTGCGCCGCGAGGAGGTCGCCGAACTGGCCGGGGTGAGCATCGACTACGTCGTGCGGCTGGAACAGGGCCGGGGGCTGCGGCCATCGGCGGACGTGGTGGAGGCGCTGTCCCGGGCGCTGCGCCTGGCCCCCGACGAACGCGCCTACCTCTTCGACCTGGCCCAGCGGCGCCCCCGCAGGGCGGCCGAGCCCGCCACCACGGCGGCGCCGCAGCTGGCCCGGCTGGTCGACGACCTGTCGCCGCTGCCCGCCATGCTGCTGAACCACCGCTACGACATCCTGGCCTGGAACACCGCGATGGCGAGGCTGCTCCTGGATTTCGACACCCTGCCGCCGTCGCGGCGCAACGTGATGTGGCTGTGCCTGATGCATCCGGGGATGCGTGAGGTCTATGTCGACCGCGAACGCGTCGTGCAGGAGGGGATCGCCCACTTGCGCGCCGCGTGGGCCGCGCATCCGGAGGATCAGGAGCTGGCCGATCGCATCACCGAATTCGCCGCGCATGACGCGGACTTCGCGCGGTTGTGGGCCGAGCGGGACATCAAGGTCAACGGCCGCGGGCGCAAGGTGCTGCGGCATCCCGTCATCGGTGAGGTGGCGGTGCGGTTCGAGGTGCTCGTGCCGCTCCAGGACCCGGACCAGCAGTTGGTCATCTACCGTGCCGCGGACGAAGAGAGCCGGTCGGCATTGGACCGGTTGCCCGGGGCGCGTGGGTAAGAGGGCGCCGGAGCTCTTGTCAGGGTGACTGTTTCCGCAGCAAGCTCCTATGACAGAGGAGTATTCAACTTCCGCTCTAAGGAGGGCCGTTCGGCCTCCGACCGCACTGCCCTTCCCGTTTCCTGGGGGGCGCGTGTGCGCGAGATGACCAAGGGCGCGAATGTCGCCCTGACTGCGCTCGGCGAGGACGCCGGTGCCGTGATCGTGCGGCTGAGCTGGAGCAGTCCCAGCGGTGAGGGCGACGCCGACGTGTCGGTACTGCTGCTCCGTGCGAACGGCCGGGTGGGCGGCAACGGCGACTTCTTCTTCTACAACAACCCGACGGCGGCGGACGGTTCCGTGGAGCTGCTCGGCCAGACCCCTACAGACAACGGCAGCGAGGACCGGATCAAGCTCGATCTGTCGGCGCTGCCCGCCGACGTGGGATGCGCGGTCGTCGCGGCGAGCCGCTACCGGCGCGCCGGGTTCGGCGAACTCGAGAACCTCCGGCTCACGCTCACCGACCGGACCGGCGAGGACATCATCGGCTTCTCCATCGGCGGGGCGTCCCAGGAGAGCGCGTTCGTCTTCGGGGAGATCTACCGGCGACAGGGCACGTGGAAGTTCCGGGCAGTGGGCCAGGGCTACGATTCCGGGCTCGCGGGCCTGGCGACGGACTACGGGATCGAGATCGACGAGGACGACGAAAACGACGCGGACACAGCGGGTGGCGGGGAGGACGTGCCTTCGCGGACGGTGGCGGTGCCAGGGGCCGGGGCGGTGGCGGTCTCGTGCGCGGCGGCAGCCGTCCCGCCCCAGGCGGCGCCGCCCGCACCGTCCCCCGGACAGCCCACCCCGTCGCCCCCCGGGCAGCCCGCACCGCCTCCCGCACGGCCCGCACCGCCCCCCGTGCAAAATGCGGTGTCCCCCGCGCAGCCCCCGCCGCGCCGACCACGTACGACCACGAAGAAGCGGACCACCCTCCCCAGAAGCACGCCCAAGCCGTCCCTGGCGGAGAACGATGCATGGCGGCAGGCGCGCCTCTTCCCCGTGCCGACGCTGAAGAGCGACAGGGACCGCGAGGTCCGGGCGACGTCGATCCTCCTCGCGGTGATGGCCCAGGTGCCGGAGTTCGGGCGGCGGCTGACCGCCGCGTTCGGAGCCCCCGCGGGCCGCATGGAGACCTTCACCGAGGTCGCGCTGCCGAACGCGGACCGGCCGCGGCGCCCCGACGGCGTCATCAGGGTGGAGCGTGCGGGAAAGCTCTGGACGGCGCTGGTGGAGACGAAGACCAACGGCAACCCGCTCAGGCCCGAACAGGTCCAGGACTACGTGGACATAGCCGCCCGGCGTGGCTACGAGGCGGTCGTCACGCTCTCCAACGACGTGGCGCTGGACGGCAGCCCGCCGGTCGACACGAAGGCCGACGGCCGCCGCCGGAACAAGGTCGCGCTCTGGCATCTGGCGTGGGCGGACGTGACGCACCAGGCGCAGCTCCTGCTCCTCCACGAGGGCGTACGCCAGGAGCCGCACGCCTGGCTGCTGCGCGAGCTCCTGCACTACCTCCAGCACGAGAACTCGGGTTGCCACGGCTTCCAGAACATGGGCCCCGCCTGGGTCCCGGTCCGCAACGGCATCGACGACGAGACCCTGGTCCCCGGCGACTCACGCGCGGTCCTCGTCGTCGAGAGCTGGGAGCGCCTGATCCGCCAGGTGTGCCTGCGGCTGGGCGGCGAGCTCGGCGAGAAGGTGACCCCCGTCCAGCGGGCCAAGCGCGGCACGGATCCCCACTCACGGCGTCTGGCGCTGGCCAGGTCCCTCTGCGAGGAGGGCAGGCTGCACGCCGAGATCAGGATCGACGGCGCACCCGGCACCCTGCGGATCACCGCGGATCTGCGCCTGAGCCGCCTCCGTACGTCGATGGCGGTCCCCGCGCCCGAGCAGGGCTACCCGCTCCCCTGGGTGAAGCGCCTGATGAAGCAGCTGTCCGACGCCCCCGCCGACCTCCATGTCCAGACGCTGATCCGCGGCGAGGTGCCGGGCCCGCGCGGCACCCTGGACAGGCTCCGCCCGGAACCGGCGGATCTGCTCCCCGCCCCCGGCAGCCCGATCACCGGATTACGCCTGTCCCTCTCCTGCGGCCTCGGCAGCACGCGCGGCAACGGGGAGTCGGGTTTCATCCGCAGTGTCGACCAGGCGGTGGAGATGTTCTATAAGGGAGTGATCATGAACGTGATGTGATGCGAGCAGGGATGCGAGCAGAGAGCCCCGGGCAGACAGCAACCCCGAAAGGACCAGGCATGAGCGAGGCCCCGCCCTACGTCGACGCCGAGGCGATGGCCCGGCTCGTCCCGATGTCCACGGCGATCGAGGCGGTGGAGGCCGCCCTTGGGACGGGCCTGGACCCGGAGAAGGAACCGCCGCGGGGAGTGGTGGACGTACCGGGCGGCCAGCTCTTGATGATGCCGTCGTCCACGCGGTCGTACACGGGGGTGAAGATCGCCACGGTCACCCCGCGGAACGCGGCCCGCGACCTGCCCCGCGTCCAGGGCGTGTACCTCCTCCTGGACGGAACGACCCACACGCCCGTCGCCCTGCTGGACGGCATCGCGCTGACGTCGCTGCGCACCCCCGCGGTGTCGGGCGCGGCGATCAGGCATCTGGCGGTCCCGGAGGCCGGCCGTCTCCTGGTCTTCGGCACCGGCCCTCAGGCCTGGGGCCATGTGGAGGCGGTACGCGCGGTGCGCCCGACCCTGGCGCACGTGGACGTGGTGGCACGGAACCCGGAACGGGTGGCGGCCTTCGTCGAGCGGTGCCGCGACGCGGGCCTGTCGGCGGCGCCCGCGACTCCGGCGGACGTCGCCACGGCCGACGTGGTCTGCTGCTGCACGACGGCCCGCGAACCGCTCTTCGACAGCGCACTGCTCCCGTCCCACGCGACGGTGGCGGCGGTGGGCTCACACGAACCGGACGCACGCGAGGTCGACGAAAAGCTCCTGCGACGCGGCCTGGTGGTGGCCGAGTCGCACGAGGTGGCGATGCGGGAGTGCGGAGACATCGTCCTCGCGACGGCATCGGGCGCCTTCGACATGAACACCTTGCGGACGCTGGACGAGTTGGTACGGGGCGAGGTAAAGCTGCCCGATGGACAACCGCGGCTGTTCAAGTCGGCGGGGATGGCCTGGGAGGACCTGGCGGTGGCGGCGGCTGTCTACGAGGGAGTGAAGGCCGGCTAGGAGCTCACACCACCCGTACCGCATGTCGTACCACCGCGTCGAACAAGTAGCCCTGTGTGTTGTGTGTCGTCGTGGTCGGCTGGGTGTGGCCCGTGGTGTCCGTCGTGCGGGCCAGGAGCGTGGCCGGGCCGGGGGTGCTGGGGTGCCAAGGCGTGGTCCAGCGGGTCCAACTGCCCTGCCGGGGCTTGTCCTTGAGGTGGGCCTTGTGCCAGGTGCGGCCCGCGTCCGTGCTGATGTCCACGTGCGCAATCGCGCCCTTCGCCGACCATGAGCGGCCCGTGAGGTGGTGGGTCCGTCCTGCTGGAAGGGCCGCGTTCCAGGGGAGCTCGAAGGCCGACTTCAGGGTCTGGTGGGTCAGCGGGGTGCTGCCCTCCGGCGGGTAGGCCTCGCCGAACAGGCGGTAGAAGCGCGTGTTCCAGGGGGAGTAGAGCGGCGTCGACGAGACCTCGATGTCGCCCACCCATTTGATCGACGCGATGCCCACCCACGCCGGGACCAGGAGCCGCACCGGGTAGCCGTGGTCCGCGGGGAGCGGGGCGCCGTTCATCTCGTACGCCAGGATCACGTCGTCCATCGCCTTGGCGAGCGGCAGCGGGCGGCGGACCCGGCCCAGGTTCGTGCCGTCGTCCGCGACGTACTCCGCGTCCAGGCCACTCGGCATGACGTCCACGGCATGGCGCGACACGCCTGCCAGCCGGAGGACGTCGGAGAGGCGTACGCCGCGCCAGCGCGCGTTTCCGATCGCTCCCAGGGTCCAGGGCGTGCCGGAGGCCGGCTGTCCCTGCTGGGTCGTGAAGAAGCTTCTGCCGTTGCCCGCGCATTCGACGAAGGCGGTGCGTGACGTCGACGGGAGGCGTTCGAGGTCGGCGAGCGTGAACTCCCTTGCCCCGCCGCCCTTCAGGCCGTCGCCCCAGATCTTCAGGCTCCACGTCTTAGCGTCCAGGCGTGGTGTCGCCGTGTGGTTTCGGACGAAGAAGTGGGAGGCGGGGGTGTAGTAACCCGTCCCTGCCAGCGCCTCGAACTTCGTTTCCGCGTTCGTGCCGCGGATCGTGAAGCGGTCCTCGGGAAGCGGTTTCACGATCCCGGCGGCGGCCTTGGGTACGGAGTCGGCGGGGTCGGCCGCCACTGCCGTCGGTGCTCCCAGGGACGCCACCGCACCAGCGGCCCCGGCCGCCGCGAGGAGTCGCAGCATGTCCCTGCGTGCCACTCCGTCCGCCCGCGCCTCCCCCACGAGCCACTGGGCGTGCCGCCGTTCGTCATACGCCTCTTCGGATGGCCCCGCGGACGTCTCTCTGGAGATCATGAGCGTCATCGTACGAGCCGACCGTCGGTCAACTCACCGATGAAACACGCCAGTTACGGGGTTGTCGTAGACACTACATAGACCATCGGGTGCTCCGGGTTGGCGCGGTTCACCACCACGTCGAGGGTCGGCACCGGGTCCTTCTGCACATGGGTGAGGCCGAGCCAGGGGCCCGGGTCCGTGAACTCCCAGCCGACCACCTTGCGGTCGCGCTTGCTGATGGTGATGTCGTTCTTCTTCAGCTTGTCGGTGCTCGTGCCGATCCGCTTGAGGAACTTGTCCAGGCCCTTGTTGCTCGTGAGGAACTGGGCGTACAGCCGGCTGGTGCGCCAGTTGTTCGTCTCGTAGTAGGCGACTTCCCGGGAGTACGGGGGGATCGGCACGTCGTAGAGACGGCGCTGCACCCTGGAGGGCCAGCCCGCGGTGAGACCCGTCGCGGAGTACTTGGCCTCCTTGTCGCGGCCGCTGTTGCGACTCTGGTTCGCGGAGATCACCAGATAGCCGGCCGGCACGCCGATCAGGAGCACGATGATCGTGGCCGTCAGCCAGCGGCGGCGGATCATGTGGCGGTGGTCCTCGCGGGGGCCGCCCCCGCCTGCGGACTCAGGGGAGCCCGAGGATTCCGGGGAGTCGGGCGAGTCCGGGGACGAGGGCTGGCGCGGCACGGTCATCACTTACTGGGTTCCCTGCGAGGTGCGGTCGTTGGTGCGGCGCGCTTCCACGTACCGCTCGTAGCGTTCGTGGCGCTCCACGCGGCGGCGGTTCGCCCTGCGGAAGCGGCGGGCCACCAGTCGTGCCAGGTCGGCGGCGCCCACCATGCCCGCCTCGGGGCCGAGCTGGGCGCGGGCGATACGGGCCTCGGGGCGGTAGCCGCGGCCCGTGAGCTGGCGGCGGAAGGCGTCGCGGGCCGGGCCGATGAGGAGGTCGTCGGCGGCCGAGACGCCGCCGCCGATCACGAAGCAGGACGGGTCGAGGGCGGCGGCGAGGTTCGCGATGCCGACGCCGAGCCACTGGCCGATGTCCTGGAGCAGCTCCACGCACATCGCGTCGCCCTCGCGGGCCAGCTCCGTGATGAGGGGGCCGGTGATGTCGGGGATGTTGCCCTTGACCCGCTCGATGATCCCGTACGCGACCGGGGAGTCGGCCGCGGCGAGCTCGCGGGCCTCCCTGACCAGCGCGTTGCCGGAGCTGTACTGCTCCCAGCAGCCGCGGTTGCCGCACGGGCAGCGGTGGCCGCCGGGGACGACCTGCATATGGCCGAACTCCCCGGCCACGCCGAACTTGCCGCGCTTGACCTGGCCGTCCTCCAGGATCGCGCCGCCGATGCCGGTGCCGAGCGTGATCATGACCAGGTGGTCCTCGCCGCGGGCCGCTCCAAAGCGCCACTCCGCCCACGCGGCGGTGTTCGCGTCGTTGTCGACGAGCACGGGAACCGCGAGGCGGCCCGAGATGCGGTCGCGGAGGGGTTCGTTGCGCCATGACAGGTGCGGGGCGAACAGGACGCGGTTGCGGTCCGCGTCGACCCAGCCCGCCGCGCCGATGCCCACCGCGTGCACGTCGTGCCGGTCGGAGAGGTCGAGGACCAGCTCGACGATGGTGTCCTCGACGACCTTGGGGCTCTTGGACTTGTCCGGGGTCTCCGTACGGAGCGTCTCCAGGATGTTGCCGTCGGCGTCGACGACGCCCGCCATCACCTTCGTGCCGCCGATGTCGATGCCGACGGTGGGCACACGGGGCGCCGTCAGATGTGATCGGCGCTCCCGCGTGCCCACGGTACGCAGAACGGTGGCCCGGGCGGAGCCGCGGTGCGCGAGGTCGCGGTAGGTGCTCATTGCGGCGATTCTGCCTCACACTCGCGGGGGCGCGCACAACGGGACTCGGGGTGCCCCCGTAGGGACGCGGGGAACTGCGCGCTCAGCCGTCGAAAAGCCGCAGTCGCGTCTGCTGGGTGACCGAGCAGACGCGACTGCGGCTTTTTCGTGGTTGCTCGCGCCTCGCGGCGGAGCCGCTGATGACACAGCCCCGCGCCCCTGACGGGGCGCTGCTCAGCGCTTCTCCAGCTCGTGGCGCAAGTCGTCCAGCTCTGATCCGCCCGCCATCTGGCGGGTCAGTTCGTCCAGGGTGACCTCGTCGCGGGCGTAGCTGCCGAACATCGCGCCGCGCTTCAGGAGGACGAAGCGGTTGCCGACCAGGTACGCGTGGTGCGGGTTGTGGGTGATCAAGACCACTCCGAGTCCCGCGTCCCGCGCCGCCGCGACGTACTTCAGGACGACGCCCGACTGCTTCACGCCGAGCGCCGCCGTCGGCTCGTCGAGCACGAGGACCTTGGCGCCGAAGTAGACGGCCCGCGCGATCGCCACGCACTGGCGCTCGCCGCCCGACAGGGTGCCGATGGGCTGGTCGACGTCGCGCAGGTCGATGCCCATGCGGAGCAGCTCGGCGCGGGTCGTCTCGCGCATCAGGTCGACGTCCAGGCGCTTGAAGGGACCCACGCCCTTCGTCGGCTCGGAGCCGAGGAAGAAGTTGCGCCAGACCGGCATCAGCGGGACCACGGCGAGGTCCTGGTAGACCGTGGCGATTCCGCGGTCCAGGGCCTCGCGCGGCGAGCCGAGCTTCGCGTCCTCGCCGTCGATGCGGAATTCTCCCGCGTCGTGCCGGTGCAGACCCGCGATGATCTTGATGAGGGTCGACTTGCCCGCGCCGTTGTCGCCCAGGACGCAGGAGATCTCGCCCGCGTGGACCTCCAGGGAGACGCCTTCGAGGGCGCGGATGTTGCCGTAGTACTTACTGACGTCGTCGAGCTCGACGAGCGGGGTGCGGTCCGGTCCCGGTACCGCATCGGTGACGTCGGTCGGTTCGGTGGTCACTTCGTCGCCTCCGCGCGCTTGCGGACCCAGTGGTTGAGCAGGGTCGCCAGGAGCAGCATCACTCCGAGGAAGAACTTGAACCAGTCCGGGTTCCACTCGGCGAACACGATGCCCTTGCTGACCATGCCGAAGATGAGGGCACCCACGGCCGCGCCGACCGCGGAGCCGTAGCCGCCGGTGATCAGGCAGCCGCCGATGACGGCCGCGATGATGTAGACCAGTTCGTTGCCGACGCCCTCGCCGGACTGCACGACGTCGTACGAGAACAGCAGGTGCTGGCCCGAGATCCAGGCGCCGAAGGCGACGCCCATGTAGAGGCCGATCTTGGTTGCCGCGACCGGGACGCCGACCGCGCGGGCCGCGTCCTCGCCGCCGCCGACCGCGAAGATCCAGTTGCCGACGCGGGTACGGAGCAGAACCCAGGTGGCGACCGCGATCAGGGCCAGCCACCAGACGATCGTGATCTTGAAGTCGACGCCGCCGATGGTGATCGTCGAGGCGAAGACGTTCCTGGCGGAGGTGAAGCCCTCCATGTCGGCGATCGACTTCGTGGAGACCGTGCCGCTGATCAGCTTGGTGAAGCCGAGGTTCATGCCGGTCAGCATCAGGAACGTGCCGAGCGTGATGATGAAGCTCGGCGGGTCGGTGCGCGTCAGCATCACGCCGTTGAAGACGCCGACCCCGAGGGTGGCGATCAGCGAGACGAGCACGCCGACCCAGACGTTCGCCGTCATCTGGTAGCTGAACATCGACGAGATCAGCGCGGACGTCGTCACCATGACGCCCGCCGACAGGTCGAACTCGCCGCCGATCATCAGGAGCGCCACCGGCACCGCCATGATGCCGAGGGTCGATGCCGCGTAGAGGACCGTGGCGAGGCTGGTGGCCTGCAGGAAACTGTCCGCGGCGACCGCGAAGAAGATGAAGACGGCGATGGCGCCGACGACGGAACCGAGCTCGGGGCGGCCCATCAGCTTCTTCAGCGGCGAGGCCTTCAGGAGGCGCTCGTCCGTCTTCGTGCCCGGAGAGCCGGGGGAAGGGGCGGGCGCCGGCGCTGTCGCTGTCATCGGGTCCCTCGCTTCGCGTAATCCTCCAGCTTGGCGGCCTGGTCCTTGGTGATGATCTGCGGTCCGGTGAGGACCGGCTTGCCGCCGCCGAGCACGTCGTCGTTGTACTTGTAGAGCCAGAGCAGGTCCACGGCCTCGTAGCCCTGGAGGTAGGGCTGCTGGTCGACGGCGAAGCCGAGCGTGCCGTCCTTCAGGCCCGCCGCGACCTTCTCGTTCAGGTCGAAGGTGTCGACCTCGGCCTTGCTGCCGGCGCTGTCCGCGGCCTTCACCGCGGTGTCCGCGAAGGGCGCGCCGAGCGTGACGACCGAGTCGATGGACTTGTCGGACTGGAGCCTGGCCTCGATGGAGGACTGCACGTCGGGCATGTTCGTGCCGGTCACGTACAGGTTCTGCATCTTGCCGTCGAAGGTCTTCTTGGCGCCCTCGCAGCGCTGCTCGTGGCCGACGTTGCCCTGCTCGTGCAGGATGCAGAGCGCCTTCTTCTTGCCGCGCTTGTTGAGCTCCTCGCCGACGGCCTCGCCCGCGATCGTCTCGTCCTGGCCGATGTGGGTGAGCGCACCGAACTCCTTGGACTCCGCGGAGCCTGAGTTCACCGTGATCACCGGGATACCGGCCTTCTTCGCGCGGGCCAGGGCGCCCTTCATCGCCGCGGGCTTGGCGAGGCTGACGATGATGCCGTCGACCTTCTTGTCGATGTACGAGTCCACCAGCTGGGCCTGCTGCTGGGCCTCGGCGTTGTGGGAGTACAGGAACTTGATGTTGTCCTTGCGGGCCGCCTGCTCGGCGCCCTCCTGGACGATGTCCCAGAACGTGTCGCCGTCACCCGAGTGGGTCACCATTCCGAACGTCCAGTTCGGCGTGTTCACCGCGGCCTTGCCCTGTGCCGTTGCCGCCTTGCGTGCGTCCTCGGCGCGCTTGCCACCGGTGCTGCTGCACCCCGCGAGGGATACCCCGAGCACCGCGACCAGCACGGCGCCCACCGCACGTACCCCTGTCTGAACCCTTGCCACGACGCCGTGCCCTTCTAGCTCTGCTCCTCGGTGAGGCCGGTCCGGATCCCCGGCCCCAGCCGCCCAAGTATCGGTCACGCGGATCACGCATGTGTTCATCGGGTACCGCGGGCGGTGTACTTCTCCAGCTTCGGCACGTCCTTCTCGGTGACGATCGCGGGTCCGGTGAGGACGGGCTTGCCGCCGCCGAGGACGTTCGCGTTGGTCTTGTAGAGCCACAGCTCGTCGATGGCGAGGTAGCCCTGCAGGTAGGGCTGCTGGTCGACGGCGAAGCCGACCTCCTTGGCCTTGAGGCGCTTGACGACCTCGGCGTTCAGGTCGAACGTGTCGACCTCCGCCGTGCTCTTCGCGTCCTCCTTGGCCTTCACCGAGATGGCGGCGATCGGCGCGCCGAGGGTGACGACGGCGTCGATGCTCTTGGTCGCCTGGAGTTTCGCGCTGATGGAGGACTGGGCTCCGGGCGCGTTGGTGCCTTCGACGTTGAGATTCTCGACCGAGCCCTTGAAGGTCTTCTTGACGCCCGCGCAGCGCTGCTCCAGGGAGACGTTGCCCTGCTCGTGGATGACGCAGAGCGCCTTCTTCTTGCCGCGCTTGGTCAGCTCGTCGCCGACCGCCTCGCCCGCCACGGACTCGTCCTGGCCGATGTGGCTGAGCGCGCCGAAGTCCGCGGAGAACTCGCCGCCGGAGTTGATCGTGACGACCGGTATCCCGGCTGCCTCGGCCTTGCCGAGGACCGCCTTCATCGCCTCGGGCTTGGCCAGGGTCACGACGATGCCGTCGACCTTCTTGTCGATCGCCGACTGGACGAGCTCGGCCTGCCCCTTGGCCTCTTTGTCGTTGGAGTAGAGGAACTCGACGTTGTCCTTGCGGGCCGCCTGCTTCGCACCGCTCTGGACGATGTCCCAGAAGGTGTCGCCCTCGCCGGAGTGCGTGACCATCGAGATCTTGAGGCGGGGCGTGTTCACGCCCTTGCCGCCTCCCCCGCCGTCACCCGACGTGTCCTCGTCGTCCTTGCCGCCGGAGCTGCTGCACCCGGCGGCGAGCGCGATGACGGCCATGCAAACGGTGATGCCTGCTGCCCTGCGGGCTGTACGCATGGTGGGACCACCTCTTCTTCCGGCCGCCCGAGTGCGGCTGGAGGAGTTCTAGCGGCGGCCGCGCGGCAGCGTCAATGGCTTTGTCAGAACATTCTGACGACCGTTGGCGAGTTGGTATCTGCGGCGGCGCGCGCACAACGCCGTCGGGGCGGCCCCGGAAGACGGGACCGCCCCAACAGTGCTGTGCGAGATCAGTGCTTGCCGATGTCCTTGGTCTTCTCCTTCGCCTGCCGCGCGTCGCCCTTCATCTGCTGGGCGCGGCCCTCGGCGGTGAGGCGTTCGTTGCCCACGGCGCGTCCGGCGGCTTCCTTCGCGGCACCGGTGGCCTGCTCGGTCTTCGCCTTGGCCTTCTCGTTGGCGGTCATGGTCCGCTCACGCTCCTTGGCATCGACATCATGTGCTGCCACTCCGAATGACCGCTCAGCCGCCCGTCAAACATCACCGCAATGCTCGGAATTGCGTGTGTGTGGGCGTCGGACGGCGGGGTACACGGGCGCTCGCCGAAGGAAGATTCGATCCTAAGAAGGAGCGGAACGCATGAGCACCGCGGCGCTGGAGCAGACGCAGGACCCGGCCACCCGAGCCGGGGACGAACTCGCTGAACGCGCGTACACGGACCCCTCCTCCATCGCGCCGAGGGACGCGCGGGAGGTCGGCAAGCGTTTCTTCGACCGCCTCACCCAACTCGAAGAGGGCACGCACGAGTACCAGTACGTGCGCAACGCCCTGATCGAGATGAACCTCTCCCTCGTGCAGTACGCGGCCTCCCGGTTCAAGCACCGCGGCCACCAGGAGATGGAAGACATCATCCAGGTCGGCACCATAGGCCTGATCAAGGCCATCGACCGGTTCGAGCTCTCCCGCGAGGTCGAGTTCACGTCCTTCGCCGTCCCTTACATCACCGGGGAGATCAAGCGGTTCTTCCGCGACACCTCCTGGGCCGTGCACGTGCCGCGCCGCCTGCAGGAAGCACGCATCGAACTGTCCAAGGCCACCGAGGAGCTGCGCACCCGTCTGGGCCGGATGCCCTCCACGGCCGAGCTGGCGGAACTGATGCAGCTCAAGCCCTCTGAGGTAGCCGAGGCGCAGAAGGCGTCCAACGGCTACAACGCCGTCTCCCTGAACGCGGCCGTCAACGGCGCCGATGACGAATCCGACACGATGCTCGCGGACTTCATCGGCATCGACGAGCAGTCCTTCGAACTCGTCGAGAACTTCCACTCGCTCGCCCCGCTGATCGCCGGACTCGACGAACGGGAACGCACCCTCATCCATCTCCGCTTCGTCGAGGAGCAGACCCAGCAGCAGATCGCCGACGCGCTCGGCTGCTCGCAGATGCACGTCTCCCGGCTGATCACCCGTCTCGTGGGCAAGCTCCGCGCCGGCCTGCTGGCCACCGACTAGCCCCGCGCGAACCGTCCGGGCGGTGGCGGGTGTAACGGCGGTCTCCTGGGGCACCAGGAGACCGCAAACCCGTACAGAACATACGAGACAGGAGGCAGTCCGTTGACTTCCGAGGCCACCCCCAAGTACACCGTCCCCGGCCTCACGGTCCGGGAGGCCGGCACGGTCATCGAGCTGCTGCAGCAGCGTCTGCACGCGCTCAACGATCTCCACCTCACGCTCAAGCACGTGCACTGGAACGTGGTCGGCCCGCACTTCATCGCCGTGCACCAGATGCTCGACCCGCAGGTCGACCGCGTGCGTGACCTGGCCGACGACGCGGCCGAGCGGCTCGCGGCCCTGGGCGGCATCGCGCACGGCACCCCCGGCGCCCTGGTCAAGGAGCGCACGTGGGACGACTACAGCGTGGGCCGCGCCGACGCCATCGCCCACCTCGGCGCCCTCGACCTCGTCTACACCGGGGTCATCCAGGACGTGCGCGCGGCCATCAAGAAGGTGGGGTCCATCGACCCCGCCACCGAGGATCTGCTGATCGAGCAGCTGCGGGCCCTCGAACAGTTCCAGTGGTTCGTGCGGGCTCACCTGGAGACGGCGGGCGGCACGCTCACCACGGACGGCGCCACGACCGAGGCGGAGGCCGCCGAGAAGTCTTCGGGCGAGTGACTCCCCTCGCGGCTCCGCCGTTCCGGCTCCTCGTACGGTCCTAGGGGCGTACGAGGAGCTGGAACTCGAAGGAGTAGCGCGTGGCGCGGTAGATGTGCGACCCGAACTCGACCGCGCGGCCGGTGTCGTCGAAGGTCGTGCGCTGCATCGTGAGCAGCGGGGCGCCCGCGGGCTCGCCAAGCCGCTCGCCCTCGTCGGTGGCGGCCGCGCGGGCACCCACGGACTGGCGCGCGCTGTGCAGGGTGATGCCCGCGGCGCGCATCAGGCGGTAGAGGCCGGTGGCCTCCAGGCGTGCGGTGTCGAGGTCGATCAGCCCGGACGGGATGTGGTTGCGGAGACAGGCCATGGGTTCCCCGTGGGCCAGTCGGAGCCGCTCGATCAGGTGGACGTCGTCGCCCTCCGCGACACCGAGCGCGGCGGCGACCTCGGCGGACGCGGGCTCGACGGTGTTGCGCAGGACGCGGGTCTCGGGGCGCTGCCCCGCGGCCTCCAGGTCGTCGTAGAGGCTGCTGAGCTCAAGGGGGCGCTTGACCTGGCTGTGCACGACCTGGGTGCCGATGCCCCTGCGGCGCACGAGCAGCCCCTTGTCGACGAGCGACTGGATGGCCTGGCGGACGGTCGGCCTGGAGAGGCCGAGGCGGCCCGCCAGCTCGATCTCGTTGCCGAGCAGGGTGCCCGGCGTCAGGGCCCCGCGCTCGATCGCCGCCTCCAGCTGCTGCGACAGCTGGAAGTACAGCGGGACCGGGCTGCTGCGGTCGACGCCGAGCTGGAGCGAGACGGTCGGGTCCACGGCTGGTTTGTCGGCTGATGTGGGCACGTGGCGAGCGTAGTCGCAGGGAATGATGACGGGAAGTTCTGAAGTTCTGTTGTCCGGACAAAGGATTGACAGGATCGCGGCGCGTGGCGAGGGTGGGTCCATGCGCATCGGACTGATCGGAACGGGTCGTATCGGCACATTTCACTCCGCGGCCCTTCAGCGGCATCCGGAGGTGCATTCGCTGGTCGTCGCGGACGCCGACGCCGGGCGTGCGGCGGGGCTCGCGGCGCGGATCGGTGCGGCATCGGCGTCCTCGGTGGACGACGTCTTCACCGGAAGGGGCCGGTCGGGTGCCGTGGACGCGGTGGTGATCACCGCGGCGACCGCCGCGCACGCCGAGCTGATCGGCAAGGCGGCGCGCGCCGGACTGCCGGTGTTCTGCGAGAAGCCCATCGCCCTCGATCTGCCCGGTACGCTCGCCGCGCTCCGGGAGGTGGAGGCCGCGGGCACGGTGCTCCAGCTCGGCTTCCAGCGGCGATTCGACGCGGGGTACGTGGCGGCGCGCGAGGCCGTGCGGTCGGGGCGGCTCGGGCGGCTGCACACGGTCCGCGCGATGACCTCCGACCCGGCGCCGCCGCCGGCCGCGTATCTCCCGCTCTCCGGCGGGCTCTACCGCGACTGCCTGGTCCACGACTTCGACATGCTGCGCTGGGTGACGGGCCGTGAGGTGACGGAGGTGTACGCGACCGGGTCGGACGCCGGGCCCTCGATGTTCCGCGACGCGGGCGACGTCGACACGGCCGCGGCGGTCCTCACCCTGGACGACGGCACGCTCGCCACGGCGACGGCCACGCGGTGCAACGGCGCGGGCTACGACGTACGGATGGAACTGGCCGGAGAGGACGACCAGATCGCGGTCGGCTTCGACGACCGCACACCCCTGTCGTCCGTGGAACCCGCGGGCCCGCCGCCGCCCGACAAGCCGTGGCCCGGCTTCCTGGAGCGGTTCACTCCGGCGTACGAGGCGGAGCTCGCGGCATTCGTGGATGTCGTGCGCGGCGAGCGGATCAACCCCTGCGACGGCCGCGAGGCTCTGGAGGCGCTGCGGATCGCCGAGGCGTGTGAACTGTCGCGGCGGGAGCGGCGGTTGGTGCCTTTGGCGGAGATCGCCGGGGTCCGATCAGCGGAGATCGCCGGGGCCTGATCACCTGCCCGGTCGGGTCCCTTTACGGGGCGCGTGCTACTCCGCCCCGTCCAGCAGCCCCGCGTCATGCGCCAACAGGGCGACCTGCACCCGGTTGTTGAGGTCCAGCTTCGTCAGGACGCGGGAGACGTGGGCCTTGACGGTGGCCACGCTCAGATAGAGCTCCGCCGCGATGTCCGCGTTCGACGCGCCCCGCCCGACCGCGACCGCCACCTCCCTCTCCCGCTCCCCCAGCAGCGCCAGCCGCTCCAACGCTCTTTCACGACGGCCCTGTTGGGGGTCCACGCCCGTCACCTGCGTGATCAACTGCTGTGTCACCGTGGGCGAGAGCACCGGCTCCCCCGCCGCGACCGCCCGTACCGCCGCGACGATCTCGGCGGGCGGGGTGTCCTTGAGGACGAATCCGGCCGCCCCGGCCCGCAGGGCCCGCAGCACCTGTTCGTCGGCGTGGAAGGTGGTGAGGACGATGACCTCGGGGGCGTCGGGGCGCTTGCGCAGGGCCTCCGTCGCCGCGAGACCGTCCATCGTGGGCATCCGGATGTCCATCAGCACGACGTCGGGGCGGAGCTCGCCGACCAGCGGGGCCACCTGGGAGCCGTCCGCCGCCTCGCCGACGATCTCGATGTCGTCCGCGCCGCCCATCATGAAGGACAGACCGGCGCGGACCAGCGGGTCGTCGTCGACGAGAAGCACGCGGATCGGGTTCATGGACCCACAGTAACGAGCTCCCGGGACCGCCGATCACGCGTGTCGCGCGAGGGCCCGCGGGAGGCCCGCCCGCATCTGTCCCGGCCGGTCAACTGCCCTGTGGTTCATCGGCACTGAGGCCTGGAGCGAGCCTCCTGGGTACGATCGCCGGGATGTCGGCCGGAGGGCGGCCAGGACACGACTGGTTCGTTGCGCGCGAACCGCGGGGCGTTCCGCTGACCGGACAGGACGGTGTGCTGTGAGTGGTGGACAGGGGAGCGGCCGGAGCGCCTGGATACGGCGCTACACGCCGGCGGAGGAGGCGGACCGCCGACTGGTCTGCTTCCCGCACGCGGGAGGTTCGGCCAGCTACTTCCACGGCCTCACGCAACGCCTGGCCCCGGACGTCGACGTCCTTGCGGTGCAGTACCCCGGCCGTCAGGACCGCATCTCGGAGCCGTCCCTGGAGAACATCGCCGACCTCGCCGACCAGGCGTACGAGGCGCTGAAGCCGTGGACCGGCAAGCCGCTCGCGCTGTTCGGCCACAGCATGGGCGCGGTCGTGGCCTTCGAGGTGGCTCTGCGGCTCGCGGCCGACGGCACCGTGCCGCTGCGGCTCTTCCCCTCGGGGCGCCGGGCCCCCTCGCGCTTCCGCGAGGAGAACGTGCACCTGCGGGACGACGACGGCCTGCTGAGGGAGGTGGCGAGCCTCGCGGGCACCGACAGCGCGCTGTTGGCCGACCCGGATATGCGGCGGATGATCCTGCCGTCGCTGCGCGCCGACTACCGCGCTGTCGAGACCTACCGGCACACCGGTGGCAAGCGCCTCGACTGTCCGGTGCTCGCGCTGGCCGGCGCGGACGACCCGAAGGCACCGCTCGACGACGTACGGGCCTGGGGCGAGCACACCACCCGGGAGTTCGCGATGGAGGTGTTCCCCGGCGGCCACTTCTACCTCACCGACGAGATGGCGGCCGTGGCCGCGTTGCTGCGCTCACACCTCACCGCCGCGACCGGGGGCTGAGTCCCACGGCAGCCAGGCGTCGACGCGGAAGCCGCCGTCGTCCGCGGCCCCGTGCTCGATGCGGCCGCCCGCAAGCGTGGCCCGTTCCGTCAGGCCGATCAGCCCCTGCCCGGAACCGGGGACCTTCGGCACCTCTCCGGGCGGCGGCGGGTTGCGCACCGACAGGGTGAGGCCCTCGCCCGGGGCGCCGGAGACCGCGACGGTCACCTCGGCGCCCGGGGCGTGCTTGCGGGCGTTGGTCAGGCCCTCCTGTGCGATGCGGTACGCGGTGCGGCCGACGGCGGCGGGCACGGCGGCCGAGTCGGGGACGCGGTGGTCGAGCGCGACCTTCATGCCCGCCTCGCGCGACTCGGCGACCAGGGTCTCCAGGGCGGCGAGGGTGGGCTGCGGCCGTCCCGACGCCTCGCCGTCGCCGCCACCACGCAGGACGCCGATCACCTCGCGCAGGTCCTGCAGCGCTTCGTGCGCGCTTTCCCGGATGACACCGGCGGCGCGGACGATCTCCTGTTGGGGCGCGTCCGGGCGGAACTCCAGGGCCCCCGCGTGCACGCTGAGCAGGGTGAGGCGGTGGGCGAGCACGTCGTGCATCTCGCGGGCGATCGACTCGCGGGCCAGGCGCTGGGCCTGTGCGGCACGGAGCGTGGCCTCGTTCTCGGCGCGGATCGCGCGGTCGCGCAGGCTGAGCAGGAGGTGGCGGCGCGAGCGCACGAACATGCCCCAGCCGATGACGGAGGCGTTGACCAGCACCCCGAACAGGACGGCGACCAGGAAGGGCACGTCGGCGTCGGGCCGCACCCAGTAGATGAACGGCATCAGACAGATCGAGACCCCGCCGATCCAGCCGACGTACCGGAAGGGCCGGTGCACGGCGAGGGTGAACAGCGCCACGGCGGACGCGCCGCCCGCGGTGTCCGAGACCACGCTGACCAGCACCATGGCGACGGCGAGACCGACCGGCCAGCGCCTGCGCAGCCAGACGGCGGCGCAGGCGAGTGCGCCGATGACCTGGTCGGCCTCCGCGAGGCCGGGCGAGACGTGCGGGTTGTCGCCGACGGCGTCCGCGCCCACCATGCCGATGGCGACGGCGACGAAGAAGCAGGCGAAGTCGACGCCCCAGTCACGCAGGGTCCGCCGGGGCCTGCGCTGGCCGGGGACAGCCGGGGTCTCGTTGCCGCTCATGGTCGACAAATCTACGCACTGCCGGGGCCGTCGGGCGCGGCCCGGACACGATCACCTACCAAAGTCGCACGGGCGGAGACTTTGGGAGGGGGCCGAGGTGAAGAAGCCTCACCCCGTGGCCGATGTGCGTGGGGGGTCCACGGGGCGAGGCTCTTCGGCATGAAGCAGGTACTTGAGGTCCTCGGCGTCCTTCTCCTGATCCAGGGCGTGGCCGCCCTGGTGCACGAGCTGACCGGCCGGCTGCGCGGCTGGGGCGTCGTGCAGCGGATCGGGTTCCTTGACGGCCACGAGATCTACGCGGGCGTCACGCTGATCGTGCTGGCGCTCGCGCTGTTCGGCGTCGCGGAGAGCCGCAGGGCCCGTTAGTACCGTGCCGCGGAATCAGGTGCGTGGCTCAGCAGGTGTGGTCGACCAGGTCGAAGGACTCGTAGTGATCGGCGGTGTAGTAGTCCTCCTTGGTCTTCTCACCGGTCACGATGCGGCGCGCGCCGCGGTCCGGTGAGCCAGGGGTGACCACGGTGTACTCGTGGTAGTAGCTGGAGCTCTGCGCGGGCAGGACGCCTTCCCTGTTCTGGAAGACGGTGCCGTCCTGCGGGTACGGGTAGGGACCGCCCGCCTCGATCAGGTCCAGGGTGTCGTGGGCCTGGTCGGGCAGCTTGGAGTAGCAGATGTCGCCGACGGCGGCGGCGGAAGTGACGGAGTACGCCGTCGACGCGGGGGCGTGGTGGTCCGGGACCGCGCTCGCGGAGGCGGTGACGGGGCCGCCGAGGAGGAGGGCGGCGGCGAGGGCTGTGACGCTCACGATTCGTGGGGGGATTCGCATGCGACCAGTGTGACGCGCGTAGAGGTTGCCGTGTCAACGTCAAGTACGGTGAATTTTCCGGGAGTTAACCAAGCGCCCCCGGTCCGCCGCCGTCAGTCCTTCCGGGCCGCGTCCTTCTCGGCTCGGGCCGCGTCCTTCTCGGCGGCGACACGGGCGGCGATGCGGTGCTCCGCCATGTACTCGCGCATCCGCAGGCTGGTGGCCCCGCTGGTGTAGAGCACCGCGCCGCCCACCGAGAGCGGCACCGAAAGCCCCAGCCAGCCCAGCATCTCCGGCCACCGGCGCTCCGCGCGGCAGTCGTCCCACGTGGCGTCCGCCCAGGTCGGGGCGTCGTCGCCCTCATCCTCGTAGAACAGCATCGACTGGCACTTGCGGCTGCCGGAGGAGTCGTCGCCTTCGCTGAACGGCGCGATCAGCTGGTAGGCGAGCACGAGCCAGATGAGGCCCGCAGCGCCGAGCAGCGCGCCGCCCCAGGCCCGGCGCCGCTGCGCGCTCGTGGCGAAGTCCTGCTCGAAGTGCTCACTCATGGGCTCCCCCTGCGTTCCCCCTGTTGGACTGGCCACGGAAGGTATCACCGCACTCCACGGCCCCAGCTGGTCCCCACCAGAACCAGCACACCTCCCACCAGACCCACCACACCCAGCCGCTCCCCGCCCACCGCGATCCCCACCGCGGCGGCCCACAGCGGCTCCGTCCCGAGCAGCAGGCTCACGCGCGAGGGAGACGTCCTGCGCACCGCCCACATCTGCACGAAGAAGGCGAAGAGCGTGCAGAACACCGAGAGGAAGAGCAGCCCGGCCCACTCGCGCGCCCCGAATCCACCGGCGACGGACCAAGGCGCCTCCCCCGTGCCCGCGGCGGCAAGGACCGCGAACACGGCGACGGCAGAGCCCAGTTGGACGGTGGTGAGCGAGAGCGAGTCTGCGTCTTGGGCGGCCCGCACGGCCTTGATGCGCGACATCGCCAGGACGTGCACCGTGCGCGCGAGCGCCGCCAGGAGGATCAGGCCGTCGCCCGCCGACGGTCGCGTGAAGCCGCCGCCCTGGGTCAGCAGGACCACGCCGAGCACGGACAGCCCCGCCGCTGCGAGGAAGGCGCGCGGCGGCCGCTGCCGTGTCACGGCGGCCTCGGCGAGCGGGGTGAAGATCATGGTGAGGCTGATGATGAGGCCGGCGTTGGTCGCCGATGTGCGGACGACGCCGTACGTCTCCAGGAGGAAGATCCCGCTCAGGATCAGCCCGAGCACCGCCGCCCCGCGCCACTGCGGCGCGGTCAGCGCGCGCAGGCCGCGCCATCCGGCCACCACGAGCGCGGGCAGCACGACGGCGAACCTCAGCACCAGGACGGCGACGACCGTGTGCGTCGTCGTGATGCCCTTCGCGGCGAGATAGCTGGCGCCCCAGACCACGGCCACGAGCAGGACGGGCAGATCGGTGAGCCAGGCGCGGCGCGCTGCGGGCGCGGCGGGAACGGCGAGCGTCGACACGGGGCGCGGTCTCCAACGGATGCGGCGGTGTGGAGACTTCGGCGGCTCTCACGTGGGTCGATCACCGTATCCGGCGGAGATCGGGCCGGGAAGGCGGTGTCCATTTCCCGCCAGCCCCTGTGCACGCCGACCGCTTTCATTGAACCCGCAAGCACTTCTCAGGCATTACCCCGCATACCCACGCGAATGAGGTTCAAGAAATGTCTTCTCTAACCGGCAAGACCGCTCTCGTCACCGGTGGCAGCCGCGGCATCGGGGCGGCGATCGCCCTGCGGCTCGCACAGGAGGGAGCCGATGTCGCGATCACGTACGTCAAGGAGGAGTCGGCCGCTCTCGACGTCGTCGCCAAGATCGAGTCGGCCGGACGGCGCGGGTTCGCCATCAAGGCCGACGCGGCCGACCCCGGTGACGCCGCGGGCGCGGTGGAGCGCGCCGCCGACGACCTGGGCCGCCTGGACATCCTGGTGAACAACGCGGGCATCGGGGTCCTCGCCCCCATCGGGGACCTGGCGCTCTCCGACGTCGACCGGGTGCTCGACATCAACGTACGTTCGGTCTTCCTGGCCTCGCAGGCCGCCGCCGGACGTCTGGCCGACGGGGGCCGGATCATCTCCACCGGATCGGCGCTCACCCGGTACTCCGGTGGTGGCGGCGGCACGCTCTACGCGATGAGCAAGGCGGCGCTGACCGGCATGACGAAGCCCCTGGCCCGGGAGCTCGCCGGGCGCGGGATCACCGTGAACGTGATCCACCCGGGCGCGATCGACACGGACATGAACCCGGCCGACGGCCCGTTCGCCGAGCCGCAGAAGGCGGGGACGGCGCTGGCCCGCTTCGGCTCCGCCGACGAGGTGGCCTCGCTCGTCGCCTATCTCGCCGGTGAGGACGCCGCGTTCATCACGGGCGCGGAGCTCGTGGCCGACGGCGGGTACACCGCGTAACCGCGCGCGGGCATGGTGATGGGGCGCACCGGGGCTGTCCACCCGGTGCGCCCCACGTTCTTCAGGGGGCCTCAGCGGCTCCGGTTCAGCCGCCCAGCTCCTGGTGACGCGCCGTCAGGCGGCTCTGTCCCGCCTCGGTGAGCGAACCGAAGAGGTGCAGGCGGGAGATGCCGCCGTCCGGGAAGATGTCGATGCGCACGTGCGTGCCGACGACCGGGGCGTCCAGGACGAAGCGGTGGTTGGTGTCGGGCTGCAGGCGGGTTCGGGGCAGGGCCTCGAACCACTCGCCGTCCTCGCCGTCACGGACCGAAAGCGCGGCCCAGCCCGCCGAGTTGCCCTTGAGGTAGGCGGTGTCGATCTCGACGGAGCGGATCTCGGACTGGGCCACCAGCTGGTAGCGGATCCAGTCGTTGCCGTTGTCGCGGCGGCGCCGGGTCTCCCAGCCGTCGTCCATCTTGCGGGAGCGGCCCGGCTGGATGGTGTTGGTGGCCGGGGAGTAGAAGCGGTCGGACGCGTCCTCGACCTGGCCGCCGTTCTCCAGGGCGGCGACGTCGAACGTGCCGAGTGCCGCGAGCCACTTGGGGTCGGCGACGACCTCGCCGTAGACGCGCAGGCGGGCGACGCCGCCGTCCGGGTGCTGGTTGACGCGCAGGTGCGTGAAGCGCTGCTCCAGGTCGACGGCGAAGCCGTTGGCCGCGTGGCCGCCGACCGCCGTGCGGGGCACGAGAGTCGTCCACTTCACGTCGTCCGAGAGGAGTTCCTCGGGGGTCGGCGAACCGTCGACGCTGGTGCCCTCGACGGACACGGCCTGCGGGTAGTTGCCGCGGAAGTGGGCGGTGTCGATGACGATGCCGCGCACGACGCCGGGGGCGCCGAGGCGTACGAGCGCCCAGTCGTGGTCGTCGGCGGTGGGCCACGGGTGCTCGCCGGAGACGCCGCGGCGGCGGCGGGTCTCCCAGCCGTCCATGACCTTGCCCTTGTGCCCGAAGTGCTCCGGGTCGAAGACGGCCGGGTGCGCGAGGAGGAGGTTCTCGCGCATCGCGAAGAACTCGTCGTTGGCGGCGATCACACCGGCGCCGAGCTGCCGGTCGGCGAGGTTGGCGTACTGGGTGAAGGGGAAGTCCGCGGTGCGGTAGTCCGCGTAGGGGTCGCCGCCGCCGTAGGGGCTCGCGTCGCCGGTGAAGGTCGGTATCGCCGTCACAGTGATCAGTTGTTCCTTTCCAGAAGTCGGCCTGCGGGTTCGCTGAACTCGCCGCCGTGCAGGATGCGTTCGCCGCGCAGCCAGGTGGACTTCACGACGCCGCTGAGGGTCTTGCCCGCGTACGCCGTGACTCGGTTCCGGTGCTGCAGCTCCGCGGGGTCCACGGTGAAGGTCTCGTCGGGCGCGAGGACCGCGAAGTCGGCGTCGCGGCCGGCCTCGATGGCGCCCTTCTGGTCGAGTCCGACCAGTTCGGAGGTGCGCGTCGACATCCAGCGCACCACGTCCTCGAGGCTGTGGCCGCGCTTGCGGGCCTCGGTCCAGATCGCGGGGAGGCTGAGCTGGAGCCCGGAGATGCCGCCCCACGCGGTCGCGAAGTCGTCGGTCTTGAGGTCCGCGGTGGACGGCGAGTGGTCCGTCACGATGCAGTCGATGGTGCCCTCGGCGAGCGCGTCCCAGAGCAGGTCCTGGTTGGCGGCCTCGCGGATGGGCGGGCAGCACTTGAACTCGCTCGCGCCGTCCGGGACTTCCTCGGCGGTGAGCGTGAGGTAGTGCGGGCACGTCTCGACGGTGAGCTTGACACCTTCGCGCTTGGCGGCGGCGATCAGGGGCAGCGCGTCCGACGACGACAGGTGCAGTACGTGGACACGGGCGCCGAGCCGCTTGGCGAGCCCGATGAGTCCCTCGATCGCGACGTCCTCGGAGACGCGCGGGCGGGTCTCGAGGTAATCCGTGTACTTGGGGCCGCTCTTGTGCGGGGCCGCGTCCAGCTCGTGCGGGTCCTCCGCGTGCACGATGAGCAGGCCGCCGAAGCCGGCGATCTCCGCCATGGAGGTGGCGAGGCGGTCCTGGTCCAGGTGCGGGAACTCGTCCACGCCCGACGGCGAGAGGAAGCACTTGAAGCCGTAGACACCGGCGTCGTGCAGGGGCTTGAGGTCGCCGACGTTGTCGGGCAGGGCGCCGCCCCAGAAGCCGACGTCGATGTGCGCCTTGGTGCGGGCGACGTCCTGCTTCGTGCGCAGGTTGTCGACCGTCGTGGTCGGCGGCAGGGAGTTGAGCGGCATGTCGACGAGGGTGGTGATGCCACCGGCGGCAGCGGCGCGGGTGGCGGTCCAGAAGCCCTCCCACTCCGTGCGGCCCGGGTCGTTCACATGGACGTGCGTGTCGACGAGTCCGGGCAGCAGGACGTCGTCGCCGAAGTCCTCGACGCGGGCTCCCGCCGGTACGTCGGCGTCATGCGCGAGCACGGCCGCGATCTTCCCGCCGGAGACCGTGACCGACGCGGGGCGCGTTCCCTGCGGGGTGATCACGCGAGTCGAGCGCAGCACCAGTTCTACGTCCACGTCCTCAACGCCCTCTCTTCGCTGTTGCTTGGCAGCTGCTTCTGTTGCTTGGCTGTTCGTTCTTTTCCGCTACACAGACCATTCGATTCCGCTAAACGGAATTCAACGTTCTGTTGAATGAGTCTTCACGGCCGACCCCGAGCCGTCAAGAGGCCACCTGAAGCACTCTGGACGTTTCCACAAAGTGGAATTAGAATTCCGCAGGCCAGAACGTAGCTACGCACAACCGGGCCGTCAAACGATCACGAGGCGTGACGGCGGAGAAGCGGACAAAGGCTCCCCGACCGGTCCCGGACCGGTCTCTGACCGGCCCTGACAGGCACTGACGCCAAGGCCGCAAAGGGAGCCGTCGAGGAACCGCCCGGTAGGCTGCTGCCTTGCCCGTCAGCCCCGAAAGGACTGCGCCGTGCCGACGTCAAGCGCCAGCGACGCCTCCACCGAAGTCGCCGCCTCCAAGCCGCCCGCTGCCAGCGGTGGTGTCCAGTCCCTTGAGCGCGCCTTCGACCTCCTCGAACGGATGGCGGACGCCGGAGGCGAGGTCGGCCTGAGCGAGCTCTCCGCCAGCAGCGGCCTCCCGCTGCCCACGATCCACCGCCTGATGCGCACCCTGGTCGCCTGCGGCTACGTACGCCAGCAGCCCAACCGCCGCTACTCGCTCGGCCCGCGCCTGATCCGCCTCGGCGAATCGGCCTCGCGCCTCCTCGGCACCTGGGCCCGCCCCTACCTCGCACGCCTTGTCGAGGAGACCGGCGAGACCGCGAACATGGCGCTGCTCGACGGGGACGAGATCGTCTACGTCGCGCAGGTGCCGTCCAAGCACTCCATGCGGATGTTCACCGAGGTGGGCCGCAGGGTCCTCCCCCACTCCACGGGCGTCGGCAAGGCACTTCTCGCCCACACCCCGCCGGAGGAGGTACGGGCTCTGCTCGCCCGCACCGGGATGCCCGCCGCCACGGAGAAGACGATCACCACGCCGGAGGGTTTCCTCGACGCGCTGGAGGAGGTCCGCAGGGCGGGCTTCGCGGTCGACGACAACGAGCAGGAGATCGGGGTGCGCTGCCTCGCGGTGTCGGTCCCCAACTCCCCCACGTCGGCGGCCATCTCGATCTCCGGCCCGGCGGGCCGCGTGACCGAGGCCGCGGTGGAGAAGATCGTGCCGGTGCTGCAGGAGGTGGCGGTGGAGCTTTCCGCCGCGCTGGCCAGCTCGGGGCCGGCGGCTTAGCCCCCGGGGCGGGGTGACGAAACGCCGGACGGGCTGGAGATCTCCAGCCCGTCCGGCGTTTCGTCACCCCGCCCCGGCCCTGATCAGCCCCCGCGCCGTCGCCACCGCCACCGCCGCCGTGCGGGAGTCGACGCCGAGCTTCGCGTAGATGTGCACCAGGTGGGACTTGACCGTCGCCTGGCTCAGGAAGAGTTGGCGGCTGATCTGAAGGTTCGAGAGGCCCTCCCGCACCAGCCGCAACACCTCGAGCTCCCGCCCGGTCAGCGCCTCCCCCGGCGCCCGCATCCGGTCCATCAGGCGGTGGGCGATCGCGGGAGCCAGCGCGGACTGCCCAGCGGCGGCGGTCCGTACCGCCGCTGCCAGCTCTTCCGGCGGCGCGTCCTTCAGGAGGTAGCCCGCGGCTCCCGCCTCGACCGCGGCGAGGATGTCGGCGTCGGTGTCGTACGTCGTCAGGATGAGCACCCGCGGCGCTCCCGGCTCGGCGGTGATCGCCGCCGTGGCCCGCGCCCCGTGCATCCCCGTACCGAACTGAAGATCCATCAGGACGACGTCGAACCCGCCGGTCGCGGCGAGCGACACCGCGGCCTCGGCCGTCGCCGCCTCACCCGCGACAGCGAAGTCCGGCTCGGTGTCGAGCACGGCGCGCAGCCCGGCCCGTACGACGGGGTGGTCGTCGGCGAGGAGCAGCCGGATGGGCTCCGGCACCCCGGCGCTCACAGCGCCGCCGTCGGGAGCGGCAGCGTGACCGCGACGGCCGTTCCCTGCCCCGGCGCCGACTCCACGCTCAGCGTCCCGCCCAGCGAACGCGCCCGTGCCCGCATCGCGGGCAGCCCGAACCCCCCGTCGTCCCCGGTCTCCCGGGGCGCGGACGCCGGGTCGAAACCGCGCCCGTCGTCGACCACGTCCAGGGACACCGACGTGTCCATGAAGCTCAGCGTGATCTCGGCGCGCCCGGCGCCCGCGTGCTGGAACGTGTTGGCGAGGGCGGACTGTGCGGTGCGGAGCAGGGCGACCTCGTACGGGGTGGGCAGCTCGGCGGGCGTACCGCTCACGCTGAACTTGACCTGGACCTCGGTGGACGCGGTGTCCTCGGCGCCGGGCGGCGCGGACGCGGAGAGCCGCTCCAGCGCTCCGGCCAGCGAGCCGTGCTCCAGGTCGGGCGGGCTGAGGGCCCGTACGAAGCGGCGCGCCTCCGCGAGGTTGTCCTGGGCGGCGGCGCGGGCCTGCTCGATGTGCGCGGCGGCGGGCGATCCAGTCGGCAGGGCACGCTGCGCGGCACGCAGCAGAAGCTGGATGGAGGAGAGCCCCTGTGCGAGCGTGTCGTGGATCTCGCGCGCGAGACGCTCACGCTCGGCGAGGGTGCCCGCGGTCCGCTCGGCGGCGGCGAGCTCGGCGCGCGTGGCCATGAGCTCGTCGATCAGCTCACGGCGCCGCTCGCTCTCCCGGTACAGCGCCTCGTACCCGAGGACGGTGGCGACCGCCATGGCCGCGCCGAGCAGCGGCCCGATGAAGCTGCCCGGCGAGATGGGCGAGCCGTGCAGCAGGAAGCTGGCGATGGCAGCAGCGGCGGTGAGTGCTACGGAGGGCAGGGCCCAGCGCAACGGCAGCAGGTGCAGTTGCAGGAAGTACAGGGGGAAGGCCGTCCACAGCCCGTCCGGGGACAGGACGAGCAGCACCACCCAGCACACGCCGAGCGCCGCGAGCCACACCGCTGCCGCGCGCTGCGAGCGCGCCACGGCCGGACCGAGCGTGCCCGCCGCGTAGACCGCCCCCATGACCAGCGCGGCGCCCACGACGGCAGCGCCCCGCGGTCCGCCGTCTGCGAGGGCCCGCACCGCGGCGAGCGCGAGCAGCCCGGCGAGCAGCGCGTGCAGGCAGAGGCGCAGGGTCAGGGCGACGGGGGTGGTCCGGGAGGGCGTCAGGGGGTCGGCGGAGAGCATTGGGGCCTCGGTCGGGGATGAGGGCGGAGTCGGGGGTCCGGCGCTCCCCACGGGCCGGGGCCAAGGCGCGGTGGAGGTGTTCATCGGACCCTCCAGCGTAGGCGCAGCCGCCCACGCTTCCGTCAACCGAAAGGTTGATCGCGGGCTCCCCCCTTCGATTCGGGTGAAGCGTGCTGTGGCGCGATGCCGTGGGGGCGTGCGCGGACGGAGGGTGGGGACATGTTCGTCGCATGGAGAGACCTTCGGTTCGCCAAGGGGCGGTTCGCCCTGATGGGAGCCGTCGTCGTGCTCATCACTCTGCTCGTGGGGCTGCTTTCCGGTCTCACCGCCGGGCTCGCCAGGGAGAACACCTCCGCGATCACCGGCCTGCCCGCCGACCATCTGGCCTTCGCCGCGCCGCCGTCCGGCCAGTCGGTCTCGTTCACCGCGTCCCAGGTGGAACAGCGCGCCTGGGAGAGCTGGGCGGATCAGCCCGGCGTACGGTCCGCCGAGCCGGTCGGCATCAGCACTCTCAACGCCGCGGCGGGCGACCGCTCGGCCGCGGTGTCCGCGTTCGGCGTCGAGCCGGACTCAGCGATCGCGCCGTCCGGCATCGCACCGGGTGAGGTCGTGCTCTCGGAGAAGGCCGCGGCCGACCTCGGCGTCGGCCCCGGGGACGCGGTGCGCCTGGGCGGGGGCGGAGGCCGGGGCGAGGAGCGGGTCGCTCGGGTCGCGTCGGACGCCTCGTACAGCCATACGCCTGTCGTGTGGACCGCGCTCGACGACTGGCAGGGGCTCGGCCACCGGGGTACGTCGATGGACGACCAGGCCACGGTCATCGCGCTGCGGACCGGTGGCGGGGTGGATCTCGCGGCCGGGGACGAGGCGGCGGGCACGGAGACGAAGTCCCTCGACGGCGCGCTCACGGCCATCGGCTCCTACCAGGCGGAGAACGGTTCGCTGCAGCTCATGCGCGGCTTCCTCTTCGTCATCTCGGCGCTCGTCATAGGAGCGTTCTTCACGGTGTGGACGATTCAGCGCGCCGGTGACATCGCGGTGCTGAAGGCGCTGGGCGCGTCCACTCCGTATCTGCTCAGGGACGCTCTCGGACAGGCCGTGCTGATGCTGGCCGCCGGGACCGCCCTGGGGACGGGGATCGCGGCATTGGTCGGTGCCGCGATCAGCGGCGGCGACGTCCCCTTCGTGCTCGATCCGCCGACCGTGCTGTGGCCCGCCGCCGTGATGATCGCCCTCGGGGCGCTGGGCGCGGGCCTGTCCGTCCGGCGGATCACCGCCGTTGATCCGCTGACCGCGCTGGGGAGTGCCCGATGAGTCTGTCCCTCCACGACATCACGCTGACGTACCCGGACGGGGAAGGGAGGCTCACGGCACTCGACGGCGTCGGCCTCGATGTCCCCGCCGGAACACTGACGGCGGTCGTCGGCCCGTCCGGCTCCGGGAAGTCCAGCCTGCTGGCGGTGGCGGCGACGCTGGTGACGCCCGACCGGGGGCGGGTGGTCGTCGGCGGCACGGAGACGGGTCCGCTGTCGGCGGCGGAACGGGCGGAGCTGCGGCGCAGGAGGATGGGAATCGTCTTCCAGCAGCCGAATCTGCTGGCGTCGCTGACGGCGCTGGAACAGGTGGAACTGATGGCACGCCTGGACGGCGGTGCCGGCGGCCGTTCCGGCGCCGGCGCGATCCGGGCGAGGTCACGGGAACTCCTCGACACCGTGGGCCTGGCGGACCTCGCACACCGGCGCCCGCACCAGCTCTCGGGCGGCCAACGCCAACGGGTCGGCATCGCAAGGGCGTTGATGAACGCACCCGCGGTTCTCCTGGTCGACGAGCCGACCAGCGCGCTGGACCACGAACGGGGCGCGGCGGTCCTGGACCTGCTGGGCCGCCTCACGCGCGAGTGGGCCACGGCAACGGTCCTGGTCACCCACGACCGCGCGCGCCTGGGTGTCGCCGACCGGGTAGTGGAGATGACGGACGGAAGGATGGGCGCTTTCAGCGCTTCGGGGGCGTGAGGCCGCTGGGCGGTGGTGGGGGAACTTCAGCACGTCCGGTACATGAGGCCACCGGACCGTGGCGAGGGGATCTCAGCCCGTCCGGCGCGTGAGATCGCCGGCCGAGGCGGGGGGATTTCAGCCGTCCGGCGCGTGAGAGCCCGCCGAGCCGTGGCGAAGGATTTCAGCCGTCCGGCACGCGAGCCCGCCAGGCGGCGGGAGAATTCCAGCCCGCCTGACGCTTGAAGCCGCCGGGCCGAGGCGGGGATTGAGCCCGGCCAGCGCTTGAGACCGTCGGGACGGTGGATCTCAGCCCGTCCGGCGATTGAGGACGAGCTCGGCGGAGCCGGTGAGCGACGGTGCCCGAAGGTTGGCGGGGCGGGGTTTCGTGCCTCGCCCCACCACCCGCAGCAGGTGTAAGCCCTACCTGGCTCCCGGCTCCCCGAAGAGGTCCACCGCTCCGCGGACCGCCGCGAGCCCCGTGGCGAGGGCGCTGACGGAGCCGATCGCTCCGGCGACGAGGAGCAGCGAGCGCCGCAGCCGAGGCACCTCCGGCGCGCCACTCAGTGCCATCGAGGCCAGCGCCGCCAGCTCTTCCTCGGCGATGCCCCGGTCGGGAAACTCGACCGGATGCGCGGCGAGCTCACGGCGCAGCCTCGACACCGCCGTGCCCAACTCCGCAACTCGCGGATCCTCATCGCTGCCGGTCACTCGCCTCTGCCCCACGCTCCGCAACACAGCTCTCCCCCCTCGCACGACTCGTGCGTATGTTCTCGTGCAGATCTTGCCGTCCCCACGCGGCGTTGGTCAGACGCCAGAGGGACGCGGGCCAGTAAACGCCACAGGGCGCAGGACGCGCCACTTTGTGGCCGGAAGACACCGCCTCCGGCGCCGGGAGCCCGCGACCGCGCGGTCCGGGTGCGGTATGCAGGAGCCATGACGAACCCGATGATCGCCGGTCTCCTCCTCGCCGCGGGCGGCGGGCGACGCCTCGGCGGCCGGCCGAAGGCGCTCCTCGACCACCAGGGGCGCCCACTGGTGGAACACGCGGTCCGCGTCCTGCGCGAGGGCGGCTGCACGCGCGTGCACGTGGTGCTTGGCGCGGACGCCGATGTCGTACGGGAGAAGGCCTCGCTCCCCGGGTGCGTACTGATCGACAACCCCGAGTGGGCAGAGGGTATGGGTTCCTCGCTGCGGGCGGGGCTCGACTCCCTGCTCCGGAGCGGAGCCGAAGAGGGGGGCGCGGCGAGCGCCGCACTCGTCTCGCTCGTCGACCAGCCCGGCATCGGCCCGGCCGCGATCGCCCGCGTGCACGCCGCGTACCGCTCCCCCGCCACCCTCGCGGCCGCCGCGTACGACGGGGAGCGCGGCCACCCGGTGCTCTTCGGCGCCGACCACTGGGCGGGCATCGCGGCGAGCGCGGTCGGCGACCGCGGGGCGCGCGCCTATCTGAAGGAACACGCGGGAGAAATCACACTCGTCGAGTGCGGGGACGTGGCCGAGGCGTACGACATCGACACCCCCGCTGACCTGTTCCACCTTGAGTGACCGGGATGGCACTCAGCGACACGTTCTGTCGATGAAGAGAATCTCGACATCAACAGACGATTGAACTTCCACTATGAGGAAACTAGTATCCACTGTTCAGAAGCACCCGTTCCCTCAAGTGGGGTCCACGGCCGTATCTCGGCTCCTGTGGCACTGAGTGTCACTGAGACTGCCCGGCGGCCGCCGCGGCACCACCTGTGAAGCTCGCTGAAGGAAGTGACAGCTCATGTCCGCACCAGCGCAGTCCCCGCTGGCCATCGTCGACGCGGAGCCTCTGCCGCGGCAGGAGGAGGTCCTCACCGATGCGGCCCTCGCCTTTGTGGCCGAGCTGCACCGGCTCTTCACGCCCCGCCGTGACGAGCTCCTCAGCCGCCGCGCCGAGCGCCGCGCCGAGATCGCCCGCACCTCCACGCTCGACTTCCTGCCCGAGACCGCGGCGATCCGCGCGGACGACTCGTGGAAGGTGGCGCCGGCCCCGGACGCCCTGAACGACCGCCGCGTCGAGATCACCGGTCCGACCGACCGGAAGATGACCATCAACGCCCTGAACTCGGGCGCCAAGGTCTGGCTCGCGGACTTCGAGGACGCCTCGGCGCCCACCTGGGAGAACGTGGTCCTCGGCCAGCTCAACCTCACCGACGCCTACGAGCGCCGCATCGACTTCACCGACGACCGCAGCGGCAAGTCGTACTCCCTCAAGGACGCCGGCGAGCTCGCCACCGTCGTGATGCGCCCGCGCGGCTGGCACCTGGACGAGCGCCACCTGCAGTTCGAGGGGCAGCCGGTGCCCGGCGCGCTCGTCGACTTCGGCCTGTACTTCTTCCACAACGCCAAGCGCCTCATCGAGCTCGGCAAGGGGCCGTACTTCTACCTCCCGAAGACGGAGTCGTACCTGGAGGCCCGTCTCTGGAACGACATCTTCGTCTTCGCGCAGGACTACGTCGGCATCCCGCAGGGCACCGTCCGCGCCACGGTCCTCATCGAGACGATCACGGCCGCGTACGAGATGGAGGAGATCCTCTACGAGCTCCGCGACCACGCGTCGGGCCTGAACGCCGGCCGCTGGGACTACCTCTTCTCCATCGTCAAGAACTTCCGTGACGGCGGCTCCAAGTTCGTCCTGCCGGACCGCAACCTCGTGACGATGACCGCCCCCTTCATGCGGGCGTACACCGAACTCCTCGTCCGCACCTGCCACAAGCGCGGCGCGCACGCGATCGGCGGCATGGCCGCGTTCATCCCGTCCCGCAAGGACGCCGAGGTGAACAAGGTCGCGTTCGAGAAGGTCAAGAACGACAAGGACCGCGAGGCGGGCGACGGCTTCGACGGCTCCTGGGTCGCGCACCCGGACCTGGTCCCGATCGCGATGAAGTCCTTCGACGCCGTCCTCGGCGAGAAGCCCAACCAGAAGGACCGCCTGCGCGAGGACGTGAAGGTCGCACCCGGCGACCTGATCGCCATCGACTCCCTCGACGCGAAGCCCACGTACGACGGCCTGGTCAACGCCGTCCAGGTCGGCATCCGTTACATCGAGGCGTGGCTGCGCGGCCTGGGCGCCGTCGCCATCTTCAACCTCATGGAGGACGCGGCCACCGCCGAGATCTCGCGCTCGCAGATCTGGCAGTGGATCAACGCGGGCGTCGTCTTCGAGAACGGCCAGACCGCCACCGCCGACCTCGCCCGCGAGGTGGCCGCCGGTGAACTGGCCGCCATCCGCGCCGAGATCGGCGAGGAGGCCTTCGAGGCCGGCAAGTGGCAGCAGGCCCACGACCTCCTCCTCCAGGTCTCCCTGGACGCGGACTACGCCGACTTCCTGACCCTCCCGGCCTACGAGCAGCTTCGCTGATTTCTCGTACGCAGTTCATGGCTGAGCCCCCGGCACCGCACAGCGCCGGGGGCTCAGTCGTGGGCCCCTCAAGGGGTGTGGGGAACTGCGCGCCCAGACACAAACGGCCCGCGGCTAACCGAGATGCGAGGACCAGTCCTGTTCAGCCGCAGGCTTCCCGTGCAGATCAGGCACCCGCTTGAGCCAGGCGGGCCGCCCCTTCTCAGTAGCCGCAGCACGCCGGGCATCGGCGGCGGCAAGCTCACCCCGGGACGGGAAATCCACCGGCAGCCAGGCCGCCGAGGCCCGCGCCCGGGCCAGCAAGAAGGCAACGTACGCCTCCCGCACCTCGTCAGGCGACGAGAACCCCGGCTCATCCGCCAGCCACGCGTCAGGCACCAGGGCGGCGATGTCACGGAGAACGGTCTCCGTGACGAGAGGCGCCAGCTCGGCATCAGCGGCGGCCGTATCGGGCCCGTACCCCCCGAGGGCGTGGTGGCGGAAGTCGTAGACCTTGTCCGGTGCCGACGCGCCCCAGCGGTGGTGGAAGACCAGTGCCGCGCCGTGGTCGATGAGCCACAGCTTCGGCTCGTGGATGCCGAACGTGGGCCAGATCATCAGGTTCGAACTGTGCACCGTGCGGTCGACGTTGGCCGTGAGGGCGTCGAGCCAGACCACCTTGCCCGCCTCCAGCGGGTCCACGTCCAGCGCCTCGGGGGTGAAGTCCACGGCGCCCGGCAGGAGGTCCATGCCGAGGTTGATTCCGGCGCTGGCGTCCAGCAGGTCCCGCACCTCCTGGTGCGGTTCGTCCGTCGCCACCGCCGGGTCGAAGTCGACCAGGACGAGCTCGGGGAAGCGCAGGCCGAGCCGACGGGCCAGTTCGCCGACGATGATCTCGGCGACCAGCGCCTTGCGGCCCTGCGCGGACCCGGTGAACTTCACCACGTAGGTGCCGGAATCGTCGGCCTCGACCACGCCGGGCACGGAGCCCCCGGTGTGCAAGGGGTTCACGTACCGGGTCGCGATGACTTCTCTGAGCACCTCTCCAGGCTATACGGCCCTCACCTCATGATCCCGAGGTGCCGGTGACCGGGCACTTCTGCGCCGCCGTAACCGGCGCCGTGGAGGTGGACGCGGGTGCGGGTGCGGGTGCGGGTGCGGCCACCGTGCGGCTGACCGCTGCCGCGCCCTCGCGTGCCTTCACGCGCACCATGACGTCCTGCAAGGGGCGCAGCGAGATCACCGGTGAGCCGTACTGCAGGGAGTGGCCCGGGATCATGCTCAGCTTGAACCGCTGGTTGATCATCGTCACGATCGTCCGCAGTTCGAGCAGCGCCATGGTGTTGCCGATGCACTGCCGCGGGCCCGCGCCGAACGGGAAGTAGGCCATGCGCGGGCGCTCCTTCACCGCCTCCGGGGTGAAGCGGTACGGGTCGAAGGCCAGCGGGTTGTCCCAGTGGAGCGGGTTGTGGTGGGACACGAGGGGTGAGAGCAGGATCGACGAGCCCGCCTCGATGTCGTAGCCGCCCAGGCTGTCCGGGCCGACGGCCGCGCGGGGGAAGATCCAGATCGGCGGGTGCATCCGCAGGCTCTCGTCCACCACCATCTTGGTGTACGTCAGCGCGTCGGTGTTCTGCGTGTCCGGCAGGCCGCCGCCCAGGACCTGGGCGATCTCCGCGTCCAACTCCTCCTGCACCGGGGGGTGGTTGGCGATCGAGAGCAGGGTCCAGCAGAGCGACACCGCGGTCGTCTCGTGTCCCGCCAGGTAGATGGTCAGGAGTTCGTCGCGCAGTTCCTGGTCGGTCCAGGGCTCACCCGTGACGGGGTCCTTGGCCTCTTCCATCAGGGATATCAGCGAGCCCTCGCCGGTGCGCGCGTAGCTCTCGCGGACATCGGCGACGATCTTGTCGAAGACCCGGTGGATGCGGGCGATCTTGTGCTTGCGGTCGGTCGGCAGCCAGGACGGCATCATCTCGGACGGCGTACCGCGCCGGAACATCACCTCGACCACGTCGTCGACGATGTGCTTGAGCACCTTGGACGAGGGCTTGATGTCGTAGGCGAACAGCGAGCGGCTGAGCGTGATCAGGGTGAGCTTGAGCATCTCCGTCATCAGGTCGACGGGCTCGTCGCGGGCGGCCTTGGCCTCCCAATCGTCGAGCATCTCGTTCGTCGCGGTGACGATGTTCGGGACGATGTCGAGGATGGTGTTCTTCTGGAACGCGGGCTGGACCGCACGGCGGTGCCCGCGCCAGTACTCGCCGTCCGTGGTGAGCAGACCCTTGCCCATGACGACGCTGAACTGCTCGTACAGCGGGCCGCGTACGTAGTTGCTGTTGTTCTTCACCAGGACCTGCTGCACCGCTTCGGGGCCGGTGATCTGGTGGACCGTCATCGGTCCGAGCCGCATGCGTACGGTCTCGCCGTAGTCGCGCTGCAGGCCGAGGAGGAACTCGGCGGTGTTGCGCCGCCAGGAACCGAGGCTGCCGAGCAGCGGGACTCCCTTGGGGCCGGGAGCACGGGCGGCGCCGCTGGGTGTGGTGGCGGGGGCTGTGGTGGCGGTCATCGGCGGTCTCCTTCGTGGCGGGGCTGCGGTCGGGACTGCGGGCTCGGTGTCGCCCGGCGGGTCTCGTCGCGGGGCACCGGGAACACCCGCCGCACGAAAAGGTTGTCGAAGACGACGTCCGGGGCGAGGCGGCGCAGGGCGAGGGTGCTGCGGGCGAGGAATCCGACGGGGTAGCGGGCGCTCGGGCGTGGGCTGCGGACCGTGCGCTCCACCACCTTGGCGACGTCGTCGGACTGGATGGCGAAGGTGCCGGCCAGGGAGCGGCGGCTGCCCGTGTAGATGGCGTCGAAGTAGTCGGCCGTGCGCCGGCGGAACGCTTCGTAGTCCTGGCTCACGGGCTTGAAGTTGGCCACGTAGGTGGCGCCGAAGTCGGTCGTACGCACCGGGCCCGGCTCGATGAGGACGACCCGGACGCCGAAGTCCGCGACCTCCAGGCGCAGGGCGTCGCTCAGTGCCTCGACCGCGTGCTTGGACGCCTGGTAGAAGCCGCCGCCGGGGACCGCGTAACGGCCGAAGATCGACGAGATGTTGATGATGGTCCCGCGCCGCGCGGCACGCATGGCGGGCAGCACGAGCTGGCTGAGGCGGGCGAGTCCGAACACGTTGGTCTCGAACTGCTGCCGCATGTCCTCGATTCCGACCTCCTCCACGACGCCCGACGTGGCGTATCCGGCGCTGTTGACGAGGGCGCCGACCGAGCCGTGCTCGGCCTCGATGAGGTCGACGACCTCACGCATGCTCTTCTCGTCGGTGACGTCCAGGCGGAGCGTCCGGATGCCTTCGGCCGCCAGTGGGGCGAGGGTCTCCGGCCTGCGTGCCGTGGCGTACACGATCAGGCCGGACCGGTGCATCCGCAGGGCGCAGGCGCGGCCGATCCCGGAGGAACAGCCGGTGATGAGCACGGGCAGGGATGTCGTCATCCCACTCTCCTATTCTCTGCCCCGATCATCGGGGATGTCCCTGTGCGGGGTACCGCGGCAGCAAGGGGAATTCGGGTCTCTTGGAATTCGGGTTACTTGAGATTCAGGCTTCTTGGAGTTCGGGGCTTGGGGTCGCGCGCCGGCCCCGGCACCCGAGGGCGCCGGGGCCGGTCCTTTTCAGCCCAGGGCGCCGAGCTGCTTGGCGAGTTCGAGGCCGTCCAGCGAGAACCAGCTCTCGACGATCTTTCCGTCCTTGAATTCGTCGATCACGATGCCGCTGACGGCGAATTCGCGGCCGATGGCCGGCACGCCCTCGTAGGGCTCACCGGTGTGGGTGCCGCGCGCGGTGAACCGGCTGACGACCTTCTCGCCCTCCAGGATCCAGTCGTCGACCGTCACGTGCAGGTCGGGGAAGGAAGCGCGCTGGAGGCGCACCCACTCCTTGAGGTGCTCGACGCCTTCCTTGCCGTTCGGGGCCGTGCCGTGGCTGATGTGGTCGTCACCGGCGCCCTCGTAGATCACGTCGAGGTTGCCCTTGTTGAGGCACTCCTCGTAGTAGCGCTCCAGTACGGCCTTGTTCTCCTGCAGATTCGACATGTCTACCTTTCCTTATTTCCGTGCGGTGATATTTCGTGCGGTGATATTTGGAGCGTTGGTACAGGGGTGGCGGTCAGCCGTTTCCGACCGGCCCGCGCGGGCCCGAGACGCTCATGACGGGGGTCCCGGATTCCGCGTTCTTCACTTTCCACACCCCAAGGGCCGTGTCGCCCTCGACGAGGGAATTCCCGTGCTCCTCGGAATGGAGCGTGATGCGGCCGAAGACCAGCGGGTCCCTCGCGACCGAGACGCCTTCGCCCTGGCTGGCGCCGGCCCGGACCACGTTCTCCAGCGCGGAGACGGGCAGTACGGTGCGCGGCGCGTGGAGCGTCGCCCACAGGTCGTTGGGGACGCACGGCCGCACCACGGCGGTCAGGAGGCCGTCCGGCCCTTCGGACCAGTCGGCGGCGGGCACCACCGAGCCGCGCCAGCTCAGCAGCGGCGGGCCGGAGCGCCAGACGGTCGTCGGCTTCACGTCAGGCCGCGCCAGGACGGGAGAGCGGGTGCCTCCCGGCTCGTGGACGACCCGCAGGCTCGCCTCGGGACCGTCCCCGGCGGCGTCCGAAGCCCGCCGGAAGCGCACGGTGACCACCCAGGTGTCCCCTTCGTGCGCACCGGTCACCTCCCGCTCCCACACGGTCGCTCCCGCGTCGAGCCGCAGCAGGTCGAGCGGTACGACGACCTCCTCCAGGGAGCCCGCCCGCAGCGCCGGGAAGTCCTCGGGGACGATCCACTCCGCGCCGCGTACCGCGCTCTCCAGGAGGATGCTCACGGGGACGGCCGCCGTGCCGTCCACCTGGAAGTCGCCGAGGACCGGCGCCCGGTGACGGTCGAACGTCACCCGCGACACCATGCGCGCGTGCGGCTGATACGTCGTCACCTCCCCCAGGTGGAAGATCCGCGGGTAGGTGTCGGTGAAGCCGGGCAGGTCGGGCACGACGGGGTAGTCGGTGGCCTGGCCGGGGCTCATCGCCCTGCCCAGCGGCCCCACGAAGGTGACCTCCCCGTCGGATCCGGCCCGCAGCTCCGCCTGCCACTTGGCGAGGCCCTCGGTGATGTCGATGGCCGCCATGTAGCGCAGCGTCGCCGAGAAGTTGGAGATGAGGCCGATGCGGTCCCAGGTCGGCCAGGCCAGAGTCATCACGGGGAAGTCCGCGCGGCGGCTCGCCCACCGGCCGAGGCGGGCCAGGCCTTCGTTGGCCGCCGCGTATTCGAGCTGGCCGACCATGCCGCCGAGCCGCCCGGTGAGGGAGCCGACGCTGCAGAAGAACTTGAGCCGGTGGCCCTGCAGTTGGTCGAAGAGGTTGAGGAAACCCCCGATCTTCGTGCGGACGGTCCGCAGGATCTCCTCGTCGCTCTTCTTGGGCAGCCTGGCCGCGGTGTCCACGCCCGCGTTGTGCACGACTCCGGTCAGCGCGTCGCCCTCGCGCTCCACGAGGGCGCGCACCTGCTCCAGGTCGGTGAAGTCGCAGCGGGCGTAGTCGACGCGCAGCCCGCCTGCCCTGGCTTCGGTGATGTTCGTCGAGAGTTCCCACAGGCGGCGGGTGCGGGCGATGTCCCGCCGGATCTCCACCGGCGTCGCCCCCTGCCGCAGCCGGGCCCACAACTCCTTCTCGTACGCCTTGAGTTCGCTCTCCGCGGCGCCGAACCACGGTTCGTCGCCGGTGGGGAACTCCTCCCGGCCCGTCACCACGACCCGCAGGCCGTGGGTGGCGGCCAGCGAGCGGGCCAGCTCCCAGCCGATGCCCCGCCCGCCGCCCGAGATCAGCACGCAGTCGTCCGGGCCCAGCGGGACGGTGGGCCGCCCGGCGGGCCGGGCGACGGGGGTGAGGGTCAGCCGCTGTCCGTCGCGGTGCCCGACCTCCAGCTCGCCGGGCCTGCCCAGTTCGGCGGCGACGATGCCCGGCAGGTCGGCGAGGGCGTCCAGGCCGGTGTCGACGACGCGTGCGTTGCAGTTCGGCAGTTCGCGGTGCAGCGTCTTCGCGAGCCCCGCCCAGATGCCGCCGAGCGGCTGCGTCAGGTCGTCATCGGGGTGGTGGCCCATGCCGCCGCCCAGGTAGGTCACGGCCAGGTAGTACAGGCGCCGTGCCGAGGTCTCGGCGGACCAGTCGTCGTAGTGCTCGCGCAGCGCGGCCACCGTCTGGAGGAGCGGCTCGCGCCAGGCCTCGCCCAGGTCGCCGGGGCCGGACGCGCCGCCGCCCACCGTGAGGTCGACGATCGCGTCCACGGCTCCCCCGGGAGCCGCCGGGTGGCGGCGCACCAGGGCGCCGTACCCGGTCAGTTCACGTTCCACGGCCGCGGCGGTCCCGTCGTCGCCGCCGACGATCAGGACCCGCATCCCCGCGAGGCGCGCGGGGTCGGCGGGGGGCGCCGGCAGAGCGGTGAGGTGCCACTCCATCCGGCTCACCGCCTGCACGGAGGCCGGGGCGCCTCCCGCGCTGTCGGCGGCCACCGGCGAGGGCGGCCGTTCGCGTACGGATGTCGTCATGCTGCGGTCTCCTCCCTCGTCAGTCACGGTCGGCCGAGACGGCTTCGCCCGTGCGGGCGTCGACGTAGCCGATCAGCGTCGCCTGCATGTCCTTCATCTGCAGGAGCATCCGGCCGTCGGGCCGGGTCGCGACGAACCGGTTGTCGATCAGGTCCGCCGTCAGGTCGAAGCCGGGCGGCGTGGCGTACAGCTCGATGTCGTCGCCGGACCGGGACAGGGACAGGTCGTTCGTGTCCTCGTACAGGTCGATGCGGCGGATCGACAGCGGCGCGGCGACGGGGATCAGATGGCCGTCGACGAGGTCGAGGACCCCGACCCGGGCCAGGCCGTCGAGCAGGATGCTCGGGACCGTGAACCGGGGCCACGTCGGGTCGCCGTCGGGCAGCGACAGGGCGTAGCGGCCCCGCTTGCCGTTGGGGTGGATACGGGTGTCGGTGGTCGACACGAAGGGACCGGTGAGCTGCACCGGTGAGCCCGGCTGGTGGTACGGGTCCGGTACCGGGGTGTCGTCCGCGGTGTCCCACGCCTCCCACCGCGGGGCGGTGGAGTAGGAGTCGGCGAGCAGGACGCGGGCCGTGAAGTGCACCCGGTCCTTGATGAGCACGACACCTGTCGGGGAGACCACGTCCTCGGTGATCCGCACCTCGACGGCGGTCGTGGAGCCGTCGGTCGACGCGATCCGCGCGTACAGCCGCTTGGGGGCCGTCGGCAGGTCGCGGTAGACCCGCAGGAAGTGCTCGAACCGCAGGTCCTCGAAGGCGACGACGTGCTGGTCGGGGACCAGGTACCGGGCGGCCTCCGCGGCCAGTTCGGTGACGAACGTACCGGGCAGGGTCGGCTCGCCGCGCACCGTGTGGTGCTCCAGATAGCCGTCGGTGTCCAGGTCGAAGCGGCACTCGAACTCGGCGGACGTGGCCGTCGACTCGACGAGGCGGCGCAGGAAGAAGCCTGGCTGCGTGGGCTCCGCCTCACCGGCGGCCGGGTCCTCCGTGAGGTAACCGGGGTAGAACTCCTCGACGGTGGCGCGTTCGGCCTCTCCCAGGTGCACGAGGGAGGGCCGCCTGACGGGCGCGTGCAGTTCCTGTACGAAGTGGTGCACGCCCTCGGGCACGGCCATGCTGCTGTAGGAGCCGGCCCGTTCGTAGTACGCCTTGGTCAGTTCGTTGGCCCCCATGCCGACACCGGCCCACAGCGTCCACCCGATGGTGAACTCGTCGAGTTCCGAGGTGGCCGCCGCATAGGTCGCCGCGGTGCCCAGGAAGTCGTTGGCCGATGCGTAGTCGGACTCGCCGAGCTGCCCGAAGTACCCGAGCAGCGAACCGAAGTTGCACCACATGCGGGGCGGTGCGTCGCGCAGCGCGTACTTGAGGTTCAGGTACGACTCGACCTTCAGGTCACGGATCGAGGTGAACTCCCCGAAGTCCTTGTCCTTGATGAGTGCCGAGCGCTGCAGACCCGCGGCGTTGACCAGCAGGTCGATGCGCCCGTGCTCCTGGAGCACCGCGCCGATGGCCTTCTCCACCTGGGCGCCGTCGCGCATGTCGCACTGCACGTAGGTGACCCGGCCCGCGCCGCTGTGTTCCGTCATCGTGTCGAGGTTGTGGCGGGCGTCCCGGGCGTTGAGCATCCGGTCGAAGGACTTGTTGAGGTCCGCGACCGACGGGCCCTTGGCCGCGCCCTTGCCCTTGCCCCTCGCCTTGCCCTTGTTCTTGGACTTGGCCTTGGCGAGTTCCGTCTTGATGTACGCCGCCCGGCCCGCCGCGAACTCCTCGTCGCTGCCCTCGAAGACCGACGGAGGGTAGCTGTCCAGGTCGTTGCTGCCGAAGACGTGGATACGGGGGCCGAACTCGGCGGCGACCTCCTTGAGCACCTCGGCGGTGATGCCACGGGCGCCGCCCGCGACGACGACCACGGAGTCCCGGTCGAGCGCCGCCGGTGCGGAGGCGTCGAGGGCGATCGGCTCGTCGTGCAGCCGGGGGGTGCGGCGCACCCCGTCGGCGTCGACGACGACGGGGAAGGTGCGGTGCGCCCGGCTCTCCTCCTCCACGCGCCGCACTCCGTCGGCCACTTCGGTGGCCGAGGTGAGGAGCGCGAAGCTGGTGCTGTCGGTGAGCTCGCGTCCCGCGCTCTTGAGCAGGCCGGTGAAGAGCCCGGAGAAGGGGTGCGGGGTGCCGCCGGGCACCGCGTCGAGGAACAGCATGACGAGGGTGGACTCGGCGGTGGAGAGACCGGCGTGGGTGTTCTGGAGTGCCAGGTACGTCGCGTCGTGCAGGGCGAGTACCGGCGCCGAGCCCTCGGTGAGCGGCTGCCCGGCGGGCGCGGAGCTCCCCAGGCCCGCGAGGACCCGCAGGTGCGTGACCGGTTGCCCGGCGTCCGCCAGGGCCGCGCGGACCGTGTCGGGGGTGACCTCGGGCAGGTGGTGCCAGCCGGGCCTCGGGGCCTTCAGCGGGGTGGTGGACAGCACGGTCAGCGCGCTGTCGGGGCCCACCGCGTCGGCCAGCGGGCCGGGTATGTCGGTGACGACGAGTGCGCCGTCCGGCAGGAACGCGATGGGCTCCCGCACCTGCCGGGCCGGGATCGCCTCGAACACCGGAACCTGGCGGCGCACCCGCAGGGGAACGCCCTCCCCGGTGTGCGTGTCCGACACGAAGCTCGGCGGCAGGGTGCCGGTGACGGAGGACCCGTGCTCCCCGCCCTGTGCGGGGGCGGGTTCGACGGGACCGGGGACGGTCAGCCGCAGCCGGGCGCCCGGTGCGCCGCCGGTCTGGTCGCAGGAGACCTCCACCGTGCCGGCGGGCCCGTGCAGGGCCTTCAGCACGGCGAGGCCACCGGCCGCGCCCAGATAGCGGGCGTGCGCGGGCTCCGTGCACCGCACGGACTCCCGCTCGGGTGCGGCGCCGGGCTGCTCGGCGGCGCTGCCGAGCGGCTCGTCGACGTACGCCAGGATCGGCAGGCCCTCGGCCACGGCCCGCTCCTCGGTGGCGAGGGCGAACAGGAAGGCGCCCTCGGCGAGTTCCTCCTCCTGCTCGGGGAGCAGGCCGCCGATCAGGGAGCGGTACGCGGGGAGGCTGTTGCCGTTGATGCCGCCGGCCAGTGCGAAGTCCAGCTCGCCGGTGCGCAGGTAGCGTCCGGCCGAGGTGATCGACGACAGCGCGGAGGCGAAGCCCGAGTCCATGGTCATGTTCGGGCCGTTGAGGTCGAAGTAGTTCGCGACCCGGGCGGAGATGATGTTGGGCATCTGGCCGGGGAACGCGTCCTCGTTGGACTCCGGGATCATCGCCTTGACCTGCTCGCGCAGCCGGTCGAGTACCTGCCCGGCGGCCGGTGAACCGGCCAGCGGCGAGTCGGCGACGGCCTGCCCGATGTCGTCGAGGTAGCAGCGGTTCGCGTACAGCATGGCGGCCCGGGTCGGGCCCATGTGCCCGACGAACACACCGGTCTTGGCGGCCTGCTTGCCCCAGAAGTCGGGCATCTGGTCGCGGAGGCGGTGGGCGCACTGCAGGATCATCAGCTGGCAGCGGTCCAGGGCCCTGATGGTCTTGGGGGGCAGCCGCACCTCGTTGAACGGCGGCGACGGATAGTCGGCGCCGAAGGTGTCCAGCGGCGGCTTGCCGCCGGCCAGCCAGTCCGAGACCTCGTCACGGTCGGCGAGGCCGGGCAGGTGCGAGGACCAGCCGACGATGACGACGCGGCTGTCGGGGTCGGGCTTCTTGGTGGCGGGGATCGTCTCGGCGGGGGCCTCCGGTGCCTGTGCCTGTGCCTGCACGCGAGGTGTCTCAAGGCGCGGCTGGTTCTCGGCGACGATCAGATGCGCGTTGGTGCCGCCGAAACCGAAGCCGGACACGGCGGCGAGCCGGGGCCTGTCGCCGTGCTCGGACCACTGCGCCGCCTCGGCCGGGATGTCCAGCTGGGTGTCGGCGAGACGGAAGTCCTCGCGGGGGTTGGTGAAGCGGAACTGGCCCGGCACGGTCTGCTTCTCGAGGCCCTTGAGGTTCTCGATGAGCGAGACGACGCCCGCCGCCCAACCGGTGTGTCCGATCAGGGACTTGTTGGAGGTGACCGCGGTCGCCCGCGAGGTGCCGAAGTGCTCCCGCAGGGTGGAGAACTCGGCGAGGTCACCGGCGGGGGTGCCGGTCGCGTGCGCGTTGATCCAGTCGACGTCGTCGCCGTTGACGTCGCCGTTCTCCAGCGCGCGCTGCACGGCGAGGCTCTGCCCGGCCGAGTTCGGCGCGTAGATCGCCTTGCCCTTGCCGTCCGACGAGGAGCCGAACGCCCGCAGCACGCCGAGGACCTGGTCGCCGTCCGCCTGGGCCTTGCTCAGCCGCTTCAGTACGACCAGGGCGGCGCCGTCGGCGAAGATCACGCCGTCGGCGGCCTCGTCCAGGGCGTGCACCTTGCCGCTCTTGGACAGTCCCTGGAGCTTGGAGAAGAGGACGGTGCCGCGCGGCGCAAGGGCGAAGGCGCCGCCGCACACCGCGATGTCCTGCTTGCCCATCAGCAGGCCCTTGGCCGCGATGTCGATGGCGTACAGCGACGAGGAGCACGCGGTGTCGACCATGTGCAGCTCGGTGGACGAGGGCAGGATGCCCTCCATGGCGAGCTCACCGACGCGGTGCGGCAGGAACCGGGAGGGGTTCTCGCCGCGGCGCCGGTAGCGGTCGGTGAGGGAGGTGTCGATGCCCCCGCGCAGCGCCTGCCGTTCGGCGTCGGTCATGGCCAGGTCGTCGATGATGTCGTGCGTCATCCTGGTGACGCTGTCGAGGACCCCGGCCTCCTCCAGGTGCTGGCTGCCGTCCGGGGTGTAGCCGACGACGAAGGAGCAGTTGTCGGTGTCGCTGCGGCGGACCCCGTCGAGCGCCTGGACCAGGCTGTGGCGGAGCCACTGGGTGGTGAACTCCTGGTCGTCGGGGCCTCCCTCCATGCCGTCGAGGGAGCCTTCGGCGGGCTCAAACCCGGTGATGAACACACAGTGGTCGGCGTACGCCTTGTCCTCGGCGGCGGTGTCCGGCGAGTGGAAGCGCTCGTGTTCCCAGCGGTCGGCGGGGACCTTGACGAACAGTTCGTCCCCCGTCATGCGGAGCTTCCAGAACTCCTCGGGGCTGTTCGCCCCCGCGACGGCGAGACCCATACCGACGACGGCGATCGAATCGTCCCCGAACTCCGCCTCGGTGAGGGGCACTTCGGACCCCACGACCTGCACGGGCGCATCGTCCTGGGCCACGTCGGCCTGGGGCGCCTCGGCCACGGGCGACGAGGCCACGGGCGACGAGGTCACCGGCGCCGAGGCCACCGGCGCCACGACCGGCTCCGCAGCCGGCGCCGCCTCCGCCGGAGGCGACAGCAGCGCCGCGCCCAGCGTGAGGCCGCCGTCGGCGAGGACGACCTGGCCGGTGATCCAGCGGGCGTCGTCGGAGGCGAGGAAGGCCACCACGGTGGCGAACTCCTCCGGTGTGCCGAGCCGCCCGAAGGGGGTGGCCCGGGCGATGACGTCCTGCATCCGGTCCGCGTCGGGGAACTTGTCCGCCACCTCGCTGGTCAGCATGGCGGCGGACGCCGTGTTGACCCGGATGCCCAGCGGCGCGAGCTCCACGGCCAGGTAGCGCGACGCGGCCTCGGCCGCGGCCTTCGCCGGGGCGCAGGCCAGGTAGTTGGCCATCACCATCTGGGAGCCGCCGAGGGCGGAGACGGTGACGATCGAGCCGCCGCCGCCCCTGGCCATCAGCGGTGCGGCGCCGCGCGCGACGCGCAGCCCGCCCTTGTAGTTGGTCTCGATGGCCTTGTCGAGGTGTGCGTCGGTGACCTCGTCCACCGGCAGCAGCGCGCCGTCGGCGGCGCTGTTGACGAGGATGTCGAGCCGGCCGTGCAGCCGGTCGATCTCCGCGAACATCCGGTCGACCTGCTCCTGCCTGGCCACCGATGCGCGGATCAGGTCGACGCGGTGGCCGTCGGCGGTCAGCTCGTCGCGGGTCGCCTTGGCCTGGTCGTGCGAATGGAAGTAGTTGAGGACGATCGAGGCGCCGCGCGAGGCCAGTTCACGCGCGATGGCCTTGCCCACACCCTTCGATCCGCCGGTGACCAGAGCCACCTTGCCTGTCAGGTCTTTCATGGAACACGTGCCCTTCTGGAGCCGGTTGGACGAGCGGAAGCCGGGAGCGGGCGGTCAGCCCGCCGCGACGGGCTCCCGGCCGGACAGCTCCGAGACCACGAAGTCGACGATCTTGTCCATGGTGTTGTAGTTCTCCAGGCGGAACCCGGCCTCCCGGGTGGGCAGGCCGTACCGCTTGGAGGCGCGGGCGAGCAGCTCGACCTGCTTCACCGAGTCGACGCCCAGCTCGGCCTCCAGCTGCACGCCGTCCTCGAAGACCTCCTCGGGGTACTCCAGGGCCTCCGCGTACAGGGTCCGCAGCTCGGCGTGGATCTCGGCGCGGTCCGGGGCGCCCGCGGCCGGAGCGGACGCGGCGGGAGCGGAGGCGGCAGGTGCGGCGGCGGGCGCCGGTGCCTGCACGGCCTTCTTCGGGGTGAAGGCGCCGATGTCGTCGGCGATGCGGCGGAGCACCTCGTCGCCGTGCTCGGCCCAGTACGCCTCGAAGACGTCGGCGGGCACAGTGGGGGCGAGCAGCTCGGCGAGGCCCGGGGCCTCGACCTCACCGGCGAGGCCCGCGTCGCGCAGGATCCGCAGGGTGGCGTCCAGCGCGAGGCCGCCGTCGCCGTCGATCGCGAGGGACGGCAGGGCGCGGATGTCCGAGCCCTTGGTCAGCCGGGCGACGAGCTTGGTCAGCGCGGCACGCCCGCCCGCCTCCACGAACGTGGTGACACCGGCGGCCTGAAGGTGGCGCACCGCGGCGGCGAACCGCACGGGGGTGACGAAGTGCTCGGCGAGGCGGTCGGCCAGGGCGTCGTCGGGCTCGTAGTAGCGCTGGAGGATCGGCGAGTACACCAGGCGCTGCAGCGGGTGCTGGTCCAGCTTGCCGACGTACGCGGCGAATTCGGGGACGGCGGGGGCGAGCGCCGGGGTGTGGAAGGGGAAGGGGGTGTCGATCTCGATGGCGCCGATGCCGAGCTGTCCGGCGATCGCGATGACCCGGTCGAGGACCTCGCCGGGACCGCTCACCACGGTCTGCTCGTCGTGGTTCTCGGTGGCGACGGCGAGCAGCGGGTCGTCGAGCAGGTCAAGGAGGCGGCGGGCCCGGTCGGCGCCGGCCGACAGCGCCACCATGCGGCCCTCGATGCCCTTCTGCCGCTGGATGACCGCCACGCGCTGGGCGACGATCCGCACGCCGTCCTCGACGGAGAACGCTCCGGCGGCGACCAGTGCGGTGATCTCGCCGAGGCTGTGCCCGGCGAGGACGTCCGGGCGCACGCCCTGGGCGTTCAGGATCTCGTACGAGGCCAGACCGGCGGCGTAGATGGCCACCTGGGAGGCCCAGGCGTCGTCGTCGAGGAGTCCGCGCAGTTCGGCGCTGTGGTCCCCGAGGACCAGGTCGGTTATTCGACGCGAGAACAGGTTCATGGTCTCCGCATCAATGCGCTCGAAGACGCGCTTGACCTGCGGGTACTTCTGCGCGGCGCGGCGCAGGGCTTCGCCGTCGAAGCCGCCTTGGCCAGGGAAGAGGAAGGTGGTGCGCAGGTCCGCCGAGGTGTGGACGGTCATGGTCGTGCCTCCAGGCTGGTAGTGCGGTATCGGGATGAGTACGTGAGATGCGTGAGGTACGTCAGGTGTGTGCGTGACGCGGGGTGCGCGCGCGAGGCGGTGGCTCAGGCGGCCAGGTACTGGCCCATGGGCCCGAGGTTCTTCGCCACGAGCCGGTCGGCGGTGCGGGTCGCGCCGGGGATGTGCCGGGGCGTCCCACGGGCCAGCCAGCGCACCATGCGCAGCTTCCAGCCCGGCGCGGCGCCGGGCTCCAGGTGGTCGAGCAGGGCGTGGATGCTGTCCGGTGAGTAGAACTCCGCCGGGTGGACCATCGTGGCGAACATGCCGACCATCGCGCGGCCGTGCGTGGGGCTGCGGTGCATGGCCTGGATGAACGCCAGTTCCTCCCGCGAGTGGTTCGCGATCGTCGCGTGGTCGCGGGTGTAGCGGTAGTGGCCGGTGACCAGGGCGTCGCGGTCACGGGCGTAACCGGCGAGGGCGGACGACAGCGATTCGCTGCCGCCCAGGCCCGATCCGATGGCGGCGGCGAGGAGTTCGGCGCCGCGCAGTCCGTCGGTGATCCCGGCGGCGGTGATCGGGTCACGGGTGTAACCGGCGTCTCCGGCGAGGGCCCAGCCGGGGCCGTGCGAGAGGCGCAGGAAGTTGGGCACGGACCCGGTCATCCAGCGGTCGACGCGCTTGGTCTCGCGCAGCAGCTGGGCCCGCTCCGGGTCCACCTCCTCGAACGCGGAGATGACCGTACGGTCGCGGTCCTCGTCGCTGGTGGCCTTGAAGTCGGCCACCGGCAGGGCCACTCCCACGATGGTGAGCCCGTCGTGGGTCGGCCAGGTGAACGCGTGCTTGCCGTTGTGGCGGTAGGTGCGGACCCGCCCGTCGTGCGGCAGGCCCTCCCAGTAGGACCAGTGGCTCTTGTTGAGGACCGGGTGCGCGTCGTACTTCGGTGCGTCCAGGAGCCGGGCCAGGGTCGAGTTGGAGCCGTCGGCGCCGACGACGACGCGGGCGTGTTCGACGACGGGGGTACGGTCCGCCGTCTCGCCGCGTATACCGGTGACCGTGCCGTCGTCGTCGGTGATCAGCTCACGGACGGAGACGCCCGCGCGCAGTTCCGCCCCGGACTTGACCGCGGCGTCCAGCAGGATCTGGTCGAGCTTGCTGCGCTCCGGCGAGTACGCCTCGTCCACCCCGTCCTCGGCGGGCAGCCTGGCCATCAGCTCCACCGGGCCGCTGCGCAGCCCGTACTCGGTGATGGGCGGGCAGCCGGTGGCCTTCAACTCGTCGAGCAGGCCCCACCGTTTGAGGCGCAGGATGCCCGGCGGGTGGACCAGGTTGGTCGCCGCCGCCTTGCCGCCGGGGAACACGGCCCGGTCGAGGAGGAGCACCTTGTGGCCGGCCCGGGAGAGCAGCATGGCCGTGGAGGCGCCGCTGATCCGTGCGCCGACAATGATTGCGTCGTACATCTCGACTCCTGCCACTGGCTGGTCGTCTGCGGGCGATTGCGTACGGGGGTGTCCGGGGCCGTCAGTGCCGCGAGGGCTCAAGACGGTCCGCGGGCTCGGCGCCGCTGGTGTCCGGGCGCTCCTCTTCCTGCCACGCGGCGCCGTTCTCCTTGGAGCGGCGCGGTGCGACGAGGATGGCGACGCAGCCGAGGGCCGCGATTCCGGCGCCGATCCAGGTGGCAGGCACCAGGCCGTCCACGAAGTCCTGCGGCGAGGCGTATCCGCCCTGCGCGGTGAACACCGACGTCAGCACCGCAACGCCGAGCACACCGCCGAGCTCACGGAAGGTGTTGTTGGCGCCGGAGGCGATGCCCTGGTCGCGCGGGGCGACGATGTTCATGGCCATCTCGGCGACGGGCGCGAAGAACAGTCCGAGCCCGATGCCGCCGAGCACGAGGCCGGGGACCTGGTCGGCGTACGCGGTGTGCACCTCGGTCACCAGGGCGAGCCAGCCGAGGCCGACGGCCTCGAACAGCAGACCCGCGGCGACCACGAGACGGTTGCCGAACCGGGCGGAGAGCAGCGCGGTGAGCGGGGCGACGAGGACGGGCATCGCGGTCCACGGCAGCATCCGCACACCCGCTTCGAGCGGCGAGAAGCCCTGGATGTTCTGCATGAACTGGGTCAACAGGAACACCAGGCCGAACATGGCGGCGAACATCAGCAGGCTGGCCGAGTTGACCGCGCTGAACGACCGGTTGCGGAACAGCCGCATCGGCAGCATCGGGTGGCGGGCGCGCAGCTCCCAGAGGACGAAGGCCGCGAGGATCACCGCTCCGGCGATCAGGTAGATCAGCACATGGCTGTCGGCCCAGCCGTACTCGGTGGTCCGGACGAGGGCGAACACCACGCCGAACATGCCGAGGCACACCAGGATCGTGCCCACCGGGTCGAGCGTGCTCTCCGGGTGCTTGCTCTCGGCGAGCTTCCACAGGCTGAGGGCCAGTACCAGCACGCCGATCGGCACGTTGACCCAGAAGATCCACTCCCAGGAGATCTTCTCGACGACGGCGCCGCCGATGAGCGGTCCGAGCGCGACGGCGAGTCCGCTCAGCGCACCCCAGACGCCCAGGGCGAGTGCGCGTCGGCGGGCCGGCACGGCGACCGTCAGGAGGGTCAGGGTCAGCGGCATGACGATGGCGGCGCCGAAGCCCTGCACGGCGCGGGCGATGATCAGCTGCTGGGAGGTGTCGGAGAGCGCGCACGCCGCCGATGCCGCGGTGAAGACGACGAGGCCCACCACGAACATCCGGCGGCGGCCGAAGCGGTCACCGGCCGCCGCACCGGCCATCAGGAAGACCGCGAAGGACAGGGTGTAGGCGTTCACCGTCCATTCGAGGTCCTGGAGGCTCGTGTCGAGGGACTCCTGGATGGCGGGCAGGGCGGTGATGACGACCAGGTTGTCGAGCGCCGCCATGAAGACGGCGAGGCCGGTGACGATCAGGGTCCACACGGAATGACCGCGTGAACTGGACCGACTGGGCATGGGGAACCTTCCGGAAGGTGGGTGGCGGGTGGGGGGAAGGGCAACCGGCTAGGCCGCCGGCCGTGCGTCCATCCCGTCGAGCTCGTCGAGGGCCTCGCGCCACAGCGCCGCCAGCCGGTGGGCACCCGGCAGCCTGCGGTCGTACAGGAAGCTCACCTGTACCCGTGAGCCGCAGGACAGCAGCGTCACGGACAGGGCGTTGCCCGGCAGCAGCACGCCGAGCGGGATGACGTCCACCACCGGGTCCTCGCGGAAGGAAAGACAGGCGGGGAGCGTGTAGTTGGAGGCGTAGAGCGGTGAGGCGCGGGGGCTGAGCAGGCGCTTGACCGTCCAGCGGATCAGGGACGCGGGCAGCAGCGCGATCAGGGCCCTGCTGGCGGGGCGCAGGCCGTTGGAGCGCATGCGCTGGGTGCTGGCGACGAGTTGCGCGAACGCCTCGGCGGGCGGCACCTTGCGGCCGGGCAGGGTGACGACGGCCGTGGTGAGGTGGTTGCCGACGGCGTCCTCCTCGCCCGTGTACCGGGTGCTCAGCGGCATGCGGACGGGCACGGGTGACGCCCGGAACACCGAGCGCGCGTCGCGGCGGCCGTCGCCGGTCGCGCTCCAGGCGGACAGTGCGCCCCACAGCGCCATGAGGAAGGCGTCATTGACGGTGCCGCCGAACCCGCGGCCCAGTTCGCTCAGTTCACGCCGGGTCGCGCTCGTGCTGCACACGGCCAGGTTCTCCGCGGAGGGGCACGGCGCCTTGGGCCAGAGCCTGCCGGGTGCGAGCCCTCGCAGCATTCCGGCGCCCACGCTGAGCGCGCCGTGCAGCAGCTCGACGGGACCGGAGGTGAACAGCGGTCCGGTGCGCCGTCCGTCGCGCTCACCGCCCCGGGAGGTCCGGTCCGGGATCGGGGTGCCGAACAGGACGGCGGCGACGTGGGCCGCGCCCATCCCGTCCTCCAGGGCGTGGTGGACGCGGTAGCAGACGGCGTACTCGTCGTCGGCGTAACCGTGCACGAGGTGGATCGTCCACAGGGGGCCGCTCTCGCACAGCGGCCGGCCGGCCAGTGCGCTGAGCACCTCGTCCAGCGAGGTGCCGGCCGGCAGCTTCAGTTCCTGCACGTGGTCGCGCAGGTCGAAGCCGGAGCAGGGGGCGCGGAACGCGCCGCGCCGTCCGGTCACCGCGCGGTGGGTCAGCCGGGGCAGGCCGGGCAGCCGCTTCGCCAGGTGGTCGTGGAGCTGGTCCAGCGAGGGCGCCGTCCCGCGGAAGCGCAGGAACTGCCCCTGGAGCAGGCCGAGTTCCCGGTCCATCGCGAGGAATACCTCGTCGATCGGGTTGAGTGGATGTTTCACTATCCGCTCCCAGTCGATTGTGTGGGGGAATCCGGCGTCGGTACGGCGAGGCCGCCCGGGCGGCGGCTCATGCCGTGCCCCGGGCGCGGCCCGCGGGGCCGGGCCGGTGACTGCCGCCGGAGCGCCACGATCCGGCGGGCCGGGTACGGCCGTCGCCGCCCGCCCAGCGCGCGTGCGCCGGGCCCGGTGCCGCCTGCGGCGCTGCCGCGTCCGCCCGCTGGGCCAGCGCCCGCAGGACGGCGGTGACGGCGGCCAGTTCGACGTCGTCGGGGCGTCCGCGCAGCACCGTGAGCGCGGTGTCCGCCGGGGCCGTCACGCGGGCGGGTTGCCGTGCTTGCGCGACGGCAGGTCGACGTCCTTGCTGCGCAGGACACGCAGCGCCTCTATGAGCGAGGAGCGGGTCTGCGCCGGATCGATGACATCATCGATGAGTCCGCGCTCGGCGGCGTAATAGGGGTGCATCAGCTCCGTCTTGTACTCCTTGACCAGCTGGGCCCGGGTCGCCTCCGGGTCGTCCGCGGCGGCGATCTCCCGGCGGAAGACGACGTTCGCCGCTCCCTCCGCGCCCATCACCGCGATCTCGTTCGTCGGCCAGGCGTACGTCAGATCGGCGCCGATGGACTGTGAGTCCATGACGATGTACGCCCCGCCGTAGGCCTTGCGCAGCACCAGGGAGATGCGCGGCACGGTGGCGTTGCAGTACGCGTAGAGCAGCTTCGCGCCGTGCCGGATGATGCCGTTGTGCTCCTGGTCCACGCCGGGCAGGAACCCCGGCACGTCGACGAGGGTGACCAGGGGGATGTTGAAGGCGTCGCAGGTGGTGATGAACCTGGCGGCCTTCTCCGAGGCGTGGATGTCCAGGGCGCCGGCCAGTTGGGACGGCTGGTTGGCGATCACGCCGACGGTCCGCCCGTCCATCCGGGCCAGCGCGCAGATGATGTTGCCCGCCCAGCCCGCGTGCGTCTCCAGGAGTTCGCCGTCGTCGACGATCTCCTGGATCACCGTGCGCATGTCGTACGGCCGGTTGCCCTCGGCGGGGACGAGGTCGGCGAGCCCGTCGGTCCTGCGCTCGGCCGGGTCATCCGATTCGAGGACCGGCGGCATCTCCCGGTTGTTGGAGGGCAGCAGCGAGAGGAGGTAGCGCACTTCCTCCAGGCACTCGGCCTCGTCGTCGTAGACGAAGGCGGCGACGCCGGAGACCGTGCCGTGGACGTCGGCGCCGCCCAGGCCGTTCTGGGTGATCTTCTCGCCCGTCACCGCCTGGACCACGTCGGGTCCGGTGATGAACATCTGGGAGGTCTCACGGACCATGAAGACGAAGTCGGTGAGGGCCGGCGAGTAGGCCGCGCCGCCCGCGCACGGGCCGAGCATCACCGATATCTGCGGGATGACGCCCGATGCCCTGGTGTTGCGCTGGAAGATGCCGCCGTATCCGGCGAGCGCGGAGACGCCCTCCTGGATGCGGGCTCCCGCACCGTCGTTGAGCGACACCAGCGGGGCACCGGCCTTGACGGCCATGTCCATGATCTTGTGGATCTTCGTGGCGTGGGCCTCGCCGAGGGAGCCGCCGAAGATGCGGAAGTCGTGGGCGTAGGCGAAGACCGTGCGGCCGTGGACGGTGCCCCAGCCGGTGACCACACCGTCGGTGTGGGGCCTGCGGTCCTCCAGGCCGAAGCCGGTGGCTCGGTGTCTGCGCAGCTGCTCGACCTCGGTGAACGAACCCTCGTCGAAGAGGAGTTCCAGGCGTTCACGGGCGGTCAGCTTGCCGCGGGCGTGCTGCGCCTCGGTGGCGCGTGCGCCGGGCCCCTCTTCGGCGGACCGGCGGATGGCGTGCAGGTTGCCGATGCTGTCCCGCATGCCGGGCGGGCCGGGCTCGGGCGGATGCGCCGTACGGTGCTGCGTCGGGCTCCCGGCGAGAGCCGCGGGCTTGGCCGGCATGGGCGTGTCCTTTCTCCGTCACCGCGAAAATGGAAGGGGAAAGCAGCGGGTCCGCCGCAGTCGGCGGGCCTGCTGGATGCGCTTTCCGGGAAGTCCTGAAGAAGACCGGGCCCCTGGCCTCGCGTCTCCCTTTCCAGAAATAAAACTATCTGGCGTTCCTTCGGCAGGGAACTGCACTTTGGTACAGGCGGCGGTCGGAGTGGGCGACAAGGCCTGCCTGTAACCTGGATTCAACACCCAATTTACTGAGCACCTGCGCCACATGAAACTTGACCGTGCGTTCGGCGATGTCGAGCCGCCGCGAGATACTGCGGTTGGAATAGCCCTCACCGAGCAGTTCGAACACTTCCCGCTCTCGTACGGAGAGCAGCGGCACCCGGGCCAACTCGGCTTCCCATGATGTGTGCTGAAGACCACTCCGGCCGACGGAACCGCTGGCGTCCGCGTCCTGCGCGGTGCAGCTCACCCGCTCTTTCCCCGTCCCGTCCTTCGGTGTGTGCGAACGGGCAACCACAGCGCGGACCAAGGCAACTCCCCCATGACAGCGAATCCGGAGCTTCAGAACTCCGGCTTTCCTGCCTACGAGTATTGGCCACCCGCACCTGGGTTTGTCAAGAAACGCCAACGCTCTCCCGCAGGACGAGAATCCGGGCGCCGCCAATCCCGGCACGTGAGAAACGGCAGTCGTTTCTCACGTGCCGAGAAGCAAACATTGTGTGAAGGCCGACCGACTCAGCATGCCATCTGGAGGCGGTATTATGACAGCGACATTAAATCGCGATTTCGGCTTCGATTCCGCGGAACTCACGCCTGCGGAAGTGAAGTCAGGTCAGAAAGAGCTGGCGGTCTCCGCCGACCAGGCGCCGGGCCCACCGGTCTCGGTGAACGCGTCGGCGGCCTCCTTCATGGCCCGCAGCACACTGGCCGGCCACTGCGGCATGGCGTGCTTGGGCTTGAGCACCGAGACGGAGCCCATGATCAGCCCGTCCCAGCGGACGGGCGCCGCAAGGCCGTTCCAGCCCGCGGCACACTCCTCCGAGTCGACGGCCACCCCTTGCTCGCGCACCGCCTTGAGGGAGGTGAGCAGGGCACCTTGGTCCCGGAACGCCCCCGGTCCCGCCTCCACGGGAGGCGGTTCCGCGAGCACGCCCTCCTGGATGACCTCCGGCAGGTGGGCGAGGATCGCCCGCCCACAGGCCCCCGTGCGCAACGACTGGAAGACCAGCAGGAGCGCGCGCCTGCTGATGCCGAGTTCCGCCAGGTCGGAGTCGCCGACGGCCATGTCCAGGCACTGTTTCCTGGCCCCGCCGAACGGGGCGAGACCGAAGAGGAAAACGAGTCCCCCGTCGGTCGCCTTCCGCAGGTCCTCCAGCACCTCGTGCGCCACATCGGTGTTGGGCGCGTGCGTGAGGGCCTTCAGGCCGAGCCGCGCGGCGCCGGGGCCGAGCCGGTAGAGGCCGCGCCCCTCTCGTACGAATATCCCGTCATGGATGCCGGACTGCAGAATGCGATGGACCGTCGAGTCGTCGAGGCCGGTCGTCTCGGCCAGCTCCCCGGGACCGTGCACCTGCCCTTCGAGCTCGGTGAAGGCACTCTGGACCCGGAAGACCCGGACGGCGTGATTGCTTCCCTGATTACCGTTCTTGACCATGTTCCCCGTTCCCCTGTTGGGCGCCCTCGCCGGCGCCAACCGCCCGTGCCCGACAAAACGACACGGACCCCTACGACCCTAACGTCGCCTGCCCGGTATGCCGACTGTGTGATCATGAACATTGCGACACGCGGGGCGGGACGTTTACGGGTGGGGAGCGAAAGCCCAACGGAGCGCTGCCCGGACGCAGTTGGAGAGGATCATTCAGGGTCGGGAAGTGGCCATAATCACTACCGCCCGCGCCGGGTCACGAGCGCCCCTCAGGATTCCCGGAGCACCTTCGCGAGCACGCCGTCGCCCGACAGCTCGATGCGGCCGGCCCGCACCCCCTCCCCCACGGTCAGCGCGCCCCGGCTCACCTCCACGCAGGTCTCCGAGTCCAGCACCAGGCGGACGTCGGGCGCCGCGAGTGAGGGTCCGTCACCACAGGACTCCGCCCCGCCCCCGACCCGCAGGTGGAACGCGCCCTCGTCCAGGCACACTTCCACCACTCCTTCGGCGCCGAGCCCCGCCAGGCCGCGCAACAGGGGGAGCGCGAACCAGTGGGCACGGACCGCGTCCGTCGGAGCCCGCTCCTGGAGGGCGGGCGCACCCCAGGTCGCCAGCGCCTGGAGCACCGGCAGCAAGGCACGCCCCCGCTCGGTCAGTTCATAGACGTACGCGGCCGAGGGCGGGGGAAGGCGGCGGCGCGTCGTCAGACCCTCGCGCTCCATGTCCTTGAGCCGCGACGCCAGGACGTCCGTGCTCACGCCCGGCAGGTCGGCGTGCAGGTCGGTGTAGCGGCGCGGCCCGACCAGGAGCTCACGGACGATCAGCAGGGTCCAGCGGTCGCCGACGGCGTCGAGGGCCCGGGCGGCGGCGCAGTACTGGTCATAGCTTCGGCGGGACCTGGTGACAGGTGGCGTGCGACCCATGCGGCACAGTCTATGCAAGTTGTTGGACTTTCCAAGCTCCCGCTTGGTAAAACCAAGTAACTCACGTCACGGGAGGCACAGCGCATGGAGTTCCGGCAGTCCAGCAAGCTCAGCGAGGTCTGTTACGAGATCCGGGGCCCGGTCATCGAGCACGCCAACGCCCTGGAGGAGGCGGGCCACAGCGTCCTGCGCCTGAACACCGGAAACCCCGCGCTCTTCGGCTTCGAGGCGCCCGAGGAGATCGTCCAGGACATGATCCGGATGCTCCCCCGGGCACACGGCTACACGGACTCGCGCGGCATCCTCTCGGCCCGCCGCGCCGTCGCCCAGCGCTACCAGGCGCTCGGCCTCGACGAGGTCTCCGTGGACGACGTCTTCCTGGGCAACGGCGTCTCCGAGCTGGTCACCATGGCCGTCCAGGCGCTTTTGGAGGACGGCGACGAGGTCCTCGTCCCCGCGCCGGACTTCCCGCTGTGGACCGCCGTGACGACCCTCTCCGGGGGCAAGGCCGTCCACTACACGTGCGACGAGTCCGCGGACTGGTACCCGGACCTGGACGACATGGCGTCGAAGATCACCGACCGCACGAAGGCCGTCGTGATCATCAACCCGAACAACCCGACGGGCGCGGTGTATCCGAAGGAGATCCTGGAGGGCATCCTCGACCTCGCGCGCCGCCACGGCCTGATGGTCTTCGCCGACGAGATCTACGACCAGATCCTGTACGACGACGCCGTCCACCACAGCGTCGCGGCCCTCGCCCCCGACCTCGTCGTCCTGACCTTCTGCGGGCTCTCCAAGACGTACCGCGTGGCGGGCTTCCGCTCGGGCTGGCTGGTCGTCACGGGCCCGCGGCAGCACGCGAAGAGCTACCTGGAGGGGCTGACCATGCTCGCCTCCATGCGGCTGTGCCCGAACGCCCCCGCCCAGTACGCCATCCAGGCCGCGCTCGGCGGCCGCCAGTCCATCCGCGAGCTCACCGCTCCGGGCGGCAGGCTGTACGAGCAGCGCGACATGGCGTGGCGGAAGCTGAACGAGATCCCCGGCGTCTCCTGTGTGAAGCCCAAGGGCGCCCTCTACGCCTTCGCGCGCCTGGACCCCAAGGTGCACGCCATCCACGACGACGAGAAGTTCGTCCTGGACCTGCTCCTCCAGGAGAAGATCCAGGTCGTCCAGGGCACGGGCTTCAACTGGCCGCGCCCCGACCACTTCCGCATCCTGACGCTCCCTTACGCTGACGACCTCGACGCGGCGATCAGCCGCATCGGCCGCTTCCTCAGCGGCTACCGCCAGTAAGAACGCATGACGACGGGGGTCGCGTGTCTCTCTGCTCCACCTGCCAGGTCCCTTCGCTCACCCAGTTCGCCTCGCCCGACCTCGTCGAGCGGATCGTGTACGGCGGCCACGACCGGGCCGCCGACCCGGCCTGGGCCGAATCGGGCGCCGCCACCCTCGACGACTACGCCCGCTGGTGCGGCCATCTGTGCGGTCTGACGTGCCTGCGGATGGCGCTCGGCCCGTCCGCGCCCCCGCTCTTCGAGCTGCGGGACGGCGCGCTGAAGTACGGCGGGTACACGGAGGATGCCGACGGCACGATCCGCGGGCTGATCTACGCCCCGTTCGCGGAGTACGTGCGGGAGGTGCACGGCGTCAACGCCACGGTGCACCGGCATCTCACGGTGGACGAGATCACCGGCCTGCTCGACGAGGGCCGCTCGGTCATGGTCTCGGTGCACTACGAGATCCGCCGCCCGCACCGGCCCTCGCCCGGCCGGGGCGGCCATCTGGTGCTGGTCACGGGACGTTCCGCGGACGGCGGTCTGCACCTGCACAACCCGTCCGGGATCGACGCGGGGACGCGGATGGCGGACATGTCACTTTCGGCCTTCGAACCGTTCTTCGCCGGACGCGGGGTGTCCTTGCCCTGACAGAGGGTCATCCTTGCTGCCAGGATGGCGCGATGATGCGTGGAGGCAAGGTCGCCGTCGTGGGTGGAAGCATCGCCGGATGCGCCGCCGCACTCGCCGCGTACCGCGGTGGCGCCGATGAGATCACGGTGTACGAGCGGGCCGCGGGACATCTGGCGGACCGCGGTGTCGGGCTCGCGGTGCACAACTCCCGTTACGCGGAGCTCGATTCCGCCGGGTATCTGGACGCGGACATGCCGTGGGTGCAGCTGGAGCGGCGCCGCTGGTACGTGCGGGACGGGACGGCGGCCGGGCCGCTGGGGCACGAGGTCGGGGCGATGCCGTTCCCTTTCCGTACTTACAACTGGGGTCCCCTGTGGCGTGAGTTGCGCGGCCGTGTACCCGAGTCCGTGGCCTTCCGGACGGGTGTGACGGTGGAGGACGTACGCCCGGGGGCCGAGGGCACGGAGGGCGCCGAGGTGGTCACAGCCGAGGGCGCCGAGCGGGTCGACCTGGTGATCGGTGCCGATGGCTACCGCTCCGTGGTCCGCGGGGCGGCGTTCCCCACCGTGCGTCCCGCGTACGCGGGTTATCTCGCCTGGCGGGGCGCCTTCCCGGTCGACCGCCTTGCCGACCCGGAGCTGTGGGCGAAGGAGGACTGCGCCTACGTCGTCTTCCCCGGCGGCCACGTCATCGTCTACCGCATCCCCGACGGAGTCGGCGGGCACCGCGTCAACTGGGTCCTGTACACGGCACCGCCGCCGGACCTCGATCTGGGGCTCGGCCTCGACCTGCGGCTCACCGCGCCCACCAGCCTGCCGCCCGGCGGGCTCACGGAGGCCCTCTCCTCTCATCTCACGTATGTGTGCGACGAGTTGCTGCCTCCCTACTGGGGCGACCTCGTGCGTGCGACCACTCCCGACGAGCTCTTCCTCCAGCCGATGTACGACTTCACGGCGCCCCGCTACACCTCGGGCCGTGTGCTCCTGATGGGCGACGCGGCCACCGTCGCCCGGCCGCACACCGGGGCGGGCGCGGTCAAGGCGCTGCAGGACGCGACGGTCCTGGAGTCCGCCTTCGCCACGGCCACGACCTGGCCGGACGCGCTCGACACGTACGACACGGACCGCACCGTCGCCGGGGCCGCCATGGTCGACCTCGGGCGGCGCCTGGGCCGCGCGCTCGTCGAGGAGACGCCGCCGTGGCGGTCGATGGACCAGACGGCGCTGGAGACGTGGTGGAAGCAGGCCGACGGGGGCGGGGCGTTCGGAGGCCGTGAGCTGAGGCGGTGATCCGCGCTCCCGAGCCGAAGCGGTGAAGGACGATACCCACCTGCCGGTTTGGGTATGCACCGCCAAGATCAATAAGATCCGGCGATGATCACAAGACAACGGCTGGCGGCCGGGGCCCTCGCCCTGCTCGCCGCCCTGAGCGCCGGGCTCGGCACCGCGGGCCCCGCCGCGGCCGACGGCGAAGAACCGGCACAGCCCTCCCCCAAGGTCGAGCTGCTCCTCGACGTCAGCGGTTCGATGCGGGCCCGCGACATCGACGGCAAGTCCCGGATGGCCGCGGCGAAGCAGGCGTTCAACGAGGTGCTCGACGCCACGCCGGACGAAGTCCAGCTGGGCATACGGACGTTGGGCGCCAACTACCACGGCGACGACCGCAAGACGGGCTGCAAGGACACCGAGCTCCTCTATCCGGTCGCGGAGCTCGACCAGGCGGGGCGCACCGACGCGAAGACCGCGGTGGCCACGCTGGCGCCCACCGGCTGGACGCCGATCGGCCCCTCGCTCCTGAAGGCCGCCGACGACCTCAAGGACGAGGACAAGGAGCGCAGCCGCCGCATCGTCCTCATCTCCGACGGCGAGGACACGTGCCAGCCGCTCGACCCCTGCGAGGTGGCCCGCAAGATCGCCGCCGAGGGCATCCACCTCACGGTCGACACGCTCGGCCTGGTGCCGGACGCCAAGACCCGCGACCAGCTGAGCTGCATCGCGGAGGCCACCGGCGGTACGTACACGTCGGTGCGGCACACCGATGAACTCTCGGGCCGCGTCAAGCAGTTGGTCGACCGCGCGGCTGACCCCGTCGCCACTCCGGTGGCGGCCGAGGGCGCCGCCCAGTGCTCCGAGGCCCCGCAGCTCAAGGCGGGCGTCTACACCGACCGGGAGAAGTTCGGCGAGCACCGCTGGTACCGCGTCGACGTCAAGCCCGGCCAGGAGTTGCGCGCTTCCGTCAGCGTCGGCGCCGACCGCGCGGTGAACCAGGACTACGGCGTGCTGCTGCGCGCCTCGACGACGCACGGGCGCGAGATCGTGCGCGGCTCCGAGGCGGGCGACGGACGCACGGACGTGATCTCGACCGGTCTGCGCTATCCGAAGCCGGAGTCGGACGACGAGGCCGGTGACGGCGGTGACGGCGATGAGCCCGCCGCCGAGACCGTGTGTCTCCAGGTCAGCAACTCCTTCTCGGCGCCCTCCTCGGTCAAGACGACCCCGGGTCTGCCCGTGGAGCTGGCCGTCGACCTGGTGGACGCGCCCGACGAGGCGTCGGACGTGGCGTCCTTCGGCCTGGGCAACGGCTGGTGGCTGCTCGGCGTACTGATCCTCACCGGCTTCGTCGCCGGTCTGGTCTGGGGCTGGGTCTCGCGCTGGCGCTTCGCGGTCTGGAGGACCAACTGATGCGTACGACACGTGTGCTGAGCCGGGCCGGCCTACTGGCCGGCGCCGCGCTGCTCGCCCTCTCGGGGGCCGCGGGCGCGGCTTTCGCCGACGACTCCGACGACTCGGGCGACAAGTCCGCCGCGCCGACCGAGGCCGGTACGTCCTTCCGTACGGCGACGGCGATCCGTCCCGACCAGGAGGCGACGGCGGAGGCGTCCACCGGCGACTACCTGTACTGGTCGTTCCCCGCGGACATCGGACAGCGCCCCACCGTGCACGCCACGGTGAAGCTGCCGAAGGACGCCGCCCGGCACGGCGACTCCACCTGGCAGGTCGATGTCTACGACGGGCTGCGGCGCCGCCAGGCGTGCCGGTTCGGGGCGCAGACGAAGACGGCCGCGCAGGACGCCGCCACGGTCGAGCTGTCCTGCACGCTGCGCACCGTGCGCGCCTTGGCCGAGCCGTGGGCCAACGACCCGCTGCCCGGCACGTACTACGCGCGCCTGACGGTCACCGGCCTCAAGGCGGACGACCTGGGGCTTCCGATGCGGGCAGCGACGAAGGTCACGTCGAGCGACGCGGGCGGTGCGCAAGCGGTGGACGGCGCGCTCGCGGAGCCCTTGGTTCCGGGCATCGGCACGAAGATGGCGGCGGAGTCCGGTGAGCCGGAGGACGGCTGGGCCTCGGGCCGGTGGTCGTCCCGCTGGCTGTGGACCGCGGGCGGCGGCGTTCTCGGCGCCCTCGCGGGCATCGGGGGCTACTGCCTGACGCGCGGCTCGGGCCGCCCGGCGCGCGTACCTGCGGGGATCTAATCTCGGTGGTGGCCGGACCGGGCTTCTCGCCGGTCCGGCCACCACCGACAGACTCGACAGACAGGAAGTTCCGCACCATGGGTGACCTGCTCCTCGTCCGGCACGGCGAGACCGAGTGGTCGATGAACGGCCGGCACACCAGCTGGACGGACATCCCGCTCACCGAGAACGGCAAGGAGCAGGCGCGGGGGCTCGCATCGCTGGTGGGGCGGTTCCGGATCGGGGCGGCGTTCACGAGCCCCCGGACGCGTGCCAGGGAGACGGCGGAGCTGGCCGGGTTCCCGGATGCCCGGGTGGACCCCGACCTGGGCGAGTGGGACTACGGGGCGTACGAGGGGGTCACGACGGTGGAGATCCACCGCACCCGCCCCGACTGGTATCTGTTCACGGACGGAGTGGCGCCGGGTCCCGCCGAACACCCCGGTGAGACCCCGGAGCAGGTCGGTGAGCGGGCCGACCGGATGCTGGCGAAGGTCGACGCCGCGCTCGCCAACTACGAGAGCAGCGTGGTCCTCTTCGCGCACTCCCACTTCCTCCGGGTGCTGACGGCCCGGCGCCTCGGACTGCCGGTGTCCGGTGGGTCGTTGTTCCAGCTGGCCACGGGAACGGTCTGCCGCCTCAGCACGGAGCACGGCCGCCCGGTGGTGGCGAGCTGGAACATTCGGCCATGAAAACAGGCAGACTCTGTCTCATATAGCACTCTCTCCACCATGAAGGATCGCGAATGATCACGCTCAAGAAGGAAGACGGACCGGCGGATCTGGGCGGCGTGACCCGTCTGTCCATAGGGGTGTCCTGGGACCCGACCGTCGGCAGCAGCGGCGGTCTGCTGGGCAAGCTCCGTCAGAAGGCCGGCACCGACCTCGACCTGATCGCCATCGCGATGGCGGGGGCGGACCCGGTGCGCCTCGCGGGCCTCGACTCCCTTGACCCGCTGGGCAACGGCTCGCTGGTGCACAGCGGCGACAACCAGACGGGCAAGGGCGACGGCGACGACGAGACGGTCACCGTCGAGTTCGAGCGCGTCCCGGACAACATCACGTCCATCGTGTTCGTCGCCGCCGCGTACAAGAAGCGCAGCGCCTTCCAGAACGCGCGCAACATCAGCTTCAAGGTGTACGACGCCACGGGCGGCAGCACCCAGCAGGTCGCCGACATCTGGCCGAGCCTGCTCACGAACGACAACGGCTGCGCCGTGGCCAAGGCGATCCGCGAAGGTTCGGCCTGGAAGCTCCAGGTCATCAACGAGACCGGCAAGATCAAGCAGGGCGACGAGCAGGCCCTGATGCGCTTCGCGATGAGCAAGTAGCGCACGTAGCGGGAGTCCGGGCCGGTCGCACCACCGCGGCCGGCCCGGTTGCGGACCCAGCCCGGCTGCGAACACGGCCCGGTTCGACACGCACCCCCAAGATCATCAAGACTTGCCGTCATGCGATACGGCGTGAACCTCCTCAACTTCGGCTCCGGCACCACCCCCGACTCCCTCGTCCGGCAGGCGACCGACGCCCGCGAACTGGGCTTCGGCTTTGCGATGATCTCCGACCACATAACGGTCACCCCCGACGTGCACGCGGTCTATCCGGCCCCGTTCTACGACCAGTTCGTGCTCGCCGCGCATCTCGCGGGCCGCGTACCGGGGCTGCGGCTCGGCACGACGATCACCGTGATCCCCTACCGCCACCCGCTCCAGACCGCCCGCCTGGCCGCCAACATCGACCAGCTCAACGAAGCGGGCTTCATCCTCGGCGCCGGTGTCGGCTGGTCCCGCGCCGAGTACGAGGCGCTGGGTGTCCCGTTCGAGGAGCGCGGCGCCATCACCGACGAGTACCTCACCGCGATCCGCGCCGCGTGGGCCGAGGAGACGACCTCCTTCCAGGGCCGGTACGTCGCCTACGAGGACATCCGCAACGCCCCCGCCCCCGCGACGCCCCTGCCCGTCTGGGTCGGCGGCAACTCCCCCGCCGCCCAGCGCCGCGCCGCCCGGCTCGGCGAGGGCTGGCACCCGTTCATGCCGACGCTCGAAGCCGTGCGCACGGCGCTGCCCCGGATCGCGGCGGAGGCCGAGGCCGCCGGGCGCCCCGCCCCGGACCTGGTGCCCCGCCTGCAGCTCAAGCTCACCCCGCAGCCGGACACGGCGGACCGCCCCCTCGGGCACGGCAGCGTCGACCAGCTCCGCGCCGACCTGGAGGCCCTGGCCGGGCTCGGCGCCACGGACGTGCTGCTCGACACCTACCCCGGCACGCCCGGCGAGCGCGGCACCGCAGACGACGACCGGCGCACGCTGGAGCTCGTCGCCGACAAGGTGGTCGACCCCGCCACGGGAACGGTTCGCTGAGCCGGCAGCCGTCATCCACCGACAGGTGACGTCCGGCGGTCGTTGTCAGTGGTGCGAGGCACTATCGGAACCAGGCAGATGGACCTGGGGAAGAGGTGGGCTCATGACGAAGCCTCCGACGGCCGCTCAGCGGCGCATCATCGAGGCCGCCGACCCGGCGACGGGACGGCTGGCCGGGAGCGAGGCACTGCTCGCGGGACTCGTGCGCCACCGCCTCGCCTTCCGGCACCCCCGTCCGCCGCACGCCTATTTCCTGACGCCCACGGGTCATCGCATACGGGAGGGCACGGAGAGCTCTCCCGCCGCCGAAGCTCCCGGCCCTCCCCCGGCGGCTCCCGTGGCGTCCGGTCTCTTCGCCGCCCGCACCGGCGCCGAGCCCGAGCCGCCGCCGGGCGCCGCGGTCAACCCGGCGGCCCGCGCCCGTGACGTACGCAGCGCCTGGGAGGGCCTCCTGGAGATGCGCCGCATGACCAATCCGGACGGTGCGCGGGGCCGTCCCTGCGCCTGGGAGCGGACGCATCTGGTGCAGGCCGCGGCGCTGGCCCTGGAGGCGGCGGGCTGCCCGCCGGGTCCCGACGGCTACCGGGTGGGCGAGACACCGCAGCCCGAGGCCGTCGCCGTACGCGATTCGGCAGCCGAGAGACTGCGGGCGTGCGCGACCGCCCTGGAGGCCGCGGGCTGGCAGGTCAGCGAACACACGGAGCGGCCTCATGGCGCGCGCTATCTCCTGGCCTCGCCCCGCAGAAGCTAGGCGATCTTGGAACCATTGATGGGAACCGTCGAAAGGAATGCCGTGTCCGAGCAGTTTTCCGTGAGCATCAGCGTCCGTGGGTACGAGACGGACTCGCAGGGCCACCTGAACCAAGCCGTCTACCTCCAGTACGCCGAGCACGCCCGCTGGTCGGTGCTGCGCGCGGCGGGCATCGAGCAGGCCGATCTGCTCGCCAAGGGGGTGGGCCCGGTCGCCCTGGAGAACACCATCCGCTACTTCAGCGAGCTGCGCGCGGGCGACGAGGTGGAGGTGACCTGCACCTTCGTGTGGGGCGAGCGCAAGACGTTCCGTATCGAGCAGTCGATCCGCAAGACGGACGGCACCCAGGCCGCGGAGGTGCACGCCGTCGGTGGCCTCCTGGACCTGGCCGAACGCCAGATGGTGACCGATCCGCGCGAGTACTTCAGGGCGCTGGCGGACGACCCGACGGTGATCGGCCTCTGACCGGCACCCCGAAAACCCGGGAATCCGGGAATCCGGGAACTCGATTGGCGGGTGATCGTTCTTTCAAGTACCAGCAGAGCCCGATCACTTACCGGAGGCCCCCGTGTCGGACCGCGACCCCCAAGCCGAAGCAGCCGCGGAGATACGCGCGCGCATCGACACCAGCACGCCGCACTCCGCGCGCTTCTGGAACTACTTCGTGGGCGGCAAGGACAACTACGAGAAGGACCGCGAACTGGGCGACCACATCAAGGGGATCCACCCCGGCCTGGTCGACGTGGCGCGTCTGAGCCGGCAGTTCCTCGGCCGCGCGGTCCGGCATCTGGCGACGGAGCAGGGCATCCGCCAGTTCCTCGACATCGGCACGGGCCTGCCGACCGCCGACAACACGCACGAGGTCGCCCAGCGCGTGGCCCCGGACTCCCGGATCGTGTACGTCGACAACGACCCGCTCGTCCTCGCCCACGCCCGCGCGCTGCTCACCAGCACGCCCGAGGGCCAGACCTCGTACATCGACGCCGACCTCTACTCCCCCGAGGCCATCCTGGAGTCGGCGAGCGCGACCCTCGACCTCTCCCGGCCGGTCGCCCTGATGATCCTCAACACCCTTGGCCACGTGGGCGATTACAAGGAGGCGCGCGAGCTGGTGTCCCGGCTCATGGCGGGCCTGCCGTCCGGCAGCTATCTGGTGATCAGCGACAGCACCGCCACCAGCGAGGGCATGATCGCGGCGTCGAACGCTTACAACAAGAGCGGCGCGATTCCCTACCACGTACGCAGCGTGGAGGAGATCGGCGGCTTCTTCGACGGCCTCGACCTGGTGGATCCCGGCGTCTCCCAGGTCACCCGGTGGCGCCCCGACTCCGAGGACGCCACACCGGTCGACGCGTACGGCGCGGTGGCCCGCAAGCCGTAGCCACATCGCCACCTCGCCACCCGCAGCGCGCCCACGAGCGGCGGGGGCTACGCGTCCACCAGCCCCCGCTTCTCGTCGTAGTCCGCGCGCGACTCCGCGATCGTCACCCGGTGCCGCTCCGCCCACCCCGTCAGGGTCAGCAGCGTGCCGTGCAACTCCTGGGCGATCGTCGTCAGTTCATACTCGACCTTCGGCGGAACCGTCGGGTATACCGTGCGCGTGAGCAGGCCGTCGCGCTCCAGGTTCCGCAGGGTCAGGGTCAGCATGCGGCGGCTGATGCCCTCGATGCTGCGCTCCAGCTCGGTGAAGCGGATGGGGCCGTGGGCCGCCGCGACCAGGATCGAGATGCTCCATTTTCCCACCACCCTGTCAAGAACTTCCCGCAGCGGGCACGCCTCGGCGTTCACCACCTGCGCCGTAACACCGGTGTTCCCTTGGGACATCAAAGTTCCTCCTTCACCCGGCCTCCATGGTCACGCACGATGAACCCCGTTACAAGTCGTGCACCTATGCAGTTCATGGAGGTTCTCATCGTGTCCGAGGCCAAGGAACGTCCCACCGCACCACGCTCCCGCCGGGCTTCGCTCGCCGTGCTGTCCTCGGGTCTTCTGATGACGATCATCGACGGCAACATCGTCACCGTCGCGATGCCGGCCATCCAGAGCGACCTCGGCTTCTCGGCGCCGGGCCTCGCCTGGGTCGTGAACGCCTACCTCATCGCCTTCGGCGGTCTGCTCCTCCTCGCGGGCCGGCTCGGTGATCTCATCGGCCGCAAGCGGATGTTCGTCTCGGGCCTCGCCGTGTTCACCGCGGCATCGGTGCTGTGCGGAGTCGCCACCGACCAGGGCCTGCTCATCGCGGCACGCGCCGTGCAGGGCGTAGGCGGGGCGATGACCTCGGCGGTCGTACTCGGCATGCTGGTGGCGCTCTTCCCCGAGCCGCGCGAACAGGCCAGGGCCATCGCGGTGTTCAGCGCGGTCGGCGCGGCGGGCGGCGCGCTCGGCACGTTCCTGGGCGGTGCGCTCACCGAACTCCTCACCTGGCACTGGATCTTCCTGATCAATCTGCCGATCGGGGCCGTCGCGTTCGTCGCGGCGGTACGCGTCCTGGCCAACGACCGCGGCACGGGTCTGGCAGGGGGCGCCGACTACCCGGGCGCGGCGCTCGTCACCGGAGCGCTGATGCTCACCGTCTACACCATCGTCGGCTCCGCGGAGCACGGGACGCCCGCCACGCTCGCGCTCGCCGCACTCTCCCTCGCCCTGTACGCCGCCTTCGCCGTGCGCCAGACCCGCACGGCCCGCCCCCTGCTGCGCCTGCGCGTCTTCCGCTCCCGCATCCTGACCGGCGCCAACGCCGTGCAGATCCTGATGATCGCCGGGATGTTCGGCTTCCAGTACATCGGCGCGCTCTACTTCCAACGGGTGCTCGGATACGGCGAGTTGAAGACCGGATTCGCGTTCCTTCCCGCACCCGTGGTCATCGGTGTCCTGATGGTGGGCCTGTCCGCCAGGGTGATCGGCCGCTTCGGCCCGTACCGTTCGCTGCTCGCGGGGCTCGTCCTCATCACGGCCGGTCTCGCCCTGCTCGGCCGGCTGCCCGCCGACGGTTCGTACGTCGTCGACGTGCTCCCCGCGATGCTGCTGCTCGGCGCCGGGTTCGCGGCGGCGATGCCCGCGGTGACGGGGCTCGCGATGTCCGGGGCACGCGAGGAGGACGCGGGTCTGGCATCCGGGCTCTTCAACACCACGCAGGTGGTGGGCGGTTCACTGGGTCTCGCGGTGCTGACCACGCTGGCGGCCGGCCGCACGGAAACCCTCCTCGCGGACGGCGGGCAGACCGTGGCGGCCACGGCCGACGGCTACCGCCTCGCCTTCTGGGTGGCCACGGGCATCGCGACCGCGGGCCTCGCCCTGGCCGCCGTACTGCTCCGCCCGGAGCGCGGGACGACCGCCTCCTCCGATGCGCACACCCCCGCCACCGCCGCGGTCGAGCAGGAACACCGCGAGCACGTGGCGGCGTGAAGCGCCTGTTAGACCGATCCGGGTACGCCCCTTGCCTCACGGATGGCCGGGCCATTACGGTCCGGCCAGCCGTGAATCTACGCGCGTCGTGCACCAATCGAGAGGTCCCTGACCATGCGTAAGACCGTTCTGTCCGCAATGACCGCACTGGGCGCGGGAATTGCCCTCGCGCTCAGCACCGGCCTGTCAGCGGCGCAGCCGGAGTCAGGACGGTGGCACCAGGTCGGGGACGACATGAAGTCCGGTATCAGCGGGCTCGCCGTCACCTCTCGTTCGGGTGACGATCTTCGCGCCCTCGTCGTACGCGACAACAAGCGGCCCGGCGAGAACCGCATCGCCGAGGTGACCCACCGCGCCGGCCGGCCCGCCGAGGTCGCGGCGATCACCTGGCAGGACGGCATCGAGCCGGTCGACCTGGAGGCGGTCGACGCGGTGCCGGGGACGTCCGACGAGTACGTGGCCGTGGCCAGCCGCGGGCTCGCCTACCACGTCAAGCTGACCGACGCCGGGGAGAGCGCGGAGGTCCTGGACATCACACCGCTGCCGTCGATCGGATCGGGCGACAACTTCGAGAGTTTCACGCTGACCTCACGGCACGGGAAGACGGCGGCGGTCTGGGCGGACCGGGGCGAGGGCGCGGACCGCCCCGCGACGCTCTACGCGGCGCGGTTCTCGGTCAACTCCTACGGTGAGTCGAAGTTCGGCGCGGTGCACAAGGCGACCCTCCGCGCGCCGTACCCGACGGGGAACGTGCGCCACGCCTCCGACATCGAGGTAACCAAGTCGGGCCGCATCCTGGTCAGTTCGGCGTCCGACGCCGGTGACGACGGGCCGTTCGACTCCGCCGTCAGCGACGCGGGCAAGCTGACCGTCACCTCCGCCGGAAAGGTGCGGCTGTCCGTCGACAGGTCGCCCGAACTCCTCGGCACGTTCAAGGGTTACAAGATCGAGGCCCTGCACTGTGTCCCCGGCTCCGACCTCGCGGCCCTCGGCACGGACGACGAGAACGCGGGCGGCTCCCTCACCACGCGCCACCTCTGCGACTGACACCCGCATGGACGAGGCGGTCAGCGCCCTGGAGCGGTGACGTCGGCCCACACCGTCTTGCCGACGTCCCGCCCGACCACGCCCCACACGTCGGCCAGCGCCGCCACGATGACGAGCCCCCGGCCCGAAGCAGCCTCGGGCACGGGTAGTTCGGTCACCCCGGACGGCCTGCGCTCGCTCAGGGTGTCCGACACCTCGATACGCAGCGTGTGCGCGTGGAGCGCCAGGCGGAGCTCGAAGTCACGGCCGGGCACGCGGCCGTGGGTCACGGCGTTCGCCGCGAGCTCGGCGACGATCGCCTCGACGGCGTCGGACAGCTCACTGTCGTACGGGATGCCCCAGCTGTCCAGGTGATACCTGGTCAGCCTGCGTGCGAGGCGAGCGCCGCGGGGCGTGGAACTCAGGCGCTGGGTGAGTTCCCGCAGGGGCGTGGCGGGTTGGGCTTGGGTCGGCATGGCAGCCACCGTGGCCGTACCGGTGGCCGTGCACCAGCAACCAAACTCGTACGCTCCGTCAGCGTACGAGTACAAAGGGTGGACAGGTGGGGTAACGGACCGTGACCATGGGGCTGTTGGCGGGGATCAGCACACGAGCGTCGGGGGTTACCCGTGATGTCGTCAAGCAGCAAAGAGCCTGTGCCGTCGGACGGCATGAAGACCTTCGGCGCGGTACTCAAGAGCTTCCGCAAACGCGCCGGGGCGACCCAGGAGGGGCTGGCCGAGGAGGTCGGGTGCTCCTCGCACTTCCTGGCCTCGATCGAGCAGGGCAGGCGGCTTCCGCCGGTCGGCTTCATCGATCAGTGCGAGGCCGCACTCGACGCGTTCGGCACCCTGCGGCTCGCCGCGAACCAGCTGTCGCGCAAGCCGGGTCTCGCGTCCTGGTTCCGCCAGTGGGCGCTGCTTGAGCAGGAGGCGCTGGCCCTCAACACGTACGAATGCCGGTTGATCCCCGGCCTGTTGCAGACGGCGGCCTACGCCCGCACGCTCTTCGTCAATCAGCTTCCGCCGCTGGGCGACGAGCAGATCGAGGCGCAGCTGGCGGCACGGATGGAACGGCAACAGCTGCTGACGGACCGACCGAACACGGCGTACAGCTTCATCCTGGAGGAACACATGTTCCTGCGCCGCACGGGCGGGCATCACGTCACCATGGAGCTCATCGACCACGTCCTCGGCCTCGCCGAGCGGCGGAACATCGAGGTGCAGATCATGCCGGTCGTGAGGGAGAACCACGCGGGACTGGCCGGTCCCATCCAGCTTTTGGAGACTCCGGAGAACAAGTGGCTCGCCTACGCCGAAGGGCAACGAAGCGGCCAGTTCATCTCCGACCCGAAAGAGATCAGCGTGCTCCAGATGCGATATGCCAGGATGCGCCCACAGGCTCTCTCGTTCGAGGACTCGGTGAGCTTGTTGCAGCGGATGCGAGGAGCAGCATGAGCACCCCCGAACTGGCTTGGTTCAAAAGCAGCTACAGCAGCAGCGGCGACGGAGACTGTGTAGAGGTCGCCCTCACCTGGCACAAGTCCAGCTACAGCAGCGGCTCAGGTGACGACTGCGTAGAAATCGCCCCCTGCCCCACCACCATCCACGTACGCGACTCCAAGAACCCCGCAGGCCCCCAACTCGCCCTGGCGCCGCAGGCCTGGGCGGCGTTCACGGAGTACGCCGCCCAGGCCTGACGGCCGTCAGTACTGGGGCTGCGACGAGGGCTGTGCCTCCACCAGTTCCCGCGCCTCCTCGTCCGTGGCCACGGACGGCGGGGAGCCCTCCAGGGGCTGGCGGGCCGATTCCTTCATCGCGGCCACCGCGATGATGCCGACGAGGCCCGCCAGCATCGTGTAGAAGGCGGGCATCAGGTCGTTGCCGGTGGCTCCGATCAGCGCGGCGACCACCAGCGGGGTCGTACCGCCGAAGAGCGAGACCGAGATGTTGAAGCCGATGGAGAGCGAGCCGTAGCGGACGTCCGTCGGGAAGAGGGCCGGCAGCGACGAGGACATGACGCCCAGGTAGCAGACCAGGCAAAGGCCCAGGATGAGCAGGCCGGAGAAGACCGCGACGGTGCCGCCCTGCTTGATGAGGAGGAACGCCGGGAGGGCCAGGACGAAGAAGCCCACCGAGCCCGCCATCAGGACCGGCTTGCGGCCGATGCGGTCGGAGAGCCGGCCGAAGGAGTTGATGAGCGCCATCAGGATCAGCATGACGATCACGATGGACATCAGGCCGCCGGTCTCACCGAAGCCGAGATCCGTCAGATACGTCGGCATGTAGGAAAGCAGCATGTAGTCGGTGATGTTGAACGCGGCCACCAGCGCGATGCAGAGCACCATCGCCCGCCACTGGCCGACGAACGAGTCCTTGAAGGACTTCTTCTGGCGCTCGGCGGCCGGTCCGCTCTCCGCCTCCGCCATCTTCTGGAAGGCGGGCGACTCGTCGAGCTTGAGGCGCAGGTAGAGGCCGATGAGGCCGAGCGGGGCCGCCACCAGGAACGGGATGCGCCAGCCCCAGGACTGCATGGAGTCATCACTGAGGCCCATGGTCAGGGCCGTGACCAGGACCGCCGCGACGGTGTAGCCGATCAGGGTGCCGAATTCCAGGAAGGAACCCCAGAATCCGCGGCGCTTGTCGGGCGCGTACTCGGCGATGAAGGTCGCGGCGCCGCCGTACTCACCGCCCGTGGAGAAGCCCTGCACCATGCGGCAGAGGACGAGCAGGATCGGCGCCCAGACGCCGATGGTGCCGTAGCTGGGGATCAGGCCGATGGCGAGGGTCGCCGTCGACATCATGATCATGGTGAGCGCGAGGATCTTCTTGCGGCCGACGCGGTCGCCGAGCGGGCCGAAGAACATGCCGCCGATGGGGCGCACCAGGAAGGCCGCGGCGAAGGTCGCCAGGGAGGAGAGGGTCTGCGCGGTGTCGTTGCCCGAGGGGAAGAACTCCTTGCCGATGATCACGGCGAGGTAGGCGTAGACGCCGAAGTCGTACCACTCCATGGCGTTGCCCAGCGCGGTCGCCTTGACCGCCCGCTTGACCTGGGCTTCCTCGGTGACCGTGATGTCGGACTGGCGCAGGCGCGGGTTCTTGCGGCGGTGGATCGCGCGGAAGAGGGTGCGGTGTCGTGCCACGGCCTCCGGAGCTGGCGGTGCAGGTATTTCGGGGGCTTCGGGCGCGCTCACGGTGCAGTCACTCTCTCGGTCGGCAATGGCTGTCATCGACCGCCTGACCTGGGTGGTCAAAGATCGACGGACGATCGCCTGCCCAGTTGGGCGTCGATCCACACTGCCTATTTCGGAGAACGGAAGATGCCCGCCATTGGTCCTCGGGGCGGGGGCCCCAAGTCCCGACTCCTCAGGACTTGGGGCCCGAATCGCTCAGCGAGGGGCCCGCGGGCCGCTCAGCGGGCGTACAACTGCGCCGACGGCACGATCTGCTGCTCCTGTCCCGGGCTGGACCAGAGCAGTTTCATGTGGGCCTCGCCGGTCTGTTCCGCGTACTCGATCCTGATCGAGTGCCGCTTCCCCGCGGTGAGCGCGACCTGCGCCTTGTCGATCTTCGCCTCGTGCGGCGACCACGAGTCGATGACCAGCTTGCCGTCGACCCACACCCGCGCCATGTCGTCCGAGACGGTCGTCAGCGTGTACGTCTCCGAGCGGCGCGGCTCCAGGGTGCCGGTCCAGCGGACGCTGAACTTGTCGGAGGGGATGCTCGCGGCCGGTGAGCCCTCGTACTTCCAGGCGTGGTTGACGGTGGCGTCGGTGCGGGTGATCTTCGGGGTGCCGGTCAGGTCGGCGTTGTCGAAGATCTCCTGCTTCAGGCCCGTTCCCTTGCCGGGGCGGGCCGTGGGGCCCGGGTCGACCTTCAGCTCGATGACCGTGGCGGTGTCGTTGGTCGCCGCGCCGGACGGCTTCAGGTCGAAACCGTCGCCGGACTTGGTGACCGTCACCCTCTGGTCGCTGCCGAGCACCCGCGCCGACGTGACCCGGAAGTCCGTGCGCGCCTTCAGGTGCAGGGCGGCGCCGGACGCCGGCCACTGGGTGACCGCCGCGTACAGCTTGTCGCCCTTGCGGCTGACCGAACCCCAGGACGGCTCCTCGACGAGTCCGCCGAAGCGGGCGCCGAACACCGCGTTGCCCTGGCCCGACGTGCGCAGCCAGTCGCCCATCTGCTTCAGGCGGTCGACGGAGGGCTGCGGGACACGGCCGCGGGCGTCGGGGCCGACGTTCAGGAGGTAGTTGCCACTGCGGGACGTCGTGGAGAGGAGGTTCTTGACCAGGGTGGACGACGACTTCCAGTGGGTGTCGTAGCCCGCGAAGCCCCAGTGGTCGTTGAGGGTCATGCAGGATTCCCAGAGCTGACCGTCGACCGGGGCGCCGGGGATCTCCTGCTCGGGGGTGCCGTAGTCACCGTCCACGACGCGGCGCTTGCCGACGCGGTTGTTGATGATCAGGTCCGGGTCGAGGTCACGGAGGTAGGCCTCCAGTTTCTCGCCGTCCCGTGACGTCCAGGGGTTGTGGGGCTTGTCGGTGTCCCACTCGCCGTCGAACCAGAGCAGGGCCGGGTCGTAGTTGTCGACCAGCTCCTTGAGCTGGGCGCGCATCCGCTTCTCGTACTTCGGGAAGGTGGCCGGGTCGGGGAAGTCCGGGTCGTGCCAGTCCCAGATCGAGTAGTAGAAGCCGAGCTTGATGCCCGCGTCGTCGGATGCCTTCTTCAGCTCGGCGAGGATGTCGCGGTTCTTGTCGAAGGACGAGTGGTCGCGCAGGTTCCAGTCGTTGACCTTCGTGGGCCACATCGCGTAGCCCTCGTGGTGCTTCGAGGTGATGACGATGTAGCGCATTCCGGCGTCCTTGGCCGCCTTCACCACTGCCTTGGCGTCGAAGTCGGCCGGGTTGAACGTCGCGGCCCGCTTCTCGTACTCGGCCTTCGGGATGTCGCACTGGCGCTGGATCCACTCGGCGTCGCGGCAGGCCGAACCGTCGGCCTTCTTGTACTCGCCCTCCAGGTTGGAGTACGCGCCGAAGTGGATGAACATGCCGAAGCGGTCCTGCCGCCACCAGTTGGTGCGGTCGGCGGTGAAGGGGTCGTCGGTGGCGTGGTCGGTTCCCGGGCCGGTGGCCGGCGTGGCCTTCGCGGGCGTCTCTGCCGTTGCTGCCGTTCTGGCCGGGGGGTCCGTCGAGGCCGCGACCGCCGCGGGGACGGCGGTCGCGGCGAGGGCCGACGCGAGGAGCAGGGCGATCCCGGCGACTCTTCGCCGAGTGCGGCTGAGCTGTGTGCGCATGGGGGCGGCTCCCTGAGGTTGAGGGGTCGCTCGGGAACGTAGGGTCGAATACATCGGATGTCAATGCGCCCAACTGAGCCCGATGGGCCGGATGTTGGCGTGATCGCACACCATCGCTCCGATGACTGGCGATCACGCCACCGCCCGTCCACCCCCTCGCCCTCACCCTCATCCCCATAAGGATTTCAGGCGAATTCCGATCAATGCGCTAAAGGAATCTGTGACTCCGACAAACAGCCGCGCGATGTCGTCCGCACGTGTTCTAACTATTGACTATTAACCGGAAGCGGCTTTGTAAGTGTGGTGTAGCATCGGATCAGGCAGATAATTCTTCTACGATGAAAATCGGCCAACGGGGGCCAGGGGGGCCATCAGTGTCATCGATAAAGATCCTGCTTGTCGACAGCGAACAACTCGTCCTCGAAGGCTTCCGAAAGCTTCTCGACGGGTTTACGGAATTCTGCGTGGTGTCCATCGCCCATGACGCCGCCGCCGCACTCAGGGAGTTGCACAGGCGCCGCCCGCAGATCGTCGTGATGGGACTCGGCGTTCCCGGTACGGGCGGCGTGGACGCGATCCGGGCCATTCGCCGCGAGTCCGGCCACGTGCGCATCGTCATCCTCTCCTCCAACCAGCAGCCGGTCTATATGCGGGAAGCCTTCGTGGCCGGCGCCAACGCCTATCTCTCCCGCAGCATCGACGCGGACGAACTGCGCGCGACGCTCCTCGCCGTGCACCGCGACGGCGCGGCGTTCTCCGCGGCCACGGCGGGCCCGATCCTGCAGCTCATGGCGGGCCGCCACCGCGGGGAGGACGCGGCCCTGTCGACGCTGACCGAGCGCGAGCGGCAGATCCTGTCCCTGGTCGCCGAGGACCATGAGACCGCCTGCATCGCCACCGCCCTGGGCATCCGCCCGAAGACCGTGCGCAACTACCTGAGCCGTATCTACGCCAAGTTGGGCACCCCCAACCGCGTCCAGACAGTCCTGTACGCGAAACGCTCGTTGGGCCGCCAGGGAGGACTCGCGACGGACCCGTGACGCATAGGGCGTGAAACGTAGGGCGTGACGCATCGGAGGCGCATCTCCCTTACAGTGCTTCGGGATTTTCCTCAATTGCCGGAGCAATTGGCGCGTTCAATGCGGTTGCCGTACTTCACGTTCCCGTACTTCACGTTCCGGTACGTCGGCGACCGCCCTGCACCATGCCGCGCCCGCATCGGCAAGCGCGATGGGGAAGGCCATGAAGGTGAACTCGCCGCCCTGCGGGATGTCCCGCAATCGGGTCAGTCCCTCGATCTGGATGAACTCGCGTTTCCTGCCATGGATATGCGTGGGCCAGAGAGCCGCGCGATCCCCGGTTCCGTAGAAGGATTCCACCATCGCGCGTGCGGGGCCGTCGAAACTCCAGCAGTCCGTGCCGAGCACCTTCACGCCGAGATCAAGGAGATGGTCGACGGCCTCGGGGGTGATGGCGGTGGACTCCGTGTAGTACGCGGGAGTGCCCAGGCGCAGATCCAAGTCGGTGCGGAAGAGCACCACCGTCCCCGGGCCCACCCGTGAACCGGCCGCGTGCAGCGCCTCCTTGACGTCCGATGCCGTGACGCGCCCGCCGCACTCCCGTACGTCGAGGACGACACCGGGCCCGCGGAACCACTCCAGCGGCAGGTCGAGAACCTTCTTGGCGGGACTGCCCGCGCACTCGGGGCCGTAGTGGAAGGGCGCGTCCACGTGTGTGCCCTGGTGCACGGACATCCGGTAGAACTCGTTGGAGAGGAAGCAGCCGTCGGGCAGGTCACTTGCGCGCAGCCTGCGGGCTCCGGTCAGCCAGCGCCAATAGTTGCGCCGCCGGTCCTTGCGGCTGTCCCCCGGCAGCGCCCTGATCCTGCGTGACAGGTGACGGATGCCGTCCTGGTGCAGCCACTGCTCGAACTCCACGCCGGGTGCCCGGCGGCTGATGGGGATGCTCAGGTCCACGTACATCGTCCGAACGCACCTCGCTCTTTCTCTGTCGGTTGCTGTGCCGGTGACGCGGTTGCCGTGCCGGTGACGCCTCACGCGGCGTAGGTGAGCAGGCGGCGGATCGCGGCCGCCGTCGTGTGCCCGTAGGCCTCCCTGGCCCGGTTGAGGAGGCGGCGTACGTCCATCGCGTACTCCTGTGCTCCGGTCGCCTCCAGAGCGAACGAGGCGAGCACGCAGCCCAGTTGAGCGGCCCGCTCGATCGGTGCGCCCTGGGCGACCCCGGCGATGAGGCCCGCCCGGAGCGCGTCCCCCGCCCCGCTCGGCTCGGCCACGGCGACCGAGCCGATGCCGGGCACCAGGGACGGCGTGTGACCGGCGCGCTCGATCCGCACCCCGGCGGCGCCGAGCGTGGTCACCCACGCCCCGACCCGTTCGAGAATCCGCGGACCGCTCCAGCCGGTGGCTTCCCTCAACCGCGCCGCATCACCCTCGTCGGTGACGACGCAACTCGCCCCCGAGATCAGGTACTTGAGGTCCGCGCGGCCCATCCCTCCGATCTGCCACGAAGGGTGGGCCACGAACGGCAGCCCCAGCGCCCGGCACTCCTCGGTGTGCCGGAGCATCGCGGCCGGGTCGCCCGGCGCGACCACCACCAGGCCGAGACCGCCCGTGCGCCCGGCGACGGAACGCAGCGAGAGGGCGGACGACGCCCCCATGGCCCCCGGCCGGAAGGTGCTGAATCGCTCCCCCTCCGTGTCGGTCGTGCACACGTGGCGCGCGGTGTGCTCGCCCGGCACGACGAGGACGGACTCGGTGTCGACCCCGTGCTGCTTGAGCCACACCTGGTAGTCGGCGAAGTCGGAGCCGACCGCGCCGACCAGGACCGGGTCGAGGCCGAGGCGGCCGAGGCCGAAGGCGATGTTGGCGGCGGCACCGCCCCGGCGTATCCCGAGCCGCTCGGCGAGGAACGCCAGGGACGCGACGTGCGGCCGGTCCGCCGCCGGCCGCTCCGGGAAACGGCCGGGGAAGGTCATGAGGTGGTCCATCGCGATGACCCCCGAGACGGCGATGCGCTTGGCGATGCCCTTGGTGGCGGCGACGGACACGGTGACCTCAGATCCCGGACTCGATCTTCCGCTTGATGCCCGCCTGGTTCTGCCGGGTGTGCACCTGCATGCGCTCCACGACGGTCGGCAGCGGGACATCAAAGGCGTCATCGACCTCGAAGTCCTGGACCCAGGTCATCAGGGTCCCCTCGGGCACCTGCCGATAGCTCCACCTGAGGTGCATGTAGCGGAACGGAAAGAGCGGATCGCGCCGCTCGGCTACCGCCGTGAGCTCGCGGTGGTCCAGGAGCCGCCAGGAACTCCACGTCGAGCCCTCGGGGTTGGTCAGTTCGAAGTGGATCTCGGTCCAGCGGCCGTCCCGCTCCTCCGAGACCACCTTGGCGTGTCGGTACTCGTCGAAGAGGTCGGGCCAGCGGCCGATGTCGTTGGTGATCTCGAAGACGCGCGGGGCGTCGGCCTCGATGACGACGCTGTTCTCGATCCTGGGCATCGTCCTCAGCTCCCCACCGCCGCGGCGACGCCGGCCGACAGCAGGCGCTCCACGCAGTCGACGAGGTCACCGAGGGTACGGAAGCCGCCCTCGGCGTCGGCGTCGATGCTGACGCCGAAGTGCTGTTCGAGGGCGACGACGATCTCGACCAGCTCGGTCGAGTCGATGTCGAGGTCCTCGGCCAGGCGCTGGTCGTCGGTCAGCTCCTCGCTCTCGAAGCCCGCACCGCGCAGGACGGTGACCACGTTCTCTCGGATGTTCATGGAACTCCCTTGCTCTTTGAGGTGGTTCGGATGGGATGACGGGCCGGGGGTCAGTCGGCGACCGCGATCGCCACGGCCACGCCCGCCTCGTGCGAGATGCTCACGTGCAGCCCGCTGTACCCGGCGAGCCGGAAGGCCTCGCCCGCCCGGCCGGTCAGCCGGGGCACCGGTGCGCCCGACGCCTCGCGGCCGATCTCGACGTCCCGCCAGCCCAGTCCTTCGCCGTGGCCGCCGAGTGCCTTGCGCACGGCCTCCTTGGCGGCGATGCGGCCCGCCATGCAGGAGGCACGGTGGCGCGGCGATGTGCCCTCGCACAGGGCCAGTTCGTTGACGGTGAAGAACCGCTCCACGAGCCGCTGCCCGCGCCGCTCGGCCATCGCGCGCAGGCGCTCGACGTCGACGATGTCGATGCCGACCGCGCGGATGCCGGACGACCGGGGCAGGACGCCCCGCGCGGTCAACGCCTCAGCAACAGACATGCGTTGACACCTCCCAGGCCGCGCGAGACCACGAGCGTGTGCGCGCAGTCGGCCATGGGGCGCGCCTGTCCCGCGACGAGGTCGAGGTCGATGCCGGGTGCGGGGCGGTCCAGGTTCACGGTCGGCGGAAGCACGCCGTCGCGCATGGCCCGCAGGGCGAGCGCCGCGTCGGCGGGTGCCGCGGCTCCCAGGAGGTGACCGAAGCCCGACTTGGGCGCGGTCACGGGGAGTTGGCGTGCGACGTACGGGCCGAAGGCCTCGTGCAGCGCGTACCCCTCCGTCACGTCCTCGAAGGGGATGCCCGAGCCGTGCGCGAAGACCGCTCCGATGTCGCTGCCGGAGATCCCGGCGCGTTCCGTCGCGGTCCGCATGGCGCGGCCCAGGACCTGCCCGGTCGGCTCGACCGTGTAGTACGGCATGTAGCCGTCGGTGCTCACGCCCCAGCCCGCCAGCTCGCCCAGGATCCGCGCCCCGCGCCGCTCGGCGTGCTCGCGGCGCTCCATGACCAGGAACACCGCGCCCTCGCCGAAGACGCTGCCGCCGTGGCCCGCGTCGAACGGCCGGTACAGCTCGTGCGGCCCGAGCGAGCCGCGCGACTTGGCGCCGAGCCCGCTGGTCTCCATGCAGAGCCAGCCGTACGGCGACAGGGGCGCCTCCACGCCGCCCGCGATCACGATGTCCGCGCGGTCGCGCAGCAGTGTCTCGGCTCCGCCGATCAGCGCGTACGCGCCGCTGGCCCGGTCGGCGACGAACGTGCGCGCCGGGCCCTTGATGCCCTGGTCGATGCAGATGTTGCCCTGCGGCGCCGCCGGGAACCAGGCGGTCGCCTGGTAGGGGCTGACCGCGCGCGGCCCGTCTGTCCAAAGGTGGCGCAGCTCGCGCTCGGCGAACTCCCAGCCGCCGAGGATGTTGCCGACCATGACGCCGGTGCGCTCGGCGGACGCGTCCTCGCCCACGGTGACGCGGGCGTCCGCGAGGGCCTGCCGCACGGCGTGCACGGACAGGTGCGTGAAGCGGTCGGTGCGCTTGACGAAGCGGGACGGGAGTTCCGCCGCGGCGTCGAAGTCCGCCTGGCCCGCGGCCGATGTGGCGTACCCCGAGGCGTCGAAGCGGTCGATGGCAGCGACTTGCGGGACGCCGTCGCGTGCGCTGTCCCAGAGGGGGTCGATGCCGGTGCCCGCGGGCGTGACCGCGCCGATGCCGGTGATGACGACGCTCATCGGTGCGCCCCTTCCCGTACGGCCCGGGTGACGAGCGCGGCGTGCAGCCCCGCGAATCCGCTGGCGCCCTTGAGGATCGCCTCGCCGTGCCAGGGGCGGCCTTCGCCCGGGACGTAGTCGAGGTCGCAGGTCGGATCGGGGTTCTCGTAGTTGGCGGTCGGGTGGACGAAGGAGTGCTTGCCCGCGAGAGCGCAGAGCACGATCTCCATGGCGCTCGCGGCGGCCAGCGCGTGGCCGACCATCGACTTCGCCGAGTTCACCGGGATCTGCCGGGCGCGCTCACCGAGGGCGAGCTTGAGTGCGCTGGTCTCGCAGGTGTCGTTCTGCGGGGTCGAGCTGCCGTGCGAGCTGACGTGATCGATGTCCTGGGGACGCAGGCCGGCCTCCGCTACGGCCTGTGTCATGGCGCGGGTCAGATCCTCGCCGTCGGACAGCAGATCGGTCATGTGCGCGGCGTTGGAGGTGTGCGAGAAGCCGTCGACCGTCAAGTAGGGGGCTGCGCCCCGGCGTTCGGCGTGCTCGCGCGACTCCAGTACGACGATGCCGCAGCCCTCGCCGAGCACGAAGCCGTCGCGGCCCGCGTCGTACGGACGTGACGCGGCCTCGGGGCGGTCGGCGTGCGCGCGCGAGAGGCAGTTGATGATCTCGAAGGACGCCACCGTCACCGGGGTGATGGGCGCCTCCGTGGCCCCCGCGATCATCACGTCCGCGTCCCCGTGGCGGATCGCGTCGTAGGCGTGGCCGATCGCGTCGACGCCGCCGATGCAACCCGTCGACAGGGTCACGCACGGGCCCTGCATGCCGAGCAGCGCCGAGAGGATCGTGCCGGGGGTGTTCGACATGGACGCGAGGTAGAGGTCGCGGCCCGCCTTGGCCGGGTCTATGGGCCCCCGGCCCCCGTCGGTGACCCGCAGGAACTCCTCCTCCATCTTCGGGGTGCCGCAGACCGCCGTGGACAGCGAGAGTCCGGCGCGTTCCGGGTCGTAGGTGCCCTGGGTGAGTCCGGCGTCGCGTACGGCCTGGAGCACGGCCGCGACGGCGAACTGCGTGTACCGGTCGAGGCGCCGCACCTCGGGCGGCAGGGCCGGTATCTGGTCCTCGAATCCGGGGACCTCGGCGATCGAGTCCGACACGAAGTCGAAGTCGCCGAAGAGCGCCGAACTCGTGACGTCGGAAAGGGGTTTGGTGACGCTCTTTCCCGCGGAGATCGTTTCCCATAATGCTTCTGTGCCGATGCCGGCCGGGCTGACCACGCCAAGACCGGTGACGACCACTTCTCGCGCTTCTGGCGCTTCGCTCACTTCTCGCGGTTCTTGTACTTCTCGCGCTTCAGGCACTTCTCGCACGTGAATCACTGCCGCCTTTCTCCTGTCAGGACGGTGATGAGGCCGGGTGTGACGGACTCCTTTGCCGTCACTCCGCATTTCTCCATGACCGCGCGATACGCGGATTCCTCCCGGACCCCGCCCGCCTCGGTGTTCACCAGGAGGCTGAGCGCGATCATCGGGCGGTGCAGGGCGGGCAGCCCCGGCTGCTGGCGCATGACCTCGACGATCAGGAGGGTGCCGCCGGGCCGCAGCAGCCGCGCGCACTCCTGGACGAGGCCCTCGGTGGCGTCCGGGCCCGCGAAGCGGCTCAGGTGGGCGAGGACGACGGTGTCGAAGCAGCCGCCGGGGAAGGGCGCCTTGGGGAAGTCGCCCGCGTAGTCCCTGGTGAAGTCGGCGGGGACGAACCGGAACCGCTCCTTCACGCCGAACTCCGCCGCCCGTTCCCGCGCGGCGGTGAGCAGCTCCGGGGCGTCGTGGGCCACCACCCGTGCCTCAGGGTCGGCGGCGGCCAGGGCGATGCCCCACTCCCCCGCGCCGGACGCGAGGTCCAGGACGTGGCCCGCCTCCGGCAGGGCGAGCTCCCGCACCACGCGGAAGGCGGTGCGCACGCCCACCGGGAAGATCCCGGCGAACATCCCCGGGTACAGGCCCCGGTTCTCGGGCTCGCCCAGTTCACCGCCACCGTGCCCGCCGGCCCGCACCAGTTCGGTGAGGGTGCTCCACTGGTCCCACTCCGCGAGTACGTCGGCGAAGTGGTCGCCGAGGTAGCCCCGGGCACCCTCGACGAGGTAGGCGCGGGAGGCTGCGGTGAGGGCCCAGTTCTCCTCCGCGCCGCCCGCGACCAGGCCGAGCTCCTCCAGGGCGGCGAGCAGTGCGCGCAGCGCGTCGGTGTCGCAGCCCAGCTCGGCGGCGAGACCCCGGGTGCCGCGCGTGCCCCGGGCGAGGCCGGTGAAGACGCCCAGGTCCAGGGCCGTGCCGAGCACCCTGGATCGGGCGAAGCCGAAGTTCAGGGCGAGGAGGGGGCCGGGGTCCGGCGCTTCCTCGTACGGAGCGAGCGCGCGGCTGTGGGCCGCGGCCGTCGGGGCAATCACTTGCCGCCCTCCAGAAGGCTCACGTACTCGGGGTTGTGCGTGTACTCGTACGGGTCCTCGGAGAGGAAGACGTTCCGTACCGGGGGCCGCTCGCAGGGTGCGACGACCAGGAACCGGCAGGTCTGGTCCGGTCCCGTGACGAAGCCGTGGGGTTCGTTGCGGGGGATGAAGATGGCGTCGCCGGGGCCGACTTCCTCGGTCTTTCCGAGCTCGGGCATGACGAGCCCCATCGAGCCTTCGAGCACATAGATCTCGTGCTCCCACTCGTGGTAATGCGGCGGTGTGGAGCCGTTCGGCGAGACCTCGAATTCGGTGAGGACGAAGCGGTCGGCGCCGTCCGGTGTGTCGATGAGTTTCCGGTGGGTGGTTTCCTTCGCTCCCGGTTCGCGGACTATTTCGGCCTTGACCGCGGTCCTGTGCACGCGCTTCATGTGCTGCCTTTCTTCGAAGGGGGTGGCTGGGCGATCGGGCGCTCCCGCCATGTCCTTGGGGGCGCCGCAAATCGAACGTAAGTCAGCGTCGGCGAGCGCATCTATGGGCAGGGACCGCCGCCAACACCGGGACATGGAACCGGACTTGACGGGGACGCAGGCCCACGGGGGTGGGACAAAGTCCCGGCTGGGGGGCTACGCTCCTGAGGCCACCGCTTCGAAATCCGAAGCAGCGACGGCGGTCATGCAGCTCTACACGGCCAGGAGGAGCGAACCAGATGGGCGTAGACATACGTGAAGTGCTGGCACCGGACGCACCGGACGCACCGAGCGCGCTCGACCGGACCCGGCTTCTACTCGCGCGGGACGTCGTCTTCCACAGCCCGGTGGCCGACTACGGCGGGCGGGACGACGTGGCGCACCTGTTCGCGAAGATCGGGCAGTGCCTGGCGGGGCTGGAACCTCTTCAGGAGTTCACCGAGCCCGGGGCGGCGGGCGGGGATGGCCGGGAGAGCGTGACGACCTTCACGGCCAGGGTCGGTGAGGAGTCAGCGTACGGCGCGCTCGTCCAACGGACAGACGCGGGCGGCCAGTTGACGGAGGCAACGCTACTACTCCGACCGCTGAGCGCACTGAAGGCGGCGGTCTCCCGGATGGGTGAAGCGCTCAGCGCCGACCCTCTGCCGAGTCGGCGCTGACCTCGGTGGCCCAGCGCTCGGCCCACGCGTCGAGAGGGCGCAGGGCTTGGTGGGCATCGCGCCCGAGCGCGGTAAGGACGTAGGAACTGTCGGGCAGCTGCCGCACGAGCCGCGCTTCGAGCAGCTCGGTCAGCCGCTGCCGCAACACGCTGGACGACATGGCGTCACACCGCTCCTGCAACGCACGAAACCCCAACGGCTCGCCCCGCAACTCCCACACGACCCGCAGACTCCAACGCCGCCCGAACAGATCCAGGGCAGCCATCAGAGGCCGCCCGGTGGTGGAGGCGCGGGTCGGCTTACCGGGCAGGGGAGCACTCATCCGCCGACGCTAGCACTGCCACATGGACCTTTGCCGCGAGAGCGGCCGTCGGCGGGCGCGCGGCGGAGCGGGCCGTCCTCGGACACACGACAGGCCCCGCTTTCGTTTCTGTAGGCCCAATGGCCTCTCTCCGTATCTTGACCATGGTCCATGCGCGGTTCATCGTGGCGCCGTCTCGCACTGCCCGCCGCGTCCGCGCGGGCTTCGTCGAAACGGGAGGGTATCCCTACGTCATGCCCCTGGCCCGCCGCACCTTCCTCACCGCTCTTGCCGGAACCACCGGCGCCGCCGTCGCCTGTTCCGGGTCCGTCGCCGACGGGGCCGCGACCCCGGCCTCCGGGGCGGCAGCCGCAGTTGATGCCGCCCGGCGGCTGCTGCCCCGTCACTGGCAGCAGCTGACGTTCACGACCGCGGGTGCCGCCGACACCTTTCGGATCTCCGGGCGGCGCGGGCACATCGTCGTCGCCGGACCGACTCCCGCCGTCCAACTCACCGGGCTGCGTCACTACTTGAAACATTCCGCTCACGCCAGCATCACGTGGGCGGGCTCTCAGCTCGACCTGCCCGACCTGCTTCCCGGCCTCGACAAGGCCGTGACCAGGACCGCCAACGCCCCGCACCGCTTCGTCCTCAACGACACGAACGACGGCTACACGGGGGCGTACCACGACTGGTCGTACTGGGAGCGCGAGATCGACGTGCTCGCACTGCACGGCTACAACGAAGTACTCGTGTACGTCGGCGCCGACGCGCTCTACCACCGCGTGTTCCAGGAGTTCGGCTACTCCGACGAGGAGATGCGCGAGTGGATCCCGGCCCCGGCTCACCAGCCGTGGTGGCTGCTGCAGAACATGTCCGCCTTCCCGCATCCCGTTTCGCGTCAACTCCTGGACAGGAGAGCCGCGTTGGGGCGGCGCATCACCGACCGGCTGCGCGAGCTCGGCATGACCCCCGTCCTCCCCGGATACTTCGGGACGGTCCCGCCCGGCTTCGAAGCGAAGAATCCCGGCGCGAAAACCGTGCCGCAGGGCGACTGGGTCGGCTTCGCGCGGCCCGACTGGCTCGACCCGCGCACCGAACACTTCGGCCGGGTGGCCGCCGCCTTCTACCGCCGGCAGGACGAGCTGTTCGGCACCTCGACCATGTACAAGATGGATCTTCTCCATGAGGGCGGGAAGCCGGGTGACGTGCCGGTCCCGGAGGCCGCGAAGGCCGTCGAGGCGGCCCTCCAGGACGCGCATCCCGGCGCCACCTGGGTGATCCTCGGCTGGCAGAGCAACCCGCCCAAGGCCATCGTCGACGCCGTCGACAAGTCGAGGATGCTGGTGGTCGACGGCCTCTCCGACCGCTTCCCGAAGATCACCGACCGCGAGTCCGACTGGAACGACACCCCGTACACCTTCGGCTCGATCTGGAACTTCGGCGGACACACGACACTCGGCGCCAACACCCCCGACTGGGCCGCGCTCTACGAAAAGTGGCGCACCGAGGAAGGCAGCACGCAGCGCGGCATCTCCCTGATGCCGGAAGCCGCCGACAACAACCCCGCCGCCTTCGAGCTCTTCTCCGAACTGGCTTGGCGAACAGGTGACTTGGACCTCAAGCAGTGGTTCGCCGACTGGGCCGTGTCCCGCTACGGCGCCGCCGATCCGCACGCGTCCGCCGCCTGGGACATCCTGCGCCGCACCGCGTACGGCACGACCCGCGCCGACGAGTGGTCCGAGGGCGCGGACGGCCTCTTCGGCGCACGCCCCGACCTCGCGGCGAAGTCGGCCGCCGCCTGGTCACCGATGGCGATGCGGTACCCACTCGCCGACTTCGAACCCGCACTCAGGGAACTCACCTCAGTCCACGTCGAGTTGAGGGCCTCTTCCGCCTACCGCCGCGACCTCCTCGACGTGGCCCGCCAAGCGCTCTCCAACCGCAGCCGCACCCTCCTCCCCCAGATCAAGCAGGCGTACGACGACCGGGACACCGCCCGCTTCGACCGGCTGACCCGGACCTGGCTCGGTCACATGGACCTGCTCGACAAGCTGGTGGCCACCGACTCCCGTCACCTCCTGGGGCGTTGGGTCGCGGACGCCCGCTCGTGGGGTGCCGACGCCGAGGAACGGGAGCACCTCGCGTACGACCAGCTCTCGCTCCTCACCGTGTGGGGCACGCGGGCCGGGGCGGACGCGGGGCTGCGCGACTACGCCAACCGGGAGTGGGCCGGACTGGTCGGCGGGCTCTACCGGCTGCGCTGGGACACGTACTTCAAGGAGTTGCGGGCGGCACTCGGCGAAGGACGCGAGCCGAAGGCCGTGGACTGGTTCGCGCTCGAAGACGGATGGATTCGTGACCCGGGGCGCCTCGCGGCCCGGCCGACCGGAGACACGTACAAAGTCGCTGTTCAGGTGCGCGAACGGCTGACCGGGACGCGCTGACCGGGCGGACACGGCCTCCAAGATCACCAACTCGCCCTCCCTTGACGGGTATACGTCATCCTCGAACTCTGGTAGGAAACCTTCCTAACAGTACGCGGAAGAGCCCAAGCGTCATCGGATCGACGAACTCCCCCACCTTGGAGGTCCCGTGCCCACCCCCCATCGCGCCCCCACGCCCCGCCTGCACACCTCACGCCGCACCCTGCTCGGCTTCATCGGCGCCTCGCTCGTCGCGGGCCCCGTCATCGCCTCGCAGACGGCGGGCGCCGCGCCCACCGCCAAGGCGGGCGGACTCGACGATCCGGCGAAGAAGGAGATCGCCATGCAGATCGTGTGCAGCGCCGAGAACTCCGACCTCAAGTGGAAGGACTACTACCGCTACTGCGAGGACATAGACGACGGCCGCGGCTACACCGCCGGGATCATCGGCTTCTGCTCGGGCACCGGCGACATGCTCGACCTCGTCGAGCTCTACACCCAGCGCAAGCCGAACAACATCCTCGCCAAGTACCTGCCCGCGCTGCGCGAGGTGGACGGCACCGACTCCCACGACGGCCTCGACCCCAACTTCAAGCGCGACTGGGAGAAGGCCGCCCAGGATTCCGAGTTCCAGAAGGCGCAGAACGACGAGCGTGACCGCGTCTACTTCAACCCTGCCGTCAAGCAGGGCAAGGCCGACGGCATCGGTGTCCTCGGGCAGTTCGCGTACTACGACGCGATCGTCATGCACGGCAACGGCGGCGACAGCACCAGCTTCGCCAACATCCGCAAGCGCGCCCTGCGTTCGGCCAAGACACCGGCCCAGGGCGGCGACGAGGTCACCTACCTCAACGCTTATCTGGACGCGCGCGTCTGGGCGATGAAGCAGGAAGAGGCACACGAGGACACCAGCCGCGTCGACACGGCCCAGCGGGTGTTCCTGAAGAAGGGCAACCTGAACCTGAACACGCCGCTGGAGTGGAAGGTGTACGGAGACCCGTACCGCATCGGCTGAGCCGTCCGCCGTCCGCATCGGCGCGGGCACCCCGCCACACCGGCACCCCGCCTCCCGGTGCCCGCGCCGATGTAGGAGCGCTTACGAGTTGCGTGAAGAATTCCTCGCTGGTGCCGGACGGTGCGGCCGTCCGATGCTTGCCCAATGATCGGAATGAACGCGGTCCTCGGCGTCGCAGTGGTCTCCCTCGGCATGGTGCTCACACCCGGGCCCAACATGATGTACCTCGTCTCGCGGAGCATCACCCAGGGCCGGCGCGCCGGGGCGGTGTCCCTGGCCGGGGTGGCCGTCGGCTTCCTCATCTACCTGACGGCGGCCAACCTCGGCCTGTCCGTGGTCTTCCTGGCGGTACCCCAGCTGTACCTGGCCGTGAAGCTGGCGGGTGCCGGATACCTGGCGTGGCTGGCCTGGAAGGCCCTGAAGCCGGGCGGCACCTCGGTCTTCAGCCATCAGGAGCTCGCCCCCGACTCGCCGTGGCGGCTGTTCACCATGGGAGTCCTCACGAACCTCCTGAACCCGAAGATCGCCATCATGTACGTCTCGCTGATCCCGCAGTTCATCGACCCGACGGCCGGCCACACCCTGGCGCAGGGCTTCGCGCTCGGCGGCATACAGATCTCCATCAGCCTGGGCGTGAACCTCGCCATCGTCATGGCGGCGGGCACGATCGCGGTGTTCCTGGCGGGCCGACCGTCGTGGCTCAAGGCCCAGCGCTACGTGATGGGAACGGTCCTCGGCGCCCTCGCGATCAAACTCGCGACGGACCGAACGCCGGCCGCGGCGGCCTGAGACGGGGGCGGGCGGAGAGTCGCGGGCGTACCGCCGGAGATTGCGAGAAAGTCCCACGGAAAGCGCCCGCAGCGGGCCCGAGGCGGGACTTCTGTGCAATCGGCCCCCACCCGACCCGGCCCATCCCCCCCGCCCGTTACGCCGAAGGCGGCCTGCGGCCTGCGGGCGTGACGGTCAGAGCCGCCAGGACCGCTGCCACTCCGCCGACCGTCATGACCGTGGTGGTGGAAGCGGCGTCCACGACCATGCCGCCCGCCAGCGCGCCGAGCGAGATCGTCGCCTGGAACGACGAGGTGAACAGCACGGACGCCGCCTCGGGCGCGTGCGGCGCCGCCGTCACGAACCATGTCTGTGAGCAGACCGGCACCGCCCCGTACGCGATGCCCCAGAGCAGGAGCAGCGCGAGCGCGCCCGGCTTCCCCGTGCCGAGGGCGGGCAGCAGCAGCGTCGCGGTGGCGAGCAGGCCGGCGGCCGTGGCGAAGGTGGCGCGCGGCGCGCGGCGCGCCCAGGCTCCGGCGAGGAAGTTGCCGAGCACGCCCGCGGCTCCGTAGGCCAGCAGGAACAGGGTGACCGTCCGGGGGCCCGCGTGGGTCACCTCCGCCAGGAACGGGGTGACGTACGTGTACGTGCCGAAGTGGGCTGTCACGATGAGGAAGGTCGCGGCGAGGCCGACCCGGACGCGGGGGGCACCGAGCAGAGCGCGCAGCACCGCGATCTGGGTGACGTGCTGTGGGGGCAGGGGCGGCACGGTCACCACGAGCGCGGCCAGAACGGCCAGCGTCAGGACGCCCATGACGACGAACACGACGTGCCAGCCGACGAGTTGGCCCAGCAGCGTGCCGGCGGGCACGCCCAGCACCGAGCCGAGCGGCACGGCGGAGAAGATCACGGCGGTCGCCCGGCCCGCCTGTGCCTCGGGGACCAGCCGGGAGGCGAGGCTCGCGCCGATGGACCAGAAGGCGCCGATGACGAGTCCGACCAGGACCCGGGAGACCATCATCAGCCAGTAGCCGGGCGCGAGTGCGGCGAGGAAGTTCGCGAGGGCGAGCACCAGGATCAGGGCACAGAGCATGCGGCGCCGGTCGACGCGTCCGGTCGTGACCGTCACTGTCGGTGCGGCGACGGCGGCGATGATGCCGGGCAGGGTCATCATCAGGCCGGCCGTGCCGTCCGAGATGCCGAAGCTGTCGCCGATGGGGGTCAGCAGGCCGATCGGCAGGATCTCGGTGGTGACGATGGAGAAGATCCCCAGCGTCACGGCGATGACGGCCGGCCAACCGCCCCTACCTGGGCGGGCGGAGGTGGCCTCGGTGAACGGGGGTGACGTGGTGGGTGCGGGCATGCTGCCGAGTTCAGCAGCGCCGCCGGGTCCCGGTCTGGCACGTATCCGACGTCAACGTGCCACGGCGAGGGTGATGTCGGATTTCCGCGCGCCACCCCGTCGGCGACTCGGCTCAGTGCGTGACGCCGGAAGTCGGCCCTGCCGCGCGGGAGTTCACGAGGCGTGTGGCGGGACCGACCTCAATCCGACCGGAAAGTAACTTCCGTGATGCGGGCGGCGTCACGCACGTTACGTCAGTGGGCCGCCGCCGGGGAAGAACCTTCGTGCACCCTCTGTTCAGCGATTTCTCCCCCGGGCTCCATCGGATTGGTCACGTCGTCGTCCTCACCGCGCTTGCCGATGTGGTTGAAGACGAGATTGAGCAGCACGGCCGCGACACAGCCCGTGGAGATGCCCGAGTCGAGGATGATCTTCGCGGTCTCCGGGAACGCGTGGTAGAACTCCGGCGCCGCGATCGGGATGAGGCCGACGGCCAGCGAGACCGCCACGATCAGGACGTTGTTGTCGCGCTCCAGGTTCGCCTTGACCAGCGTCTGGATGCCGCTCGCCGCGACCGAACCGAAGAGGACGACACCCGCGCCGCCGAGCACCGGACGCGGTACGACGGCGATGAGCGAGGCGGCCATCGGGCACAGGCCCATCAGGACCAGGAAGCCGCCGCCCACGGCGACGACGTACCGGCTGCGGATCTTCGTCATCGCGACGAGGCCGATGTTCTGCGCGAACGCACTGCACATGAAGCCGTTGAAGAGCGGGCTGATCGCCGAGCCGAGGGTGTCGGCGCGCAGACCTGCCGCGATGGTCTTCTCGTCGGCGGGACGGTCCACGATCTCACCGAGCGCCAGCATGTCCGCGGTGGACTCGGTCATCGAGACGACCATGACGACACAGAGGGAGACGATCGCCGCCGCCGCGAACTGCGGTGCGCCGAAGTGGAACGGCGTCGGGAAGCCGACGATGTCCGCGTCGCCGATCGGGCTGAAGTCCGTGACGCCGAACGGGATCGCGATGACCGTGCCGATGACGAGGCCGAGGAGCACGGCGATCTGCTTGACGAAGCCGGTGGTGAACCGGCGCAGCAGCAGCACGATCACGAGGGTGATGCCCGCGAGACCGAGGTTCTTCATCGAGCCGTAGTCGTCGGCGCCCGGCACGGGACCCTGCGCCCAGCCGAAGGCGACGGGCATGAGCGAGATGCCGATGAGCGTGATGACCGTGCCGGTCACCACCGGCGGGAAGAAGCGGACCAGCTTCGAGAAGAACGGCGCCGCGATGAAGCCGAGTACACCCGCGACGATGACCGCGCCGAAGATGATCGGGAGCGCGTCGTCCTTGTTGTCGGTCGATTCGACGACCGCGATCATGGGGGCGACGCCGGCGAAGGTGACGCCGTTGACGAAGGGCAGGCGGGCGCCGATCTTCCAGATGCCGAGCGTCTGGAGGAAGGTGGCGAGGCCCGCGGTGAACAGACACGCGCCGGTCAGGAAGGTGAGTTCCTTCGCGGAGAGGCCGATCGCCGCGCCGACGATGAGCGGCGGGGCGACGACGCCCGCGTACATGGCGGCCACGTGCTGGAGGCCGGTCGTCGCCATCTTGAGCGGTGGAAGCTTCTGGTCGACGGGATGTATCTCAGGTGTCCCTGATATGGCGCTCTCGCCGTCGACTTCGGATGGGTCTGGAGTGGTGCCTGGGGTGGTGCCTTGCTTGGTGAACCTGGGCTGAGTGGCCACTGTGGCTCCTCCGGTTGTTTTCCAGTACGGGCGGTGCCGGCACTTTTCGCTTCTGGGAGGTGGTGCGTGATGCAAGGACTTGCTCGGTATGAAGTTGTGGTGGTGCGCCCAGGTAGTACTGACCGCCCCGGGAACGTGAAGCTTTGGGCCACGTTCCGGGGCGGCACTTGAGCAACCCGCTCGGCTGCTCAAGTCCGGTCAGGGGCCGTCCCCCCTGACCGGAGTTCTTGGGTTCAGGCCTCGGCGGCGATCCGCGCGAGGCGCTGCGCCTCGTCCCGCGCGGAGCGGGCGATGGCGTCCTCGTCGACGTTCAGCAGACGGCCGTCCTCGACGATCGGCTTGCCGTTGACGAGGGAGAGCGTGACCGGGGCCGCCGCGCCGAAGACGATGGCGGTCACCGGGTCGGCGATCGAGGAGTGCCCGATGCCGTCGATCTTCCAGAGGACGAGGTCGGCGAGCTTGCCGGCCTCCAGGGAGCCGATCTGCGTGGAGCGGCCCAGGACCTGGGCGCCGCCGAAGGTGCCAAGACGCAGCGCCTGACGTGCGTTCAGGGCGGCCTCGCGGTGCGCGCCGAGGCGGTTGATGAGGAGCGCGTTGCGCAGCTCGGTGTGGAGTTCGCCGGACTCGTTGGACGCGGTGCCGTCGACACCGAGACCGACCGGGACGCCTGCCTTGAGCATGTCGGGGACGCGGGCGATGCCTGCGGCGAGGCGGGCGTTGGAGGAGGGGCAGTGCGCGACGCCCGTACCCGTGCGGGCGAACGCGGCGATGTCGGAGTCGTTCATGTGGACGCAGTGCGCCATCCACACGTCGTCACCGAGCCAGCCCGTCGACTCGAAGTAGTCGGTGGGGCCCATGCCGAAGAGCTCGTGGCAGAACTTCTCCTCCTCGACCGTCTCGCTGCCGTGGGTGTGCAGGCGTACACCCTTGGCGCGCGCCAACTCTGCGCCCTGCTTCATGAGTTCGGTCGAGACCGAGAACGGTGAGCAGGGGGCGACGGCGACCTGGGTCATCGCGTCGAAGGAGGCGTCGTGGTGCTTGTCGACCGTGGCGGCGGTCGCGGCGAGCGCGCCTTCGAGGGTCTCGACGGCGAAGTCCGGCGGCAGGCCGCCGTCCTTCTCGCTGCGGTCCATGGAGCCGCGGGCGAGGGTGAAGCGCACCCCCATGTCGCTCGCGGCGCCGATGATGGCGCCGGACAGGTCGCCGGAGTTCTTCGGGAACACGTAGTGGTGGTCCATCGCGGTGGTGACACCGCCGCGGGCCATCATGCCGAGCGAGCCCTGGGCCGCGGCCTTCACCATCTGCTCGTCGATGCGCGCCCAGGTGGGGTAGAGCGCGACGAGCCAGTTGAAGAGGTTGTGGTCGGTGGCCAGGCCGCGGGTGATCCACTGGTAGAAGTGGTGGTGCGTGTTGACCAGGCCGGGGGTCACGAGGTGACCGGTCCCGTCCACGCGGCGTACGACGTTCTCCAGGCCCTCGGGGGCCTTTCCCGCGCCGATGGACTCGATCTTGTTGCCCGCGACGACGACGTATCCCGATGCGTACTCGGTGTCGTCGGCGTCGACGGTCGCGATCGCGCAGTTCTCGATGACGATGCGCTGCAGGTCTGCCGGTGCTGCCATGGTGCTTCTTCCTTCTGTTACGGGTGGCGATGTGGGCACGGCATGACCCTAGGAAGATTTGAGTGCCGCGGCCGCGGGGCTGCGGGTGCCGAGATGGTTGAAGAACAGGTTGAGCAGGACCGCGGTCAGCGCTCCCGCACTGATTCCGGAGCCCAGGACGGTCTGCGCCCAGGCCGGGAATTCGGCGTAGAAGGTGGGCGCGGCGAGCGGGATGATGCCCGCTCCGAGCGCGACCGCCACCAGGATGATGTTGGAGCTGTCGTCCAGGCCCGCCTCGGAGAGCGTACGGATGCCGCTCACCGCGATGGAGCCGAAGAGGACGATGCCCGCGCCGCCGAGTACCGGCATGGGGACCACGTTGACGACGGCGCCGAGCACGGGGAAGGCGCCGAGCACGATGAGCGCGCCACCGGCGACGGCGACGACATAGCGACTGCGTACACGTGTCAGGGAGACGACACCGACGTTCTGCGCGAAGGCGGAGGTCGGGAAGCCGCCGAAGACGGGGCCCAGCAGCGTCGCGATGCCGTCGGTGCGCAGGCCGCGGGTGATGGTCTTCCCGTCGGTCTCGCGGTCGCAGATCTCGCCGAGGGCGAGCATGCCGGCCGCCGACTCGGTCATCAGGACCAGCATGACGATGCAGAGCGAGAGGATCGCGGCGGGCTGGAAGGTGGGGGCACCGGCGGCGAACGGCGTCGGCAGCGCGGCGAGCGGGGCGCTCTGCACGGAGGTGAAATCGGCCATGCCGAACGGGATCGCGGCGAGCGTTCCGATGAACATGCCTGCCAGCAGGGCGACTTGCTTGAGGAAGCCGCGCCCGAAGCGCTGGAAGAGCAGGATCACGACGAGGGTGAAGGCGGCGAGCGCCAGATACTTCATGTCGCCGAACGTCGGGTCGGTGTCGTCCCCGCCCTGCGCCCACTTCACGGGCACGGGCATCAGCGTGACGCCGATGAGGGTGATGACGACCCCGGTGACCAGGGGTGGGAAGAAGCGCAGCAGCCTGCCGAAGAACGGGCCGATGGCGAGGCAGAAGACGCCCGCGACCATCACCGCGCCGTAGATGGCCGGGAGTTGGTCGCCTTTGGCGTTGGTCTCGGCGATGGCGAGGATGGGCGCGATGCCGGCCGACGAGGCGGCGTTGACGAAGGGGAGCCGGTTGCCGACGAATCCCTTGACGCCGAGCGTCTGGAGGATGGTGGCGAGTCCGGCGATCAGCAGTCCCGCCGCGATGAGCCGGGTCTGGGCCACGGTGTCGAGGCCGCAGGCCTGCCCGATGATCAGCGGCGGAGTGACGACGCCCGCGTACATGGCGGCGATGTGCTGGAGCGCGGCGGGGACCAGCCGCGAGGGGTGGAGCTTCTCGTCCACCGGGTGACAGGCGGGAGTTGACTCTCCGCCGGCTATGTCCGATGGGGTGGAACACGGACCTTTGGAAGGCCCTCCTGCAGGCTGTGCCATTGCTGCTGTTCCCTCCGGTGTGGCGCGCCCCCGTCCGCTGCGGACGGGCGGGGGCGCGCGTCCCGCGTCAGAGGTTGGTCATGTCGACCGGGATCTTCGGCTGGACGCCGTCCCTGAGAACCGTGGCCTCGATCAGGCCGTAGGGGCGGTCCGCCGCGAAGTAGACCTCGTTGTCGTTCTTCAGCCCGAAGGGCTCGAGGTCCACCAGGAAGTGGTGGTTGTTCGGCAGCGAGAAGCGGATCTCGTCGATCTCGCTCCGGCTGTTGATGACGCGCGAACCCATTTGGTAGAGGGTCTGCTGCAGTGAGAGGGAGTACGTCTCGGCGAAGGCCTGCAGGATGTGCTTCTTGGCCTGCTCGTACGACTTCTCCCAGTTGGGCATCCGGTCGGCGTCGCTGGTCCAGTTGTAACGCCAGGCGGCGGAGACGTCGGTGCACAGGATGCGGTCGTACGCCTCCTTCAGCGTCGTGTACTTGTCCTTGACGTAGCCCCAGAACTCCGAGTTGGTGGAGTTCATGACCGTGAGGTCCTTGAGCCCGGAGATGATCTCCCAGTTCTCGCCGTCGAAGGTGATCTGCGTCGTGCGCAGCTCCTGGCCCTTGCGGGCGAAGGAGTGGTTCACCTCGTCCGAGCCGATGAACTTGGAGTTGTTGTCCGAGGTCGCGATGCGCTCCCAGGAGTACTCCTGGATGCGGATCCGGGCGACCTTGATCGGCTCCTGCGACGTCACGAAGTGACGGGCGAGGTGGATGCCGAACTGCTCGGCGGACTCGATGCCGTACTCCTTGGCGAAGGCGAACACCGTGTTCTTGGTGGTGTCCGTCGGCAGGACGTTGGCGTTCGAGCCGGAGTAGTGCACGTCGTCCATGTCGCCGGAGAGCGCGACCGAGACGTTCAGGTCCTTGATGTGGTGGGTGTCGCCGTCCCGCGTGATCTTGACGACGCGGTTCTCTGCTTTGCCGTACTGGTTCTGGCCGAGAATCGTGGGCATGTCTGCTAGCTCCCTCGGTAAACGGAGTAGCCGAACGGGTTGAGCAGCAGCGGTACGTGATAGTGCTCGCCCGGCGTGACGGCGAACGTGATCGCCACCTCCGGGAAGAACGCACCGCTGTCCCTTACGCGGGGGGCGTCCTGCTGCGCCTCGGCTTGCTTCTTTGAGAAGTAGGTCTCGACCTCGAAGTCGAGTCGTACGTGGGTCGTGCCCTCCGGCAGGGCCGGGAGGTCCTTGCAGCGCCCGTCCGCGTCGGTCGCGGAGCCGCCGAGCGCCACCCACTCGGCGTCACGGCCGCTGCGGGCCGTGAGCGAGATGGCGACGCCCTCGGCGGGGCGGCCGACGCTGGTGTCCAGGATGTGCGTGGACACCGAGGCGGTGGTGTCAGTGCTCATCAGTCCTTGTCCTCTTCTACGAGACGGGTCAGCCGGATTCGGTTGATCTTCCCGAGTTCGGTGCGCACGTTTCCGCGCTCCTCCTCGGCGGTGTTGCCGATCCGGGTCTTCACCGCATCGCGCATCTGCTCGCCGGTCGCGCCGGTGGCGCAGATCAGAAAGACGTGACCGAACTTCTCCTGGTAGGCCAGGTTCAGTTCGAGCATCTCTGCCTTGAGCTCTTCGGAGGCCCCCGCCATGCCGCGCTGTTCACGCGACGACGTGGGGTCCCCGGGCTTCGGGCGGCCGATCGGCGGGTGCCCGGCCATCGCCTCGGCCAGATCCTCGTCGGTCAGCTCGGCCGTGGCGGCGTCACTGGCGGCGAAGAGGGCTTCGACGGTGGGGAAAGGGCGCTGGGAGAGCAGTTTGCTTCCCCAGGCCGATGAGGCGCAGGCCTCGTGGAGGGCGGCGGTGGCCGCACTCTCCGGCAAGGCGTTGAACCGGGCAAGGCCCGGCGTCGAGCTCGAAGTCACGGGTGCCTCCGTGGCCATAGGGCCTTGTGCTGGACGGGCTGCGGATAGCTAACGCCAGCCGAAACACCACGTCAACACTTTGTTGAAAACTTCGAGTAACAAAGGCCGCCGTCCGGTTAACGGACGGCGGCCTTCAGGGGTGCTCCGACCTGCGACGTCAGGTGGAGCGGTTGAGGTAGTTGTACACGGTGAAGCGGGAGACACCGAGCGCGCCGGCCACCGTCTCCACCCCGTGCCGCACGGCGAAGGCGCCTCGCGCCTCAAGTATCCGTACGACCTCCTGCTTCGCCTTGCGGTCCAGCTCCGACAGGGGTACGCCGCGCTTGCGCTCCAGGGCCAGCAGGATGTGGTCCAGGGAGTCAGCGAGCTGCGGAAGCCGCACGGCCAGCACGTCCTGCCCCTCCCAGGCGAGGACGACGTCGTCGGCGCCCGCCTCGTCGGGGGGCACGATCTCGCCGCCCATGGCGTCCACGAGCGGCTTGACGGCGGCCACGAAGGGGCCGTGATCGCCTCTGACACCGGTCATTCGATGGCCTCCCCCGACTCTCCGAGCACGTTCACCTGGAGCGAGACGCGCGTCGCGCCCGCCTCCAGGGCCTTGCGCAGCAGCGCGTCGACGGCGGTCAGGACCTCGTCCGCGCCGCCTTCCGCGGTGTTGCCGAAGGGGCCGACGTCCACGGCGTCGAGCTCGGCCCCCTGGATGACGTCACGGGCCACCACCGCATGGGCGGGCGCCTCGTCCAGGTCGAAGGGTTCGGTCGTGAACTCCACTCTCAATCGCACGCGCACAACCTACTGCCGCGTGGTGATTTTCCGGCAGCCCCCTCTTGACAAGGGCGGATCCTCGACGGCAATCTTCCATCAGACAGAAATTAACTTCCGCAATACGGAAGGAGCGCGGAAGCCCCATGGGATACTCCGACCAGCGCTTCAATGTGAACCTGTCGATCCTCTTCACGGAACTCCCGCTCCTGGAGCGCCCCGCGGCTGCCGCCGCGGCGGGCTTCACGGCGGTCGAGCTGTGGTGGCCCTGGGTCGACGCCCCCACCCCCGAGCAGTCCGAGCTCGATGCCCTTCGGGCCGCGATCACGGACGCCGGCGTACAGCTGGTGGGCCTGAACTTCTACGCCGGGCAGCTGCCCGGACCGGACCGCGGCGCCCTGTCGATTCCGGGCGAGGAGAGCGAGAAGTTCCGCGCGAACCTCTCGGTGGCGGCGGACTTCGCCCAGTCCCTCGGCTGCAAGGCGCTCAACGCGCTGTACGGCAACCGGGTGGAGGGCGTGGACCCCGCGGTCCAGGACGAACTCGCCCTGGAGAACCTGGCGGCGGCGGCCCGCGAGGCCGACCGCGTCGGCGCGATCCTGCTGATCGAGGCCCTCAACAAGCCCGAGTCGCCGCGCTGCCCGATCGTCAGCGCACCCGCGGCGATCGCCGTGGTGGACAAGGTGAACTCGGCCACCGGGCTCGGCAACGCCAAGTTCCTGATGGACCTGTACCACCTGTCCATGAACGGTGAGGACCTGCCGGCCGTCATCGATCAGTACGTGGCCCAGACCGGGCACGTGCAGATCGCCGACAACCCTGGCCGTGGCGCCCCGGGGACGGGGTCGCTGCCGCTGGAGGAGCTGCTGGATCAGCTCCGGAAGGCGGGTTACGAGGGGTACGTCGGGCTGGAGTACAAGGCTGGGGACCGGCCTAGCGCCGAGGCCTTCGGCTGGCTGCCCGCAGCGGACTAGACGCCGCTTCGCGGCGGATTTTCCCGCCCACCCACCGATTGCCCCGCATCACCCCGTAGCTAGAAAGGCTCCCTCATGAGCAACCTTCCCAAGATCGCGTGGATCGGACTCGGCATCATGGGGTCCCCCATGTCCGAGAACCTGATCAAGGCTGGTTACTCCGTCACCGGCTTCACCCTTGAGCAGGACAAGCTGGACCGCCTCGCGGCCGCCGGCGGAACCGTCGCCAAGTCGATCGCCGAGGCCGTCAAGGACGCCGACGTCATCGTCACGATGGTGCCCGCGTCCCCGCAGGTCGAGGCCATCGCGTACGGCGAGAACGGCATCCTGGAGAACGCGAGGTCCGGCGCGCTGATCGTCGACATGTCGTCGATCACCCCGCAGACCTCCGTGGACCTGGCCAAGGCCGCCAAGGAGAAGGGCATCCGCGTCCTGGACGCCCCCGTCTCCGGTGGCGAGGCCGGCGCCATCGAGGCCGTGCTCTCCATCATGGTCGGCGGCGAGCAGGCCGACTTCGACGAGGCCAAGCCCCTCCTCGACGCCCTCGGCAAGACCATCGTGCTGTGCGGTCCGCACGGCTCTGGTCAGACCGTGAAGGCCGCCAACCAGCTCATCGTCGCCGTGAACATCCAGGCGTGCGCCGAGGCCGTCGTCTTCCTGGAGAAGTCCGGGGTGGACCTGACCGCCGCCCTCGACGTCCTGAACGGGGGGCTCGCCGGCTCGACCGTCCTGACACGCAAGAAGGACAACTTCCTCAACCGCGACTTCAAGCCCGGCTTCCGGATCGACCTGCACCACAAGGACATGGGCATCGTCACCGACGCCGCCCGCAATGTCGGTGCCTCGCTCCCGGTCGGCGCCGTGGTCGCCCAGCTCGTCGCCTCGCTGCGCACGCAGGGTGACGGCGGCCTCGACCACTCCGCGCTGCTGCGCGGCGTGGAGCGCCTGTCGGGCGCCGAGCTCTAAGAGCTCCTCAAAACTTCCGGGTCGCGGCGGCGCTGACACCTGTCCTGTCGCGCCCAGGCGTCGCCGCGGCCCGGAACCCAAGCCACATCAGCAAGCCGCGACAAGCCCCACCCAAAACTTCAACAAACTGTTGACGTAGCTGTTCAGGCGTACTTACGCTCACGTCACCTCAGCAGTTTCAGCAGTCCGTACGGAAGGTCAACTCCGCCACCATGTCGAAGCGTGTGCTCACGACCGAGTCCGGCGCCCCTGTCGCCGACAACCAGAACTCAGCCACCGCCGGCGTCGGTGGCCCGCTCCTCCTCCAGGACCAGCACCTCCTTGAGAAGCTCGCCCGCTTCAACCGCGAGCGCATCCCGGAGCGTGTGGTGCACGCGCGTGGTTCCGGTGCCTACGGCTACTTCGAGGTGACCGACGACGTCACCGCGTACACCTCGGCCGACTTCCTGAACACCGTCGGCAAGCGCACCGAGACCTTCCTGCGCTTCTCCACGGTGGCGGACAGCCTCGGCGGCGCGGACGCGGTCCGTGACCCGCGCGGCTTCGCGCTGAAGTTCTACACCGAGGAGGGGAACTACGACCTCGTCGGCAACAACACCCCGGTGTTCTTCATCAAGGACCCGATCAAGTTCCCCGACTTCATCCACTCCCAGAAGCGCGACCCCTTCACGGGCAAGCAGGAGCCGGACAACGTCTGGGACTTCTGGGCGCACGCCCCCGAGGCGACGCACCAGGTGACGTGGCTGATGGGTGACCGCGGCATCCCCGCGTCGTACCGCCACATGAACGGCTACGGCTCGCACACCTACCAGTGGACGAACGAGGCCGGCGAGGCCTTCTTCGTGAAGTACCACTTCAAGACGAACCAGGGTGTACGCAGCCTGTCGTCGGAGCAGGCCGCCGAGCTCGCGGGCAAGGACGCCAACTCGCACCAGACGGACCTCCTGCAGGCCATCGAGCGCGGCGTGAACCCGTCCTGGACGCTGCACGTGCAGATCATGCCGGCGGCGGAGGCGGCGGACTACCGCTTCAACCCCTTCGACCTGACGAAGGTGTGGCCGCACAGCGACTACCCGCTGCAGCGCGTGGGCCGTCTGGTCCTTGACCGCAACCCCGACAACGTCTTCGCCGAGGTCGAGCAGGCCGCCTTCTCCCCGAACAACTTCGTTCCGGGCATCGGTCCATCGCCCGACAAGATGCTCCAGGGCCGCCTGTTCGCCTACGCGGACGCCCACCGCTACCGCCTGGGCGTCAACCACACGCTGCTCGCGGTGAACGCGCCGAAGGCGACCACCGCGGACAACTACGGCCGTGACGGTCTGATGGCGTCCAATGCCTACGGCCGCGACCGCAAAAACTACGAGCCCAACTCGTACGACGGCCCGGTCGAGACCGGCCGGCCGCTGTCCGCCCCGCTGGCCGTCAACGGCCACACGGGCACGCACGAGGCGCCGCTGCACACCAAGGACGACCACTTCTTCCAGGCGGGCGAGCTGTACCGCCTGATGTCGGCCGAGGAGCAGGCCCGTCTGGTGGCGAACATCGCGGGCGGCCTCTCGCAGGTCACCCGTGACGACGTCATCGAGAAGAACCTGGCCCACTTCCACGCCGCCGACGCCGAGTACGGCAAGCGCGTGGAGGAGGCTGTCCGCGCCCTGCGCGAGGATTAGAACCCCCCGACTGCGCCGGGGAATTGACGGGAGGTCAGTTCCCCGGTGCTGCGCCCGCGCCATCACGGACCCGGATGAGGGGTGGTCCCGTGATGAACAGCGGGCCGGACGAGGACCGCGGCGGCTCTGCGAGCCAGTGCGGTGGTAAAGGCCCTGCGATCCCCTTCTCGACCTGAGGGAAGAGGATCCCGCAGAGCCATTCGCAGCCGCCGCGGTCCCAGCCGTCCTCGGGCCCCTGGGCCCCCGCTGACTCCGTCCGGCAGCGCGTATGCATGTTCCGCCAGTCGCGCGCGGTCGGACGGCTACAACTCCTCAGCCAGAGCGCCGAGTACGGACGGTCCCGTACTCGGCGTTCTTCCGTCTACGGCGACCCGGCGAGCGAGCGGTGCGCGTTGTCGACCAGTTCCTTGTAAGTGAGCACCTCGACGCGGGTGACATGCGAGTTGAACGTCCGCAGCGCCTCGTTGATCCGGCCCTCCGGCACATCGGGCTGCTGTGCCGGGTGTCCGATCAGCACCAGCGCGCTCGCCCTGCGGGTCTCGATGCCGAACTCCTCGCGGATGCGGTCACGGTTCTCGTCCAGACCCACGAGGTAGTTGACGGCCTGCCCTACGGCATCGTGTACCTGGGCGGTGGGCACCCAGGCGTTGCGGTACCTCTTGACCAGCGCGCCCCTGAGACTCATCGCGCGCTTGAGCTCCACGATGTGCAGAGTGCCGTCGCCGCGGATCAAGGGGATGTCCACTTCGTCGCCCGGCACCAGCCTGCGCTGAACGGCCTCACCTATGAAGCGGCCTCCGAAGATCCAGGGCTGGCCTTCCAGGGCTCGCTGGAGGTCGTGCTCGGACGATCGAAGGTCTTCGACAACCTCGCGTAACCCCTCCAGACCCGCGGACCGTCGCTTCAACTGCGCCGCCTGGAGCAGTAGTTGACCTTCGTCATCAGCTGCGAGCAGCGCCAGCGCGTCAGGCGAGGTGACGATCTTCCGGGCGGCCTCGGCGGGGTCCTCGATGTCGATGCGGCCGTCGCACAGGATGCGCTCGAGCCAGAGCGCGAGCTCCGCCGTTCCGCGCGGAACGACGTAGCGTCCCGGCCGGTCGGGGGGTGCCTGCAGAAACCGCGCATCGCGCTCCAGGTCTCGTAGGTGACCGATGAGCTCCGGCGCGCCGGCCTCCGGATGCGCGTCCAGGAATTCCTCGCCGGCGTGCGCCGCGTAAGCGTAGCCCGCCGCCGTGATCCTCCCGAGGGGCTCCTCGTGGCTCACCCGCCGATTGCCGTCCTTGAACAGCCGCAATCGGTCGTCCAGTTCCGGCTTCAGGATGCGCCCATCGGCGTAGTCCACGGCATCCTGTACGAGGCGTACGACATCCCACTCGTCCAGCGCCGCGGCCCTGCCACGCGCCTCGGCGAGCAGGCCCATGAGCTTCTTGCCACCCCGGATCCTCCCGCCCGGCCCTCCACGCAGATGCCCGGCCACGGCCGTCAGGCAGGCTCGTACGCCCGCGTCCAGCGCGGCCCCTGCCGCGACTTCCACTTGCTGCTCAAGCGTCGCGTCCGCTCTCGGTTCCATGCCGGGCAGTGTGCCGCGCGCCACTGACAATGCCCCGGGAACGCCGAAGGGGCGGTCCACCCCGCCGGGTGGACCGCCCCTTCAGTGAGCTGTGTGACGCTGCCGTCAGACCTTCAGGGGCCGGATGGCGGTGGGCGCGTGGCCCGGCTCCGTGGCGAGTTCCTCGAACTCCTTGACCGCGCTGATGTCGGCCGTGGGGCTCATGGAGATGTTCGTGATGCGCTCCAGGATGGCCTCGACGACGACCGGGACCTGGTGCTCCTGGGCCAGCTTCTTGGCCTGCTCGAAGGCCGTGCCCAGTTCATTCGGGTCGGTGACGCGGATGGCCTTGCAGCCCAGACCCTCGGCGACCTTGACGTGGTCGACGCCGTAGACGCCCAGCTCCGGGCTGTTCTGGTTCTCAAATTCCAGGTTGACCTGGAAGTTGATGTCCAGACCGATCTGCGCCTGGCGGATCAGACCCAGGTAGGCGTTGTTCACCAGGACGTGGACGTACGGGATGCGGTGCTGCGCGCCGACCGCCAGCTCCTCGATCATGAACTGGAAGTCGTAGTCGCCGGACAGCGCGACGACCGGGGTGTCGCGGTCCGCGGTGGCGACACCCAGCGCGGCCGGGATCGTCCAGCCGAGCGGGCCCGCCTGGCCGCAGTTGATCCAGTGCCGCGGCTTGTAGACGTGCAGCATCTGGGCGCCCGCGATCTGCGAGAGGCCGATGGTGGTGACGTAACGCGTCTCCGGGCCGAAGGCCTTGTTCATCTCCTCGTAGACGCGCTGCGGCTTCATGGGGATGTTGTCGAAGTGCGTGCGGCGCTGGAGGGTTTCCTTGCGCTCCAGGTGGGAGGCGACCCACGCCGAGCGGTCGGGCAGCTTGCCGGCGGCCTTGAGCTCCTTGGCGACCTCGACGAAGAGTTCGAGGGCGACCTTGGCGTCGGAGGCGATTCCGTAGTCCGGCGCGAAGATCTTGCCGATCTGGGTCGGCTCGATGTCGACGTGGACGAACTTGCGGCCCTGGGTGTACACGTCCAGCTTGTAGCCGGTGTGACGGTTGGCCCAGCGGTTGCCGATGCCCAGGACGAAGTCCGACTCCAGGAACGTCGCGTTGCCGTAGCGGTGGCCGGTCTGCTGGCCGACCATGCCCGCGTTCAGGTCGTGGTCGTCGGGGATCGTGCCCCAGCCCATCAGGGTCGGGACGACAGGGGTGTTGGTGATCTCGGCGAACTCGACCAGCAGGTCGGAGGCGTCGGCGTTGATGATGCCGCCGCCGGCGACGATCAGCGGACGCTCGGACTCGACCAGGTAGGTGATCGCCTTCTCGATCTGGGCACGGGTCGCGGACGGCTTGTAGACCGGCAGCGGCTCGTACGTGTCGATGTCGAACTCGATCTCGGTCTGCTGGACGTCGATCGGCAGGTCGATGAGGACCGGGCCCGGGCGGCCCGAGCGCATCAGGTGGAACGCCTGCTGGAAGATGCCGGGGACCTGCGCGGCCTCCAGGACCGTGACGGCCATCTTGGTGACCGGCTTGGCGATCGTCGCGATGTCGACGGCCTGGAAGTCCTCCTTGTGGAGCAGGTGCGTCGGCGCCTGACCCGTGATGCAGAGGATCGGGATCGAGTCACCGATCGCCGAGTACAGACCGGTGATCATGTCGGTGCCCGCCGGGCCCGACGTACCGATGCAGACGCCGATGTTGCCCGGGTTGGCGCGGGTGTACCCCTCGGCCATGTGCGAGGCGCCCTCGACGTGGCGGGCGAGCGTGTGGTCGATGCCACCGCCCTGCTGGAGCGCCTTGTAGAAGGGGTTGATCGCGGCGCCGGGGACTCCGAACGCGTTGGTGACGCCCTCGCGCTTGAGGATCTCAACTGCCGCGCGGACAGCGGTCATACGAGCCATGGGGTTCTCCTGCTTCGACAACAGCTTCGACAGCTGCGCCGACCTCTCGGCCGGCGTGTTCGGCTGGCGGATCCGGCTCCCGTCGCGCCCCGCGGTGAGCTTCTGTTTCCGCATTGTGGAAATTATGTTCTGCTATATGGAAGCAATGTAGGGGGGTGCGGTGGAGACCGTCAAGAGATGTCCGGGAACCGGGCCGCCTGAAGGGCGCGTCCCAGTCGTTGAATTCGCATTGAATTCGGGCCACACCACCGGGGGGTCGACCGTGGCCAGTGCACCGGACACGCTGCCCGCCGGGCAGGACCCGCCGAGCCACGGCCGCTGGACGGCCGGGCCCCTGCTGGGACAGGGACGCCTCGGGCGGGTCTTCCTCGCGCACGACGGGACGGGACGCGCCGCCGCCCTGCGGGTCGTGCACGCCTCCCTCGCCCGCGACCAGGAGTTCCGCGCCCGCTTCGCCCGCGAGGTCCGGGCGCTCGGCGCGGTCCGGGGGCGCCGGGTCGCCGCCCTCGTCGACGCCGACCCGCACGGCGCGGTGCCCTGGCTCGCCACGGAGTACGTCCCCGGACCGACGCTCGCCACGTGGGTACGGGATCTGGGCGGGCCCCTCGGTACGCCGGACCTGCGGGTCCTGGCGAACGCCCTCGCCGGGGCGCTGAACGACATCCACCGGGCGGGGCTCGTGCACGGTGGCCTGCGGCCGTCGAACGTGCTCCTGGCCACCGGCGGACCCCGCGTCGTCGACTTCGGTGTGGCGGGGTGCGCGGAGCGGGCCGGTGACACGGGGCAGGCCGGGTGCGGGGCGCCTGCCGGGCTCACGGAGGCGCGGGGATATACGGCACCCGAGGTCCTTGCCTCGCCCCGGGGTGAGACGAGGCCGCCGTCCGACGTCTTCTCGCTCGGCGCGGTCCTCGCCTTCGCGGCGGCGGGGCGCGGGCCCTTCGATGCCGCGCACTACGACTCCGCGGGCTACGACGCCGCGGGCTACGACGCCCGAGGCGAGGCCGCCGACATGGCGGACGTGCCGGAGGAACTGCGGCCCCTCATCACCGCCTGCCTCGCCCGGCATCCCACGGCCAGGCCCGCCCCGCGCACCGTCGCGCGCATGGCGGGCCTCCCCCTGCCGGGCAGTCGGCGCCGGGCCCTGACGCTGGCGGGCACCCTGACCCTGACGGGCACCCTGCTCCTGGCTCAACCGGCTGCCGTGGCGGGCCCACTTGGTGGACGATGGGCGTCACGAACCGGCGAGCGGTGACGGCAATGGTGACGGGTGAGAGTAATGACGGACAGCGGCGTCCCGGTACGGTGCCCGGTCTGCCGGCGTGAGCATCTGTACGCCCCGCCGTCCTACCCCTGCGCGTGCGGCGCCCCCGTGGTGCCGCCGATCGCGCGCGGCGCGACGGTGGCTCCGGTGACCGACCGGTCGTGGGCGGACGAGTGGGTGACCGTGCGGTGCCGGACGTGCGGGCGCCGCGACCAGTGGCCGCAGCCCGAGCTGGGGTGCGGGTGCGGGGCGGTGCTGCGTATTCCGGTACGGGCGGTGCAGGCGCCTTCGGAGGCTCCGACCACTCCGGCCCCACCGGCGACTCCCGCCGCTCAGGTGCCCCCGGGCGCTCAGGTGCCGCCCACCGAACCGGCGGCTCCGACCGCTCCCGCGCAGCCGGCCGCTCCGGCGCACATACCGCTCCCCCGGACGGCTCCGACGCCTCGGCCCGCGTTCCAGCCGGTGCCGGTCCGCACGGCACGGGACGCGGTGACGGTGGCGGGGCTGTATCTGCGCTGGCTCGGGTACGGGGAGGTCCGCGGCGCGGTCAGGCGGGCGCCTTCCGGGGTGCGGGTGTCGGCGCGGGGTGTGATCGCCCTGATCGAGCCGTCCGTGCAGCCGACGTCACTGCGTGACGTGGAGTGCGTGTGGCTCAGCGCGATGTCCGACGCCGTGAGCTGCGTCTGCTTCTCCCTCGCGGGGTACGAGGGGGCGGCCCGCGCACGGGCGGACGCGCTGTCCATCCCCCTGTTCGTCATCGACCTCGCGGGAATACCCCAGCCGGTGAACAGCGCGGCGGACGAGCTGATCGCCTCGGGGTGACCGAGGCATACTCGCCGGATGCGCATCCGCCCGGCCACGCAGGCCGACCTCCCCGCCCTCCAGGACATCGAACGCGCCGCCGGTGCACCCTTCCGCACCCTGGACATGGCGGCGATCGCGGACGACGAGCCCCCCGCCATCGAAACCCTGGAGAGCTTCCGCACCGCGGGCCGGGCCTGGGTGGCCACCGAGGCGGACGGCACCACCCCGGCACCCCTGCTCCTGGCGTACCTCATCCACGAGCCCGTGGACGCCGCGGAACACATCGAGCAGGTGACCGTGCACCCCCGGGCGGCCCACCGCCGCATCGGCCAGGCCCTGATCGAGCACACCGCCGGGCTCGCCCGCGAGGCAGGCAGGGAAGCCCTCACCCTGACCACGTTCACGGACATCCCGTGGAACGCCCCGTACTACGCCCGCATCGGCTTCCGTGTGCTCGGCGAGGCCGAACTCACCCCGGGGCTGCGGAGGATCCGCGCCCGCGAGGCCGAGCTCGGCCTCGACCGCTGGCCGCGCGTGGCCATGCGCCGCGAGCTCACCCGGGGTGGGGCCCGTCCCCGTACCGCTCCCTGAGCTCGATCTTCCGCACCTTCCCGGACACCGTCATGGGGAAGCTCTCCAGGATCCGCAGCCCGGCCGGGATCTTGTAGTGCGCCAACTGCCCCTCGCAGAAGGCCCGAAGCTCCTCGACCGTCAGCGGATCCGCCGCGTCCCGCAGGATCACGCAGGCCAGCGGCACCTCTCCGTAGCGCTCGTCGGGGACGCCCACCACCTGGACGTCCGAGATCTTCGGGTGGCCGTACAGGAACTCCTCGATCTCGCGCGGGTAGATGTTCTCGCCACCACGGATGATCATGTCCTTGATGCGGCCGACGATCTGGACGTAGCCGTCCTCCCGCATGACCGCCAGGTCGCCGGTGTGCATCCAGCGCCCGGCGTCGATCACCTCGGCCGTCCGTGACGGCTCGTTCCAGTAGCCGAGCATCACGCCGTAGCCCCGGGTGCACAGCTCGCCGGAGGTGCCGCGCGGCACTGTCACGCCGCTGGCCGGGTCGACCACCTTCACCTCGATGTGCGGCAGCACGCGCCCCACCGTTCCGGTGCGCCGCTCCAGGTCGTCCGTGCGGCGGGTCTGCGTCGAGACCGGGGACGTCTCCGTCATGCCGTAACAGATGGAGACCTCCTCCATGTGCATCTCCGCGACCACCCGTTTCATCACCTCGACCGGGCAGGGTGAGCCCGCCATGATGCCGGTGCGCAGTGAACTCAGGTCGTACGTCGCGAAGTCGGAGAGGTTCAGCTCGGCGATGAACATCGTCGGCACGCCGTACAGCGACGTACAGCGCTCGCGCTCCACCGCGTGCAGCGTGGCGACCGGGTCGAAGGACGGGGCGGGGATGACGACGCAGGCGCCGTGGGAGGTGGCCCCGAGATTCCCCATGACCATGCCGAAGCAGTGGTAGAACGGCACCGGCAGGCACACCCGGTCCTGTTCCGTGTAACCGACCGTCCGGCCCACCCAGTAGCCGTTGTTGAGGATGTTGTGGTGGGAGAGCGTCGCCCCCTTGGGGAAGCCGGTGGTACCCGAGGTGTACTGGATGTTGACCGGGTCATCGCAGCTCAACTCGCCCTCACGGGAAGCGAGTTCCTTCTCCGTCACCGCTCCGGCCGCATCGAGCAGCTCGTCCCACGAGCCGTCCCCGATGTAGTGAACGGACCTCAGCTCGGGGCAGCCGGGCCGCACCTGGTCCACCAGCGCCCGGTAGTCGCTCGACTTGTGCGCCTGCGAGGCCACCAGGATCGTCACCCCGGCCTGCTTGAGCACGTACTCCAACTCATGCGCGCGATATGCCGGGTTGATGTTGACGAGGATCGCGCCGATCCGCGCGGTGGCGTACTGCACGAGCACCCACTCGGCACAGTTCACGGCCCAGATGCCGACACGATCACCCTTGGCGACCCCGGCCCCCATGAAGCCGCGCGCCAACTGCGCAACGGCCGAGCCGAACTCGGCGTACGTCCAGCGTGTCCCCGCCGCCACGTCCACCAGCGCGTCCCGCTCGGGCCAGGCCTCGATCGCCCGGTCGAGGTTGCGCCCGATGGTGTCACCGAGCAGCGGCGTCGTGCTGACACCGTGGGCGTACGAGAGGTCGTGGGCGTGCGGCAGCTCACCCATCGGAAGCTCGCCCATCGACGACCCGTTCATCGCCTCGTTCATCGGCCGCTCACTCACCGGAAGTCCTCCTCGCGGTACTCGGCGTCGGAGCCCGCGGCCGTGGCCTCGCGCAGCTCGATCCGGCGGATCTTGCCGGAGACGGTCTTGGGGAGCGGGCCGAACTCGATGCGGCGCAGCCGCTTGTAGGGGGCGAGGACCGCGCGTGAATGCTCGAAGAGCAACTTCGCGGTGTCCGGTCCTGGTTCATGTCCGGCGGCGAGGACGACGTACGCCTTCGGGACGGAGAGCCGCAGCGCGTCGGGCGCGGGGACGACCGCCGCCTCCGCCACCGCCTCGTGCTCCAGGAGCGCGCTCTCCAGCTCGAACGGGGAGATCTTGTAGTCGGATGCCTTGAAGACGTCGTCGGACCGGCCGACGTAGGTGATGTAGCCGTCGGCGTCGCGGGAGCCGATGTCGCCGGTGCGGTAGTAGCCGCCGGCCATCGACTCCGCGGTGCGCTCCGGGTCGCCGTGGTAGCCGGCCATCAGGCCGACCGGGTTCGCCGCGAGGTCGAGGGAGATCTCGCCCTCCTGCGCTCCCGGCTCTCCGGTGACCGGGTCGAGGAGTTCGACGGCGAAGCCGGGCGTCGGCCGCCCCATCGAGCCCGCCTTCAGCTTCTGGCCGGGCGAGTTGGCGACCTGTACGGCGGTCTCGGTCTGCCCGAAGCCGTCCCTGATGGTGACACCCCAGTCGCGCCGCACCTGGTCGATGACCTCGGGGTTGAGCGGCTCCCCCGCGGCGACGACCTCGCGCGGCGGTGTCCGGAGCTGGGTCAGGTCGGCCTGGATGAGCATGCGCCAGACGGTCGGCGGGGCGCAGAAGGACGTGACCCCGGCCCGGTCCATCTCGGCCATCAGACGGCCCGCGTCGAAGCGCGCGTAGTTGTGGATGAAGACGGTCGCCTCGGCGTTCCAGGGCGCGAAGAGGTTCGACCAGGCGTGCTTGGCCCAGCCGGGCGACGAGATGTTGAGGTGGACGTCGCCGGGCTTGAGGCCGATCCAGTACATCGTCGCCAAGTGCCCTACGGGGTACGACACATGGGTGTGCTCGACCAGCTTCGGGCGGGCCGTCGTGCCCGAGGTGAAGTAGAGCATCAGGGGGTCGTCGGCGTGGGTGACGCCGTCGGGCTCGAAGACGGGGGAGGCCTCGGAGACGGATTCGGTTGCGCTGACCCCGTCCCCACCGTCGTACGAGATCCAGCCGGGCCGGTCGCCGCCCACGACGATGCGTGTGTAGTCGCCGGGCACATCGTCGAACTTCGCCGTGTCCTCGGAGCGTACGACCACGTGGCGGGCGCGCCCGCGCCGGATGCGGTCCCGCAGGTCGACGGGGCCGAGCAGGGGCGTCGCCGGGATGACGACGGCGCGCAGCTTCATCGCGGCGAGGGCGATCTCCCAGAGCTCGACCTGGTTGCCGAGCATCACCACGACGCGGTCACCGGCACGGACGCCCCGGTCGCGCAGCCAGTTGGCCACCTGGTTGGAGCGGGCGGACAGGTGCGCGAAGGAGAAGCGGGTGGCGGGCCCGTCCTCCTCGACGATGTGGAGAGCGGTCCTGTCGTTGTCCCGGGCGATGACGTCGAACCAGTCGAGCGCCCAGTTGAACCGCTCGGGCCGTGGCCAGGCGAAACCCTCGTAGGCGGCGGCGTAGTCCTCGCGATGCCGCAGCAGGAAGTCCCGAGCCGTGCGGAACTGTTCCGTGCCGCTGGTGCCCGTCGTCGTCATTGCGCTCTCCTCGTCGCCGGTCCGATGCCCGGCACCTTTGCCGGACCCATCGCGTGAGTCATTGCCGGACGCTACGTAACATCGTGTAATTCGTGATGCAGGTCTCACCACCCCCGGACGGGGGTGTCCCGAAGCGAAAGGTCTTGCGCGTGACGGCTGACGGAGGCGAGGCGGTCGAGATGCGGTCCGCGCTGCTGCGGCTGCGGCGCGGCACGGGGCTGCCCGTGGCCTTCGGCGGGCTCGTCGAGGGGCAGCGGCAGGTGCGGATCGCCGAGCTGACGGGCACGGGGACGCGTGCGCTGTGCGGTCTCGCGGTGTCGTCCGGGAACGGACTCGGCGGCAAGGCGGTCGCGCTCTCGCGTCCCTGCGCGGTCACCGACTACCACGACTCGCGCCACATCAGCCATGAGTACGACGTCGCGGTGGCCGCGGAGGGCCTGCGTTCGGTGCTCGCGGTGCCGGTGGTGGTACGGCGCAGGGTCCGGGGCGTCCTGTACGGGGCCCTGCGCTCGGCCCAGCCGCTGGGCGACCGGACGCTCTCGGCGGCGGTGGCGGCGGCGCGCGACGTGGAGCAGGCCCTTGTCGTACGGGACGAGGTGCACGCGCTCATCGCGGCGGCGCGGGAGCCGCAGGCCGGTGCCGGGGCCGCCTGGGAACAGGTCCGCGAGGCGCACGGCGCGCTCCGGGAACTGGCGCCGCGGATCGCCGACCCGGCATTGCGGGCGGACATATTGGCGGTGTGCGGCCGGTTGGCCTCGGCGGCGACTGTGCCGCAGGGACGGGAGCGTTCGGTGTCCCTGGCGCCGCGCGAGGTGGACGTCCTCGTGTGCGTGGCCGGGGGCGTGACGAACGCGGTGGCGGCGGAGCGGCTCGGGCTGCGGCCGGAGACGGTGAAGGGGTATCTGCGGGCGGCCATGCGGAAGTTGGGCGCGCACACGAGGCTGGAGGCGGTGGTGGCGGCCCGCCGGGCGGGGCTGCTGCCGTGAGCCGCGGGCAGCGTTGACCGACGGTTTCGCCGGTGTCGGATGGAATGGACCCAATGGATCGTGAAGGGGGTGATGGGCATGGTGTCCACGGACCGTTTTCTGGCCTTCGCGGCGATGTCGCTGTTGGTGATCGTGATCCCGGGACCAAGCGTCCTGTTCGTGATCGGCCGGGCCCTGGCCCATGGCAGGCGGACCGCCGTGGCGACGGCGCTCGGCAACCTCCTCGGCTCGTACGTCCTGGTCCTCGCGGTCGCGTTCGGCGTCGGATCGCTCGTGGAGCGTTCGGCCGCGGTGTTCATGGCGGTGAAGCTGGCGGGGGCCGCCTACCTGGTCTTCCTCGGCGTGCAGGCCTTCCGGCACCGCAAGGAGATGCGGGCCGAGTCCATGGGCACGGCCTCCACCGGGGAGCCGCGCACCGACCTGCGTACGGTCCTGGACGGCGCGCTCGTCGGAGTGACGAATCCGAAGGGCATCGTGTTCTTCGCGGCGGTGCTCCCCCAGTTCGTCGACCACGCGGCGGGTCATCTGCCCGCGCAGATGCTGATCCTGGGCCTGGTCCCGATCAGCATCGGGCTCGTCACGGACACCCTGTGGGGCCTGACGGCATCCGCGGCCCGCACCTGGTTCGCACGCTCGGAGCGGCGCCTTTCGCTGATCGGCGGGGCCGGGGGCGTCACGATGATCGGACTCGGCGTGACCGTCGCGGCTACGGGCCGGGCGGACTGAGGTCTGCGGCCGGCCGGACTGGGACCAGTGGAGCACTGAGGCCTTCGCCGTTCAGCGCTCGATGACCGTGCCGAACCGGATGTCGTACGTGGCGGCCTGGTGCAGGGGGCCGCGAAGGAGCCGCTCCGCCTCTTCGGTCAGTTCGTGCCGCTGGGCCTTGGTCAGGGTGCCGAACGGCTCGATGGTGAGGACGGCGGAGTCGGCGGAGTCGCGGGATTCCTTGGCCGCTCCCGCACCCCGCCCCCCACCCTTTCCTCCGCCCTCTTCGACGCGCCACACGCCCGCCAGGAAGCCGTCGACCAGGAAGACGCTGTAGGCGAAGTTGCCCTTCCAGGTGCGGCCCTTGTACTCCTGCGGCACGACTCTGCCGCGGTCGGCGTGCGAGAGGAGGAGGTTGTCGAACTCGGGCAGGAAGCGCGCCGGGGCCGGGGTGTCCGCGTCCGGGCGGGGCGCGTCGGGGAGGTCGAAGAGCTCGACGCCGTTCTCGTCGCGGAACGTACGCAGTTGGGGCCGCAGCCGCTCGAAGGCCTCCCGCAGCCGCGTGAGCCCCGCCCAGGTCTGCATGTCCTTGACGGATGCGGGCCCGAAGGCGGCGAGGTAGCGCAGGACGGTGGCGTCGGGCGCGGGCACCGGCCCGCTCGGGCGGCCGAGCCAGTGCTCGGCGGTGGTGAGTGCGACCTGCCCGCTGCGCCGCCACAGGCCGCGCGGGGTGACCTGGACGAGCGGCAGCGAACAGCGGGCGGCGACGGCAAGGGACTGCGGATCGGCGTCGGGCCAGCGGGGCAGCAGGACCTCCCGCAACTGCTTCATCGTGCGGGGCTCCTCCTCGACGGCGGCGCGGGCGAGTGAGGCGAGCTCCTCCAGGTCGACGCCGGTCAGCCCCTTGCGGAAGGCGTGCAGCTCACGGTCGCGGGCGCCTTGCACCAGCGGGCGCAGGGTGAGGGCGTCGTCGGCGGTGTGCAGGTGGATGGTCGAGCGCATCGTGACGATGCGTACGAGATCGCGCGAGGCGAGAAGCCCGGACAACACCTCCGGGTCGAACCCCTCAAGGCGGGCCGCGAGGGCGTAGTAGGGCGGCTTCACGTTCTGCGCCTGGAGGCCGAGGAGGTGGGCGACGGCGCCCTCGACGGAGAGGCCGGCCGAGCGATCCAGGAGCAGCTGACGGCCGAGGGTGGCACGGTTGAGGGCGCGCGTGCCGAGTACGGGGTCGGTGTGCTGGGCCCGCCCTGTCTTCGGAGAACGCGACGTACTCGACGTACTCGGTCTGCTGGGCGTACTCGGCGTGTTCGTCATGCTCCGCACGCTAGCGGGACTTGCGGACATCTTCTGTCCGCAAGCGCGCCGGGAGATGCGCGCGGCATGCGTAGAGGGCGCATCGGGAGTGCATCGGGAGTGCACCGGATGGCGTCGAGATGGTCGAGATGGCGCCACGCCCGCGACTTTTGGCACGTATATCCTGCTTCGAGCTGGCAAGACGCACGTTCGACACCGACACACAGCCATTCGGAGGCAGTCAGCATGGCGGAGCGCCGGGCCCGGCCCGTACCGAGCACGAAGAGGCACGGCTGGCGGCGCACCGCCCCGGCCAAGGCCTCCTCGGCCTCAGGGAACGGGGACTCCGGAAATCCCGAGGGCACGCCCGCGTCCCCCTCCCCCGGACCGCAGGACGCCGCGAGCGTCGTACAGGCCGCGCTCTACCGGGACGGGGTCCGCGTCGCGACGCCGGCCACGCTCGCCGACACCTTCCGGGAGCTGCGCGAGCAGCACGACGGCATGGCATGGATCGGCCTCGCCCGGCCGACGGAGACCGAACTCCTCTCCCTGGCCGCCGAGTTCGACCTGCACGAGCTCGCCGTCGAGGACGCGATGGAGGCGCACCAGCGCCCGAAGCTGGAGCGCTACGGCGAGACCCTCTTCGTCGTCCTGCGCGCGGCCCGCTATCTGGACGCTCCGGAGGAAGTCGACTTCGGCGAACTGCACGTGTTCGTGGGCCCCGACTTCGTCATCACGGTGCGCCACGGCGCCGCCCCGGACCTGACCGCCGTACGCCGCCGCATGGAGGAGAGCCCCGAACTCCTCAAGCTCGGCCCCGAGGCGGTCCTCTACGCGATCCTGGACGCGGTGGTCGACGGGTACGCCCCGGTCGTGGCCGGAGTCCAGAACGACATCGACGAGATCGAGACCGAGGTCTTCGGCGGCGACCCGGCGGTCTCCCGCCGCATCTACGAACTCTCCCGCGAAATGGTCGAGTTCCAGCGAGCGACCCGCCCTCTGGTCGCCATGCTGCACTCCTTGATGGCGGGCTTCGCGAAGTACCGCACCGACGAGGAACTCCAGCGCTACCTGCGCGACGTCGCCGACCACGTCACGCACACCAGCGAACGCGTCGACGGCTTCCGCCAGGCCCTCACCGACATCCTCACGGTCAACTCCACCCTCGTCACCCAGCAACAGAACGCGGAGATGCGAGCGCTCGCGGAGGCGGGCTTCGAACAGAACGAGGAGATCAAGAAGATCTCGTCGTGGGCGGCCATTCTGTTTGCACCCACGTTGGTGGGAACGATCTACGGGATGAACTTCGACGAGATGCCGGAGCTGCACTGGACGTTCGGCTATCCGTTCGCGATCGGGCTGATGGCAGTGGTGTGCGTGAGCCTGTACTTCATCTTCAAGCGGCGGGACTGGCTGTAGCGGGGAGCCAGTAGGCTTGATCGACTTCGCGTACGCGAAGTTTTCAGAAGGGCTCTCCCGGCCTCCTGGGGAGAATCTGGGGAGAATGCGCGGCGCTGGGGAGCGGGCCATCACCCGCCGCACGTCATTCGCCGTTGGGTGTAGCTCTCCCCGGGAGACGCCTGCGGTTCAGACCGTGAGGTCGTAGTCGTGCTGGTCAGAGGTGGAATAGAGCCGTTCGTGCTCGCGGGCGAGATGGAAGGCGAAGTAGGCGTCGAGGTCACCGTTGTCCTTCACCGCCCGGAGTTTGAGGACGGCCTCGGCGCCGCTCAGCCCCCACCTTGCCCCGGTGATCTCCAGACGGTCGCCGATGAGATGCCTGCATGCGCCCTCGATCGGGCCGGTGGCGATCGGCCAGCCCTCGGCCAACGCGGTCTCGTAGCAGAGTTGGTCAAGGTGGCCGCCCAGGTAGCGGACGCAGGTGGCTGCGGCTTCGCGTTTCGCTCCGCGCAGGCCGGCCCGCTCCGCCTGCGCGGTGATCTCCGCGGCTGGCCGGCCGTGGAGGATCGTGGTCAGATGCCCGGCGACCCAGGCTTCGGCTGCCGGGGTGCCGGGCCGGTGGAAGCTGTGCGCGGCAGCCCAGACGTACTCGCTGACGTGCACGATGTCGAGCAGGACCTACACGGTGATCCCGCGCCGGTCGGCTTCGGCGCGGATCGGGTCGAGTTGGTGGCGGGCGCCGTCGACCAGGACGACCCAGGTCCGCACGTGGTCGCGGTCGCGGTCGCGGGCCTGGGCCGCCGCCTCCCGCGCCTCCAACTCCCCGATCAACGACCCCATCAGCGTCGCCTCCTCCACCCACACGGTAGAGACCCGACCACGCCGCCGCCCCTCATGCGCAGTCGTACGTCAGCCCGCCCGCTCATAGGTAAGGACGGTCTTCGGGTGGTTGCCGATCTTGCGTAGGCGCAGCGGGCCGTCCGAGGACTTCACGTCGAAGGAGTACTCGGTCTCCTCCGGCGGGCAGTTGACGGTCCTGGTGCCCTGATCGAGCTTGAAGTTGCTCATGGACAGATCGTGCTGGTCGATGCCGGAGACAGTGGCGCTGCCCTTGCATCGCGGGCCGGTGCGGGACTCGATGACCACGCGTGCGCGTCTGCCCGGCTCGACCTGGTGGAGGGTCAGCTGCTGGCTGCCGTCCCTGGCTCGCCACCGGCCCACGAACCAGGGGTGGATGGGCTTGTACTTCGTGGCCACCCCGGCGAATCCGGAGCCTTTGCGCCAGGTCAGCGTGGTGGTTTCCAGCATGCTGGGATCGACGAAGTCCACTCGGGCGCCACCGTCGCGGATGCGGGCCTTCGGCCAGGCGATGGTGTTTTTGGTCGGGTCGGTGGTCCAGGAGGAGAGGTCCCCGGTGGCGACGGCCGCGATCACCTCTTGCGGTTCTTCGCCGTCCCTGCAGTACGCGCCGAAGCCGGCCGCGAGCCACACGGTGTCCCGGTACGCCTTTGCCCTGATGCCGTGGCACGGTTTGGTGCCGGTCTCATAGACCGTCTTCCGGGCGGACCAGGCGTCGTCAGAGGCGTGGCGATGCTGTGCCTCCAGGCCGCGGCGAGTGAAGCGGAGGGACACCTGCCTGCCGTCGGACAGTTCGAGGACGGTGTGGTCGTCGTCGTCCTCGACGACCCGTGAATCAGGCTTGTCCTCCGGTTCGCGGTGGGACTTCGTGTGCTTCGCGCTGCTGCCGGACGGTCCCCTGACCGATTGCTCGGCGCAGCCGCTGAAGGCTGCGCCGAGCATCAGCACCGCTACCGCCCACGCCGCTGCGCTCTTCGTTCTCATGCCGTGTCAGCTCCCCTGTACGCCGTGCCGCGATGCCCGGGCCGGTGGGTGGCACGAACTCGGCGATGCTAGTCGGTGGGCGGCCCGCCCCGCTCGACCCCCGGCACGGTGCGGCCCCGGTGGTTCCGTCACTCGTCGACGACGGCGGCGACCGCACCCGGGCCGCCGCCTCCCGCGCCTCCAACTCCCCGATCAACGACCCCATCAGCGTCGCCTCCTCCACCCACCCGGTAGAGACCCGACCACGCCGCCATCACCCACAACCACGATCTCCCAGCTCAAACCATCGGGGCCGTCCCCGGAAGAGAGCTACACCCTTCGCCGTTTCCAACCGCTGCTGGCCTGCTGCCCGCTCTGCGTCGGTCGGGCTACGCGAACGCGGCCCGCTCCCCCCTGTCCGCAACCGCCCAAGCCCTGGCCGAACTCGGAGGACAGCTCACATGAACATGGCAGGCCGAGAACTCGCTGGTCCCACAACAACTGTCAGTGCCGTGGTCTACCTTGCGGTCCAGTCAGGATCAGGTGCCGTACAGGCCATGCACGTAGAACGAGGTACGCCCCGTGAGGAGATGCGCTGTATGTATGGCGGACATCAGTCACCGGCATGGACTTGCGAAGTACTGCTCCGACACATGTGCCCTGGAAGCACGCCGCCCCACCATGCTCATCTGCGAGGAGTGCGCGGCCTCGTTCGTTCGGCCGAACCGTATTGGTGCGCCTCCCCGCTACTGCTCCGACGAGCACCGGGCCACCGCGGCGGCCCGCAAGGCCCGGGCCCATCACGAGGCCCGCATGGAACTGATTCGCTTACTGCGGGGGAACAGAACGTGCATGGTCTGCGGGGCTGACATCGATAGCCGCCATCCCCGCGCGAGGTACTGCGGCTGGCAGTGCCGCTATGACGACCAGGGGCATGTTCCGCATCAACCGGCCGTGTCACGCGAGGAGCTACTTCTCAGGCGCCGCAGGCGGAGGGCCTCCGCGCGGCCGGTATCGATCACTCTCCAGTGTGAGAGCTGTGGGATCCCCTTCGAAGTACCCGGCGACAAGCCGGGGCGCAAGCCTCGGCGCTGCCAGCCATGCCGGGATCTCGACAAGCCGCAGGTGCGCCCAGGACCCCATGCCTGCAAAGGCTGTGGTCTGGCCGTTCCGGCCGAGCGAGGCGTTCTCGCTCTCTACTGCTCCGTCGACTGCCAGGTCACCATGAACAACCGGGCACAGGCGAAGCGGCGCAAGGTCGAGCGTGCGGAAGCGAAGCGAGAGCGGGAGTGCGCGGTCTGCGGTCAGCCGATCGAGATGCGGGAGCACGGGCTTCGCAAGTATTGCGGTCATGGCTGCTGGTATCGCGCCAACTACGTGCCCAGATCGAAAGCTGATGCCTGCGCGTGGTGCGGTGGCTCCATGGCCCACCGCCGGGGTGACGCCAAGTTCTGCGGGCAGTCATGCCATTCGAAGGCCCAGTACAAACGCCAGGTCGGTACCGCTCTTCGTTCACGTCCCTGCAGCTACTGCGGGCAATGGATGCCCCTCAGCACCGCGCACCGTGTCTTCTGCTCGGGCCGGTGCTCCCGCCGCGCCTACTTCGAGGCAAACCAGGAAAGAGTGCGAGCCGCAAAGCGTCGCGGGAACCACCAGCGCCGGGCGATGCTCGCCCGTGTCAAAAGGTACAGCGTGACCGAACGAGATCTCTCACGGCTGTGGAATCAGTACGAGGAAAGTTGCGCCTATTGCGGCGAGAGAACCCCCTCCCTGCATCAGGAGCACATCGTCCCGATCTCCCGGGGCGGAGTCGACGGCATCGGAAACCTGGTCCCGGCCTGCCCCGACTGCAACCTGTCGAAAGGCGACCGGACCGTCATGGAGTGGCGCCTCAGAAAGAAGTCCCCTCGCTACGTCACACGGCCCGACCGCCAAGGCGCGGCTCGCCTTCCGACCAGCACGCAACAGACCATCGAGACCGGCCTCGCTGCGCGGTGACGCACTCCTTCCGCGCACTGAGCAGCACACCCTCCTACGGGAATCGCTCCGACTCGACAGCCGACGCTCAGTACGTAGCGCTGCGGGGGGAGCGGTGCAGCGCTAGCCAGCCAGTTCCTGGTCCGGCTGAGGTTCCGGCGTACGCCAGAGAGCGCATACACAGACGGACAAGGCGATGCAGACAGGCAAGCAGGAGCGAATCGAGAAGGCCGAAGCGTACGCGCCAGGACTATCTCCGCTGGGAACCCAACTCGCTTGAGCCAAGCGTTCAACCCCTATCCCCAGCGACTGCGACGGCCTGCCCAGTACTCTGGGTAACGGCCAAGCCATGTCCGAACAACCCCTCAGATTTAGTCCTCCCTCGTGACCTCCTGGCCCTCGCTGGGGAGGATCCGGGGAATACCAAGCCCAGTTGGGGAGCGCCCGGGGAGAATCGACCGCGCAAGCGGGCAGCACGGCGAAAGAGCTGGAAATACCCATCGCCCCAGGCCAGAGCAGGGGTTCGGCCAATCTTCGCAGGTCAGCGCCCTGCGGACGACGTCTTCAAGAAGATCTCCTCGTGGGCAGCCATCCTCTTCGCCCCCACCCTCGTCGGCACGATCTACGGCATGAACTTCGAGACGATGCCCGAGCTGAAGTGGGCGGCGGGGTATCCCTTCGCGATCCTGCTGATGGCCGTGGTCTGCGTGAGCCTGTACTTCATCTTCAAGCGGCGGGACTGGCTGTAGGCGGGAGATCTCGATCCGGGGCCATTGCCGCCCTCGCGTCCGCGCTGCTATCGCTGGGACATAGCGAGGTGCCGCAGGGAGCCGCAGGGAGCCGCGTCATGCGCGATGAGGGAACTCGGTTAGGGGCGCGGCGGCTTGAGGGCAAAGTCGCCTTCGTCACCGGGGCCGCCGGAGGGCTCGGGCGGAGTCATGTGCGGCGGATGGCCGAGGAAGGCGCCGACCTGGTCGTCGTGGACATCTGCCGGTCGGTCGACACCGTGCCTTATCCCCTGTCGACTCCGGAGGAGTTGGACGACGCCGTCGAGGAAGTGCGGGCCCTGGGGCGCCGTGTCGTGGCGCGGCAGACGGATGTGCGCGACCGGGCCGCGCTCCAGGCGGCGTACGACGCCGGGCTCGATGAGTTCGGGCAGATCGACATCGTTGTTGCCAATGCCGGGATTGCACCGCTGCTCGTGGAGGACAGGGTGCAGGCGTGGCATGACGCCCTTGATGTCAACCTCACCGGAACCTTCCACACCGTCGAGGTGGCCATCCCGTCGATGGTCGCCGCCGAGCGGGGCGGCTCGATCGTGATCGTCAGTTCCACCGCCGGGCTCGTCGGCATCGGTGGGGCGAGCAACGGCGGGCTCGGTTACGCCGCCTCCAAGCACGGCGCCGTCGGGCTGATGCGCACCTACGCCAACAATCTCGCCCCGCACAGCATCAGGGTGAACTCCGTGCACCCCACCGGCGTGGCGACCCCCATGGTCACCGACCCCGCCATCGTCGAGTTCGTCGCCCAGGACCCGATTCTCTCCGAGACGGCGCCAAATGCCTTGCCCGTAGCGGTGGTTGAGGCGGTCGATGTATCGAATGCCGTCTTGTGGCTGGCCTCGGACGAGGCCCGCTACGTCACCGGTGTCACGTTGCCCGTCGACGCCGGATTCATCAACCGCCGCTGACTCACCGAGCCGGGGATGGAGCGCCATGACCGATCATCAGTACGCGGACACGATATTGGTGGGTGGACAGGTCAGGACCTCGTCGGGCTGGGCCAAGGGGCTCAGCGTGCGCGCCGGTGTCATCGAGGTGGTCGGCGACCGTGAGGACGTGCTGCGGCGGCGCGGGCCGGGCACGCGGGTGCTGGATCTCGGTGGCGGGACCGTTCTGCCGGGGCTGCACGACCTGCATGTGCATCCGATCTACGCCGGGATCCGCGAACGCCGCTGCAAGGTCCCGCAGGGTTCGACACTGGCAGCCACCCTCCGCATCGTGGCCGAGCACGTGTCCCGGGCCGCCCCGGGCGCGTGGGTCCTCGGCGGGCAGTGGGACACGTCCGCGCTCGGTGTCACCCCGGATCGGACCATGCTGGACGCCGTCGCCCCCCATAACCCCGTCCTCCTCGAGGACACCAGCGGGCACAGCTCATGGGTGAACAGCGCGGCCCTCGCGGCCACCGGAATCGGCCCCGGCACACCCGACCCGCCCGGTGGCATCTTCGAGCGGGACACCGCGGGACATCCGAGCGGCATCCAGCGCGAGACCGCCGCCGATCTCCTCGCCGCATCCGCCCCCAAGCCGTCCGATGTAGAGGTCGAGGCGGCTCTGGAGTGGGCCCTCGGAGAAATGCTCTCCTACGGGATCACGTCGTTCACCGAGGCCGCGGTCGGATTCACCGCCGGGCCGCGGGCCGAGCTGCGCGCCTACACCCGCCTCGCCGCTGCCGGAGCCGTCCGGCAGCGCGTACGCCTCTGTCTGGTGTGGTCCCCCGTAGATCCCGTCTGCGAAGACGTGATCGCGGCCCGCAACCTGCACGCGAGCGGCCATATCGCGCCCGACTGCGTGAAGATCTTCCTCGACGGGGTACCGACCGACAGCCATACGGCGGCGATGATCGAGCCGTACCAGGACACGGTGGAGGGGCGGGACGACGAGGCCCGGCGGCACGGGCTGCTCGCGATCGCACCCGCGGTCCTGGAGCAGGCGGTCACCCGGTTCGACCGGATGGGCATCACCGTCAAGTTCCACGCGGCCGGCGACGCGGCGGTCAGGGCCGCACTGGACGCCATCGAGGCCGCCCGCGCGGCCAACGGGCCCGGCCCGTGCATGCACAACGTAGGACACTGCACGTTCGTGGCGAAGGCCGACATCGAGCGTGCGTCACGGATCGGCGCGACGTTCGAGGTCTCTCCCTACCTGTGGCAGCCCTCTCCCATCTGCTCCGACATAGCGACCGCCGTCGGCCCGGCAGCGATCGAACGCGTCTGGCCGGTGCGAGAGATGCTGGACGGCGGCGCACTGGTCGTGGCGGGGTCGGACTGGTGCGTCGTGCCGTCGGTCAACCCGTGGTCCGCCATCGAAACGCTCGTCACGCGGCAGCAGCCAGGGGGCAGCGCCGAACGCTTCGGGGCGCCCCAGGCCATCACGCTGGATCAGGCCTTCGACCTGTTCACGGTCAACTCCGCGCGCCAGGCACGTATGGCGCACCGCGTCGGACGCATCGAGCCCGGCATGCTCGCCGACGTCATCGTCGTCGACCAGAACCCCTTCGAGGTGCCGATCACCCAAGTCCACGCCACCGAGGTCCAGATGACGTTCGTCGAAGGTGAACTGGTCTTCGACGCGGGGGCGCGGCGGCCACGGTCGGAGGCAGTGGAGGACTGAGCCCGGAAACCCTCGCTATTCAGTGTTGCCAAGTACCGGTAGTCAGCGTTACCGTGTACCGGTAGTCAATGACACTGAGTAGGTGAGGGTGCCCATGGGCAAGCAGGCAACGGAGATGCTCAAGGGCATCCTGGAAGGCATCGTCCTGGAGGTCCTGTCCGCACGGTCGGCCTACGGCTACGAGATCACCTCGTGGCTTCGGGAGCAGGGCTTCTCCGACATCTCCGAGGGCACCGTGTACGCGCTGCTGGTCAGGGTGGAGAAGAACGGCCTGGTCGACGTGGAGAAGGTCCCGTCGGAGAAGGGACCGCCGCGCAAGGTGTATTCCCTGAACGCGACGGGCCGGGAGTACCTCGACGAGTTCTGGAGGACATGGAGCTTCCTCGCAGAACGACTGGAACAGCTTCATGAAGGAGGCAGATGACCATGTCCGAGACAGAAGAGAACGGTTTCCTCTCGAAGGTGATCGGACCGAAGAAGCGCTGGTGGGCGTATCGGGCACGTGTCAAGAAGCTTCCCGAGGGCCACCGCACGGCTGCCGAGGCGATCGAGCGGTATCTGATGCTGTTCGTACCGGCGGACGGCGACAGCGCGTCGGCGGCGTTCGAGGACCTTGCGGATCTGTTCGAGCAGGCCGCGGCGGACGGAACGCCCATCCGCGACGTCGTCGGGGATGACCCCGTGGAGTTCGTCTCGGCGTTCGCCGAGAACTACACGAGGGGCGGATACGTCCCCGACCGGGAGCGGGAGCGGCTGGTCAAGAGCCTCGAGCGTGCCGCGGGAGAAGACGACGGCACGGGCGGCAAGGCCTCCTAGCCAGACAATCCCGCACCCCAACCCGCACATCCCTATCCCCCGTATCCCTCCCCTCCTGCACCCCCGCGCCCCCGCATCCCCGCGCCCCCGCAGCCACACAGCGGACCCGCGGGTGCCGAGAGCCCGCGGGTGCCGAGAGCCCGCGGACATCTCAGACGCCGTCCCCCGGCTCCCCCACTTCCCTTCCCTCACCACTTCGCCTTCCGAAACGGGATACCCCCATGCCTTCATCTGTCATGTCCACATCCAGTCAGGGTGACCGCGACGCGTCGCAGACCGCGATCTCCGCCATCGGTCTGCGCAAGGCCTACGGCGACAGGACCGTGCTCGACGGCGTCGACATCCGCATCCCCACCGGTTCCGTGTACGCGCTGCTCGGCCCGAACGGCGCCGGCAAGACCACCGCCGTCAAGATCCTCTCGACGCTCATCGACGCCGACGCCGGCGAGCTGCACGTCAACGGCCACGATCTCGCCAAGGACCCGCAGGCCGTGCGCGCCGCGATCGGCGTCACCGGGCAGTTCTCCGCCGTCGACGGTCTGATCACCGGCGAGGAGAACATGCTCCTCATGGCCGACCTGCACCACCTGCCCAAGAGCGAGGGGCAGCGCGTCACCGCCGAACTCCTCCAGCGGTTCGACCTGGTGGTAGCCGCGAAGAAGCCTGCCGTCACCTACTCCGGCGGCATGAAGCGCCGCCTCGACATCGCCATGACCCTGGTCGGCAGCCCGCGCATCATCTTCCTCGACGAGCCCACCACCGGCCTGGACCCCCGCTCCCGGCACAACATGTGGACCATCATCCGCGAGCTCGTCACGGACGGCGTCACCGTCTTCCTCACCACCCAGTACCTCGAAGAGGCCGACGAACTCGCCGACCACATCGCCGTACTCAACGACGGAAAGATCGCCGCCGAAGGCACCGCCGAAGAACTCAAACGGCTCATCCCCGGCGGACACGTACGCCTCCGCTTCACCGACCCGGACGCCTACCAGTCCGCCGCCCTGTCGCTGACCGAGGTCACCACGGACGACGAGGCGCTGGTGCTGACCATCCCCAGCAACGGCAGCCAGGGCGAGCTGCGCTCCCTCCTCGACTGGCTGGACTCCACCGGCATCGAGGCCGACGAACTCAGCATGCACACCCCCGACCTCGACGACGTGTTCTTCGCCCTGACCGGCCCCGACGTCCCCAACCAGTCCAAGGAGAACGTCCGATGAGTTCCCTCTCCCCCGCGCTGCGTGACTCGAACACGATGCTGCGCCGCAACCTCCTGCACGCCTGGCGCTACCCGTCCGGGACGCTGAACCTGCTGCTCACGCCGATCATGCTGCTGCTGCTCTTCGTCTACATCTTCGGCGACGTGATGAGCTCGGGCATCGGCGGCGGCGCGGACCGCTCCGACTACATCGCCTATGTCGTCCCGGGCCTGCTCCTGATGACCATCGGCAGCACCGTGATCGGGGCCGCGGTGTACATGTCCATGGACATGGCCGAGGGCCTCATCGCCCGCTTCCGCACGATGGCGATCTACCGGGGCTCCCTGCTCGTCGGGCACGTCATCGGCAGCGTGCTGCAGTCGGTCCTGAGCGTGATCCTCGTCGGCGCCGTCGGCGTGGCCATCGGTTTCCGCTCCACCGACGCCAGCGCCCTGGAGTGGCTCGCGGCGTTCGGTCTGATCGTGCTCTTCTCCCTCGCCCTCACCTGGATCGCGATCGGCATGGGCCTGGCAAGCCCGAGCCCCGGGGCGGCCAGCAACAGCGCGATGCCGCTGATCCTTCTGCCCCTCATCTCCAGCGCCTTCATCCCGGCGGACACGATGCCGGGCTGGTTCCAGCCCATCGCCGAGTACCAGCCGTTCACCCCCGCCATCGAGACCCTGCGCGGGCTGCTCCTCGGTACCGAGATCGGCAACAACGGATGGATCGCGATCGCCTGGTGCGTCGGCCTGATCGCGCTCGGCTACCGCTGGTCCATCTCCCAGTTCAACCGCGCCCTGAAGTAACCGGGGCGACCGCTCGCACGCCGGAAAACCGGCCCGGCGCGGCGCGTGGCTGCGCCGGGCGACGCATCACCGCGCAGTGCGCCGGCCCGCCGTCACGCTTCGCCGAACGTCCGCCGGTACGCGCCGGGTGTGGTGCCCAGCTGCGCGCGGAAACGGCGGCGCAGGTTGACCGCCGATGCCAGGCCGACCCGGGTCGCGATGGCCTCGACCGGCAGGTCGGTCTGTTCGAGGAGTACGCGTGCCGCGTCGATGCGGCGGGCGAGCAGCCACTGTCCCGGGCTGGTGCCCAGTTGGTCGCCGAACCGCCGGGCGAGGGTGCGGCCGGACAGGCCGGCTTGTTCGGCGAGGCTGCCTAGGGTCAGCCGGGTGTGGAGCCGGGAGGTGGCCCAGTCCAGGAGCGGCGCCAGCGAATCGTCCGCCGCCCTGACCGGTACGGGCCGTACGGCGTACTGGAGTTGGCTGCCCTCGCGGCGCGGCGGCAGGACCATGTTCCGGGCGATCTGGGCGGCGTACGCCGCGCCGTGGTCCGAGCGCACCAGGTGCAGGCACAGGTCGATGCCGGCGCCGGTACCGGCGCTGGTCGCCACGTCGCCGTGGTCGACGAAGAGCACGTCCGGGTCCACCCGCACCTCGGGGAAGGCGGCGGCGAGCCGGGCGGTGTCGCGCCAGTGGGTGGTGGCGCTGCGGCCGTCGAGCAGCCCTGCCTGGGCGAGGACGAACGCCCCGGTGCAGATGGCGACGATCCGCGCCCCGCGCCGGTGGGCGGCCCGTAGCGCCTCGATGACGGCGGGCGGCGCCGGTGCGCCGGGCGGCTGCCAGCCGGGGACGACCACGGTGTCCGCCTCCCGCAGGGCCGCAAGACCCGCGTCGATGAGCATCGCGAAGCCGATCGTGGTCGGCAGGGGGCCGGGGTGCTCGGTGCAGGTCCGGAAGCTGTAGCGGACCGGTACTCCCTGCGGGACGGTGCCGAAGACCTCGGCCGCGCAGGCGAGCTCGAAGGGCGACTGGGGCGGATTGAGCAGCGCCACCACCCGATGGAGGTTCATGGCAGGAATGTACCCATGGGTGTCTTTCCGGACTCTCGGCCCGGGTGGCGGGCCCGGGGCACGGTGGACCCATGAGTGGGATCACCGATGCGGGAGTGCTGCGAACCTCGGTCCGGGTCGACGGCGAAACGGCGAGCTATCTGACCGTGGAGCGGGACGGCCCGGCCGTGTTGCTGCTGCACGGAACGTACTGGAGCCGGGTCTGGCTCCCGGTCCTCGGCGGTCTCGCCGACGCGGGGCTGCGGCCTCTAGCGGTCGATCTGCCCGGACTCGGGCGCTCGGGAGGCGAGCTCACCCCGGAGACGGCCACGGTCCCTGCCCTCGCGGACTGGGTGGCGCGCTTCGCGTCCGCCCTGGGCATCTCCGGGCCGGTCGCCGTGGCGGGTCACGACATCGGCGGAGCCGTCGCCCAGCACCTCCTCGTCCACGGCCGCCTTGAGGTGTCCCGGCTCGCCTTGGTCAACTCCGTCACGTACGACTCCTGGCCCGCGCCCCACGTGGCTCGCTTCCGGGACCCGGGGGACGTCGCGGGGAGCACCGCCGACGACGTCCTCGCCGCCCGCCGTCGAGCGGTGACGGCGGCGCTGGGCGATGCCGCCACCGAGGAGCGGATCGCTGACTACCTGGATCCGTGGACCATGGCGCGGGTCCGCCGCTCCTGGCTGGCCATGGCGGGCGCGGCCGACAGCCGCTACACCCTCGGTCTCGTTCCCGCGCTGCGGCGGTCCATGACGCCGAAGCTGCTGATCTGGGGCGAGGACGACGGCTTCGAGAAGGTGGAGTACGCCGAGCGGTTCGCCTCCGAGATCCCGCGGACGACGCTCATCCGCGTCCCCGACGCGGATCACATCCCCACGGAGAACGCCCCGGGCCGGATCGCCCGCGCGCTGGGCGACTTCCTCACGGCGTAGCATGATCGGCCTCTCGACGAATGCCCCATCACCCTCCTTCGCCGGAAACGACGCAGTGTCATCTGAAGGGTGATGTGCTCCAACAGCACCTACCAAATCGGCCAAACAATTGATACCTATATTTTCGCGGATAATTCCGCGAATAAGCCGCAGAGTTGACAAAGCAGACAGTGCGGATAGCTCGGGCAGCATCCAGGCCGCCGCGTGGAGTCGGCAGCGCGTGATCCTCTGGGCCACGGCAGGTCTGGTGGCCCTCGGGTTCCTCGTCGCCCTGGAGATCGCCGCGCGTCACTACGGCGGTGTGCCCGGACCGATCACCAACCAGGCGCGGGAAGTGCTCTTCCCGCCCAAACCGGGCCCGCTGTACGGCGGTCTGGCCTTGATGATGGTGGTGCTGACCTGGCGGCAGCGGTTCATCGCCGCCGGTTTCGCGGTCGGCGTCGACGCGGTCTTCGTGCTGGTGCGGTGGTTGGTCGATGCCGATGTGCCCGAGGGGCAGTTCTTCGGCAACGGCGCGTTGTGGGCGATGCTGGGCTGCGCGGTCTTCGCGATCACGCGTCGCACCGGCGAGCAACGTGTTCTGCTCCTCAAGGGCGTCGGCCTCGGCCTGCTGCTGGTGGCCGGCCGCAAGACCGGTGACACCTGGCTGCTCATCACGGCGAAGACCCGGCCGACCGTACTCGACCCCTACGTGGCGATGGCCGATCACGCGCTCGGCAACCCCTCGTGGCTGGCGGGCCGGCTCCTTGAGGCCTCCGGCCCGGTCAGCCCCGTACTCGACCTGGTCTACGCCCAGCTCGCGGTGGCCGCCGTCGCCGTCGCCCTCTACCAGCTGCGCAACGTGGCGACCGAGCGCCGTTTCCCGCGCCACCATCTGGTGCGGACCTTCCTGCTGATCGGGCTCGTCGGGCCGGCCTTCTACATGATCTTCCCGGTGGTGGGCCCGATCTTCGCCTACGGTCCCGGCACCTCCGGCACCGGCGGCGTCCAGTGGGCGGTGGCAAATCTGTGGCCGCACACGCCGCCGCCCATCACCGTGCCGCACCCGGTTCCGTACGACGGGATCACCCCGCGCAACTGCATGCCCAGCCTGCACACGGCGTGGGCCACCACGATCTTCATCCACTCCCGCAAGGGACCGCGCCTGCTGCGGTACGCGGGGACGTTCTGGCTGACCGCCACGCTCGGCGCGACGCTGGGCTTCGGCTACCACTACGGCGTGGATCTCCTTGCCGGTGTGGTGTTCGCGCTCACCATCGAGGCGGCCCTGCGCACGTACGACCACGGCTGGCACCGGTCGGGCGTCCAACTGGTCGGCTACGGCACGGCGGTCTTCGGCGCGCTCCTGCTGTCGTACCGCTACCTGCCCATGGAGATGGCCGCACACCCGTGGGTGTACGGCCCTCTCGTCATGCTGTCGACGGCCTCGGTGATCTACGGCTACGTACGGACCACCGGATCGTGGGAGCCGAAGCCCCCACCGGCGCTCCGGCCGGAACCACAGCCCGAAATGGTGTGAGCCTCAAAGGGCTCACGGATCCCAAGAACCTCAACGGCGTGTCCGGCTCCTTGTCTCCGTCACGGGCCTGTCCTGCCGCAGCTCGGAGAAGAGCCGGGCCGACGCCTCGGCGTCCCACTTCAGGACGTTGCCCTTGGAGGTGGGGACGCCGAAGCCGGACACGGGCACGTTGATCCGCTTGCCCTTTCCGCCCGAGACGCTCTGCACGGCGCGGAACATCTTGCTGAGGTCGCGCAGGCTCATGTCCTCGTCGACGATGAGGGTGTCCAGGCCCGCCTGCATGGCCGGGCCCATCTCCGTCGGGTCGAAGAGGGTGTCGGGGCGGGCCGCCTGGTGGGCCAGGGTCGACAGGAACTTCTGCTGGTTCTTCGAACGGCCCAGATCGCCCTCCCTCTCCTGGTGCCGCTGGCGGACGAAGGCGAGCGCCTGCTTGCCGTCCAGGACGTGACAGCCCTTGTGCAGGTCGGCGCCCGACTTCTTGTCCTTGATGTCGCGGTCCAGGCACATCCGGACACCGCCGATGGCGTCGACGATGTTCACGAATCCGGCGAAGCCGATCTCCGCGTAGTGGTCGATGCGCAGCCCGGTGTTCCGCTCGACGGTGTGCACGAGCAGTTCGGGGCCGCCGTAGGCGAAGGCGGCGTTCAGTTTGTCCCCCTCGGGCCGCTTGGTCTTGCCCGTCGTCGTGTCCAGGCGGCCTGGCACGGTGACCCAGGAGTCACGCGGCAGGCTGACCATGCTGGTTCCGTTGGCCCCGGTGTGCAGCAGCATCATCGAGTCGGTGCGCCGCCCGCCGCCCCCGCCCGCGCGCAGGTCCTTCACGGCGTCCTCCGAGAGCCCGTCGCGGCTGTCGGAGCCCACGATGAGGTAGTTGGTGCCCTCGCCGGGTGCCGGGCGGTCCCCGTACGCGCCGAGGTCGACGTCACGCTGGAGCCGCGTCTCCGCCCAGCCGTACGTGCCGCCCGCCGCGACGATCACGCCGGTCAGCAGGACGAGCACCGCCCGCCGCAGCTTCCTGCGCTTCTTCGACTGCCGGGCGTGGGCCCGCCGGGGTCCGTAGCGGGAGCTGGGGCGTTCGGCGAAACGCTCACGCGTGGCGGAGTCGTCCTCCGGTGCCACGGCCGCACCGCTGTCGCCGCTGTCGCCGCTGTCGCCGTCCCAGCCGTGCTCCCCCAGGGGCATGGTGTGTCCGGCCCGCTGGTCAAGCGGGTCTGTCATGGTCAACTCCCTTGGTCACGTCATGGCGACGACAGGCTCCGCCGCGAGGGCGGGCCGTCGAGGGGATCTCCGGGTGCGGATGTCCCGGCGGACATCTCTCCGGTCGGCGCCTGCAGCAGGTACGGGTCGGCGGTGCCGGTCCGTTTCATGCTGTGCCACTTCAGACGGGTGCCGAGCAGCGCCGTGATCACGGAGTGGATGACCACCAGATACATCAACTGCCGGTACACGAACTGCTGGAGCGGCAGCACCCACAGCACGCTCAGCCGTTCGCGGTCGAGCCGCAGCGCGTAGGCGGCGGTCACCAACTGGACGGAGAGGAAACCGAACCAGACGAGCGCCGCCTCCAGCGGGTCGCGGAAGAACGCCCCGAACAGGGCGAACATGTCCACGACCGGTGCGCACAGCGGAAGCACGATCTGGAACAGCGTGACGTAGAGCAGCACGCGACGGCCGAAGCGTCCGGCGGGGCCGACCTCCGTCACCGCGTGCCGGTGCTTCCACATCGACTGGAGCGTGCCATAGCACCAGCGGTAGCGCTGGCGCCACAACTGCCGCACGCTGACCGGCACTTCGGTCCAGGCGACCGCCGACTCCTCGTAGACGACACGCCAGCCGGCCCGCCAGAGCGCCATCGTGAGGTCGGTGTCCTCGGCCAGGGTCTCGTCGCTGACACCGCCGACACCCATCAGCGCGTCCCTGCGGAACGCCCCGATCGCCCCCGGCACCGTCGGCATGCACTCCAGGACCTCGAACATCCGCCGGTCGAGGTTGAATCCGAGCACGTACTCCAGGTGCTGCCACTTGCCCATCAGGGTGCGCCTGTTGCCGACCTTGGTGTTGCCGCTGACCGCGCCGACCGCCGGGTGGGCGAGCGGCTGGATCAGGCGGGCCAGCGCCTCGGGCTCGAAGATGGTGTCCGCGTCGACCATCACCACGATGTCGTGCCTGGCGTGCGCCAGACCGGTGTTGAGGGCGCTCGGCTTGCCGCCGTTGGGCTGCCGGATCACCGTCACCCGGGGGTCGTCGATGTCCTCGGCGATGTCGGCGGTGGCATCGGTCGAGCCGTCGTCGATCACGATGATCTGGAAGTCCGGGTGGGTGGAGGCGAGCAGCGAGTACACCGTGGAGGCGATGCCGGCCTCCTCGTTGTACGCGGGCACCAGCACCGTCACCGGGTCCCGCACCTCGCGCAGCCGTGGCGCGCCCGGCCGGAACCGGTGCAGCCTGCGCACGTGCAGCCGGGCGAAGAGCGCGAACAGGAGCATCCGCAGGACGCCGAGCACACCCGCGAGGGTCAGGGTCCACACCATCACGGTGAGGAAGGCGCGCCCGAGCCGCTGCGACCAGATCAGGCCCTCGCCCTCGACCTCCTGGGCGACGGGGACCCCGTCGTTGAGCGAGGGGCGGCCGAGGCCGCCGCTGACGGTGGTGAACGACTTGACCCTGCGGTCCTCCAGCAGCGCCTCGGCCTCGCGGTAGCCGAGGTCGGTCTGGCTGTGCTGCGACACCAGACCGCGCCACGGCTTGCGGGACTTGTAGTCCGACGCGACCACCAGATACCCCTGCTCCGCCGCGCGCTTCGCGGCCGGCCACTGCGGGCCGCAGAGCGTGTCCGCGGCCGTGGTGTGCGGCAGCCGCAGCAGAGAGGTGTTGATGCCGGCCGCACCCGCGAAAGCGGTCTGCGTGAGGGACAGTTCGAGACGCGCGCGCAGCGGCGACGCGACCCCGAGGTCACCGCCGCTGTACGTGTACGAGCCGATCTCGTGGCCCTCGCGCAGGATCCGTCGCATCAGCGCCGGATGCCGGGCCGCGTCCTTCCCGTAGACGAAGAAGGTCGCCGGCGCGTGGTGTCTGCGCAGCAGGTCGAGCAGGCGCGGCGTCCACTCCGGGTCGGGCCCGCCGTCGAAGGTGAGCGCGACGGTGCCCGGCGGCATGGACGCGGTGGTCACCCCCTTCGGGCCGAACCGCAGCAGCGGCTTCCCGTCGTCCGCCGCGCGCGGTATCGGCCGCGTGCAGAGCGGCTTGGTGCGCGCGGCGTCGACCTGGTGGGTCGTCCAGCCCTCGAAGAGGAGGGCGACGGCGACCACCAGGAGGACCAGCAGGAGCACGAGCCAGTGACCGCGCGGCGGGCGGCGGACAGCGGCGGTGCGCCGGCTCACTGCTTCGGGTCTCCGGTCGGCGGCGGGGCTGATCTGGCGGCCGGCGGGCGGTGGCGGTCGTGGCGGTCCGCGTGGGCCGTGGCGGGCGACGGGTGGGCCTCGGCGCGGGCCGGTGCGCCGGTGCCGCGGGCCGCCTCTCCGGTGTCCGGGACGGAGGACGTCGGCGCGTTCGTGGTCGGCGGCTGCGTGCTGACGGGCCGCAGGAGTCCGCTGAGCAGCGTGCCGACGAACAGCAGATACCCGAGGCAGGCGCAGCCCACGACCAGGGCCATGCCTTGCAGCGTCCGCCTGCGCCAGCCCGACTGGTCGATGAAGACGGGGAGTTGGGGGGCGGCGGCCGGGGGACGCCGGGCTGCCGGGGGCACGTGCGGCGCCGTGGCCCGGCGCGGCACGTGCTGCGCCACGTCCCGTCCCGGCTGCCTCGATCTGTGCGCAGGGGGGATCGGCGCAGGGGGTGGTGCGGGCGACGATCGCCCGTCGTGCGGTGTGCTGGCTATGTGGGGGATGCCCTGCACTGGTGCTCCTGATCTGCGGCCGCGCACGCGCGGCTCTTTATGTGGGGGGTAACGGACCCGGAGGCCCGCCGTACTGCCCGTGAGACGTCAGGAGTCGCATCCCGGTGCCCGGCGCGCACCGGGGATTCCCCGTACGCACACATGCCGCGCGCTCTGCCGGGTGGGGCCGGGCAGACCACGTACGCATGGCCCTGACAAGGACCGGAAGGCCGGAATGCGGCCGTCAGCCGTCACGCAGCCCCTGACCCTACTCGGGCACCCGGGTGCCACGGCAACAGGCGGCCCTGGTCCGGAAGCCGGGAAAAGGCCTGACTGGGCGGGTCTCCCACCGGGACGTGAGATATGCCATGCCCGGCGGTCAGGCCCTCGTCACTCCCCCTGCATCTCCCTGGTCGCGGTGGAGGCCGTGAGGTGGTCGAAGGTGCAGGTGAGGCGCAGCAGTCGGTCCAGGCATTCGGGGCGGCGGCTGAGCACGAGGGCGACCCCGCGGGCGTCCGTGACGCGGCGGGCCATCAGCAGGGCGGCCAGGCCCATGGAGTCCACGAACGTCAACTCGGCACAATTGACCTGAAGTTGCCGTACGGGACGGCTGCCCGCCAGGGCTCGGTCGAGTTGTTCGGTGACGGTGGCGACGAAGCTCTCCGTCACCCCGAACTCCAGGCTTCCACCGACGTGGACGGTCACGACGCCCTGCTGGAACTCGGTGCGCAGGCTGAGGCGGGAGACGGGGCGGGTCATACGGATTCTCCGGTCCTGTTGCTCTCCGGCCGCGCGGCCAGGGCTTCGCGGGCCGTGTTCAGCACGCGCGTGGCGCGCGGGAAGTCGGACAGCCTGCGGCCCAGGACGTCCAGGGCGAGGAGAAGGCTGTGGGCGGGGACGTGCCGCGCGGAGAGTATGTCCGCGGTCCAGTCGAGGAAGCGGGTGAAGAGCCCGGCGTCGTCGAGATAGAGCGCCGTGGCCAGGTAGTCCACGATGTGCGCGATGTCCTCCGCGGTGTGCCGGCGCTGCTGCACCGTGTAGCGGGCCATCGGCGGGAAGAGCTGCTCCAGTTCGCCGAGCACCTCCTTGACCAGCTCGCCCCGCGTGCGGGCGACCATCGAGTACTCCTGGTCGATGAGGTGGGGCAGGTCGTCCACCGCCTGGTGGAGCATCACGTCCGGGCGGGCGAGGCCCTGGTCCAGCAGATCGGCCGCGTCCCGCGCGTCGGCCGCCCAGGCGTCGGCGCCGAGGACCTTGGCGTACCGCCCGCCCGGACCGAAGGCCGCGCCACCGACGAGGACCGGTGTCCCGACGGCCTGGCAGGCGGTGAGCGCGGCATGGGCGACCGGGAGGTGCGTGGGGATCGACGAGGAGAGTGCCACCACGTCGGGCACCTGCTGATGCAGATGCCGTACGAGGTGCGGGGTGGGGGTGTGGGCGCCGAGGAAGTCGACCTGCCAGCCGCGCAGCCGCAGCACCTCGGCGAGCAGCCGCGCGGGCAGGGCGTGCCACTCGCCGTCCACACAGGCGACGGTGATCCGTCCGCGCCGCTGTGCCGGGTCCGGGTCAGGCACGCCGACGTCCGCCGTGAGGGTGATGACCCGGTCGTTGATGGCCGTCGCCGCGTGTTCCTGGGCCACGCTGATGCGGTTCGCCGCCCATTCGACGCCGACCCGCGCCTGCACGGGGGCGATGAGGTCCAACAGGACGCTCTCGAACGCGTTGCCCGCCTCGACCGCGGCCCGCACCGTGCGGATGGCGCCGATCTCGTCGCCGTCGCGCACGTCGTTCCACAGCTGTGCACGAGCGGATCCGAGCGGATCAGAGGCTCCGGGCGCCCCAGGGGTCTCGGTCAGGTCATTGCTGCCGGTCTGGTCACGGCTCCCGGTCAGATCGCGAAGGGGAGCGGTCATCCGGTGTACCTGCCTCGGGTGTGCCCGTCCACGGCGCTGAGGTGCTGATGGCGCGGTGCGGCTATGGCGACCACGGCCATGTCGTCGTGGGGGCCGCGGCCCACCCACTGCGTGGCCAGCATCTGCACCCGCTCGACGACGGCTTCGGCCACCATGCCGAAGCACTCGGAGAGCGCCCACGAAAGCCGCTCCTCGCCGAACAACTCCGTTCCCAGCGGCCCTCCCTTGGCCTCGACGATGCCGTCACTGAACATGAGGCACACCTCCCCGGGCTTGAGGCGGACATGTGCGGTATTCGACGTGACCTGCGGCAGGGCGCCGATCAGGGTGCCCCTCGTCTCGGCCTCGTCGACGGTGCCGTCCGCGCGGGCGATCAGCGGCGGCGGGTGTCCCGCACTGGTGAGCCGCAGGTCCACGGAGTTGCCGCGGCGGGTCACGGAGGCGAGGGCCAGCGTGGCGAACCGGGTGTGCTCGGCCTGCAGCAGCGATTCGTTGAGCAGGGTCAGCAGCTGCTGGTGGTCGTGGCCCATCGGCCGCAGCGCCTGCACCGTATTGCGGATCTTGCCGGTGAGTGCCGCCGCCTCCAGGCCCTTGCCGCAGACGTCTCCGAGGACGGCGAGTGTCTCGTCCTCCGGGGTCCGGCCCTCGTGTACGTCGTAGAAGTCACCGCCGACGTACTCCCCCGCGCCCGCGGCGATATAGCCTCCCGCGAACTCCACGCCGTTCACCGGCCGCAGCTCGGGCGGCAGCAGGTCACGCATGAGCGTGCGGGAGATGGCGCTCTGTTCGGCGTAGAGCTGCGCCGCCGAGACCGCCGCTCCGGCGCGGGCGGCGAAGATCCGGGCGAAGACCTCCTCGGCCTCGCTGAACGCACTGCGCTCGGTGGACCTCAGCAGTATCAGGACACCCGCGGGCACACCATGGCCGGGCAGCGGGGTGATCACCACCGAGCACACCGGGCCGGCGAAGTGCGCGGGCACGGCCCAGTCGGGCAGCGTGGCGGGGTCGATCCAGCGCGAGGGCACCGGCGGGAAGCCCTGCATCGCCTCGCCGAGGCCGGGCACCTCCGTCAGGTCCACCTCCAGGGTGGCGTGCGTGACCTCCCCCGCCGGTCCGGTGTGGGTCACGGGGTACACGTTTCCGCGGCCCGGCGCGATCACTATGGCCGCGTCGCAGAGGTGCCCTGCCGCCATGGCGGCCGTCACCTCCATGCAGCGTTCGACGTTGAGGGAGGCCAGCAACTGCTGGGAGGCGTCGGCGAGCAGGGCCGTACGTCTTCGTTCGGCGCGGAGGTCGTCCTCCGCCCTGCGCCGGTACGTGTCCTCGGCCAGCCACCATGCCCAGTGACCGTCGTCGAGGCGGGCCGGGCGGGCCTCGAAGCTCGACTCACCGATCTCGCCGCGCACGACGTCCGGCTCCCGCCGCGCCTGGGCATCGGCAGGTGGAATGTCCGCGCCGGCAGGTGGGGTGTCCGCATCGGCAGGTGGATTGTCCGCGGCGGCAAGCCGGGCGTGCGCGTCGGCCAGCCATTCCGGGACGGCCTCGCGCAGGTCCGTGCCGCCCAGCGCAGCCGGCAGAAGAAGCCTTCCGGCCTCGTTCGCGGCCGCCACCCGGCCCGCGCGGTCGGCGACGACCACGGGGTGCGGCGCGGTGACCCAGGCGTCGGCCAGCACCGGTGGTGCGAGGCGCGTCTTCGTTTCCGACTGTTCCAACTGTCTCGGTGCGCTCATGGCGTTGGGCACGCGATGCGAACCCCCACCTCCCTTCCGAAGCGTGTCAGTGGACGTATGCCGACCGTCTCCCTTGAGCACGACGGAAGCAAACCATTTGCGGGGATTCCACCTCATTGACGTGGATTTATGGCACTGGGCCCGCCAGACGCACGAGTACCACGCGCGCGTTCGGCCAAACTCACCACATCGGCACGGACATCCTCCGTTCACCGCACGGACCGCCCCCCGTCGCACCACTTGACGGAAAGTCTTCACGGCAAGATCACAGAGTGGATTCGTCATGCAGTACCCATGACAGAAAGGGATCCCTTCATGGCCAAGCCCCGCAGACCCCGTTCCGGCGTTACCCGCGTCGCCCTCGTCGCGGCCCTCGCGGCGGTCGCCGCGACCGCGCCCCTGGGCTCCGGCGCCGTAGCGGCCTCGCCGCTGCCCGCCGTCGAACCGCGCTCCGAGACCCCCGCCGTGCACGACGACGACGCGGGCGGCAACGCCGACGCCGACGACCCGGCGATCTGGCGCAACTCCGCCGACCCGGGCCGCAGTCTGGTCGTCGCCACCGCCAAGCAGGGCGGGCTGCGCGTGTACGACCTGTCGGCGCGCGAGGTGCAGTCCGTTCCGGCACCCGCGGCGCCCGGACCGGACGACGCGCCCGGCCGCTTCAACAACGTCGACCTGGTGCACGGCCTGCGCCTGCCGTCCGGCCGCGCCGACCTCGCGGTCACCAGCGACCGCGGCAACGACCGGCTGCGCGTCTACCGCATCGACCGCGACCGCTCCGGCGGCCCGCTCACCGACGTGACCGACCCGTCGGCGCCGCCCGTCTTCTCGACCTCGCAGGAGGAGATCAACGAGCAGCGCACCGCCTACGGCCTCGCGACGTGGACGGACCCGTCGACGGGCCGGTCGTACGCACTGGTCAGCCAGCGGGAGCGGACCCGCATCGCGCTCCTCGAACTGACCCCGAAGAGCGACGGAACGGTCGGCTACCGCAAGGTCCGCACACTCGACCTGCCCGCCGACTTCCGCCTGCCGGACGGTACTTCGTGGTCGCCGTGCGGCGAACCGGGCGAACGGCCGCAGGTGGAGGGCATGGTCGTGGATCCGGCCAACGGCACGCTCTACGCGGGCCAGGAGGACGTCGGCATCTGGCGGCTGCGCGCCGACCTGACGGGCAAGCCCCAACTGGTCGACAAGGTGCGCGAGTACGGAATACCCGGGACGTACGACCCCTCGACCGAGGAGTGCACCGCGGGCACCGACCCGGGCTACGGCGGCAAGCGCCTCAAGGCCGACGTCGAGGGCCTGACGCTGCTTGAGGAGGGCAACGGCGACGGCTATCTGCTGGCCTCCAGCCAGGGCGACAACACCTTCGCCGCCTACGACCGCGAGGTGTCCGACCGCAACGAGTACGAGGGCGGCTTCCGCGTCACGGCCGCCTCCGCCACGCTCGACGGCTCCGAGGAATGCGACGGTGCCGCGGTCCTCAACAAGCCGCTGGGCGCGAAGTATCCGCACGGGCTGCTCGTGGTGCAGGACGGTCACGACGCGCCCGGCGACCCCGAACGCCCCTCCACCGACTTCAAGTTCGTGGATCTGGGCGACGTGCTCGACGCCGTCGACGACTGACGCGGCAGCAGGTCAGGGTGGCGGCCCCTCGGGCTGCCACCCTTTTCTTTTCCCGCTCAAGTAAATGGCGACCAAGGCGATTAATTGGCCTGGGGTGAGCGGGCGCGACCATGGCCAGAATTTCACCCGCCAGGAATAAGACCCTCCTCCCGCCAGGAACGCGACGTACTCGTCGGTCACATGACGCTGGCAAGAAGACTTCGCCGGTGACGGGATCCCGTCGGCGAATTCCTCTTTCACCCCTTGCGCGGCCTGGAACCGGAACACCGGGCCCCTGTCCGAAAGTTGAGGGCACCGTCCGACATCTGAGGTGCGTGTGAATACAGATGTGGCCAAGAGTCATTGACGGCTCATCAGGTCGTGCGCACATTTTTTGGACAGACCATTGAAAGGGATCACCTCTTGGAAACATTTGGCTCTACGGTGCTCCATGTGGGGGGAAACACGAGGGGCACCAGGGGGGAGACGCCGGTCGTGTGGGTGTGGCGCGAGAACCGGGGGGTCCGTGCCGCCTGTAACACCAAAGGCTGCTTTTTCCAGGGGGATCCGTGCGGCAGGCCACTGACCGGGCGCCGCCGGAACAGATGAAGGAGCCCGGCTCGACCAGCCGGACCGCCTCGTCGCTATCGAATCTGCATTCGAATTCCAACTGCCCATCGGCATGCTCAAAAAACAGAAGTCTGCGCAGGTCGCGTCCGCCCCACACCTACATGTCGGGCAACACAGGGACTTTCCGAAGGAGACCCCCGTGACGGAATCTCGACCGCACCACCCCGCTTCCGACGGGAGCGGACTACTTCTTGAGGCCTTCGACGCCCAGCTGTTCCGGGCGACTTCCGAAACCGCTCTCGCGAAGCTGGAGAAGCACCTTTCCGATCTCTCCATCAGGGGGCTCGAACTGACCGATCCCGCGACGTTGTCGGATGCGGCGAAAGCCCTGATGACGACGGAGCGCGAGCAGGTGGCGGCGTTCGACGAGGAGAAGCTGGCAGGGATCATCGACCTGTACATCAGGACCGGCATCCAGGTGCACTCACCTGGCTACATGGGCCGCCAGTTCTCGGGCGTCGTACCGCTCGCCGGCGTCATCGACTTCGTCAGCTCGGTGGTCAACCAGCCGGCCTCGTTCTACGAGGCGGCCCAGTTGCCCAACGCGGTGGAACGGATCATGGCCGATGAACTGAACCGCTTCATCGGCTGGGATCCGGCGCGGTTCACCATGGTGACCACCTCAGGAGGGTCCCTGGCCAATCTCACCGCACTCCTGGCCGCCCGTAACCAGAAGCTGCCCGGCTACTGGTCGGAGGGCGGCTCCTCCTTGCGCGGCCAGCCACGGCCCGCCATCGCGGTGGGCGCGGACGTGCACTACAGCGTCGCGCGGGCGGCCGGTGTGATGGGCATCGGCGAGGCCCAGCTCGTACGGCTGCCGCTGAACAGCCGGGGGCAGATCTCCGTGGCGGACGCGCGGCCCGCCCTGGAGGCGGCTGAGCGGCAGAACCTCAAGGTGTTCTGCCTCGTCGCGTCGGCCGGCAGCACGTCGGTGGGCGCCTTCGACCCGCTCGACGAACTCGCCGCCCTGGCCGGGGAGAGGGATCTCTGGCTGCACGTCGACGGTGCCCACGGAGCGAGCCTCCTGGTGTCGGACACGCTCCGCGAGAAACTGCGCGGCATCGACAAGGCGGATTCCCTGACCTGGGACGCGCACAAATTGATGTTCGTGCCCGCGCCCTGCACGATGCTCTTCTACCGGGACAAGGAGGCGAGCCGCACCGCCTTCCGGCAGAAGGCCAGTTATGTGTTCGACGAGGAGCCGGACATATACACCGCGTACGACAGCGGTGGCAAGAACTTCGAATGTACGAAACGGCCGATGATCATGACCCTGTGGTCGCTCTGGGCCATGTTCGGAAGGGCCTTGTTCGCGGAGAAGATCGAATATCTCTGCCGGTTGACGGAGGAGGCCCACGGAATCGTCAGGACCGATCCCGACTTCGAGACACTGCACCGTCCGGAAGCGAACATCCTGTGCTTCCGATATCACCCGGCCGGGATCAGGAAAGCGGACGTCCACCGCCTCCAGATCGCCATCCGCAACAGCGTGAAGCTCCGGGGAAACTTCTTCATCTCCAAGGTGAACGTCAATGGGGTGGCCGCACTGCGCGTGGTCATGATGAACCATCAGATAACCGCCGAGCACTTCCGGATGCTGATCTCCGAAATCAGAAGGACCGGCCAGGACCTGCTCAGCAGCGAAGCGGGAACAGAAACAGCTTAGAGGGGACGGATGTTGAGTACATCGCAAGTTCCACAGGCCGCACACGTTCCGCCGATCGCACCGGTGCCCAGTGGCACCCGTGAACTGGCCAACTGGCTCATCCCCGATCGGGAGTTACACCCGGAATCAGTTGACGCCGTAACCGCACTCCCCTCGTTCGCGAGCAAGTTACGTGAATGCGAACGGGTCTGTCAGACGCCGTACAGCGAGGTGTCGCACGAGGTTCAGGAAGCCGTCGTACTGCGTCGCCTGCAGCAAATGGTGAACACGGCGATGCTCAATCCCCTGTGGCGCGACCGGCTGCGCAACGCGGGCACCGTGCGCGCCCCCGAGACGTACGAGGCGTGGCAGCAGATCCCGCTCTCGGACAAGGACATCCAGCGCGACTTCTTCATGGAGTCACGGCCCGGCATGGTGGTACCCCTCACCCGCGGCGAGTTCGAGATCGTGGCCAGCGGCGGCACCAGCGGTGGCCGGCCGCTCGAAGTCGTTTACTCCCTGCGGGAGTTGAAGGACACGTACGAGATCGCGGGCCGCTTCATGGGCGCCTATCAGCTCGCCGCATACCTCGCGGGCACCGACCCCAAGTGGCTGTTCACCACGCTGGCCGACTACCAGATGTGGAGCAGCGGCACGATGGTGGGCGGTGTGCTGCAGCACGTGCCCGGCGTCAACTACGTCGGCGCGGGCCCCGTCACCGCCCCGGTCCTGGAGCACATGTTCTCCTACCGGGGCCCCAAGGCCCTGATGGGGATCTCGGCGGGCATCGGGATCCTGAGCGAGCTCGGCGTGGGCATGCGCCAGGAGTCCAGGGAGAGCTTCCGTGTCGCCCTGTACGGCAGCGGGGTGCTCTCGCAGCGCAAGCGGGTGGAGCTAAAGGCGCTGTACCCGAACCTGTCGATCCTCAGCTACTTCGCCGCCACCCAGGCCGAGACCATCGGCCTGCAGCTGGACCCCGACTCACCCCACCTCTCGGCGGTGCCCGGCCTGCACTTCATCGAGATCGTCGACGAGAACGGGCGCTGGGTCCCCGAGGGCGAGGAGGGCGAACTCGTCGTCACCCGCCTGCACGCCCACGAGGCACCGCTCCTGCGGCTCAAGCTGGGCGACCGGATGATCCGGCGGCCGAGGACCGAGGGCCCCGGCCCGAAGACCCAGCAGTTCGAGTTCGCGGGCCGCACCGGCGACGTGCTCCACATCAACGACAGCCAGTACTCGGCGGCTCGCGCCTACGACGCGGTGCGGGACGAGCTGAAGGCCGCCGAGGCGGTGGACCTGGACGAGGTGGCGCACGAGGTCCAGTTCGTGAACTACCGCGAGGGCAAGGTCATCACGCTCGTCGTCTCGGTCGACGACGTGCTCGGCCTGACCTACCGGGCGGACACGGCTCTTGGGCCCTACGGGGTGCAGCAGGTGTTCGTGAACGCCCTGCCGCGTTCCCTGTCGCTCTTCAACCACGGAGAAGCGAACCCCGCGTCGATCGAGAAGACCGGTTACACCTTCCAGCTCAAGTTCGTGCCCCGCCTCTCGGCCGAGATCGAGCGGACGGCCGTCGGCAAGGTCCCGCTGGTGCGGGACCGGGGCTAGCGCCTACAGGAGGAGTGAGGATGAAGCCGCAAGTGAACATCGTCGCGGTCGTCGACGTCATCGGAGCGCTCTCGGGCAGCACGCTGCTCAACGGCAACCTCTGCATGATGGACGACGGCGGGGAGAACAGCGCCCACCAGGGGACGCCGGACCTGTGCACCGTGGTCAGGCCGGGGCAGGTCGTCTCGTGGTCCGCCCTCGCCGTGGACCTGCAGACCCCCGTCGAGATCAAGAACATCTCGTTCGTGCCCGAGAACGGGAGCCACAGCTCAGGCCAGACTCAGGGCCAGGCGCAGGGCGTCCAGAACGGCAACCACACCGAGGGCGACAAGCTCGACCTCGACGTCTGGACGGGCATCGTGCCCAACTGGCTGACGCCCGGAGTGGCCTACCGCTACCGCCTGGAACTCCAGATGTACGAGGGCGAGAACAGCGTCATGCACATCGACACCCCCGCGTTGATGTGCCAGTAGCACCAGTGCCGGCCGGAGCGCGACGGCAAGGGACGGGAATCCAGTAACGGCGACAAAGGCGGAATCATGCCCCAACAATTGGCGATCATCGTGCTCGTGGACGTCGGCAGTGCGCTGGAGTCCGAGTCACTCGAAGGCAACACCTACCTGTTCGACAACATGAAGCTGCAGGGCTCGACGAACCAGGGAACCGGCGAGCTCGTGACCGCGATCAACGGTTCCTACTGGAGGGATGGATCGCAGGCCAGTGAGCAGGTGCTCAACTGGCTGCCGTACAGCCTCGGTTCCATCCCGCCGACCGTGCCCCGCGGCTACGAGTTCGACCGCGCCCGGCAGACCGACGAGCAGGCCCTGGCCGACCTGCAGGATCTCGCGAGCAAGTCCTCGGTCGCCGGCACGGACCAGACCGAGCAGCTCAGCCAGGTCCGCAAGACCGTCGGTGCCCGCGTCAAGACCACGCGGCGCACGCGCGGGCGGCTGTCCGGGCAGAAGATCCTGGACGTCACCGGCAAGGTCGTCACCGAGGACAACACGGCCGCGTACACCTACCCCGCCCCGGTGATCACCGACATCTACGGCGAGGCCGTGGACTCGAAGATCATGTATCCGGCGGAGTACGGCTCCCCGGACCTGGTCACCGACGGCTGGTACTGGTCGGCGTCCGTCGACACCTCGCGGCCCGGAACCTACTCGTACGTGATGCGGATCCAGCTGCACAAGCTGGTGGGTCTCAACGGCGAACTGCGCTGGGAGGCGGTCGACCTGACCTGTCCCTCGACCCTCAAGATCACCTCGGAGCCACGGCGGAACGCCTTCACCAAGGCGGGCGTGGGCATGCTGCCCATCCCTCCGGACGCCGGCACCCGCTGATCCCGCACGGACTTCAGCCAGAAGGAGGAGCAGATGACGACCACCACGCCCAGGCGGCGTGAGACCGGTGCCGCGAAGCGGCCCGTCTCGATCACCGCCGTAGTGGACTGTGTGGGCGCCCTGGCAGCCGGCAACATGCAGGGCCACCTGTACATGTACGACACGAACAAGTCAGCGGGTTCCACCGGCTTCGGCACCGAGGAACTGCAGACGCGCGCCCGCAAGGGCGACCAACTCCTGTGGAACGCGCTCGCGTTGGAGTGCGAGGCCTTCGTGGCCATCGACAGCATCGTGATCGACAGCTCCATCTGCGTGCCGGAGCGGAAGGTCTATCCGGGCACCGACGTCGCCTACTGGATCGGGACCGTGAAGCGGGACGTCACGAACGTCACGTACCAGATCAACTTCAAGCTGGGCACGAGGGACGAGCCGATCGCCACCACCCTGTCGTCGTCCCTCGTCGGCTAGGGCCCGGCATGACGGCGTACGAGAAGGAGGAGCGTTGACCAGCACCGCGCAGAAGTCGACCAGCACCGAGCACCAGAAGCAGAATCCCGGCCAGCTCAACTCGGTCCAGCTGAACATCGTGACGCTCATCAACATGGAGCGGGCCGTGGAGACGGGCTCGCTGAGCGACTCGATGTACATGATGGACAACAGCATCGGCGGCAAGGGACAGGGGACGTCGTCCCTGGAGACGGTCTGCAAGCAGGGCCAGGTCCTGAACTGGATCGTGCGCCCGCTCGACATGGAGAAGCGCCCGGACGGCACCTGGCCTCCCATGCCGAAGATCAACAACATCACGTTCCTCGACACCGAGCTGGGTGACGAGGAGGACGTGGCCGAGCGGAAGATCTTCACCGAGCTGAAGATCTACGGGATGCCGGACCGCATGCGGGACAAGTTCACGCCGGTCTACTACTACTGGGCGGGCACGGTCCTGAGCAACGCCAAGCCGGGCGTGCACCGGTACCGGCTCGTGATGGAGCTGGAGCAGGACCGCAAGAAGGAGAAGCTGTACCTGAACACGGCCATCCACCCGTCGATCAGGATCCTCGGGGTCTGACGCAGAGCCCGCGACGCGTGACCGCCAGGCCGGATATCGGCCTGGCGGTCATGTGGCACCGGGCGTAGAGAGGAAAGTTCACGCCAGGGATCCCAGGGAGGCCACCGTGGACAGGACCATCGGCAAGGGCACGTTCCGGGACGCGTTCAAGAACCAGGTCATCGCGGTCTCCGCGCTGCCGCCGGGCATCGGGCGGCGGCTCGCCGAGCGGGCCAACGCGGCGTCGGGTCCGACGGATGCCGCGCTGCGGACGAAGGCCGAGTTCAGCACGTTGTACGACCTGTTGCTCGCCGAGCAGGGGGACCTGTCGGGCGCTTCGGCCGACGGCAGCCTGGTGCTCCTGGACGCGGACGGGCAGCTCACCGAGATCGGGCGGATCGTCGACGAGCTCCTCAACTCGGCCCAGAGCAAAACGGAGTTCTTCGCTCAGGACATGTATCAGGTCAAGGTCACCGGCTGGCCGCCCGGCGTCCTGACGGCCGACGAGGTGATGGAGGCGCCGCAGGGTGCCCGGCTGACCCTGGCGAGGAACGACACCCCGGACGACACGCTGCTGGCGACGCCGTCGTTCTCGATGGTCAACAGCGGCAACATGACCGCGCACGCCCCCAAGCGCTCCTGGAAGATCAACTTCGAGGTCGGCGAGAGCGAGGACCGGCTCTACGGCATGGAGCGGATCAACCTCAAGGCGATGTACAACGACCCGTCGCAGATGCGCGAGGCCGTCGCCTGGCGGCTCCTGGAACGCGCGGGCATCCCGGCGGCACAGCACACGTACGCGACGTTCTCGATCAACGACCGCTACATGGGCCTCTACTCGGTCATCGAGCAGGTCGACAAGAAGTTCCTGAAGGACCACTTCGGCAAGAACTCCGAGGGCAACCTCTACAAGGCGTACTGCGGCGACGTCGGCTGCGCGACCCTGGAGCACCGCTCCGGCACGGACGGCAGCGACGGCGGACGGCACTACTTCACCGCGGGCAGCCGGGAGGACGACCGTACCTACCGCCTGAAGACGAACGAGGACAATCCGTCCGCCAACACCTATGACGACCTCGCCACGCTCGTCCGGGCCATCAACGGCGTCGAACTGGCGGGACGCGGCGACCGGTTCACGTCCGACGCCTTCCGTGACGCGGTCGAGCGGGTGCTGAACGTGGCCGCTTTCCTGCGCTGGGCGGGCGCCAACGTCCTCCTGGGCAGCTGGGACAACTACTTCGCGACGCCGTCGAACTACTACCTCTACAACTCGGGCCGGCTCGGCGACCCGACGGGCTTCATGGCACGCCCGTACTTCACGTTCGTCCCGTGGGACTACGACAACAGCTCGGGCATCGACTTCTTCTCGACGCCGTGGCAGTACACGGATCTGCTCGACTGGCCCGCGATGAGCCGCGACTACTGCCGGATCACGCACGCGCCGCACGAGGTGTCCCAACTGCCGCTGTTCACCAACCTGCTGCGGAACCACGACTTCTGCCAGTACTACCTCGACCACCTCGAGTACCTCCTGGACACGGAGTTCGGCCCCGAGCGGGTCGCCGAGCTCCTCGGCGCGGAGGGCTCCGGGCGGACCGACGGCCTGTGGCAGCTCGTCGCGTCCGCCGCGTACGGCGAGTCCACGAGTCCGCACGGACAGGCCTTCACCGGGCGGCAGTTCACGAACGACGAGGTGTACCGCGCCGGGTACCGGCAGTGGGAGCTGAGCCGGGGCTCGCAGTTCACGTACGGGATCTTCCACTACACGCGCATGCGCTACGACCACGCACGACAGCAGCTTGCCGAGCTGCGCAAGACCTATCCGAACGGCGCCAGCGGGGCGTCGTTCCCCGGCGCGATGGAGGTACTGCCCTCATGACCGCAACGAAGAAGTCCGCCAAGGCCGATGCCGCGCACGAGCTCCGCCTCGTCAAGGAAGCCAAGATCCGGGACCTGATCGGTGACGGCGCGGGCACCCGCCTGGAGGCGAGCGGTGTCGTCTACCGCGACGGCGCCTTCCTGATCGTCTGCGACAACCTGCCCTCCCTCATCCGGGTCAGCAGCGAGCTGTCGCCCAAGGCGCCGGAGAACGGCGTTCTCAAGCGCACCAAGGGAAAGAAGAAGGGCAAGTCCGGGGCGAACGAGGGGTTCGAGGACCTCGCCCACGACGAGCGGCGCGACCACTACTTCGCGCTGAGCGAGGCCGAACCGATCAAGCCCAAGGGCTTCCGCGCCCGCATTCACGAGTTCGACGAGAAGCTGCGCCCGGTCGGCTCGACCCTGCTCGACTTCGATCTGCCGGACGCCAACAAGGGCATGGAAGGCCTGGAGTGGGTCGAGCGCTCGGGCGCGAGCCATCTCCTCGCCCTGTGCGAGGGCAACCGGTGCGCGGGCGGCAAGAAGGGCAGGACGCCGGGCGGTGGCCGCATCCAGGTTCTCCGGCAGGGCGGCAAGCGCTGGATCCACACGGCCACGATCCGGCTGCCCGAGTCGCTGCCCTTCGAGGACTTCAGCAGCGTGTCCGTGCGCGACGGGCGGATCGCCGTCCTGTCGCAGGCGTCGTCGGCGCTGTGGGTGGGCCGCATCTCCACCAAGAAGTGGGAGGTCGACGAGGGCACGGTCCACCGCCTGCCCACCGACGGCAAGGGCCGTGCGGTCTACGGCAATCCGGAGGGCGTCTCCTGGATCTCGTCCGACCATGTGGTGATCGTGTCCGACCGGGCGAAGAAGGGCGCGGGGAGCGAGCGCTTCCGTGCGAAGGACCAGTCGATCCACCTGTTCCTGATCCCGGGCAACAACGGCTGACCCGCTCACCGAGCTGCTCGCCGGCCTATTCGGCCTCGGCCGCCCACAGGCCGCGTACGTGACCGAGGTGACGGGTCATGACCGCGCGTACGGCGTCCTCGTCGCGGGCGAGCAGCGCGTCCAGGATCTCCAGGTGCTCCTCGGCCGACGCCTCCAGGCGCCCCGCGTCGACGAGCGCCTGGAGTCCGTACAGGCGTGAGCGCTTGCGCAGGTCGCCGACCACCTCGACCAGGTGGTCGTTGCCGCCGAGCGCGAGCAGCCCGAGGTGGAAGCGGATGTCGGCCTCGACGTACGCGATGAGGTCGCCGTCCGCCGCCGCCGTGACGATCGCCTGCGCCGCCGGGCGCAGCGCTTCGAGCGCGGCGGGGTCCGCCGACGTGGCGAGCTCCGCGGTGGTGGGGATCTCGATCAGCGCGCGGATGTGCTTGTACTCGTCGAGCTGCTTCTCGGAGACGGCAGTGACCCGGAAGCCCTTGTTCGGCACCGTGTCGACGAGCCCCTCCTTGGCGAGGTCGAGCATGGCCTCGCGGACCGGGGTGGCGGAGACGCCGAAGCGCACGGCGAGGGTGGGCGCGGAGTAGATCTCACCCGCGCGGAGTTCACCGGCGATGAGCGCGGCCCGCAGCGCGTCCGCCACCCGCTCGCGGTAGCTGCTGCGCGTACCGCCCAGGCTCGGCAGGGCCGCGGGGGCGGCGGACGGGGCGGGGTTGCGACGGGCGGCCATGGGGTCGCTCCTCCTTGGTGCAATGTCACGTGCCACGAGTATCCCAGGCCGCGGAGATCCGTCAGAAGGGCCCTAGAGAACGAACCCCGCCGGGAAGGGGTCGTCCGGGTCGAGGAGGTACTGCGCGGTGCCCGTCACCCAGGCACGCCCGGTGAAGCTGGGCAGCACCGCCGGGATGCCCGCGACGTCCGTGGTCCCGAGCAGCCGCCCGCTGAAGCGCGTGCCGATGAAGGATTCGTTGACGAACTCGGTGTCCAGGGGCAGTTCGCCGCGCGCGTGGAGCTGGGCCATGCGCGCGCTCGTCCCGGTGCCGCACGGCGAGCGGTCGAACCAGCCGGGGTGGATGGCCATCGCGTGCCGGGAGTACCGGGCGGTGGCGCCGGGTGCGTGGAGGTGGACGTGGTGGCAGCCGCGGATGGACGGGTCCTCGGGGTGCACCGGTTCGTCGGCGGTGTTGATGGCCTCCATGAGGGAGAGGCCCGCCGCGAGGATGTCGTCCTTGCGTCCGCGCTCGAAGGGCAGGCCGAACTGGTCCAGGGGCAGGATGGCGTAGAAGTTGCCGCCGTAGGCCAGGTCGTAGGTGACCGTACGGCCGTCGGGCAGGGTGATCTTGCGGTCGAGGCCGACGGCGAAGGACGGCACGTTCTTGAGGGTGACGGCCTTCGCCGCGCCGTTCTCGACGGCCACCTCGGCGACGACGAGGCCCGCCGGGGTGTCGAGACGGATCGTGGTGACCGGCTCGACGACCTCGACCATGCCGGTCTCGACGAGGACGGTGGCGACGCCGATGGTGCCGTGCCCGCACATCGGCAGATAGCCCGAGACCTCGATGTAGATCACGCCGTAGTCGCAGTCGGGCCGGGTGGGCGGCTGGAGGATCGCGCCGCTCATCGCCGCGTGGCCGCGCGGCTCGTTCATCAGGAGCTGTTTGATGTCGTCGCGGTGCTCGCGGAAGTGGAGCCTGCGCTCGTTCATCGTCGCGCCGGGGACGGTGCCGATGCCGCCGGTGATCACTCGCGTCGGCATGCCTTCGGTGTGCGAGTCGACCGCGTGCAGGACGAGTTTGCTGCGCATGTGCGGTGCCTTTCGCTGGGTACGGCTGTCAGGTCGTCGCCGGGTACGGCTGTCAGGTGAGCCCGGCGGCGATGGCCCGCTCCGTGGCGGTGCGCACGGCCTGCTCCTGCTCGGGCAGCAGCGGCACGCGCGGGGGGCGGCAGGGGCCGCCGTGGCGCCCCGCGAGGTCCATGGACAGCTTGATGGCCTGCACGAACTCGGGCCTGGAGTCCCAGCGGAGCAGCGGGTGCAGCTGCCGGTAGAGCTTGCCCGCCGTGCCCAGGTCGCCGGCCACGGCGGCGCGGTACAGCTCGACGGACGCGGCGGGCAGCATGTTCGGGTAGCCCGCGACCCAGCCCTTGGCGCCCGCGAGGGCGAGTTCGAGCAGGACGTCGTCGGCGCCGATCAACAGGTCGAGTTCGGGGGCGAGTTCGGCGATGCGGTAGGCGCGGCGTACGTCGCCGGAGAACTCCTTGACGGCGTGTATGTACCCCTCGGCGTGCAGCTTCGCGAGGAGCTCGGGCACGAGGTCGACCTTGGTGTCGATGGGGTTGTTGTACGCGACGACGGGGAGGCCCGCCTTGGCGACCTCCTCGTAGTGGGCGAGGACGGAGCGCTCGTCGGCGCGGTAGGCGTTGGGCGGGAGCAGCATCACGGAGGCGCAGCCCGCGTCCTTGGCCTGCTCGGCCCAGCGGCGGGCCTCGGCGGAGCCGTAGGCGGCGACGCCGGGCATCACACGCTGCCCGCCGACCGCCGCGACGGCGGTCTCCACGACCTTGGCGCGCTCCTCGGGGGTGAGGACCTGGTACTCGCCGAGGGATCCGTTGGGCGCGACGCCGTCGCAGCCGTTCTCGACCAGCCAGGCGCAGTGCTCGGCGAACTTGCCGTAGTCGACGGACAGGTCGTCGTTCATCGGGAGTGCGGTGGCGACGAGGACTCCGTGCCAGGGGCGGGGACGGTCTGCTGCGGGCGGGTTCATGGGAGTGGTCCCTTCGTTGCGGTGCGGGGCGGCGCGGGGCGGAGGTGCGGGGAGGTGCGGGGAGGTGCGGTGGCTAGAAGGGGCCCGGTTCGTCGTCGGCGGTCCGTGCGAGCACTCCGAGCGGTACCGGCCGGGCGAACGGCCGACGCGCGGAACCCTCGGCGCAGCCCGCGAGTCCGGCGACGGCCGCCGCGCACATGCGGCCCTGGCACCAGCCCATGCCGGCCCGGGTCAGGAGTTTCACGGTCCGCACGTCGGTGGCCCCGAGTTCGTCGACGGCCTCGCGGACCGCTGACGCCGGGACCTCCTCGCAGCGGCAGACGAGGGTGTCGTCGCGGAGCTGCTCGGTCCAGTGCGCGGACGGCACGTACACGGCGCCGAGCACGTCGGCGAACTCCCGCGCCTTCGTACGTGCCGTGGCCGCGGCGGCCCATGCGGTCGGGTCGGGCGTACTCCCGCGCAGCCGGGCGGCGGCCGAGCGTCCGGCGATGTGTCCCTCGGCGAGCGAGAGGGCGGCGCCGCCGATGCCGGTGGTCTCGCCTGCGGCCCAGACGCCGGGGACGTCGGTGCGCTGCTCGGCGTCGACGGCGACGTTCGGGCCGTCGACCCGGCAGCCGAGACCCTCGGCGAGATCGGTGTGCGGGAGCATGCCGTGGCCGACGGCGAGGGTGTCGCAGGGGATGCGCCGCTCGGTGCCGGGCCTGACCCGGCCCGCCGCGTCGAGCGCGGCGATGGTCACCGCGTCCAGCGCATCCTTGCCGTGTGCTTCGACGACGGTGTGACGTGACACCAACGGGACGCGATGGCGCAGCAGTTGAGCGGCGTACCCGGCACCTTCGGCGAGCTTGTCCGGATGGGCGGCGAGGGTGGCCGCGTGCCGCGCGAAGGCCTTGGGGTCGGCGGACTCGACCAGGGCGGCGACCTCGGCCCCGGCCGCCGCGAGCCCTGCGGCGACGGGCATGAGCAGCGGGCCCGTCCCGGCCACGACCGCGGTGCGTCCCGGCAGGACGAGGCCTCCCTTGAGCATGGCCTGGGCACCACCGGCGGTCAGCACGCCGGGCAGGGTCCAGCCGGGGAACGGCAGGACTTTCTCGTATCCCCCGGTGGCAAGGAGCACGGCGTCGGCGTGCACCGTCGCGGGCCGCTCCTGCTCGGGGCCGAGGAGCGCATGCACGGTAAAGCGACGCCCGGCCCACGGAGCTTCTCCGCCCGATCCCTCAACCGAACCATCAATCGCTGCCGTATCCCCGAAGTGGCTTTCCACGAACCAGACATGATGCTCAGTCAGGTGCGTGATGCGTCCTGCGGCGATCTGTTCGGCGACTCCGTCCCGCAGCCGTTCCCACGTCCGCCACCGATGATGCAAGGCCTGTGGCCGACGCGCGCCGAGCGCTCCGGCGGGCTGCCGGTAGAACTGTCCGCCCGCCTGCCCCGCGGAGTCCACCACGGTCACCCGCACCCCGCACCGGGCCGCACTCACCGCCGCCGCAAGCCCCGCGGGCCCCGCGCCGATCACGGCAAGCGTGCCGCGCCTGGCCGTCACCGGCCGTCTCCCACGCCATGACCGCTGCCGTGCTGCGTCCGGATCTCGGCGTAAGGTTCGGCCGGTGCCAGACAAGCCCGTTGGTTCGGGCGGCCGTTGATCTCCACCAGGCAGTCGAAGCAGACGCCGATCCCGCAGAAGATGCCCCTCGGTTCGCCGTTGCCCCTCGTGGTGCGCCAGGCGGTGACGCCCGCCGACCAGAGCGCGGCGGCCACCGTCTGGCCCGGCAGGGCCTGGATCTCGCGGCCGTCGAACGTGATGGTGTGCGGTGGGCCCGGCCGGGCGTGGGCCAGGGCCAGGGGGGTGCGTTTGTTCATGGCGCCTCCTCGGGTGTTGATGGCACCTCCTCGGGTGTTCATGGCGCCTCCTCGGGCGGGCGGTCGGCGAAACGGTGCGGGCGGAACGGGTGGAGATCCTGCTCCGGAGTCGCTCCGCTCAGGACCTGGGCGATCAAGTGCCCCGTCCCCGCGGCCAGTCCGATCCCCGCCCCCTCGTGCCCGCAGGCGTGGAAGAGTCCCGGCACCCGGGTGTCGGGGCCGATCGCGGGGAGGTGGTCCGGCAGGTAGGGGCGGAAGCCGACGTACGCGCGCATCGCGCGGACCTCTTCCAGGAACGGGAAGAGCCGGGTCGCCCCCGCCGCCAGCGCCCGCATGACCGGCAGCGAGAAGCTCCGGTCGAAGCCGACCCGCTCGCGGCTGGCGCCGATCAGGACCGGCCCCGCCGCCGTGCCCTCGACCACGGGTGACGTCTGGAGCGCGGCGGACCCGCTGGCCACGTCGGCCACGTAGTCGGCGGCGTACACCTTGTGCCGGACCATGCGCGGCAGCGGCTCGGTGACCAGGACGAAGCCGCGCCGCGGCAGCACGGGCAGGGCCACTCCGGCGAGGGCGGCGAGCTCGCCTCCCCAGGTACCGGCCGCGTTCACGACGTACGGGGCGTGGATCTCGCCCCGGTCGGTGCGGACCCCGCGTAGCCCGCCGTCCGCGGTCCGCAGCATGGCCGTGACGGTCCAGCCCGTACGGAGATCCGCCCCCAAGGACCGCGCCAGGCGCACCAGTTGGGCTGCGGCGAGTGACGGCATCACCTGGGCGTCCTGCGGGTAGTACACGCCGCCCGCCGCGCCGGGAGCGAGGTGCGGTTCGAGTTCGTGGAGATCGGACGGCGTGACCGCTTGCGCGTCGACCCCGGCCTCGCGCTGCCCGGCCGCGAACTCCGCCAGCGCCGCGAGTCCTTCGCCGGACGAAGCGACGACCACGCCGCCCTTGGCCTCGAACTCGATGCTCGCGCCCACGCCCCGCTCGGCAGCGAGCTCCGTCCACAACCGCCCCGACAGCAGGGCGAGTTCGAGCTCGGGTCCGGGTTCCTTGTCGGAGACGAGGACGTTGCCCTCGCCGGATCCGGTCGTGCCGCCGGCCACCGGGCCGCGGTCCACGAGGACGACGGAAAGACCGGCCCGCGCCGCGTACAGGGCACAGGCGGCGCCCACCATCCCGGCGCCGACTACCACAACATCGCAGGTCAGCCGCTTTGTCACGCCAGTACTATGTCACATGTTCCCTTGCGGGCCAAGGGTCTCTACGCTGGCGGTACCGACGTCGAGCACTCCACCACGAGCCCCGGAACGGGGAGGAAAAGGTGAACCCCATGGCCCAGTCGAAGGCGCGCAAGAACGGCCTGTACCCCGAGATCTCCGAAGAGCTCTCCGCCCTGATGAGGACCGGCTGGGCCGATACGGAACAGCGCGACCTGCGCCCCGCCGAACAGGCCCCGTACGCCGCCCGCCGCCGCGCCGCCCTGTCCGCGCTGTTTCCGGGCGAGCGCCTGGTGATCCCCTCGGGGAAGCTCAAGACCCGCTCGAACGACAGCCATTACCCCTTCCGCCCGTACTCCGCGTACGTCCACATGACCGGCGACCAGGCACGGGACTGCGCCCTCGTGCTCGAACCGCGCACCGGGGGCGACGGTCACGACGCGCACCTCTACCAACTGCCCCGCGACAGCCGGGACAGTGACGAGTTCTGGACCGGCATGACGGCCGAGCTATGGATGGGCCGCAGGCGCAGCCTCGCCGAGTCCGAGCTCCTCCTCGGCCTGCCCTGCCGTGACGTGCGCGACGCCCCGGCCGAGCTGGCCGCATCGCCCGGCGTGCCGACCCGCATCGTGCGCGGCCACGACACGGAGCTCGACGAGGCCGTGACGACCGACGAGGAGCGCGACGCCGAGCTGGAGGAAGCACTTTCGGGGCTGCGCCTGGTCAAGGACGACTGGGAGATCGGCGAGCTGCGCAAGGCGGTCGACTCGACGGTCCGTGGATTCACCGACGTCGTAAGCGAGTTGGCGACCGCCGTCGCCACCTCGGAGCGCTGGATCGAGGGCACCTTCTTCCGCCGCGCCCGCCTGGAGGGCAACCACATCGGCTACGGCTCGATCTGCGCCGCCGGCGAGCACGCCACGATCATGCACTGGGAGCAGAACGACGGCCCCGTGCGCCCCGGCGAACTCCTGCTCCTGGACGCGGGCGTGGAGACGCACACCCTCTACACCGCCGACGTCACGCGCACGCTCCCCATCGACGGCACCTTCACCCCACTCCAACGCAAGGTCTACGACGCGGTGTTCGAGGCGCAGGAGGCGGGCATCGCCGCGGTGAAGCCGGGCGCCGCGTACCGCGACTTCCACGACGCGGCACAGCGGTACCTCGCGTACAAGCTCGTCGAGTGGGGTCTCCTCGACGGCGACCCCGAGCGGGTCTTCGAGCTCGCCCTGCAGCGCCGCTTCACCATGGCGGGCACGGGCCACATGCTCGGCCTCGACGTCCACGACTGCGCCCAGGCCCGCACCGAGGAGTACGTCGGCGGCGTACTGGAAGAGGGCATGGTGCTCACCGTGGAACCCGGCCTGTACTTCCAGCCGGACGACCTCACCGTGCCCGAGGAGTACCGGGGCATCGGGGTGCGCATCGAGGACGACATCCTCGTCACGGCCGACGGCAACGAGAACCTGTCCGCCGGGCTCCCCCGACGCCCCGAAGCCGTGGAGGCCTGGATGAGCGGCCTGGCGGGCGACCGCCGCTAAGGCCCCGCCAAGGCCCCTCCAAGGCTGCCACCAGGGCGGACACACCTTGCGCGCATGATCCGGCAGACCTGGCACCCCCTCTATACACTCCGTATATACACGCTATGTATAGTGCTGGCATGCCCGCTGCGAAAAGCAAGATGAACAGATCCGCCAAAGGGTTCCGTCGAGCCGCGTCCATGACGGCCATGACCTCCGTGGTCATGGCCGTCGCCCTGACGGGGTGCACCAAGGTGGACACCACCTCCCCCAGCTCCGCGCGCAAGGACGCGGCGTCGGTGAGCGTCAAGAGCCAGGGGAAGCTCGGGACCGTCGACTGCCGCAAGGCGAAGTGCGTGGCCCTGACGTTCGACGCGGGACCCAGCGAGAACTCGCCGCGGCTGCTCGACATCCTCAAGGAGGAGAAGGTGCCCGCCACCTTCTTCCTGCTCGGCAAGAACCACATAGCCAAGCACCCCGAGCTCGTGAAGCGGATGGAAGCCGAAGGGCACGAGGTCGCGAGCCACACCTGGTCGCACAAGATCCTCACCGACATCACCCCGGACGAGGCACGCGAGGAACTGCGCAGGCCGAACGAGGCGATAGAGAAGCTGATCGGTCACAAGCCGACGCTGATGCGTCCCCCGCAGGGCCGCACCAACCCCGACGTCAACAAGATCTCGCGCGAGGAAGGCCTCTCGGAGGTCCTGTGGAGCGTGACCGCCAAGGACTACACGACCAACGACTCCGCCCTGATCCAGAAGCGCGTCATCGATCAGACCAAGCGGGACGGCATCATCCTGCTGCACGACATCTACAAGGGGACGGTGCCCGCGGTGCCGGGCATCATCGACGAGCTGAAGAAGCGCGGCTACGTCTTCGTGACGGTTCCGCAGCTGCTCGCCCCGGGGAAGGCCGAGCCCGGGAAGGTCTACCGGCCCTAGCAGGCGGGTTTCACCGCCTGGGCCTGGCAGGATCGCCGTGTGGCTCTCTTCCGTATCGACCGGGAATCATCCCTGCCCGCCGACGAGGTCTGGCGCCGGCTCACCGCGTGGGAGCGGCACGCCGATGTCGTCCCACTGACGCGGATCGTCGTCCGCACGCCGCCGCCCAGTGGGGAGGGAACGGTGTTCGTCGCCCGCAGCGCCCTCGGCCCCGTCGGGTTCGACGACGTGATGGAGGTCGTGACCTGGCGCCCCGCCGCGGAGGGCGGGGGCCTGTGCCGGCTGGAGAAGCGGGGGTCGTTCGTGACCGGGTGGGCGGAGATCCGGGTGTCCCCCCGGCCCGGCGCGGAGGGTTCGGCTGTCGCCTGGCGGGAGGATCTGCGCGTGCGATGGCTGCCGAAGGCCTTCGACCGGGTGCTCGTGGCCGCGGCGCGACGGATGTTCGGCCGGGCGGTGGACGGGCTGCTCTCCTCTCCCCCGCCCCACCCCCACGCATGAGCGGACTGCCCACCGCCCGCAGGGCGGGCGAACCCGCCCGGCCTACCCGCACGAGCCGTGGGTGGAGCACTTCGACTGGCTGGAGCCCCTGTTCAACGAGCGCCCGGACCACGGAGACCTACGAGGTCGGCACGCCCCGCTGAGACCGTCCGTGCAGGGTCCGCGCCACCCGCGGGCCCAGCCACCGCTTCATCCTCCGCAGCGGCTCCAACTGTTCGGCGGCGCGGTCGATCCGGTAGTACAGCTGCGGCGGGATGTGCGGCAGGAGCGGTGAGTGGCGCTGGCCGAGGAGCGCGAACATCTGGGCGGGTTCGAGGCCGATGTAGCGCGGCAGGTTCTCGTACCACTGGGCGCTGTAGCGGGCCGCGCTCTGCACGGAGAGGAGCGCGGCCCGCCGCTCGCGTTCGTAGCGCGCGAGGGCGGGAGTGAGTTCCGGGCTCCCGCGCAGCGCGTCCGCGAGGGCGATCGCGTCTTCCAGGGCGAGCGTCGTGCCCGCGCCGATGGAGTAGTGCGTGGTGTGCGCGGCGTCGCCGAGCAGGACGACATTGCCCCGGTGCCAGGTCCGGTTGGTCAGCGTCCGGAAGTTGAGCCACTGCGCGCTGCCGTCGGACTGCGCGCGGCCGATCAGGCGGTGCCCGTCCAGCGGCCCGGCGAAGAGCCGCTCCAGGAGGGCGAGTCCTTCGGCCTCGCTCGCCTCGTGCAGGCCGAGGCCTCTCCAGGTCTCCGGGGAGCACTCCATGACGCAGGTGCTCCGCTCGTCGCTGAAGCGGTAGCCGTAGCACCAGATCCAGCCGTGCGCGGTCTCCACGAAGGCGAAGGTGAAGGAGTCGAAGACCTTGGTGGTGCCGAGCCAGATGTACTTGTTGCGGCCGAGCGCGACCTCCGCGCCGAAGTGGTCGGTGTGACGCTCGCGCAGTGCGCTGCGGACGCCGTCACCCGCGACGATCAGATCGGCGTCGGGCAGCTGGGCCGCGTCCGTGATCTCCCGCTCGAACTCGACGCGTACGCCGAGGGACCGGGCCCGGCTCGCGAGGATGTCGAGGAGCCGGTGGCGCCCGATGCCGTGGCCCTCGTCGCCGTGGTGGACCGTCGTGCGGTCGCCGACGTGCGCGACCCCGTCGCTCCAGCGGACCGAGTGCTCGCTGATGGCGCGCGCGGACTCCGGGTCACCGGCCCGGAGCTTCTCCAGGAGGCCGCCCCAGTAGGTGACCCCCCAGCCGTACGTCGACCCGGCCGGGTTGCGCTCGTGGACGGTGATGTCGTGGGACGGGTCCTGCCGCTTGAGCAGGATCGAGAGATACAGGGCGGCGGGCCCGCCACCGACGCAGGCGACCTTCACGGATGCTCCTGTTGTGTCACAAAGTGATCAATTCGTGACGCAAGGTAGCAGCAATGGAGGGCGGGCCCGTGGACCCCGGGCGGGGCCGGGGCGTCAGGCCACGGACCCTATGCGCCCGGCAGGTCGCCGTGAGGCGTCGTGGTGGATCGGCGTGTGCGCGCCGGTCAGGGAGACCCCGCTGCCGCCCCGCCGGTTGGCGACGATCTCCGCGGCGATCGAGAGGGCCGTCTCCTCCGGGGTGCGGGCACCCAGGTCGAGGCCGATGGGCGAGCGCAGCCGGGCCAGCTCCAGTTCGCCGACGCCGACTTCACGCAGCCGCTCGTTGCGCTCCTCGTGGGTGCGGCGCGAACCCATCGCGCCCACGTAGGCGACCGGGAGGCGCAGGGCCAGTTCGAGCAGCGGCACGTCGAACTTGGCGTCGTGCGTCAGGACGCACAGCACGGTGCGGCCGTCGACCTCCGTCCGCTCCAGGTACTTGTGGGGCCACTCGACGACGACCTCGTCGGCGTCGGGGAACCGCGCCGCCGTGGCGAACACGGGCCGCGCGTCGCAGACGGTTACGCGGTAGCCGAGGAACGTGCCGATCCTGACGAGCGCGGAGGCGAAGTCGATCGCGCCGAACACGATCATGCGGGGTGGCGGGACGCTCGACTCGACGAGGAGTGTGAGCGGCTGCCCGCAGCGCGAGCCGTCCTCGCCGATCTCCACCGTGCCGGTGCGCCCCGCGTCCAGCATCGCGCGGGCCTCGCCCGCCGCGGTGCGGTCCAGCTCGGGGTGCCCGCCGAGCCCGCCCTCGTGAGGGGCGTCGGCGTCGGAACGTACGAGAAGGGCCCGGCCCACGAGTTCCGCGGGTCCGGAGGTGATGCGGGCGACGGCCGAGGCCTCGCCCGATGCCGCCGCCGCGAGCGCGGCGGCTACGACCGGCCGCACGGAGGAGTCCGCGCGGACCGGGGTGACGAGGATGTCGATGATGCCGCCGCAGGTCAGGCCCACGGCGAAGGCGTCCTCGTCGCTGTATCCAAAGCGTTCGAGGACGCTCTCGCCGTCTTCGAGGGCCTGTTGGCAGAGTTCGTAGACGGCGCCTTCCACACACCCGCCGGAGACGGAGCCGATCGCCGTGCCGTCGGAGTCGACGGCCAGGGCCGCACCGGGCTGCCGGGGCGCGCTGCCGCCGACCGCCACCACGGTGGCGACGGCGAAGTCGCGTCCCTGCTCGACCCACCGGTCCAGCTCTTCGGCGATGTCCAGCATGTCCGTCTCCTAACGGGTGTGTGTTCAACAGGATGAGCGGCTACTTGACGCCCATCCAGTTCTCGATCGGATGGAGCGCGAAGAAGGCGAGGAACACGAGCGCGAGCACCCACATCAGCCAGCCGATCTCACGGACCTTGCCCTGCGCGGCCTTGATCAGGACGTGGGCGATGACACCGGCCGCGATACCGACCGTGATGGAGTACGTGAACGGCATCAGGACGGTGGTCAGGAACACCGGGATGGCGGTGGCCTGGTCGGTCCAGTCGATGTGCCGGGCGTTGGTCAGCATCATCGCGCCGATGACCACGAGCGCGGCGGCCGCGACCTGCGTCGGGATGAGCTGGGCCAGCGGGGTGAAGAAGAGGCACAGGGCGAAGCCGAGACCGGTGATCACGCTCGCGAAGCCGGTGCGCGCGCCGTCGCCGACGCCCGCGGTGGACTCGACGAACACGGTCTGTCCTGAGGCACCGGCGAGACCGCCGACGACACCGCCGGCACCGTCGATGGCCAGGGCCTTGTTCAGGCCCGGCATCTTGCCGTCCTTGTCGGCGAGGTTGGCCTGCTGGCCGATGCCGATGATGGTGCCCATGGCGTCGAAGAAGCCGGCCAGGACCAGGGTGAAGACGATGACGCCCACGGTGATGGCGCCGATGTCACCGATGCCGCTGAAGGACACCTCGCCGAAGAGGCCGAAGTCCGGCGACGAGACGACGGAGCCCTTGAGCTCCGGGGCGTTCAGGCCCCAGTCCCGCTGGCCCATGCCCGCGACCTGGTTGACGATCGCGGCGAACACGGTGCCGCCGACGATGCCGATGAGGATCGCGCCCGGGACCTTGCGGACCTGGAGCACGAAGATCAGCAGGACGGTGACGGCGAAGCACAGGACGGGCCAGCCGATGAGCTTGTCGTCGATGCCCATCTGGATCGGCTTGGCGCCCATGTCGCCGTGCTTGGACGGCATGGAGGTGACGAAGCCCGCCTGGACCAGGCCGATCAGCGTGACGAACATGCCGATGCCCATGGTGATGGCGTGCTTCAGCGCCAGCGGGATCGCGTCCATGATCAGGGTCCGCAGACCGGTCAGGACCAGCAGGATGATGATGACGCCGTAGATGACGCACATCGCCATCGCGTTGCCCCAGGTCATCTCCGGGGCGACCTGGAAGGCCATCACCGCGGAGACACCGAGTCCCGCCGCCAGGGCCAGCGGCACATTGCCGAGGATGCCCATGACGATGGTGGTGGCGGCCGCCGCGAAGACCGTGGCGGTGGTGAGCTGATCACCGTCGAGGCGGTGGCCCGTGGCATCGGGTACCGAGAGGATCACCGGGTTCAGGAGGATGATGTAGGCCATCGCCATGAAGGTGGTGATGCCGCCACGCACCTCCCGGCCGACGGTCGACCCTCTCTGCGTTATGTGGAAATACCGGTCCAGCCAAGACCTGCCGGCGGGGACGCGCGAGCCGTTGCCCGCGTCCTCCGCAGTGGTCTTCGGCTCCGTTGACTGCTGGGTCATGGTGCCTAACTCCCAAGGTTCAAAGGGGCACCCGCAACAGGCTGGTCGAGCAAGGGTTGGGCCTGTGGAGACTGCGGGATTTGGGATGGTGCGTTGGGCGCACGACCCGGGGGACGGCCCGAGACGAACTGGGGCTCCGAAGAGCGTGGGTGCTGCGTGGTACTGCCATGACCGCGAGCGGTGCGGTACTGGGTTTCTCCGGGCGGCACGGGCGGCGGAAGTGTGACGTTCCATGGGAGGCACGCGCCGCCCGGAGGGATCGGGGGATCAGGTGCCGGTGAGGTGCTCCGGACGTACCGGCGTCCTGTTCAGCTCCAGACCCGTCGCGTTCCGGATGGCCGCGAGGACCGCCGGAGTCGAGGAGAGGGTCGGGGCCTCGCCCATGCCACGAAGGCCGTAGGGCGCGTTCGGGTCGGCCAGTTCGAGTACGTCGACGGGGATGGTCGGCGTGTCGAGGATGGTCGGGATCAGGTAGTCCGTGAAGGAGGGGTTGCGCACCTTCGCGGTCTTCGGGTCGACGATGATCTCCTCCATCACCGCGACGCCCAGGCCCTGGGTGGTACCACCCTGGATCTGACCGACCACGGAGAGCGGGTTGAGCGCCTTGCCGACGTCCTGGGCGGTGGCCAGCTCGATCACCTTGACCAGGCCGAGCTCGGTGTCCACCTCGACGACCGCGCGGTGCGCGGCGAACGAGTACTGGACGTGGCCGTTGCCCTGACCGGTCTTCAGGTCGAAGGGCACGGTCGGACGGTGGCGCCACTCGGCCTCGACCTCGACGGTCTCGCCTTCGAGCAGCTCGGCCAGGTCCGCGAGGGCCTCGCCGCCGTCGGTGAGGACCTTGCCGCCTTCGAGGACCAGTTCGGCGGTGGCCCACGCGGGGTGGTACGAGCCGTACTTGCGGCGGCCGATCTCCAGGACCTTCTCGCGGACGAGCTCGCAGGAGTTCTTGACCGCGCCACCGGTGACGTACGTCTGACGGGACGCGGACGTCGAACCGGCGCTGCCCACCTGGGTGTCGGCGGGGTGGATGGTCACCTGCTGGACGCCGAGCTCGGTGCGGGCGATCTGCGCGTGGACGGTGATGCCGCCCTGGCCGACCTCCGCCATCGCGGTGTGCACGGTCGCGACCGGCTCACCGTTGATGACCTCCATGCGCACCTTGGCGGTGGAGTAGTCGTCGAAGCCCTCGGAGAAGCCGACGTTCTTGATGCCGACCGCGTAGCCGACACCTCGTACGACACCTTCGCCGTGCGTGGTGTTGGAGAGGCCGCCGGGCAGCGCGCGGACGTCGGCGCCCTCGCTGGACTCCCACTGGCGCTCGGGCGGCATCGGACGGGCCTTGACGCGGCGCAGGATCTCGGCGACCGGGGCCGGCGAGTCGACCGACTGACCCGTCGGCAGGAGCGTGCCCTGCGACATGGCGTTGAGCTGGCGGAACTCGACCCGGTCCATGCCCACCTTGTCGGCGAGCTTGTCCATCTGGGCCTCGTAGGCGAAGCAGGCCTGGACGGCGCCGAAGCCGCGCATCGCGCCGCAGGGCGGGTTGTTCGAGTAGAGGGCGATCGCCTCGATGTCGACGTCCTCGATCACGTACGGACCGACCGAGAGGGACGAGGCGTTGCCCACGACCGCCGGGGAGGCCGACGCGTAGGCGCCGCCGTCCAGGACGATCTTGCACTTCATGTGCGTGAGCTTGCCGTCCTTGGTGGCGCCGTGCTCGTAGTAGAGCTTCGCCGGGTGGCGGTGGACGTGGCCGAAGAAGGACTCGAAGCGGTTGTAGACGATCTTGACCGGCTTGCCGGTGCGCAGCGCGAGGAGGCAGGCGTGGATCTGCATCGAGATGTCTTCACGGCCGCCGAACGCGCCGCCGACGCCGGAGAGCGTCATGCGCACCTTGTCCTCGGGCAGGCCGAGTACGGGGGCGATCTGGCCGAGGTCCGAGTGCAGCCACTGGGTGGCGACGTACAGCTCGACGCCGCCGTCCTCGGACGGCACGGCGAGGCCGGACTCCGGGCCGAGGAAGGCCTGGTCCTGCATGCCGAAGGTGTACTCGCCCTTGACGATGAAGTCGGCCTTCTTGGCGGCCTCGTCGGCGTTGCCGCGGACGATCGGCTGGCGGTGCACGATGTTGGGGTGCGGGACGTGACCGATGTGGTGGTCGTCGCGGCCCTCGTGCACGAGCACGGCATCGGGAGCGGTGGCCGACGCCTCATCGGTGATGAGGGGCAGTTCCTTGTACTCGACCACGATCTTCGCGGCGGCACGGCGGGCGGTCTCCGGGTGGTCGGCGGCCACGAGGGCGACCGGCTCACCGTGGTGACGGACCTTGCCGTGGGCGAGGACCGGGGTGTCCTGGATCTCCAGGCCGTAGTTCTTCATCTCGGCCGGCAGGTCGTCGTACGTCAGGACGGCGTAGACGCCGGGCGTCTTGAGCGCCTCGACGGTGTCGATCGAGACGATCTCGGCGTGCGCCACCGGGCTGCGGAGCGTCTGGCCCCAGAGCATGTCCTCGTGCCACATGTCCGAGGAGTAGGCGAACTCACCGGTGACCTTCAGGGTGCCGTCCGGGCGCAGCGTGGACTCGCCGATGCCGCCCTTGTTGTGCTTCTGGGTGACTTCGGTGGGCGCGCCCGTGGTGGTCTTGGTTCCAGCCATGATCAGACCGTCTCTTCCTGACGGGCGGCCGCCAGGCGGACCGCGTCCAGGATCTTCTCGTAACCGGTGCAGCGGCAGAGGTTGCCGGAGAGCGCCTCGCGGATGTCGGCGTCGGACGGCGAGGCGTTGCGCTCCAGGAGCTCGTCGGCCGCGACGAGGAGACCGGGGGTGCAGAAGCCGCACTGGACCGCGCCGGCGTCGATGAACGCCTGCTGGATCGCGGAGAGTCCGCCGCCCTCACCCGTCTGACCGTCGGTTCCCTTGGCCTGCCACTGGCGGGCCTCCTGGAGGCTGGTGCCGCCGCAGACGGAGCCGCAGGCACCGCCCGGATGGGCGTCCTCGCGGTGCTTGGCGTAGTCCGCCAGGCCCTCGACGGTGACGACCTCGCGGCCCTGGACCTGACCGGCGGCGACCAGACACGAGCACACCGGTACGCCGTCGAGGCGGACGGTGCAGGATCCGCACTCGCCCTGCTCACAGGCGTTCTTCGAACCCGGGAGCCCCATGCGCTCGCGCAGGACGTAGAGGAGGGACTCGCCCTCCCAGACGTCGTCGGCTTCCTGCTGACGGCCGTTGACCGTGAAGTTCACGCGCATTATGCGACTCCCTCAGTGCTGCGGCCCTCGCCGCGGTACGACTCCCAGGTCCAGCCGAGCGTGCGGCGGGCCATGATGCCGACGGCGTGGCGGCGGTAGTTCGCCGTGCCGCGGACGTCGTCGATCGGGTTGGCGGCACCGGAGGCGAGCTCCGCGAACTGCTTGGCGATCGAGGGGGTGATGATCTTCTTGCTGTCCCAGAAGCCGCCCTCTTCGAGCGCCGCGTTCAGGAACTCCTCGGCGGCCTTGGCCCGGATCGGGGTCGGGGCCGCGGAGCCGATCCCGGTCCGTACGGTCCGGGTCTCGGGGTGCAGGGCGATGCCGAAGGCGCACACGGCGATGACCATCGCGTTGCGGGTGCCGACCTTCGAGTACTGCTGCGGGCCGTCCGCCTTCTTGATGTGGACGGACTTGATCAGCTCGTCGGCGGCGAGCGCGTTGCGCTTGACACCAGTGTAGAAGTCGTCGATCGGGATGAGGCGCGAGCCGCGTACGGACTCCACCTCGACCTCGCAGTCGGCGGCGAGCAGCGCGGGGTGGGCGTCACCGGCCGGGGACGCCGTGCCGAGGTTGCCGCCGACGCCGCCGCGGTTACGGATCTGCGGCGAGGCGACCGTGTGCGAGGCGAGGGCGAGACCGGGGAGCTCCGTGCGCAGCTCCTCCATGATCCGCGTGTAGGGAACCGAGGCGCCCAGCTGGACCGTCTCCTCGCCCACCGACCACTCGCTCAGCTCGGCGACGCGGTTGAGGTCAAGCAGGTACTCGGGACGGCGGTGGTCGAAGTTGATCTCGACCATCACGTCGGTGCCACCCGCAATCGGCACAGCTGTCGGGTGCTCGGCCTTGGCGGCGAGCGCCTCCTCCCAGCTGGCGGGGCGAAGGAAGTCCATGAGGCTCTCTTCTTCGTATCGTGGGTCGTTCGCTTCAAGGGACTTCATTCCGGCCACTCGGGCCATTCGTCCCTCGACTGCTCGTTCATGTGCTGTTAACGCGGAGTGGGCCAAGTACACCGCTCCTGCGTCCGATGGGGTCAGTCACCGAAACCATGAAGGAGTTGGCTGGCCAAGCCGCGCGTCTTGTAGATTCGTATGAAGAACGGGCCTCAGTAACCTCGCGGATTCCCCCTGGAAACCGGAGGTCCCCCAGGACACGAGGGGGCCACGAGGGGACACGCAGGCCCGGGTCGACCGCTGGCAACACAGAGTCGACAGATCTGAACTGTCTGTACATCCCATTCGAGACAAGATCGGCGGCGACCACCATGCGGCTGCGCGCACTCCTTGACACCGACGCGCTGGGCCTGCGACTGCTCGGCGGCGAGGACGAGCTCGACCGCACCGTGCGCGGTGTGATGACCACGGACCTGCGCGACCCCAGCCGGTACCTCGCGGGCGGTGAGCTGGTCCTGACCGGCCTCGCCTGGCGCCACGACGCCTCGGACACCGAACCCTTCGTACGGATCCTGGCGAGCGCCGGGGTGGCGGCGCTGGCCGCGGGCGAGGCCGAGCTGGGCGACATCCCGGACGACATCGTCGATGCCTGCGCGCGGCACCGCCTGCCGCTGTTCGCCGTGAACGAGTCGGTCGCCTTCGCGACGATCACCGAACACGTCGTCCGGCAGGTCTCCGGTGAGCGCGCCGGTGACCTGGCGGCCGTCGTGGACCGGCACCGCCGCCTGATGACGTCGGGCCCCACCGGCGGCGGCCCCGACGTCGTCCTCGACCTGCTCGGCTCCGACCTGGACCTGCGGGCCTGGGTCCTGTCCCCCGCGGGCCGCGCCATCGCGGGGTCGAGCGCGGCGGGCCCCGCCCTGCCCGCGGCCGTGTGCGCGCGTCTGGCGGGCGAACACCTGGCCGCGGCCCGCACGGGTCGCCGGGGCCCGCACCGGGTCCAGGTGGACGGCACGACGTACTCCCTGTTCCCCATCCGGAGCAGTGGGCGCGGTCCGGCTTCCGCCGCGGCGGCGGCGAGCACGGCGGCGCTGCGTGACGTACGCGAGACGGTCCTGTCGGACTGGCTCCTGGCGGTCGAGGCGGACGCGGGCGACTGGCCCGAGGAGCGCCTGGACCTGCTGCAGGGCGTCACCCAGCTGATCGCGGTCGAGCGTGACCGGCGCGACGCCGCACGCACCGTACGGCGCAGGCTGGCCCAGGAGGTCCTGGAGCTGGTCCAGACGGGCGCGGCCCCGGCGGAGATCGCGGCGCGCCTGCGGGTCGCGGCCCCCGTGCTGCTGCCCGGCCTGGGCGCCGCGCCGCACTGGCAGGTCGTGGTGGCCCGCGTGGAGTGGGACGGCGGCGAGATCGAGGGCGGTCCGGTGGCCCAGTCCCTCTTGGAGGAGATCCTCGTGGACCCGCTGTCGGCGGGGCCCGAGCCGTCCGACCGCATCGCGGTGGCCCATACGGGTGACGAGGCGATCGCGCTCGTGCCGCTGCCCGCGGTCCCCTCGGAGCACGACGGCCCGGAGACGGGCCTGCTGGCCGATTCCCTTCTGGAGTCCGTCCGCGACCCCCTGTCTGCGGGCCTGGACGGCGACGGCCGCCTCACGCTCGGCGTCAGCGCCTCCGTGCACTCGGCGGAGGGCCTGCGCGGCGCCCTGGAGGAGGCGCGGCACGCCCGCCGGGTCGCCGCGGCGCGTCCGGGGCGGGTCTGCGCGGCCGGGCATCAGGAGCTCGCCTCGCACGTCCTGCTGCTGCCGTTCGTCCCGGACGACGTGCGCCGGGCGTTCACGGCACGCCTCCTGGACCCGCTGCGGGACTACGACCGGCGTCACCGGGCGGAGCTCATTCCGACCCTGGAGGCGTTCCTGGACTGCGACGGTTCGTGGACGCGGTGCGCCGCGCGGCTGCACCTGCACGTCAACACGTTGCGCTACCGAGTGGGCCGTATCGAGCAGTTGACGAGTCGTGACCTCTCGCGGCTCGAGGACAAGCTCGATTTCTTCCTGGCACTGCGGATGAGCTGACGCGGGCGGCCCCGGTCGAACACCTTTCATGACACGCCCTTTGTGAATTCTTTCACCCAGCCCCTTGGCCGGGTGCGCCGATCCATGCTGAGATGCGCCCACGACTCAACAGCTCAATGGCGTGCTCGGGGAGGGCAACGTGGCGCATACCGCCATGTCTGGTTCCGGAACGACTGCAGGGGACGATCCACTCCAGACCGCGGTATGGCGGCTGCGCTCGCGCGGCTGTTGGACCGACGCGGCAGCGCTGCTGGCCTCACGCGAGGGGCCTGGGCCGGCGCTTCAGAGGACCTCGCTCCTGGTGGAGCGGTGCCTGTTCACGGGTGAGGGCTGGGCCGAGGCGGAGGACGGACTGCGGACGGCGGAGGCGCTTGCCGTGGAGGACGACGACCGCGGGGCGGCGGCCTGCGAGCGCGGCCAGCTGGCGTACGCGTCCACGGTGCTCGCCGTGCGGGACCGGGCGGACGAGGCGCGTACGGCTCTGGGGCGGGCGGCGGCACTGCTGGCCCCGAACGCTGCGGGGCGCCCTCTCCTCGACTTCCGCCGGGGGCTCATCGCCGAGCACATCGCGGATTCGCCCCAGGCGGCGCGGGCGGCGTACCGCAGGGCCCATGCGGGCGCGACGGCACACTCGGACTCTCTCCTCCTCTCCTTCACCTGGCGGCACCTGGCCGGACTGGCCCTGCGCGAAGGGGAGTTGGCGGAGGCGCGGCACGGCTTCGGGGAGTCGCTGCGGATCCGGGAGGAGCTGGGCTATCTGGTGGGCACGGCGCCCGCGCTGGCCGCACTGGCCGACACGGAACCCGAACCGGAGGCCGGCCGCCTGCGGGCCGAGGCCGCGCGCCTCTTCCGCCTGATGGGCGGGGTGCCGTCCTGGCTGGCACAACATCTGACACCACCGGCGCCGGCGGCGTAGGCCTCCGGCCTCGGCGCACCGTCATCACCGGCTCCGCCGAGTTCGTCCTCAGACGCCGGACGGGCTGGATCCGGACCCGGCGAAATGCTCCCTCACCAAGGACTGGACGACCCCCAGGTCCTGCGCCACCAGCGCCTCAAGCAGAGCCATGTGCTCCGCCGCGTCGGCGACGAGGTCCGCGCGGCGGCCGTGGACGGGGCCGCTCACCAGGGGCCACTGCGAGCGCCGGTGCAGATCATCGGCCACCTGCACGAGCTGCTGATTACCCGAAAGGCCCAGTACCGCCCCGTGAAAAGCCCGGTCCGCCTCCGCGTACCGGGCAAGGTCGCCGCCCGCCGCCGCCACCGCGCTCGCCTCGGCAAGGGGCCGCAGCTCGCACCAGCGCGCGGCGGGCACCGTACGGGCCAGCCGCAGCATCACCGGCACCTCGATCAGTGCCCGCACCTCCGCAAGCTCCCCCAGCTCGCGCGCGCTCCGCTCGGTGACCCGGAAGCCGCGGTTCGGCACGACCTCCACCGCGCCCTCGGTCGCCAGCTGCTGCATCGCCTCGCGCACCGGCGTCGCCGAGACCCCGAAGCGCTCGCCCAGCACGGGCGCCGAGTACACCTCGCCGGGTGCGAGGTCGCCCCCGACGAGCGCGGCCCGCAGGGCGTCCAGGATCTGCCCGCGGACCGAGTTCCGCTGGACCGTCCTGCGCGGGGCGGGCACCGGCGCGGGCAACGCCGCTTCCCCGTGCGTGTGCTCGCCGCGGGCCGGGGGCGGCGCGGGGACCGCGTCCCGGGCCGTCGAGGCCTGCACCTGCGCCGGCACCCGGGCGGCGAGGCGGTACGCGTCATGCGCTCTGGCCTGCTCCACGAGGTCCACCCCAAAGTCCGCTCGGTCCGAAAGGTACGAGAGGCACCATAGGCGGACAGCCCCGCAGTTGAAACCTCGATCATTCTGGGTAAGGTTAGGCTTACCTGCAATCGATCGTGATTCGGTGGTTCTCGCATGTCCGTTCCCACCTTGGCGAAGCGCGCCCCGAGCGCCCTCGCGGACGCCTACGCCCGCCTCACCGAAGTGTTCCCCGGACTGCGCGTGACCGAGCTCGGCGACGAGGAGCAGGCCCCACGGGGCGGCGGCTGGGTCACCGCCGCCCGGCTCGCGGAGGGCGGGGCCGACCTCGACGCTTTTCTGGCGTGGGACGAGGCGCAGGTACTGAAGGACTACGGGCAGGCGGGGCGTCCGGACGTCATCGCCGGCTTCGCCCTGCACCGCTATGCCTGGCCGGCCACCCTCCTCATCACCCTGCCGTGGTTCCTGCACCGCCGGGTGCCCCGCTACCCCGTAGAGAACGTCTCCTTCCAGCGCACCCTCGGCCGCCTCGCCGTCCGTGACGCAGGCTTCGCCTGCCTGCCCGGCGATCCGGCCGCCGCACTGTCGGGCGCCCGCGTCGTATCGGACGAGGAAGCCCTGCGCGCGGAGGTGCGGGCCGCCGTCGCCGAGCACCTGGGACCGCTCCTGGACGCCTTCGGGCCCCGCATGCGGCGCCGCTCGCGCGCCCTGTGGAGCGTCGCCACGGACGAGATCGTCGAGGGGCTCTGGTACATCGCCCATCTCCTGGGCGAGGAGCAGCGCGCCACGACGGAGCTGGAGCGGCTGCTGCCGGGCGCCACCAAGCCGTACGTGGGCACGGCGGGGTTCCGTGAGCTGACGGGACCGAACGGCGAGTCCCTGCCGACACGGGACCGCGCGAGCTGCTGCATGTTCTACACGCTGCGCCCCGAGGACACCTGTGTGACCTGCCCGCGCACCTGTGACGCGGACCGCGTCGCACGGCTGAGCGCCGCCGCGGCGGCCTGACCGGGGCCCCGCCCCGAGCCGAAATCGCAGCCCCTCCCCTTTGAACCACCCTTTCGTGTTCGTTTAATCGAACTCAACTCCCCTTACCAAGGCTTGAGTTCGAGCAAAACGGCGCGCGTCGCACCCCTTTGCACCCCCCTTGGCGTTCTCTTGCCCGGAAACCCCTCTGAGGGCCATCGGGATTGGGTCACTATGGCGCCCGAACGCCCTACCGCGACGCAAGGGACCCCAGATGAGACTGACCGACATATCGCTGGACTGGCTGCTTCCGGGCTGCGTCCTGCTCCTGGGCATGCTGGTGGCGGTGGCGGTACTCGCACGCGGCAAACGCGCCGGGCAGAAATCGGCCGCCAATGCCTCCAGCGACGAATCCTGGGAACGCAGCGAGGAGCGCCGCAGGCGCAAGGAAGCCGTCTATGGAACGGCCTCGTACGTTCTGCTGTTCTGCTGTGCGGCGGTCGCCGCCGCACTCTCCTTCCACGGCCTGGTCGGCTTCGGCCGCCAGAATCTCAACCTCACCGATGGCTGGGAGTACCTGGTCCCGTTCGGCCTCGACGGCGCGGCGATGTTCTGCTCCGTGCTCGCCGTGCGCGAGGCGAGCCACGGTGACGCGGCGCTCGGCTCACGGCTCCTGGTGTGGACGTTCGCGGGCGCGGCCGCCTGGTTCAACTGGGTGCACGCGCCCAGGGGACTCGGCCACGCGGGCGCCCCGCAGTTCTTCTCCGGGATGTCGCTCTCGGCGGCGGTGCTCTTCGACCGCGCGCTGAAGCAGACACGCCGGGCGGCACTGCGCGAACAGGGCCTGGTGCCGAGGCCGTTGCCGCAGATCCGGATCGTTAGGTGGCTGCGCGCGCCCCGGGAGACCTTCGGTGCCTGGTCACTGATGCTCCTCGAAGGCGTACGCACCCTGGACGAGGCGGTCGAGGAGGTCCGCGAGGACCGGCGCGAGAAGCAGCGCACCCGGATCACCAGGCGAGGCAGGGAGAAGCTGGAACGTGCGCAGCTCAAGGCGATCAGCAGGGGCCATCGCGGCCTGCCGGGCCGAGGCGGCGCCCGGCAGGTCGACCTGCCGGCCGTCGCACCGGCCGCCGGGGCCGCGCAGGTCGGCACGGACCCTGCCATAGCCCCGCCGGAACAGGAACAGCTGCCGCTGCGTTCCCGCCCCTCCCTCCAGGCCGTGAAGAACGGCACTGAACCCGTCACCGTCGACCTCACCGCCGAGGACGACACCCAGGCGCTGCCGCGGCTCGACTCCCTTGAGCGCAAGCTCAAGGATCTGGAGCAGCAGTTCGGCTGATGTCAGCAGCGCAGGACGGGAGTTGGCCGGCGGCCCGGTTCATGCCGGGCCGCCGTCCAGCTCGAACCACACCGCCTTCCCGACCCCGTGCGCCCGCACACCCCACGCGTCGGCGAGGGACTGCACGAGCATCAGGCCACGGCCGTGCGTGCTGTCGTCGGCGTCCGGCACGCAGAGCCTCGGGCGGCGTCCGACGAAGTCCCTGACCTCGACGCGCAGCCTGCCCGGCCGCACGGTCGCCGTCAGAACGGCGTCGCGGTCGGTGTGCACCAGTGCGTTGGTGACCAGTTCGCTGGTCAGCAGCTCGGCTATCTCGGATCGTCCGGGCCTCCCCCAGGTCCGGAGCAGTTCGCGCAGCGCGCCCCTGACCTCAGGGACCGCGCGTAGGTCGGATCTCCCCAATCTGCGCCGGAGTTGAGCCCTATGGAGCTCCACCGGCTTGCCGTCGATCGGCTCATCCCTTGCATTCGGCGAGGAAGCCCCGAAATGAAGGGGACCTCCGTCTCTTACCTGCCTTGTCATGACCCCCGCCCACAAACCGAGTCCATTCCTCCCTGCTCGAACACGCTCACGGAATGCATGCCCCACTCGGATGGCGGCACTCATGTCTAATCGTCAATCATTGGAGTGGGTGCGCCCGAGCTCGGCGGGGAAGTGAAGCGATGGACCGTTTCTTCTTGATCCCGACCGGGCCCCGCAGCGCCGCGCCGGGCCCGCCCGAGCATTCCGAGGAGCCGCCGTGCACGACGACCGACTGCTGGTGGAGGGACGCCTGGAGCGCGCCCTGCGGCAGTTCATCCGCCCCGCCCAGTACGCGGACCGTGTGCCGCTCGCCCTCTCCGTCTGGCACGCGCCGGGCGAACCCGTCCCCGTCGCCGAAGCCCTCGACGCCTCGTACGAGCCCTTCGAGACGGGCACCGCCTGGGGAAAACCCTGGTCAACCAGTTGGTTCCGGCTGCGCGGTCAGGTGCCCGACGCCTGGCGCGGACGGCACGTCGAGGTGGTCGTCGACCCCGGCTTCACCGGCGACGGCCCCGGCTTCCAGGCGGAGGGTCTGGTGTACGACGCGGCGGGCGTCCCCCTCAAGGGGATTCACCCTCGCAACCGGCACATCCCCGTGGCAGCTTCCGCACGGGGTGGCGAGCCGGTGCACCTCCTGCTGGAGGCGGCGGCCAATCCCCTCATCCTGCACGACTTCGAACCGACCCCCCTGGGCGACGTACTGACCGCGGGCGATGGCCTCATCTACCGATTCGCGTCTGCCGATCTCGCCGTACTGGACGAGGACGTCTGGCGATTGACCCTGGACATCGAGGTCCTGTCCGAGCTGATGTACGAACTGGACGCCGCCCGTCCGCGGCGCCACGAGATCTTGCGCGCCCTGGAGCGCGCGCTCGACGCACTCGATCTGCACGACGTGTCGGGCACGGCGGCAGCGGCCCGAGCCGAGCTGGCGGAGGTCCTCGCACGTCCCGCCCACGCCAGCGCACACCGGGTCTCGGCCACCGGGCACGCCCACATCGACTCGGCCTGGCTGTGGCCCCTGCGCGAGACGGTGCGCAAGGCGTCCCGCACCTTTGCCAATGTGACGGCTCTCGCCCAGGACTATCCCGAGCTGGTCTTCGCCTGTTCGCAGGCCCAGCAGTACGCCTGGGTCAAGGAGCACCAGCCGCACATCTGGGAGCGCATCAAGAAGGCAGTCGCGGACGGGAACTGGGCGCCGGTGGGCTCCATGTGGGTCGAGTCGGACGCCAACATGCCGGGCGGCGAGGCACTGGCCCGGCAGATCACGCACGGCATGCGGTTCTTCCGCGAGGAGCTCGGCGTGGAGACGGAGGAGATCTGGCTGCCGGACTCCTTCGGCTACACGGCGGCGTTCCCGCAGCTGGCGAAGCTCGCGGGCATCCGCTGGTTCCTCACCCAGAAGCTGAGCTGGAACCAGTCCAACAAGATGCCTCACCACACCTTCTGGTGGGAGGGCATCGACGGCACCCGCGTCTTCACGCACTTCCCTCCGGTGGACACCTACAACTCCCAGATCCACGGCGCCGAACTCGCCCACGCGGAGCGGAACTTCGCCGAGAAGGGCCGCGCGTCCCGCTCCCTGGTGCCGTTCGGCTGGGGCGACGGCGGCGGCGGTCCCACCCGCGAGATGCTGGAGAAGGCGCGGCGCACGCGCTCCCTGGAGGGTTCACCGCGCGTCGAGATCGAGAAGCCGTCCGCGTTCTTCGCCGCCGCCGAGGAGGAGTACGGGCCCGAGGCGCCGGTCTGGTCGGGCGAGCTCTACCTGGAGCTGCACCGCGCGACGTACACGACGCAGGCGGCCACCAAGCGTGGCAATCGCCGCACCGAACACGCCTTGCGCGAGGCCGAGTTGTGGTGCACGGCCGCCGCGGTGCGCGACCCCGCGTACGTCTATCCCTACGCGACCCTCGACCGGCTCTGGAAGACCGTGCTGCTGCACCAGTTCCACGACATCCTGCCGGGATCGTCGATCGCCTGGGTGCACCGCGAGGCCCGCGACACGTACGCGCGTGTGCTCGCCGAGCTCGATGAGCTCACCGCGGCGGCGGTCCGTTCCCTCGGTCCGGGCGGCCCCACCGCGCTCAACGCGTCGCCGTACGCCCGCAGTGAGGTCGTCGCGGCCGAGGACGGCACCCTGGTGCACGTCAACGTTCCGGCCTTGGGAAGCAAGGGACTTGAGGAGGCTGCCTCGTACACCCGCGAGACCGGGGCGACCGCTCTGCTCGCCGATGGCCACATCCAGTTGCTGAACGAGCACCTGCGGGTCGCCATCGACGCGGACGGACTGCTGACCTCCGTGCACGACATCGACGCGCACCGCGAGGTCCTCTCCCCCGGCTCGCGCGGCAACCTCCTCCAGCTGCATCCCGACCACCCCACGCACTACGACGCCTGGGACCTGGACAAGCACTACCGCAACACGCACACCGACCTCACGGAGGCCGAGTCCGTGGAGCTAGTCGAGGACGGGCCGCTGCGGGTCGCCGTGCGCGTGGTGCGGTCCTTCGGGACGTCGCGGATCACCCAGGAGATCCGGCTCGCGGCGGGCAGCCGTCGCGTCGACGTCGTCACGGACGTCGACTGGCAGGAGTCGGAGAAGGTGCTCAAGGCCGCATTCCCCCTCGACGTGCACGCCGAACGGTCCGCGGCCGAGATCCAGTTCGGGCACGTGCACCGCTCCACGCACGCCAACACCGGCTGGGACGCGGCCCGTTTCGAGATCTGCGCGCACCGGTGGCTGCGGGTCGCCGAGGAGGCGTACGGCGTGGCGGTGCTCAACGACTCGACGTACGGCCACGACGTGACGCGCTCCCCGCACGGCGACGGGCTCGGCACCACCGTGCGGCTGACGCTGCTTCGCGCCCCGCACAGTCCGGACCCGGAGACGGACCTGGGCACGCACCGGTTCACGTACGCCCTGCTGCCCGGCGCGACGACGGGCGACGCGGTCGCGGAGGGGCTCGCGCTCAATCTGCCGCTGCGGGTGGCCGACGCGCCCGTGCTGCCCTCCCTGGTGAGCGTCGACAATCCGGCGGTGACCGTGGAGTCGGTGAAGCTCGCGGACGACGGAAGCGGCGATGTCGTGGTGCGGCTCTACGAGTCGCGGGGCGGGCGCGCCGCGGCCACGCTCACCACGTCGTTCGCGGTGGGCGCGGCCGAGGTGACCGATCTCCTGGAGCGTCCGCTCGAACCGGCCCACACCGATGACGCGGGGCTCGTGCTGGCGCTGCGTCCGTTCCAGATCGTGACGCTGCGGCTGCGGCCGGTGCGCTGACGCGACGTCAGGGGCGGGGCACGTTCCGCAGGTTGGAGCGCGCCATCTGCACCATGCGGCCGACACCGCCGTCCAGGACGATCTTGCTGGCGGACAGCGCGAAGCCGGTCACCATCTCGGAGCTGATCTTGGGCGGGATGGAGAGGGCGTTCGGGTCGGTGACGATGTCGACGAGGGCGGGGCCCTTGTGCGCGAAGGCGTCCTTCAGGGCTCCGGCGAGCTGCTTGGGCTTCTCCACCCGCACGCCGTAGGCGCCCGCGGCGCGGGCGACGGCGGCGAAGTCGGGGTTGTGGTTGGCCGTGCCGAACGAAGGGAGCCCGGCCACCAGCATCTCCAGCTCGACCATGCCCAGGGACGAGTTGTTGAAGAGGACGACCTTCACCGGCAGGTCGTACTGGACGAGGGTGAGGAAGTCGCCCATCAGCATGGAGAATCCGCCGTCGCCCGACATAGAGACGACCTGGCGCTTGCGGTCGGTGAACTGGGCGCCGATCGCCTGCGGCAGGGCGTTGGCCATCGAGCCGTGACTGAAGGAGCCGATGATGCGGCGCTTGCCGTTCGGGGTGAGATAGCGGGCCGCCCAGACGTTGCACATACCTGTGTCGACGGTGAACACCGCGTCGTCCGATGCCAGTTCGTCCACGACGGACGCCACGTACTCGGGGTGGATCGGGATGTGCTTCTCGACCTTGCGCGTGTAGGCCTTGATGACGCCTTCGAGGGCGTCGGCGTGCTTCTTGAGCATCTTGTCGAGGAACTTGCGGTTGGTCTTGGGCGTGACGCGCGGGGTGAGACAGCGCAGGGTCTCGCGGACGTCTCCCCAGACGGCGAGGTCCAGCTTCGAGCGGCGGCCGAGGCGTTCGGGGCGCACGTCGACCTGGGCGATCTTGACGTCGTCGGGCAGGAAGGCGTTGTACGGGAAGTCGGTGCCGAGCAGGATCAGCAGGTCGCACTCGTGGGTGGCCTCGTACGCGGCGCCGTATCCGAGCAGACCGCTCATCCCCACGTCGTACGGGTTGTCGTACTGAATCCATTCCTTGCCGCGCAGGGCGTGACCCACCGGGGACTTGATCTTCTCGGCGAACTCCATGACCTCGGCGTGCGCGCCCGCCGTGCCGCTGCCGCAGAACAGGGTGACCTTGCCGGCCTTGTCGATCATCTCGGCGAGCTTGTCGATCTCCGTGTCGCCGGGGCGCACGGTGGGGCGCGAGGTGACGAGCGCGCTCTCCGGGGACTTGTCGGGGGCCTGCTGGTCGGCGATGTCTCCCGGCAGGGTGACGACGCTGACGCCGGACTGCCCGATCGCGTGCTGGATGGCGGTCTGGAGCAGCCGCGGCATCTGCTGCGGGTTGGAGATCATCTCGCTGTAGTGACTGCACTCGCGGAAGAGCTGATCGGGGTGGGTCTCCTGGAAGAAGCTCAGGCCGATCTCGCTGGAGGGGATGTGGGAGGCGAGGGCCAGGACGGGCGCCATGGAGCGGTGGGCGTCGTAGAGGCCGTTGATCAGGTGGAGGTTGCCCGGGCCGCAGGAACCGGCGCAGACAGCGAGGCTGCCGGTGATCTGGGCCTCGGCACCGGCCGCGAAGGCGGCGGTCTCCTCGTGCCTGACCTGCACCCAGTCGATGCCCTTGGTGCGCCTGATCGCGTCCACGACCGGGTTGAGGCTGTCGCCCACGACTCCGTACATCCGGCGCACACCGGCGCGGTGGAGGATGTCGACGAACTGTTCGGCGACGTTCTGCTTGGCCATGGCTTCACGAACCCTTCAGTCCCCTTGACTCTCTTGGGTTCCATGAATTCACAGGGCGGGCGCTCACGCCTCCCAAACGGCGGCCGCCGTTCGGTCGTCCGCGTACCCCTTGACCCGGACCTGGACGTCCGCGAGGAAGGTCGCGAGGCCCGGTGGGCCGCTCTTCGCCCACCGCTGGGTGAGGTGGGCGGCGAGGTCGGGCTCGCCGCGCAGAGGCTCGGCGAGGCCGCCGCTGCAGAGCATCAGGGCATCACCCGGGCGGGCTACGGAGGCCCGGAAGCGGAACGGCTCGCGGGGCGGCGGCTCGGGGGCGGGCTCGTACGGACTCGGGGGCGTGATGATCCCCATGTCCATGGTGAGCCGGTCGCCCTCGGGGGTCTCCGGCGGCACGGAACCGAACCCGACGACGGGCGGTCCGGCGTCACCGGCCGTGTCGCTGACGCGGGGCTCGATGTCCTGCCAGGTGCCGTCCCGCAGCCGGAAGAGCCCCCCGCCGCCGACACCGAAGAAGACGCGCGTACGGCATTCGGGGTCGGCCGGCAGGAGGAGGCAGCGCAGGGACGCGGCGTACTCCTCGGGTTCGATGCCGAGGTCGACCGCATGGGCGCGGAGCTTGCCGAGGCTGCGGTCCGTGAGCCGGTGCAGACCGCTCTTGAGGTCGCCGCGCCGGGCGGCCCTGATGTCCTCGGAGAGCCGCTGGTGGCTGCGGCCCACGGCCCGCCCGATCCAGGCGCAGGCCTCGGCCGCGGCGCGATGGGCGCCGGGTGTGGCGCGCGCTCCGGTGGCCATCGCCACCAGGACGAGCGCGGCATCGCCGGTCCCGAAGCGCGCGGTGAGCAGCGAGTCGCGGCGCGGTTCGCCCCGGTAGCGCGCGGAGTCCCCGCGCACGGAGACGGCGCGCAGGGTGGAGGTGCCGTAGCGGGCGCCGTCGAGCACGGTGTCGGCGACGAGGTCGCCCAGGTCGTCGGGGTCGGCGGCGGGCAGGACGGTGGGCTCGGCGTCGTAGGTGGGCGGCCCGTCGCCCACGTAGGAGACGGCTTCGACGGCCGTTGCCGTCACGGTCGGCTCCCGTTCCACCGGATCGGGTGCCTGCGGCTCCGGGACCGCGGATTCCTCGGGTGTGCGGGGAGCGGGGACGGCGGTGGTGCGGCTCGGGTCGCCGGGCGGCTTCGTCGGCCCCGCCGGGAAGGTGACCGGTCCCGTGGGCGCGGCGGGCGGCTCCCAGGGGGCGGCGCCCGGGCGGACGCGGGCGGCGGGTGGCGGCGAGGGTGGGGTCGGAGGCGGCGGCTCGTACGACGGCGGCGGGGGCGAGGGCTCGTGGGACGGCGCCGGTCCGGGCGGCGCCGATGGCTCGCGCGGCATGAACGGTTCGCCTTGCGCGGCTCCGGCCCCGGTGTCTCGCCCGGAGGGCTCCCCCGCGGCCGCGGGATCCGGCGTCCGGGGAGTCAGGTCCCCGGTGGCGCCCGGCGCACCCCGCCGGTCCCGGAACTCCGGGGGCGGCGGCTCCGGGTCGGGGAAGCGGCCGGGACGCGGAAGTGTTCCTTCCGCGCCCTCGCCCACGGGGGCGGGATCAGCCGCACCCTCGCCCGCCGCGGAAACCGCCGACGCGAACCTGTCGTCGAGGGTGTCGGCCGCCTCGGCCGGACCCGTGTCATGAGCGGAGTCGTCGTAGAGCTGACCCCACCAGTCGTCCTCCTGGCCGGAGGCCCCGTCGTGCCTCTCCCCCTGCTGGCTCATGCCCCTATTGTCCACCGCAAAGGCCGTACGAAAACGGTGCATCCGGAAATTCCGGCCACCGGAAGAGTGATGAGGGCCGCCGGGCGGACCCACCCCCCACGGGAGGACCGCCCGGCGGTGTCTGTGTGTTTATCGCACGTCGTAGGCGCGAGTCACCGTCTGAGTGACGGAACTTCCGTTCGCATCCTTCAGTTCGGTCCTGAGCCAGACCTGCTTGCCCGAGGCGCCCGCGTGATCGACGGTGGCGCTCCACCTGCCACCGGAGGCGGACGTCTTCGCCTCGGTCCAGGTCTTGCCCTCGTCGTACGAGTAGGACAGCGCCGCCGACTTGAGCGCGCCGGGCCTGTAGCCCGCGTGCCCCGTAGCCGTGAGCTCAATCATCTGGCCGTCCTCGGCGGCCAGGGTCTTCATGCCGTCCTCCGGCAGCCGGTAGCGCGGGAACAGCATGGGGATCCCCTGTGAGTAGGCCTCCTCGTCGAGGTGCGAACGGAACGCCCAGGTGGTCCGCGTGCCCGTCGACCGCTGCCACACCCTCGACCCGATCTTCTGGGTGCTCAGGGTGAGTTCGTACGCGGAATCCCCGGCCGGGACCGTGAAGACCCCGAACGGCCAGCCCGACTCCCCCACGACCTCGCCGTCGCGCTTCAGCTCCACGCTGCCGATGTCGCCGAACCCGCCCTGGATCCCGGCGTGTTCGCCGTCGCCCCAGAATCCGGGGGCGACACCGATCAGGTTGCCCTGCCGCTCCCCCGCGAGACCGAGCCCGCCATCGGCGTCGCGTGGCGCGGCCGGGGTGAGCACGCCCTCGTACCACTTCTCGGTGCGCCGCTCCCCCTTCTCGTACGTCCGCACCGGGTCGATCATGAACTCGCCGAACGGGAAGCTGCTGGAGACCTGGTGGCCCCAGCCGGTCGTACCCGCCGAGTAGTACTCGGTGCGCTTGCCGGGGGCCGGGACCGACTCGATGTCGGCGAAGTAGACCTCAAGACCCGAGGGGCGGACGGCGGACGGCAGGTCCACGTAGTCCGTGGCCGTGCCCATCGCGCGGTACGTCGCCTCGTTCGCGGCGAGGTCCTTGTCCCGCACCCGGTAGGTGCGGTCGTCGCGGATCTGGCCGGTCTCGGGGAAGGCGAGGTTGTAGATGTAGGGGCTCTTCGCGGTCCCCTGCCACTTCAACTCGACCGGCCCTTCGGACAGTTGCGCGAGGAGTGAGGCCGCCTCCGGCGCCTGGATGCCGAGGACGGGCAGCGGGGAGCCGGTGAGGCCCACCGAGGGGTACCAGCGGCCCGGCGCCGTGCGGTGGGCGATGACCGCGACCGCTCCGGCGGCCTTCGCGTTGCCCGCCACGGTGCTCATGCCGCCGCTGTCCGGGGCCTTGACCAGGGCGATCTTTCCCTTGACCCCTGCTGCTGCCAGCTCGGCGGGCGTGCCGGAACCGGCGCCTACCAGAGCCGCCTTGCCCGTGCCGTCGAGGTTGGCCGAACCGGTGGACGCTGTCACGGGGTGCAGTGAAGTGCCGCCGGTGACGGAGAGTTCGGAGAGCAGGGGCGCCGCGGCGCGCCAGTAGGTGCTGGACTCGAACGTGCCGTCGGTCGCCTTGCCCTCGACGGACTGGTAGAAGCCGCGGATGGAGCGCGGTCCGGCCGCGGTGCCCGCGTGCAGCCAGTGGTCGGTGCCCCAGGTGCGGGCGAACCCGAGGGTGGCGCCGCGCACTTCGGACTTCTTGTCCGTCCTGACCGTGAGCCGGTGTGCCCTGCGGGCGTCGAGCGTGACGGTCATGTCCTTCTTCACCTCGACCTGGGGCCGGGCGATGTGGGTGAGCGAGTCGGTCAGCGTGCCGCCGTCCGCGTCCGGCGTGGCGATGAAGCCGGTCAGGAAGTAGGCACCCGGGCGGACTTGGTACGTCTGGTCGTTCGCGCCCTCGTTGAAGCGCCGCTCGCCGCTCGCGTCGTCGGTGCCGATGAGGTCGACGGACGAGGGGCCGCCGGCGGGCTTCCCTGCACGGTCGACGAGCTTCACGCGGAGGCTGACGGTCTCCGGCTGTACGTAGAGGGAGAAGGGCGTGGAGACCGCGACACCGCCGGCCTTCGCCAGGACGCGGCCGGTCACGTCGCCGTACTGGGAGCGCTTGAGGTCCGCGTCGGGGTCGAGCTTGAGCGGGACCTTGACGCTCGCGCCCGCCGGAACCTTCACCGTGCGTGCGCCGAGTCTGGCGATGCCGGACCGCACGGCGGAGCCGTCGTTGCCGGTGACGCCCTGCACGGACAGCTTCAACTCCACTGCCTTGTCAGTGGTGTTGGTGTACGGGACGTCGACCGTGGTGCGGTCCGAGTGGTCCTGGGGCCAGCCGAAGGTGCCGCCCTGCACGGCGGGTGAGCCGAGGACCTTCTGGTCGACGGCGGCCTTCACGTCGAGCCGCCCGCCGCCCGTCTCGGTCACGTCACCGGGGATGGCGCTGTCCGCCGACGACACGAGGGCCGACTTGATCTGCTGGGCGCTCCACTCCGGGTGGCGCTGCTTGACCAGGGCGGCGGCGCCCGCGACGTGCGGGGTCGCCATCGACGTACCGCTCATGGACTGGTAGGCGTGGACGCCTCGGCCGCCCGCTGCCGCCGCGGAGATGTCGACTCCGGGAGCGGCGATCTCCGGCTTGAGGGTGTGCGAGCCGTACGCGGGACCCCGGCTGGAGAAGGAGGCCGTGGAGTCGTCACGGTCGACGGCGCCGACGGTCAGGACGCTCGGCGCGCAGCCGGGCGAGGACACGGAGTTGAGGCTCGGTCCTGTGTTGCCCGCCGCGAGGACGAAGAGGGTGTCCTTGCTCGACCGCGCGAGCTCCTCCGTGGCCGTGCTCATCGGGTCCGTGCAGTCGGTGCGCGCCGGGTTTCCGAGGCTCATGGAGACGACGTCGGCCTTCTCGTCGACGGCCCACTGCATGCCCGCGATGATCCAGGAGGTGGCGCCGGAGCCGCTGTCGTCGAGGACCTTGCCGTGCAGCAGCTCGGTGGCGGGTGCGACGCCCTTCTTCTTGCCGCCGCTCGCCGCGCCGGTGCCGCCGACGGTGGAGGTGGTGTGGGTGCCGTGGCCCTGGCGGTCCTCGTTGTCCGGGGACTCGGTGAAGTTCCTGACCGCACCGATGCGGCCCTTGAGGTCGGGGTGGGCGGCGTCGGCGCCGGTGTCGAGCACGGCGACCTTGGTGCCCTTGCCGTCGTAGCCCGCGGCCCAGGCCTCGGGGGCGTGCACCTGCTTCGTCGACCTGTCGAGGGTGGCCTTGACCTTGGCGTCGAGCCAGAGCTTCTTCATCCCCGACGTGCTGTATCCGGAACGGGACTTGGCGGAGGTGAAGTCCGCCCAGAAGTCCGCGGCCTTCTTCTTGTCGGCCTTCAGCACGACCCCGCCGACGGAGTCGAGGACGAGTCCGCGTTCGGCGCCGCGCGGCGTGGCGGGCACCGCGCGCGTGACGTCGACGGACGTGCCGTACACGGCGATCAGCGGAAGCTTCTTGGCGTGCGCGTCGTCGTAGCCCTGCCGGACGAGGCCGGTGACGTTGAAGAGTTCCTCGTCGACCCGGCCCTCGGCGATCGCGTGGACGGCGCCCTCGGGGTAGACGTACAGGTCCTTGCCGGACTGCCGGGTCTGGACGAGGGGCACGGTGCCGTCCGCGCCGGGCAGCGCGCTCGCGCCCGCCCGCTTCTTGCCGTCGGACGTCACGAGGATGCGGTCACCGGTGACGAGCGTGACGACGGAGCTCCCCTCGCCGCGTGGGGCACTCCCCACCAGCGGACTCGTGTCCGCCGTGGCCGTGCGCGGCTCGGCCGCGGACGGAACGGCCGCGGTGACGGCGAGCACGGCGGCGGACGCCGCCGCCAAGGCCGTGCGCGATATCGGGCGCATCGCTCTCCCCAGGATTGATGGGCATGCATGGACGGGCATGCGGAACCACAGCCGAAAAGGGACCAAAAGCCTTAATTCCGGCTGCCGTTGGTGCTGCGGTGGCGTCACCTTGGCAGAGAGACGGGGGGTGCGGGGATGATGTCCTGGGGCGGGTTTACGCCGTGGCTCTTTTCCGCCAGGGCGCCGCCCGAACGGATCCTTGGGGAGGGACGTCGCCGCATGCTGGCTGCGATAGGTCTGGATGAGCTGCACGAATCGGCGTACCGCGCGCTGGTGGCGGTGGGCGCCGCCGACGTGCCCGATCTCGCGCGGCGGCTCTCGCTGGGCGAACCGGAGACGGTGCGCGCGCTGCGCCGCCTGGAGCTGCACGGCCTCGCGGCCCAGGCCTCCGGCAAGGCGGGCCGGTGGGTGGCGGCCCCGCCCGGCGTGGCGCTCGGCGCGCTCCTGACCCAGCAGCGGCACGAGCTGGAGAAGGCGGAGCTGGCGGCGAAGCTGCTCGCCGAGGAGTACCGCGCGCAGGGCGCCGAGCCCGCGGTGCACGACCTGGTCGAGGTGGTCACCGGGGCGGGCGCGGTCTCCCAGCGCTTCCTCCAGCTCCAGCTGGGCGCGAGCGACGAGGTGTGCGCCCTGGTGACGGGCAATCCGGTGGCGGTCACCGGCATGGAGAACGACGCGGAGGAGCAGGCCGCGGGCCGTGGCGTCACCTACCGCGTGGTGGTCGAACGCTCCGTCCTCGCCCTCCCGAACGGACTCGTCGAGCTGTCGACGGCGATCGGCCGAAACGAACAGGTGCGCGTCGTGGACCGCGTCCCGACGAAGCTGGTGATCGCCGACGGCTCGCTCGCGATGGTGCCGCTGACCTCGCGCAGGGCGGAGCCCGCCGCGCTCGTGGTGCACGCGAGCGGCCTGCTCGAATCCCTGACGGGGCTCTTCGAGGCGGTGTGGCGGGGCGCGCTGCCGCTGCGGCTGGGCGAGGACGGCCACTCGGTCGCCGAGGACGCCCCCGAGGGCCCCGACGGCGCGGACCTGGAGATCCTTTCGCTGCTGCTCGCGGGCCTGACGGACGCGAGCGTCGCCAAGCAGCTCGATCTGGGGCTGCGGACGGTGCAGCGCCGGGTCAAGCGCCTGATGGAGCTGACGGGCGTGACAACGCGGCTGCAGCTGGGCTGGCACGCGTACGAGCGGGGCTGGGTGGCGCGCTAGGCCCCGGAAGTACCGGCCGCTGGACTTGCGCGACCTGCGGTTTTCCCGGTTTTCCGGCACGCTTGGCAGATGGGAGCGTGGGAACTCCTGCTGGTCGGAGTGGTGCTGCTGCTCGGGATCGGCGGAGTGCTTGTGCCCGGTGTGCCGGGGCCGTGGCTGGTGTGGGCCGCGGTTCTCTGGTGGGCGCTGCAGGACCCGGAGCCGGTCGCCTGGTGGGTCCTGGTCGGCGCGTCCGTCGTACTCCTCGTGGCGCAGGGCGTCCGTTGGCTGCTGCCGCCGCGGCGCTTCCGGGAGAGCGGAGCCACGCGCCGGACGGCCGTGTACGCGGGGGCCGGGGCCCTCGTCGGGTTCTGCGTGGTGCCGGTGATCGGGTCGCTGCCAGGGTTCGTCGCAGGGATCTACCTGGGCGAACGACTGCGGCTCGGCGGGCACGGGGAGGCGGTGACGGCGACGAGGACGGCCATGCGGGCGGGCGGCTGGAGCGTGCTGACGGAGCTGTTCGCTTGCCTGCTGATCGCGGGGGCTTGGCTGGGGGCCGTGATCTGGGGTTGAGCTCCCGCCCGCCCGGCAGCCCGGCGTGGTCGGCCGACCTCTTCCGCGTACACAGCGGCCGTTCACATACCCATACGAGCATCGGGTCTCTCCGCCCTCGGGCGGGGTGGGCCGATGCTGATCACCACCGAGGTGGGGTCTGCCGGCGACCTGACAAGATCCGTGCGTGGACGGGGTACGCGTGCGAGGCTCGCGCCATGACCGAATTCAGCGAGGCCGAGCGGGCGTACCTCAAGTCCCAGCGTCTGGGCCGGATGGCCAGTGTCGACGCGACGGGGCAGCCGCAGGCGAATCCCGTCGGGTTCTTCCCGCAGGACGACGGGACGATCCTGATCGGCGGGTACGCGCTGGGCAGCACCAAGAAGTGGCGCAACCTCCAGCAGAACCCGAAGGTGTCGCTGGTCGTCGACGACATCGTGAGTGAGCGGCCGTGGAAGGTGCGGGGCGTCGACATCAGGGGCGATGCCGAACTCCTCACGGGGCCTCATGAGTTGGGCCCTCACTTCAGCGAGGAGCTGATCCGGATTCATCCTCGGCGGATCCATAGCTGGGGCTTGGAGGAGTGATGTGACATGCGCCGCCGCGCGGGGAAATATCAGCCCGTCCGGCGTTTGAGGACGAACTCGGCGGAGCCGGTGATTGCGGCACGCAAGGCCCCCGCGCCGAGCGGGTTTTCGGGAAGGGGTGGGGTTGGGGAAAGCGAAAGTCGCCCGCGCCGTCTCGGTCACCCCGCCGGCGACCATGAAGACGAGGTGCTGCGGAGTCTCCTACCCCGCCGCCAGCACATGCCGCACCCCATACGACCGCCAAGGCCGCCACCCCTCAGGCACATCCACCCCCGGCAACCCCACATCCGGGTCCCCGAGAGCCCGCATCCGAACAACCGCCACCACCCCCGCGTCTACCCCTGCCAACCCCAAAAGCCCCGCCTCCGCATCCTCCCGGTCCGCCCCCGCGTCAAGCCGCACCCGCCCGTCGGCCAGCGCGGCGGCCAGCTCCCCCACGGGTCCCGGCTCCCCGGCGAGCGTGCCCGGTTCGGGGAACACGTGGGTGAGGGATCCGCACGGCGCGTCCAGCGCCTTCCCGTACCGCTCCACCAGAAGCGACGCCTCCGAACGCCCCGCCAGCGCCCGCACCGCGAACTCCTCCGGATCGGCCGCGCCCGGCGACCGCAGGCCGGGCCGAGCCGCGACCAGCGGGGCGAGCCGCGGATCGGCGCCGAGCCGCTCGTCGACGGCGTACGGATCCGCGTCGAGGTCGAAGAGGCGCCGCAGCCGCTGCACGGCGGTCGTGAGGTCCCGCAGATCGGTCAGGTGGAGCCGTGCGTCAAGCCACCCGCCGACCCCGTGGTCACTCTCCTCGACGGCCACGATCCCGGCGCCGTAGGGCAGCCGCAGCGTACGGCGGTAGGTCCGCCCGCCCCGCTCCCCGCCGACCTCCTCGATCCCGGCGACGGCCTCGTCGGAGAGCAGGTCGAAGACGGCTCCGGCCTGGTAGGCCCCCCGGTAGGCGAGCCGCAGCGGAACCCCGGCGGCCGGGGTCGCCTGCCCCGCTCCCCCGCCACGCGGCGCGGCGGCCCGCAGCGCGGTGGGCGTCAGGGCGTACACCGCCCGGATCGTGTCGTTGAACTGCCGGACGCTCGCGAACCCCGCCGCGAACGCGATCTCCGTGATCGGCAGAGCCGTGGTCTGGAGCAACACCCTTGCGGTGTGCGCCCGTTGGGCCCGCGCGAGGGCGACGGGTCCCGCCCCCAGCTCGGCGGTGAGCTGCCGCTGCACCTGCCGGGAGCTGTACCCGAGCCGCACGGCGAGACCGGAGACACCCTCGCGGTCGACGACACCATCACCGATCATGCGCATGGCGCGCCCCACGACGTCCGCGCGTACGTTCCACTCCGCGGACCCCGGCACGGCGTCCGGGCGGCAGCGACGGCAGGCCCGGAACCCGGAGCCCTGGGCGGCGGCCGCGGTGGCGTAGAAGCGGACGTTCTGGCGCTTGGGCGTGACGGCGGGGCAGCTCGGCCGGCAGTAGATGCCGGTGGTCTCGACGGCGAAGAAGAACTCACCGTCGAAGCGCCCGTCACGGCTGCGAACCGCCTCGTACCTGGTCTCTTCATCGATCACGTCTTCCAGTGTGCGACGCCACCGGCACTTCGGCTGGCGGAATTCGGACACCACGTTGCGGGGGCGCCCGAGCGCCCCCGCAACACTGCCGCCGTCCGGCGGACGCCGACTAGCGGATCCGGCCCCGCTTGGCCTCCATGGCCGCCTTCCCCTCCGCGCCCCGCAGCTTCCACTGGCGCCGCATGTCGGCCCGGAGCTTCGCGTCCGTCTTGGCGACGATGCGCTGGTTCTCACGGATCAGCTTGCGGTAGCTGTCGAGGCGGCGGTCCGGGAGCGTGCCGTCCTCCACGGCCGCGAGCACCGCACAGCCGGGTTCGGCGGTGTGGGCGCAGTCCTGGAAGCGGCAGTCGGCCGCCAGCTCCTCGATCTCGGAGAAGACCTGGCCGACACCTGTCCCGGCGTCGAACAGACCGACCCCGCGCAGTCCCGGCGTATCGATGAGGACGCCACCGGCCGGGAGCACGAGGAGGTTGCGGGTCGTCGTGGTGTGGCGGCCCTTGCCGTCCACGTCACGGGCGGCGTTGACGAGCATGACGTCCTCGCCGACCAGCGCGTTGGCCAGCGTCGACTTGCCCGCGCCGGACTGGCCGAGCAGGACGGACGTGCCGCCGGCCACGACGGCGCACAGGATGTCGACGCCTTCGCCGGTCGTGGCGCTGACCGGGAGCACCTGGACGCCCGGGGAGGACGTCTCCACGTCCTCGACCAGGTAGGACAGGCCCGTCGCGTCCGGGACCAGGTCGGCCTTGGTGAGGACCATCAGCGGCTGAGCCCCGGACTCCCAGGCCAGGGCCAGGAACCGTTCGATCCGGCCCAGGTCGAGCTCGACGGCCAGCGAGATCGCGATGATCGCGTGGTCGACGTTGGCCGCGAGGATCTGCCCCTCGGACCGCTTGGAGGAGGTGGAGCGCACGAAGGCGGTACGCCGCGGCAGCAGCGTCCGCACGTACCGCGGATCGCCGCCCTCGGGGTCGACGGCGACCCAGTCGCCGGTGCACACGACCTTCATCGGGTCGCGGGGCACGACGAACTCGGTGTCGGCACGCATCGTGCCGTCGGGCGTGACGACATCGCACTGACCGCGGTCGACGCGCAGGACACGGCCGGGCAGCAGGCCCTGCGCCGCGTACGGGGTGAACTCGGCTTCCCAGCTCTCGTCCCAGCCGTAGGGCGCGAGAGGGTGCCGCGAGGACGGAGTAGCAGAGAACCGCGGAGAAGGAGAAGGTGAAGAAGACTGCGGAGACGCAGAGGAAGACAAGGGGTGACCCTTCACAGGGGTGGCCCCGGCACACGCGCACTTCGGCGCGTGGAAAAGAGGAAGGTCAGCCGGTGGCCACGGAGGTGGAATGAACGGACTTCTCGATGCGGGCAGCGCCCATCTCAACGACAGCCATCGGTCACACCTCCTGGATCACACACTCGGCCTGCACCGGCGGCCAACAGGCCGCCGGAGGAACAGGTCCAACCCTAGCCCCGGGCTCAGCCGGAGCGCCAACGCTTTTAGCGCCCGGCCGGGGCGGGCTCCTCGGCGGTGGCCGCGCGGGCCCGGCGTACGGCGGACAGCGGGGTGGGGGCGAGGGTCTTGCGCAGGTTGGTGCGCATCGTCGACGCGGCGTCGAGCACGTAGTTCTGCCGGACCTTCCAGGGGCCGCGGTCGCCCTGCCGGGGGAAGGCGTCGATGGAGCGCTGGACGTATCCGGAGGCGAGGTCGAGCAGCGGGCGTTCGGTGAGCGTGCTCGTCGGCCTCGGCTCCACCGCCGCGTAGTCGTTGTCGCGCAGGTGGTTGAGCACCTTGCACACGAGGCGGGACGTGAGGTCGGCGCGCAGCGTCCAGGAGGCGTTGGTGTAGCCGATGCACACGGCGAAGTTCGGTACGCCCGTCATCATCGCGCCGCGCCACACGAACTGCTTGTTCAGAGCGACTGGTTGGCCGTCGACGCGCGGGACGATGCCGCCGAAGGCGAGCAGTTGGAGTCCGGTAGCGGTCACGATCACGTCCGCCTCGATGACGCGGCCGGACCTGAGCCGGATGCCCTCGGGGACGAAGCGGTCGATGTGGTCGGTGACGATCTCCGCGTCGCCGGTCTTCAGCACCTCGAACAGGTCGGCGTCGGGCACCGCGCACAGCCGCTGGTCCCAGGGGTCGTAGGACGGCGTCAGGTGGTCGGCGACGAGCTTGTCGTCCTTGACGATGCGCTTGTTGAGTCCGGTGAGCAGCCGCCGTGCGGCCTTCGGGCTGCGGCGGCAGAACTGGTAGAGGCCGATGGTGAAGAGGATGTTCTTCGTCCGCACGACCCGGTGTGCGGCACCCGCGGGCAGTACGGCGCGGATGCCGTCGGCCAGCTTGTCCCGCGAGGGGAGCGAGCCGATCCAGGTCGGGGTGCGCTGGAGCATGGTGACGTGGGCGGCGCTCCGTGCCATCGCGGGCACGAGCGTGACGGCGGTGGCGCCGCTGCCGATGACGACCACGCGCTTGCCCGCGTGGTCCAGGCCCTCGGGCCAGAACTGCGGGTGCACGACCCTGCCGGTGAAGGAGTCGGCGCCGGGGAACTCGGGGGCGTGGCCCTGGTCGTAGTTGTAGTAGCCCGCGCAGGAGTACAGGAAGTCGCAGGTGACGGTGGTCAGGGTGCGGCTGCCGTCCTCGGCGGTGCGCTCAAGCGTCACCGTCCAGCGGGCCGTCGCGGTGGACCAGTCGGCGCCGACGACCTTGGTCCCGTAGCGGATGTGGCGGTCGATGCCGAACTCCGCGGCCGTCTCCTTGATGTAGCCGAGGATCGACCGGCCGTCGGCGAGCACCTTCGAGTCGCGCCAGGGCTTGAAGGCGTAGCCGAGGGTGAACATGTCGGAGTCCGAGCGCACGCCCGGGTAGCGGAACAGGTCCCACGTACCGCCCATGGACTGCCGCGCCTCGATGAGCGCGTACGAGCGCTCGGGGCACTCGGTCTGCAGCCGGTAGGCGGCGCCGACACCGGACAGACCGGCGCCCACGATGACGACGTCGATGTGCTCGATGGGCTCGGCCGGGGCGCCGGTGGCGGTGGTGTCGGCCGTGGCGCCCGTGTCGGCGGTGCTTGAGTCTGCGGAGTACGTCATTCCTTCAGTGTCCGGAAGCACACCCGGCAGGAATTGACCCGGGACGACAGATCTTTGACCCTGGACGACATGTCCGTGATCAGATCGGCGGGGCTCCGTGGTTTCCGCGCCACGGTGGCGGAGCTCGGCGGCGACGCCGAGGCGTACGCCCGGCAGGCGGGCTGCCCCACGGCCGCGCTCGACGCGGACGACCTCCTGGTGCCCGAGGAGGCGATGGCCACCGTACTGGAGCTGGCCGCGGAGGATCTCGGCTGTCCTGATCTCGGCCTGCGCATCGCGGCCCGGCAGGACCTGGGCATGCTCGGTGCCCTGGCGCTCGCCATCCAGAACTCCGCCACTCTCGGGGACGCCCTGGAGTGCACCACGCGCTATCTGTTCGTCCACGCGCGCTCGCTGAGCCTGAGCCTGGAGCCGGATCCGTACGGCACTCCGGGGGTGGCCGCCCTGCGCTACGGCGTGCGCGAGGGAGTCGAGGCGCCGCCGCAGGGCATCGATCTCTCCCTGGGGTTCATGCACCGGGCGATCGTCTACCTGGTCGGCCCCTACGGCCTCGGCTCCGTCGAGCTGCCGCACCCGCTGCTCGCGCCTTTGCCGGTGTACGAGGACTTCTTCGGCGTCCCCGTGAAGGCGGACCGCCCCGCGGCCCTGCTGCGCGTCCCGCTCAGCCTGGCCGGCCGGCCCCTCGGCGGCGGCAACGCGCATCTGCGGCGCCTCGCGCTCGCGTACCTGGACGAGCAGCTGCCCGCCGAGCGTACGGACGTCGTCAGCGGGGTCCGCGCCGTGGTGGGGCGGTCACTTGGCACGTCGCCGCCCGAGATCGGGACCGTCGCCCGCCTGCTGAACGTCCATCCGCGGACCCTGCAGCGCAGGCTGCGCGCCGTGGGCACGACGTTCGCGGAGGTCATCGACGAGGAACGCCGCACCGCGGCGCGGCGCTACCTCACCGAGACCGAACTGCCACTGGGCCAGGTCGCCCTGCTCCTGGGCCTCTCCGAACAATCGGCGCTGAACCGCTGCTGCCGGCGCTGGTGGGGGGTGACGCCTCGGGCGGTGCGGGCGCACGGATACGGGACCGAGGAGCCGCCGGTCTCCTGAAGCACCTGGAACGCTTGGAGCACCTGAAGCGAACGCCTGGGCACCACCGAGGCGAGCCCTCATGCTGGCGGGGTGGGACTCAATCCGGCCGAAGCGGCGATCACCGGCACGACCCTGGGCGCCATCGCCTCGTTCTCCGGCGCCTGGCTCACCCAGCACGCGACGGACAGGCGCGAGCGCGAGAACAGGGTGTGGGCGCGGTGCATGGACGTCTACGAGGAGGCGATGATCGCCGTGCACCGGGTCGGCGATCTGCGCTCACAGTTGTCGGACACGGGAGACTGGCCGGACGGCACCGGCGCGGCGGTGAGCGACGTCCATGTCCTCGCGGCCCGGCTGGAGATCTACGCCACGGCTCCGGTCCTCGAAGCGCACTGGAACGCCCTCCAGGCGACACGTGCGTGGATCAAGGCGTGGCACGACTGGGACAACCAGGAGGGGACCAATCCCCGGGTCAGCCAAACGGACCCGCTGTGGCAGAAATTCACGGAGCACGTAAAGGAATCAGAGGATTCCGACCAACTGCTCCTGGGCATCCTGCGCGAGGAGGTGCACGGAAGGAAGAAATGAAGAAGATCGCGGTGCAAGGGGCGCCGTTTCCGGCGCACGCCCTCGGAGGGATCTCCTCAGGGATCTCCTCAACTCGGGTCCTGAGAATGTTTCTTGTGCGGTCACTCCCGCCCAGGAACCGTTCGTGGCTACCATTGAATATTCACGGCGCATGAGCAGTCGGCCTCCGCACAAGGCAGCTGCTCGTTCCTGGGATCGGACGGGGGGACGAACCCATGACGCATCACGAGCCGCACCAGAAGCACTTGATCCAGATATTCCGGAACAACGATCGCCTCGGCTCCGGTGTACGCCTCACCAGGCATTTCGCGCTGACTGCCGCGCACTGCCTGGGAGATGACAAAGAGAATCGTCTGCGGCCGGTTCTTCTGCGGCTCCCGGACGGCAGGCGTCTGGAGGGCGAGGTCCAGCAATTCGATCTCCTCTCCGACATGGCGCTAGTGAAGATCGTGTTCCAGAAGGGCGAGAAAGTACCGCTGCCGGGCATCCATTTCGATGCGGCACGCGAAGGAGAAGCGTGGACCGCGGCCCGCCGCGCTTCGGACAACGGCAGGCTGCGGGGAACCGTCAGCCACGTATCGGTCATCTATCAGAGCACGGGCGAGCAGACCGTCAACAGCCACCGGCTGCGGCCCCACGGTTCGTGCGACGACGTACGGAAGTTCTCCGGCAGCCCCGTCGACCGCGGAGTGCCCGAACCCGACCGCCCCGCGGTCGTCCTCGGGCTCCTCGTCGCACGGCCCGCCACCACGGACGCGCCGGAGGGCACGCTGTTCGCCGGCACGATCGACGAGGCGGTGCGCCGCTTCGACACCTTCAAGTTCCGCCCCGAACCACAACAGCCGCTGTCCGACTCCGAACGCATCTACGAAGTGCGCCAGGACCACGAGGCGGAAGCACTGGCCCGCAAGGACCGCACGGTGCCGGCCGGACTGGCCGCCGTGACCAGCTATGTGAACCTGCGCTGGCACCGGCCCCGGCCGTGACGAGCATGCCGCACACCATGGCGGCCCGCCTCCTGGAGGGGACATGACGACGATCGCGAACGTCAGCGAGGCGCTGGCGACTGCGGAGGACGCCTTGGAGGCGCACGGAACGGCCCGGTCCGACCTGAAGGAATCCCTCGCGGGATACGTGGAACGCCTCACCACGCCGGAGGGGCGCTACGCCCTCCTTCGGCCCCACGCCCGCCAGCACATCAATCTCGCGCAACTGCTTCTCGCGCTCGACCTGAAGGAACGCTCGCACGCGCTCGCCGCGGTGACCCTGCGTCACATGGAGCTGGCCGAGGCGGACCAGGAACTGTTCGCGGCCGACACCTGGAACGAACTGGGCTCGCTGCTCGCGGAGCACGACGATCTCGACCGGGCCCGCATGGTCCTGAACTACGCCCTCAACCGTGCGCAGCGCGCCGCCGCACCCGAACTGGCAAGGATTCTCGCCAATTTGAGCGCGGTGAGCCTGCGGGCCGGGCACTTGGAGGACGCCAAGGTCTGGGCGCAGAAGGCCGTCGCCGTCCTCGGCAAGTATTACGGCGGCGATCCGGAAGCACGGCTGACCGCCGACTGGGTGCGGGTCGAAGTGGCGTCGATCCGGCGCGACACCGCCGAACTCACCCGCACCTTGGACGACTTCGCGGCTTCGGTCGACTGGTTCACGAGTGTCACGGACGACGATGCCCCGAAGGCCGTCGCGGCTCGTTCGGCGCTGGCCCAGGCGAGGTTCCAGGCCGCCAAGGCCGTGCAGGACGAGGCGCGGATCGAGGCGGAACTCGGCGAGCTGGAAATCGCCCATCTTCGCGCCTCCGCGCTCCTCGGCGCCGATCACCAGGAGACGCTGGTCGCCCAAGCGGCGCTCGCCACGGCGGAGTTCGACGCGGCCGACGGCACGGCGTGCTGCGCGTCGCGCAGGCAGCAGGCGGTGTCCCTGCTCGACTCGGCCACCGCGAGGGCGGCGGCGACCCTTGGCCGTGACCACTCCCAGACGCTCGCCCTGCGTGCGGCGCTCGCGGACATGCGGGGTGCCACCGCACCGTCGGACGAACTCCCTTATCTCATCGAGCATGTCTACACGCCCCAGGAGAACAGCGCCCGCAACAAGGCCAAGGGGGACGCACTCCGCCATGAGCGCAATGTGATCAGGCTGGTCGCACACGCGGGTGCGTCCTTCTTCCTGAAGGACCTGAAGCTCTTTCATCCGCAGGTCATTCACGCCCTGAATCAGGGCAGTTACTTCTACGCCATCATCAGCAGCCCTTGGAACAACCTCGGCATTTTCACCAAGCACGATGCGACGGCGGAGCGCCCCAACTCGCACAACATCGTGGACATCATCGCGGCGAGCGACTACTACTCGAAGACTTTCCTGCATGTGATAGACGCCTACCGCACGCTGCGCGAGACATATCACGACCGGATCGAGTTACGGCTGACGCACATCGACATCCCCGGTTCGACCCTGCTCACCACGGACCGCGGGTTCTTCGAGCCCTACATCACGTCCAATCCGGAACGCAGGACCCGCCGCAAGCTCAATGTCCTCGAAGTGGAGTTCCACCAGGACAGCAGGTACTACGCGGACAGCCGGGCGGAATTCGACATCCAGTGGGAACTCGCCAGCACGCTTGACCAGTTCGAGGCGAGCGAGGACCAGCACAAGACGGCGCTACGGGACGCGGTGCGCGCCCAGTCGGACGACCGGTTCAAGGGAGATGGAGAGCCCCGTCCCTGATGCTGCGGAGCACGCCCGCCGAGCCGATGAACAGCGGGTCGGGCAGCGCGTCCAGGTGCCAGAACTCCCAGCGCAGGCACCGCTCGGGCTCAAGTACCCGGGGTTCGCCGGTGAAGTCGAGGATCTCCACGCCGACCTGCATGTGGTGATTGGCCGCCGGGTCGGGGTCGGTGACGCAGGCGACGCGCGTGCCGAGCGCGCGCAGGCCCGTCTCCTCCGCCAGCTCACGGCAGGCTGCGCCGGCCAGCGACTCGCCCACTTCGAGATGCCCGCCGGGCAGTCCCCAGGTTCCGTCGCCGAAGGTGTTGGCCCGCAGGCCGAGCAGCACGCGGTCGCCCGCGCGGACGATCGCCTGGACCCCTACACGTACCTGTGCCGTCATCGCGGACTCCTCACGTGTCCGGCTCTCACATGTCCGGGCTCTCGTCCGGGTAAGTGCCGGTGAAATTCTCGACGTTCCTGGCTCCCTCGACCGGGGCGGGCAGTTCGGCGAAGCTCTCCGAAAGCCGGTCGAAGAAGTTGCCGATGCGCCGCTCCCCGCCCTCGTCGACGACGACGACCTCGCAGTCCGGGTCGATGAAGAAGTAGCTGCCCGTGCGGGTGCGATTGCGGTATACCCGCAGGGTGACGCCGCGCTCGCGGGCGGCGTCCGCGCACCGGTGGACCACGTCCTCGAACTCCTCGTCGCCGATGGAGAGCCAGCCCCGGTTGTCCGCACCATAGTTGGTTTCGGACATTTGGTACACCTTCCACACGTCGGGCAGGCAGTTGTCGTCGATCAGGCTCAGGACCTTGGGCGCCCCTTTGACGTTGAGCCTGGTCACGACCGTGCCGAGCTTCACCTTGACGTGCCCGTGGTTCCGGCGCACCTCGCCGAGCAGGGCGAGCATCCGCTCCCGGTGCGGCGCCACGCCGGTGCGCAGCGCCCGGTGCTCGTCCGCGTCGGCGGACTCCAGGGGCAGCGCGATCCAGGACAGGTGGGGCAGCACGCGCTCCATCGTCCGCAGCGGCGCGAGGCCGTTGGTACTCAGAACGATCTTCGGGGAGCCGCCACCCTCGCCGGGTTCACGCAGCACGGCAGCGAGCTCGTCCAGATAGGGGAGCAGGGTCGGCTCACCCCCGGAGATGACGACCCCACGCACACCCGCGTCCTTCAGCGCCGCCGCGACCTTGAGCGCGTCACCCCGGGACATGGTGGGGACTTCATGCCTCGGACCGAAACAAAAGGGACAGTCGAGGTTGCATCGCCCAATAGGTCGCATGTCGACGAAGGCGGGGATGAGCATGGGGGGACCTTAGCGACCCCTGAGGCCAAAGGCCGGGTGAATCCCCCAAGGAGTCACCCCCGAACACCTGCGCTCAGCACGCGCCCGTCCCGCATCCGCGGACGCGACCCGATTGAGCGGACGGGGCGATTCCGGCCAGATTCCCGGGGCGAAAGTGACGCCATCTGGCTTGTCTTGTCGTGGACCAAGTAGATGCCCCAGGCATCCAATGGAAGAGGTAAAAGGAGCCCCTCCGCTTGTGAGGTAAGTCCATGACGGAATCAGTCGCGTCCGAACCAGTCGCCTTCCCGCAGGACCGCACCTGCCCCTACCGCCCGCCGGAGTCGTACGAGCCGCTCCGCGAGGCCCGGCCGCTCGCCCGGGTCCGCCTCTTCGACGGGCGGTCCGTATGGGTCGTCACCGGCCAGGGAACCGCCCGTGACCTGCTCGTCGACCCACGCCTCTCCACCGACCGCGAGAACGAGGCGTTCCCCGCGCCGACCGAACGCTTCGCGAAGGTGCGCAACCGCAGCGTCGCCCTGCTCGGCGTCGACGACCCCGTGCACAACAGGCAGCGCCGCATGCTGATCCCCAGCTTCTCGGTCAAGCGGATCGCCGCGCTGCGCCCCCAGATCCAGGAGACGGTCGACCGACTCCTGGACGCCATGGAGGCCAAGGGGGCACCGGCCGAGCTGGTCGGCGCGTTCGCGCTGCCGGTTCCGTCCATGGTGATCTGCGCCCTCCTCGGCGTGCCCTACGCCGACCACGAGTTCTTCGAGGAGCAGTCGCGCCGCCTGCTGCGCGGCCCCCGCGCCGAGGACACCGAGCGGGCCAGGGACGAACTGGACGCGTACTTCCACGCGTTGATCGACCGCAAGACGCGCGAGCCCGGTGCCGGGCTGCTCGACGAGCTGATCCACCGGCAGCTCGCCGAGGGCGCGCTGGACCGCGAGGAACTGGTCAGCCTGGCGACGATCCTGCTGATCGCGGGCCACGAGACCACGGCGAACATGATCTCCCTGGGCACCTTCACCCTCCTCCAGCACCCCGAGCAGCTCGCAGAGCTGCGCTCCGAGCAGAGCCTGATGCCCGCCGCCGTGGAGGAGCTGCTGCGCTTCCTGTCCATCGCGGACGGCATGCTGCGGGTGGCGAAGGAGGACATCGACGTCGCCGGCAGCACCATTCGCGCGGACGACGGCGTCATCTTCTCCACCTCCCTCATCAACCGCGACGGCGCGGCCTACGAGACGCCGGAGGAACTGGACTTCCACCGTGCCGACCGCCACCACCTCGCCTTCGGGTTCGGCATCCACCAGTGCCTCGGCCAGAACCTCGCCCGCGCCGAGATCGACATCGCCCTGCGGACGCTCTTCGAGCGGATGCCGGACCTCCGCCTCGCGGTGCCCGCGCGCGAGATTCCGTTCAAGCCGGGCGACACCATCCAGGGGATGCTCGAACTCCCCGTCATTTGGTAGGAGTTGAGCGTGCGCGTAAAGGTAGACACGGAGCGGTGCGTGGGCGCGGGCATGTGCGCGCTCACCGCCCCGAGCGTCTTCACCCAGGACGACGACGGCTTCAGCGAGGTGCTCCCCGGGCGCGAGGACGGCGGCGGCGACCCGCTGGTGCGCGAGGCCGTACGGGCCTGCCCGGTGCAGGCCGTCACCCTCGACGAATGAGGACCGGCACGGGCGCCGCGGGCGGCCCGGCCGCCGTCAGTCCCGCAGCGTCACCGTGAAGCTCCGCCCGTACGCGTGGTGGGTGTCGACGTCGATCCGGGTCCCGCCGTGGGCCCGGCTCACCCGCACCCCCTCGTCGGCCCGCGCCGCCCGCAGTGGACGGCCGCGGAGCAGCACGCTGATCCTGTCGCGGTTCATCGTCGGGTCGGACACCGCCACGGTCGTCGGGCCGCGCCGCTCGCGGCGTACGAGGACCGAGGCCGGGCCGTCGATGTGGAGACCGGCGGCCTCGTGGCGGCCGGCCGTGAAGCTGTTCGCGGCGGTCAGGCCGAGCCCGGCATGGCCGACCGCCTGCAGCCGCACCGTGTTCGCGAGGACCTTCAGCGGCTGCCCGCCCCGGTACGACCTCAGCCCGGCCTCGCCCGCGTTCGGCACCAGGGCGTAGGCGAGGGAGACGGGCCGGGCGCCCGCCGCCCGGTCCACCGTCACGCCGAGGACCGTGCGCGTCACCGCGGTGTCCGGGTTCGCGGTGCGGACGACCCGGCGGCTCCGGGTGACCTTGTCCAGGGCTACCCGCACCTGCGGGGTGTCCAGGAAGACGTAGCCGACGGAGGTGCGCAGCGTGGCGTTGGCGTAGCGCAGCCACCGGAGGTCGGCCGTGCCCGCGCCGGTCCACGGGCGGCCGTCACGCAGCTCCCCCGTCACGGAGACCTGGTCGTCCGGCGCCGCGGTCCTGGCGTCGACCGTCGTCGTCACGGCGCGCCCCGCGCCGTCGCCCACCCCCGCGGCGAGCACCACGATCTCGTCGTCGAGCAGGAACCACGACTTCGTCGCCGTGGCGTTCCGATAAACCACGAAGTCGTCCGGCAGCAACGCACGGTCGCGGAAGGCGACATCGCTGGACTGCACCATCCCGGCCGCGCCGTACGCCCCGAGGACGGCGCCACCCGAGTACGGGTTCGTGCCGCGCGGGAAGTAGACGTACTTGTTCTGCGACTCGGACGAGGAGGTGAAGTTCAGGGGGTGGCCGGGGTTGTCGTAGTACGGCTTTCCGTACAGCTCGGGGATCGTCCCGCGACGCTCGACCGGCGCGGTGACCCCGGCCAGGCCGTACGGCGAGACCGTGGTGAAGTAGTCGACCCCGTACGCCTGCGTCTGGTCCTGGCCGGAGAGATAGAGGTAGTAAGCGCCGTCGCCCTGGAACCACGGCATGAGGTTCTCGCCGCTCATGTACTCGTACTTGCTGATCCGGTCGGAGCTGCGCGCGAGCGCGAAGGCGTAGCCCGGTCTGCGGTGGACGGTCTTGTCCATGGCGTTGAAGGCGACGCTGCGCGACGCGGGATTCAGGTCGGCGGGCGGCACCGACGCGTCGCCGATGATGTCGGCGTAGCGCACGATGCTGACCGGCGAGACGAAGCCGGTCGGGTTGAGGGCGGCGCGCGAGGTCGACCGGATGTGCTTCACATAGCTCTTCAGGGCGGTGGCCTCGGCGCCCGTGGACAGGGAGGAGAGGTCGACGACGGCCTCCACGACGACCGCGACATCCGTGTACCCGCCGTCCGGTCGCGACACCGCGCGCCCCTTGACGATCTCCATCATCCAGCCCTCGAAGATGAGCGGCGCGAAGCCGTCGCGCACCCATCCCCGGACGGTCGGCACCAGCTCCTCGCCGTGCGCGAAGCCCGTGCCGTCGAGGATCTTGAGCGTCTGCACGACCCGGGTGAGCAGGCCCTTTCCGTACGAGCCCGTGTACGCGACGGAGGCGTGCTGGATGAAGGAGCCGTCGGCGTAGTAGCCGTCCGTCACGCCGTGGTTCAGGCGGTAGGGGTCGATGGTGACGAAGACCGTGAGCTGGTCGGTGAGGGCCTTGCGGATGCGGGCCTCTCCCCCGGCACCGAGGAGCGCGCCCTGGAGGATCCGGTTGGTGGTGATGTCGGCGAGGTTGGCTCCGGTGTGGAACCGCGAGTCCAGGTTCACGTCGCCGTCGGTGCCGTTGCGCAGATAGGCGTCCATCGAGGCGACGTACGTGGTGATGAGGGCGGGCCGGTAGGTCCGCACCTCGTCGACGAGCAGGGTGAGGGTCTTGCTGACGTGCTGGGAGATGCCGATCTCCCAGTTGAACCAGTTGCCGTAATACCCCTTGGACTGGTCGCCGTAGTGGCGCTCGTGCAGCCAGACCAGGCCGTCGATCACGCGGTGCTGCACGCCGGTGTTCCCGTGCAGGTCGGAGAGGGAGCCCGGGGTGCGGGTCGCGAGGGCGATCTCGTACAGCCGTTTGAAGGCCGTGTTGAGGTTGGCGTCGTCCGTGCCGAGCGTCAGTCCCGCGAAGAGCTCGCCCTCGCCCGCGTCGTCCATCGACTTCAGGTTCGTCCGCGCGGTCCTGTCGATCGCGGCGAGCTTGGCGGCCGTCTCGGGGCGCGCGTTGGACTCGGTGGTCCCCGCGAAGACCGCCACGGTGTTGTCCAGGAGGCGCGCGGTGTCCGCGGCGGCCGCCGCGGCGCTCGCCGGCAGCGTGGGGATCACCGCCAGGAGACCGGCGGCCGAGAGAGCGGACAACAGGCGTCTGCGGGTGATCTCCATGGCGTCCTCCGCCGGTGCGTTGGCGATGTGGCGTTCTGGTGCTCTGGTCCTTTGGCGTCCGGGTCTTCCGGCGTTCGGGGCGGGCGGAGTCAAGCAGATGCCCCGACCGTCGACAAGGGCCGGTGCCCGGCCGTCCATGTGCAGCTTGCCGGACCACCAGCGGCTAGGCTCGTCATGTGATGTCGGAACAGCACGCTTCAGGGCCGTACGCCGTCGTGGCTGTCGCGTCATCAGCCGGCGGCATCCAAGGCCTGGCAGCCCTCCTGGGCGGCCTCGGCCCTGAACTGACCGTGCCCGTGCTGGTGGTCCAGCACCTCGATCCACGCCACAGGACCCTCCTCGCCGAGGTGCTCTCGCGGCGCACGGAGCTGGCTGTGAAGCTGGCGGGGGACCAGGAGCACGTGGAGCCGGGGACGGTGTATCTCGCGCCGCCCGGCCTGCACCTTCTCGTCGGGCCCGACGGGGTTCTCGCCCTGTCGGGCAGCGACCCCGTGCACTTCGTGCGCCCCTCCGCCGACCTGCTCTTCGAGTCAGTGGCCGACTCGTACGGGTCGCGGGCCATCGCCTGCGTCCTGACCGGCACGGGCGTGGACGGCGCGATGGGCGTGGCCGCGGTCAAGCACCGGGGCGGCACCGTGATCGTCGAGGATCCGGAGACCGCGCAGTTCGCGGGGATGCCCCGGGCGGCGGTCGACACGGGAGCAGCGGACTTCGTACTCCGTCTTGAGAAAATCGCCGCGGCGGTTCGCGGACTTGTCGAGGACAAGAGGCAGTGATGAGTGAGTCGTCCGGCGCCGGTACCGATGAGGGCGCCGAGCCGCGGGCCGGACACCCCGAGCGCGCGCCCGGCCCAGCTGTCGACCAGGGGTTGGAAGACCTGCTCGGCTTCATCCGCGACTCGCGGGGATTCGACTTCACCGGCTACAAGCGGTCCACTCTCGGCCGCCGCATCCGCAAGCGGATGGACGACGTCGGCACGCGTGACTACGCCGACTACCGCGATCTGCTCGAGGCCGACACGGTGGAGTTCCGCACTCTCTTCAACACGATCCTGATCAACGTCACCTCCATGTTCCGCGACCCGGAAGCCTGGGAGCTTCTCCAGCGTGAGGTGGTGCCGGAGCTGATCGCGGACCTGGGTGCCGACGACGAGATCCGGGTGTGGAGCGCGGGCTGTTCCAGCGGCGAGGAGGCATACTCCCTGGCCATCATCTTCGCGGAGGCGCTCGGCATCGAGGAGAGCCTGAACCGCGTCAAGATCTACGCCACGGACGTCGACGAGGAGGCTCTGCGCGATGCCCGCGCCGGGCAGTACCCGGAAAGGAGCCTCGAATCGCTCGCGGTCGAGCTGCGCGACAAGTACTTCGAGGAGCATGACAACCAATACGTCTTCCGCCCCGACCTGCGGCGCCGGGTGATCTTCGGCCGCCACGACATCACCCGCGACGCCCCGATCTCCCGCCTGGACCTCCTCGTCTGCCGCAACGCCCTGATGTACTTCAACGTCGAGGCGCAGGCCCAGATCGTCGACCGCTTCCACTTCGCCCTGCGCGAGGGCCGCTACCTCTTCCTCGGCAAGGCCGAGATGCTCCTGAATGACAGTGAGCGGTTCGAGGCGGTCAGCATCCGCCAGCGCGTCTTCCGGCGCCGGCCGGGCGGCAGCGCCGCTCCCTACCCCTCGATTCCCGTGAAGATCAGACCCGGTGTGGGCATCGAGATGCAGGCGGCCACACGCACCCGCCAGCTGCGCGACCTCATCCTCGACGCGGCTCCGGGTGCCGCTGTCGCCCTGGACGGCGACGGCATTCTGGTGGTGATCAACAACGAGGCCCGATCCCAGTTCGGCCTCACGGCCCATGACGTGGGGCGCCCCTTCCAGGACCTGGAGCTCTCCTACCGGCCCACCGAGCTCCGCTCCCTGATCGACCAGGCCATCCATGAGCGCCGGACCTTGCGGGTGAACGGCGCCGAGCGGCGCATCGGCAACGAGATCCAGTACTTCGACATCGTCATCCAGCCGATCGTGAGCGGCCCCGGCCTTCCGGTCGCCACCAACATCACGTTCACGGACGTCACCTTGGCCATGCAGCTCAAGGCCGAGGTGAAGCGCGTACGCGAGGATCTGGAGACCGCGTACGAGGAACTCCAGTCCACGAACGAGGAACTGGAGACCACCAACGAGGAACTCCAGTCGAGCATCGAGGAGCTGGAGACCACCAATGAAGAGCTCCAGTCCACGAACGAGGAACTGGAGACGACGAACGAAGAGCTCCAGTCCGGCAACGAAGAGCTCGAAACCATGAACGACGAGATGCGCCTGCGCACCACCGACCTGGACGAGGCCCGCGCCTTCCTGGAGGGCGTGGTGAGCAGTATCGCGGCGGGGGTGGTGGTGCTCTCCGCCGACATGCGGGCCAAGAGCTGGAACCGCGGCGCGGTCGACCTGTGGGGGCTTCGGCCCGACGAGGTCCTTGGCGAACACTTCTTCGCCCTGGACTTCGGGCTCCCCACCGACAGCCTGCGCGGGATCGTCCAGGAGTGCGTCGCGTCCGGTAAGCGCGCGGGCCCGGTGACGATCCCGGCTGTGAACCGCATCGGGCGGAGCATCAACTGTTCGATCATCTGTTCTCCGTTCGATGGCCACAACGGCGGCGTCGTCCTCCTGATGGAAGACGTCGCCAACGGGGAGGGCAGCTGACGGCCCCGGTCGTATTCTGTGAACATGAGCGCCATGCAGGACAGTTCACGCTCAGGTGACGGCCGGGCGGACGCCGCCTGGCAGCGTGCTGTATCGGCGGGCGAACGCGCGACGCTGGCATCGGTGACCGCCGAGCGGCACGAGAGGCTCTACGCGCAGTCCGGACGCGAGTTCCACGCGAAGATGGCGACGCGGCACCGCGCGGTCGAGGAGCGGCATCGCACGGCGGCCAGGCTCCAGGAGACGTACGCCCGCCGGGTAAGGGCATGGGCGGCGGGCCGCACCAACACTCCTCGCGCGGGAAGCGAGGAAGAACACCGCCCTTTGTTCATGGCCGGGGTCGCGGAGGCCTGCGGGACGCTCAGCGCCGCGCTCGCGCTCGTCGGGGTGGATCTGAATCAGCTCGCGGTCGCCGCTTCGGACCGGCCTTCCCGCGGCGCCCAAGATCTGGAGTACATCCTGACTTCGGGCCCCGGGCGTGACGCGACCCGCAGCCGCCGTGCGGTCCACGCGTCGGGGGCGGACCTGGAGAGACGCTGGCCCGGCTATGGCTCCGGCCTCGCGGCTCTCGGCCTGAGCTCGGTCGCCGCGCTGCCGCTGCGGGTGCCCAGTGGCTGCCTCGGGGCACTCACCGTCTTCGATCCCCCGCCCGCACTGGTCCGGGCCGGGGCTTTCGACGCCGTCGCCGACGCGCTGACCAAGTCCGTCCTGCTCGGCCCGGACGCGGATCCGGGCCTGTACGGCGGCACGGATCTGCGGGCGGTGGTCCACCAGGCCGCGGGCGTGCTGTCCTATCAGACGGGCAGTTCGGTCGATGACGCCCTGGCTCTCATCCGGGCGCGGGCGTACGCCGTGGATGAGTCACTCGATTCGGTGGCCCGGCGGGTCATCTCCGGGGAACTGAAGCTCGCCTGACCCTCGTCCGGGAGGCCCGCCCCCGGTTGATAGCGTCACTCCTCTGATCTTGACATGTCATCTCGACGTCTCGCCAAGACGAGTCGTCTCGACCTGTCGTCGTGACGTGGCTCGCGGGGGAAGGGGAGCGCCATGCCCAGGGTGCGTGAGGTCCGGAGGCGTACGTGGCTGATGGTCTCCGGAGTGGCCGTACTCGCGCTCGCGGCCACCGGGACCGGGATCGCCGTCTCGCAGTCTCAGGGGCGTGACGACCGCATCGCCGCCAACCGGGACCAGCTGAACCGGGCCTGCGCGGGCCTGCTCCCCCAGCAGCTGAGCTCCTTCGTGCCGGACGACTCGGCGGGTGTACTGGACGAGTACGGCACGCTCCTGACGTCACGGCAGCAGAGCAGGGCGCTGCTGGACTGCACGCTGTCATGGGGCGGTGACGCCGGCGGCCGTGAGCCTGACGCACAGGTGCGGGTCCGGGCCGAGGCCGTGCTCGGCAAGACCCAAGCGCCGACCGGAGACTTCGAACTGCCCCTGCCGAGCGGCACGTTGGGCGGCACAGGCTCCAGCGAGTACCGGCTCGACGGCAGTCAGGTGTCGGCCACCCTGCTCACCGAGTGCCCGAAGGGGCTGAGCGGTCGGGTCCGGCCGTCGAAGGACCTGCTCGTCTCCGTGGACCTGCCCTCACGCGCCGACAACGAGTACGACATCCCCAGGTCCGACCAGCTCCTGGCGTCCCGTACCGCGGTCCGGGTCGCCGACTGGGTGAGCCGTGAACAGGGCTGCGGCACAGAGCCGTTGGCCGATGCCGGGAAGCCGAAGAGCGCCGACGCGCTCTGCGACTGGCTCTCCCCCCAGGCCCTGCGGTTCGCGCGGGGCGACTGGCGGTTCGACGAGAACGACACGGTGTACAGCGAGCGCGCGGGGGCGTGCGGCGGTAAATGGGACGACACGGCAGGCTGGGCCACCGATCTGAAGGTCACGGCGGCGGGCGCTCAGAGCTGGTCCGGTGTCCTCGCGCCGGGCGCGTACGAGAGCTTCGGCGACAGCGGATACGTCCCCGGGACCGAACAGAGCCGCCATGAGCGGGGCCCTGAGGGCCAGTTGACCTTTGACATGCCGGGTGACGATCCGCTGCTCGCGCTCTGGGCGCGGTCGGTGTGCGACGGCGGTCCGACGTTCCACCGGGTCACGGTCACGCCCGCCCTGGACTTCCGGCACCAGGACGAGGTCGTCGTGGACAAGAAGGAATGGCAGCGGATCTCGGCGGACGCGCGGGCCGTGCTCGACCGCTATCTGGCCGCGGACGACGGCTGGCCCCGGCGCTCGCACTGCCGTGACACGGAGATCATGGGAGAGGTGGAGCAGTGGCAGGGCTGACCTGGCGGTCCGGGGCGGGAAGGAAGCTCACCACGGCGGCCGGGGCGGTGTTCGCCCTCGCGCTGGTGGCGGGCGGGTACTTCTGGTTCAGCGGGGGCTACGACCGGTGGGTGGCGCAGCGCCTGGTGGCCGGTGCCTGCGACGGGGTGCTCCCGGCCGCCGAAGTGCGTGACGTACTGGGCGAGGGGCCGTTCCAGGACGATACGCGCGACCGGGCGGAAGGCGAGCTGAGCGATGCCTCGCTGCGCGTGGACTGCACGATCGCCCGCGACACCGAGCACCCCACGGGCACATCCACGCGCGTCGGCTCGGTGAAGGTGAACGTGCGGGCGGTGCCGGAGCGGGTAGCGAAGGACGACACCGGCTTCGCGGCGCGGGAGCGGCGGCGCGAGGACTTCACCGGCGAGTACGACGGGGTCTACCCGGACGTGTACCCCTCCCTGCCGCCGGTCGCGGTCGGCCCCGGCTGGAACGGCGTCTTCTCCGCGGACGAGGCGAGCGGCGGCGAGGCGTCGGCCACCACCGCCGTCGTGCTCGACTGCGCGCGCGGCCGTGGCGGGCTCCTGGTCACGGTCGACGCCAAGGACGAAGGTGTGACCCTCGACGCCCCCCGGCAGCGCACCGCCTTCGCCAGGATCGCCACCACCACGGCGGCGAACGCCTCCGGCCACTGGGGCTGCGACGCCGACCTGGGCAAGCCCCCGCGCACGGTGGCGCTGCCCGTGAACTCGGACGAGGCGGTGCCGCCGGCCGATGCCACCGCGTCCTGCCGGGGCGTTCCGGGGCGTGGCTCCGAGGTCGCGCGGGCATGGGAGGGCTCGCGGCGCGGAACGCCGGTCGAGGTCTGCGTACTGGGACCCGGGACGGTGAGGGGAGACGGCCTGCCGGTCGCCAGGTCGACCGACGACGTGGGCGGGCACTATCGGCTGAGCGCCTCCTACGGCCCGTACGCGCAGGACGAGCGGTATCGCTACCAGGACCGCTACGACTACATGGCGCAGGACCGCATCCCCGGCGTGGCGCCCTCCGGCCGCCTCCCGGAGGGCGGCTACTGGGTGAGCGCGGAGTGTGAGAAGGGCGGTGAGCGCGCCCTGTTCACCGTCGAGCCGCCGGGGTCCCGTTCCCCCTCGTACCAACGGGACGAGAAGGACAAGCCCACGCCTGCCGACCGGGCCTATCAGCGCGCCGCGCTCAGGGCCTTCGCGGAAGGCTCGGCGAAGGCGCACGGCTGCGGGACGCCTGATTCCGTCAAGCCTTGACCTGATCAGCCGTGCCGCGTCCCGCCGCGCTCGGCGATGTGCGGCGGGACGGCGATGCCCGGCGGGAGCAGCGGGTCGGTGACCGGGGTGCCCCAACTGGCCGTCAGGGGAAGGTTTCCGGCCCAGATGCCGAGCTCCGCGTCCGGCCCTTCGCCGTCGTCCGGAGGGCCCGCGCTCGTCTTGACCGAGGCCTCCTCCAGGGAGAGCGCGAGCAGCGTCGTGGCGGCGAGTTCCTTGCGGCTGGGGCGCCTGGCGTGGTCCCACTGGCCGGGGGCCGCGTGTTCGGTGAGCAGGCGCAGGCCCGTCAGCTTCTCGTCCGGGTCGGTGACCTTGCGGGGGACGCCGTAGATCATCGCGCTGCGGTAGTTGACGCCGTGCTCGAAGACGGAGCGGGCCAGGATCAGGCCGTCCACGTGGGTGACGGTGACACATATCGTCGCGCCGGAGTCGGTGGCCAGGCTGCGACTGGCGACCGAGCCGTGCAGATACAGCTGGGTGTCGTCGCGGCCGTAGACGGTGGGCACCACCATGGGGTGGCCGTCGATGACGACGCCAAGATGGCAGATGAACCCCGCATCCAGGATCGCTTCGAGGTCGGCGCGGTCCAGGCTGCCCTGTTCGCGCAGGCGGCTGTGGCGGGTGCGGTCGGTCTCCGCGAGCGTGGTCTGCTGCTTGCTGGTGTTCACACCTCCGCAAGCTACCGATATCGCGCATGAAATGCCATACATCAACGAATTACAGCCGAGACATCGACGGCATACGACGAAATCCGCATCCCATGCACCTTTCGTCCAACCCAGCCGCCGAGAATCCAACAACCCTCGGCGCGTGACTGTTGTGACGTCCCACCTCCCCGCTGTCTGATGGAAGCCATGGAGCTCCCCTACTTCGAGGACGTATCCCCCGGTTCCGGCAGCCTCCCGCCCCGCGCGTGGTATGCGCGATCGGATGCCATCTCCTTCTCCCTGAACGGCAGTTGGCACTTCCGGCTCTCCCCGGCCGCCGACACCGCCGACGACTCCTTCGCCTCGGACGGCTTCGACGCCAGGTCCTGGGACACCGTGGCGGTGCCCGGCCACTGGGTGCTGCAGGGCCACGGCGCACCCATCTACACGAACATGGTCTATCCGTTCCCGGTCGACCCGCCCCGCGTGCCCACCGAGAACCCGACCGGCGACCACCTGCGGACCTTCGACCTGCCCGCCCACTGGCCCGCGACCGGCGGCGGCACACTCCGCTTCGACGGTGTCGAGTCCTGCGCCCGCGTCTGGCTGAACGGCACGGAACTCGGCGAGTTCAAGGGCTCGCGGCTGCCGCACGAGTTCACCGTCGGCCACCTCCTGAAGCCCTCGGGCAACGTCCTCGCGGTCCGCGTCCACCAGTGGTCGTCCGGCTCCTACCTGGAGGACCAGGACCAGTGGTGGCTGCCGGGCATCTTCCGGGACGTGACCCTGCTGCACCGCCCCGAGGGCTGCGCGCTCGACTTCTTCACGCACGCCTCGTACGACCACGTCGCGGGGACGGGGACACTGCGGGTCGACTCGGACGCCGACGGCCGGGTCACCGTGCCCGAGCTGGGGGTCGACGTCGCCACGGGCGAGTCGGTGACGGTGGCCGTCGAGCCCTGGACCGCCGAGACGCCACGGCTGTACGACGGGGTCCTGGCCACGGCGGGCGAGCGCGTTCCGCTGCGCATCGGCTTCCGTACGGTCGCCGTGGAGGACGGGGTCATCAAGGTCAACGGCCGCCGGATCCTGTTCCGCGGCGTGAACCGGCACGAGTTCCACCCGGAGACGGGCCGCGCGCTCGACCTCGACACGATGCTCACGGACGTCCGGCTGATGAAGCAGCACAACATCAACGCGGTCCGCACCAGCCACTATCCGCCGCACCCCGCCTTCCTCGACCTCTGCGACGAGCTGGGCCTGTGGGTCATCGACGAGTGCGACCTGGAGACCCACGGCTTCACCGAGCAGGGGTGGCGCGACAACCCCGTCGACGACGACCGCTGGACGCCGGCCCTCCTGGACCGCGCGGCCCGCATGGTCGAGCGCGACAAGAACCACGCCTCGGTGATCATCTGGTCCCTCGGCAACGAGTGCGGTACGGGCCGGGGCCTGACCGCCATGGCCCGCTGGATCCGCGCACGGGACGCGGGACGCCTCATCCACTACGAGGGCGACCGGTCCTGCGCGGACACCGACATGTACTCGCGCATGTACGCCGACCATGCCGAGGTCGAGCGCATCGGCCACCGGGCGGACACCGACGGGCCGCCGGAACGGCGTCAACTCCCCTTCATCCTCTGCGAGTACGGGCACGCGATGGGCAATGGCCCGGGCGGCCTGCGCGAGTATCAGGAGCTGTTCGAGAACCACGAGCGCAATCAGGGCGGCTTCATCTGGGAGTGGATCGACCACGGCCTTGGTCACCCGGAGTTCGGCTACGCCTACGGCGGCGACTTCGGCGAGGAGCTGCACGACGGGAACTTCGTCTGCGACGGCCTGGTCTTCCCCGACCGGCTGCCGTCACCGGGCCTCGACGCGTACGCGCGGGTCATCCAGCCGGTGCGTTTCGCGTACGACGAGGACGCGGGGACGGTCCGGGTCACCAACCTGCACGACTTCGCGGACCTGTCCCACCTGTCCTTCGAGTGGTCGTACATCTGCGATGACGACGAAGCACCCTTCGAAGGCGGCGAACTGGCCGTACCAGCGGAGCTCGGCCCCGGTGACTCCGTCGAACTGAAGCTGCCTGACGCACCGTTGGCCGCCCATGACTCCGAGGCCTTCCTGCACGTCACGGCAGCGGTCGGCGTGGAGAGCAACTGGACGAAGCTGGACCACCTCGTCGCGCGGGCCGAGTTCCCCGTCGCGCCACGCCCCTCCCTCCGGCCCGCCACCGGTGAACGCCCCGCGCGCGACGGCGACTTCATCACCCTCGGCCCCGGAACCTTCGACGCCCGTACCGGCGAGCTGCTCACGCTGCACGACATCCCGCTGTCCAGCGCACCCCGCCTGGACATCTGGCGCGCCCCCACGGACAACGACAACGGGGCGTCCTGGCAGGGCGGTCAGCGCAACGGTCTCGTCTGGCGCGAGCTCGGCCTGCACCGGATGCAGCACCGGCTCGACGCGGTCGAGCCGTCGGACGACACGCTCACCGTCCGCACCCGCGTGGCGCCCGCCGCGCGCGACATCGGTCTGCGCACCGTCTACCGCTGGACGTCCGACGGAGCCCACCTGCGCCTCACCGTCTCCGTCGTGCCCGAGGGCGAGTGGACGGTGCCGCTGCCACGCCTCGGCATCCGGCTCGGACTGCCCGCCGCGTACGGGTACGCGCACTGGTTCGGCGGCAGCGACGAGGCCTATCCGGACACGGCAGCGGCATCCTTCACCGGCCGGCACTTCGCACCGGTGGACCGCATGCAGACCCCGTACGTCCGCCCCCAGGAGAACGGCGCCCGGCCGGACGTCCGTTGGGCCGAGTTGCGGACGGACTTCGCCGGCGAGGGAGTACGCGTCGCCGGCGAGCCCGCGTTCTGGTTCACGGCACGCCGCTGGACGACGGAGCAGCTCGACGCGGCCACGCACCGCACGGATCTCGTCCCCGGCGACACGGTGTGGGTCCACCTCGACCACGGGCAGCACGGCATCGGCTCTCAGTCGTGCGGTCCCGGGGTGCTTCCACGGTATGAACTCCACGCCGCACCGGCCGAGTTCACGTTCACCTTCTCGCACCGGGAGAGCACGGCGGAGCAAGGCTCTCAGCCGAGGGGCTCCCGCTCTCCCTGGTCCAGCCGGTAGGGCGGATAGACGTCCGTGAGCAGCAGGCCGTAGGCCATGACGCGCGCGACCCAGCGGTGCAGGCCGATGTTGAGGTCGTACATGCCGCGGGGGTAGCGGCCGGTGAAGAGCAGGGACACGCCCGCGTAGAAGGTGAGGAGCCCGGTGAGGCCGCCGTTGAAGCGGTAGCCGCCCGACATCAGCGCCGCCACCAGGAGCTGCGGCACGACCAGGAGCCAGCTCTTGACGAGCACGAGCCCCCTGGAGAGGTGCTCGGGGTAGGCGATGTCCAGGCGGGCCGGGTAGTCGGGGACGTCACCCAGGGAGAAGGGCGGATATCGGTCGGTGCCGAGCGCTCCGTACGCGTAGTACTCGACGCGCCAGCTCCAGCGCAGCACACCGACGTTGAAGTCGAACAGCAGCCGTGGATAGGACCCGGTGATCAGGACGGCGAAGAAGGCGACGAAGGTGACGAGGAGGGCGCCGACCCACAGGAAGGCGAGGACGATGAAGTGCGGGATCGCGAGCAGCCACTTCACCAGCCAGAGCCAGCGGGAAAGACCGGCGTCGTACCGCCCCTCCAGGCGGACCGGACTGACCGGGTGCTTGCCGAGATCGGTCGCCGTGGGCATGGCGGACATAGCAGTCAACTCCCCTCGTCTCCGTACGGGCGGCACGCATGTGCCTTGCCCACATGTACGACCGTGCGCGGGCGGCGGCAAGGAGTGGCGCGGCGTCCGTTTTCTTCAAGACGGGCGCGGGGCGGCTGCCTACGCTGCGAGGCATGAACACGCACCTCACACCCCGCTTCGATCTGGTCGGCATCGTCGTCTCCGACATGGCCGCCACGCTCGCCTTCTACCGCCGCCTCGGCCTGGAGTTTCCCCCGGGTTCCGAGGACCAGCCGCATGTCGAGGCGGCCCTCCCCGGCGGTCTGCGCATCGCCTTCGACACCGAGGAGACCATCAGGTCCTTCACCGAGAACTGGGAGCCGCCGCGGAGCGCGGGCCGCATCGGGCTCGCCTTCCACTGCGAGACCCCCGAGGGCGTCGACGCGGTGTACGCGGAGCTTGTGGGCGCCGGACACCACGGTGAACTCAAGCCGTGGGACGCCTTCTGGGGCCAGCGGTACGCCTCGGTCCTCGACCCGGACGGCAACGGCGTCGACCTGTTCGCGCCGCTGGCTACTGAGGCCGCGGGCTGAGCAGTTCGCCCAGCGGCATGCCCGTCAACTCCTTGACGTCACGCGCCAGATGGGCCTGGTCGGCGAAGCCCGAGACCGCCGCGGTCTCCGCGAACGCCAGGCCTCCCCTGGCCAGGGCGAGCGCGCGCTGCAGCCGCAGCACACGGGCCAGCGTCTTGGGTCCGTAGCCGAACGCGGCAAGTGAACGCCGGTGCAGGAGGCGGGCGTTGATGCCCGCCTCCGCGGCGGTCGACGCGATGCTCCGCCCCGCGTCCAGTGCCTTGACGACGTGCGCGAGCAGTGGGTCGGGCGGTCCCGCACCGTCCGCCCGCGCCAGGGCGACGGACTCCAGGACGGCCGCCGGATCGCGGGCCGCGTCCATGCGCTCGGTCAGCCGGCGTGCCTCGGCGGACGGCCACAGGTCGGCGAGGTCGACGCGCCGGTCACGGAGCTCGTGCGCGGGCACGCCGAGGAAGGCGGGGGCGGTGCCGGGATAGAAGCGGATGCCCACGTACCGGGCGGCGCCGTCCGGCTCGGGGCGGTACGCGCGGGTGTCGGGGCCCGCGACCAGGAGCCTGCCGCCGCTCCACAGCAGGTCCATGCAGCCGTCGGGCAGGACGGGGTAGACAGGGGCGTCCGAGCCACCGGCGGTACGGGTCCACAGGACCGCACCCGCGACCCGGGACGGCCGCTCCGCGTACTCCACGGTCTCGTACGACACGTCTTCAAGGCTACGCCGCCCAGGGGCTAGGCGGCCGGGGAGCGGTGCTCCTGCGGACTGACCCCGTAGACCCGCTTGAAGGCGCTGGACAGGGCGAACGCGCTGCCGTACCCGACACGGCGGGCGATGGCGGCGATGGTCTGTTCGCTGTCCCGCAGCAGGTCGGCGGCGAGCGCGAGCCGCCAGCCCGTCAGGTACGCCATCGGCGGCTCGCCCACGAGTTCGGTGAACCGCCGGGCGAGCGCGGCCCGCGACACGCCCGCCTTCGAGGCGAGCTCGGCGATCGTCCAGGGGTGTGCGGGGTCGTCCTGGAGCAGCCGGATCGCCTGCCCGACGACGGGGTCGCCCATCGCGCGGTACCAGGCGGGGGCCTCCGCCTCGGGCCGGGAGAACCAGGCGCGCAGCGAGGCGATCATCAGCAGGTCGAGCAGCCGGTCGAGCACGACGTCTTGCCCCGGCTCGTCCTTGGCGATCTCGTCGGCGAGCAGCGGGGTGAGCGGGCAGTCCCACACCTCGGTGGGCAGGACGAGGAGCTGGGGCAGCGCGTCCAGGAGCCGTCCGGTGATCTCGCCGCGCGCCTGATAGGTGCCGATCAGCATCTCCGCGGGGCCGTCGGGCAGTTGGCCCCAGGTGCGCCGGCCGAGGTCGCGGTACCGGTCGGGCGGGGTGTCGCCGAGGGGCACGCAGTCCTCGCCCGGCTGGATCTCGACGTGGGGCTTGCGCGTCCGGTCGTCGGCGACCGTGTAGTGGTCGGGGCCGCGGGCGATGGCGACGTCGCCGGGACGGATCAGCTGGGGTTCGCCGTCGTCGGGCACGATCCAGGCGGTGCCCCGCACCATGATCATGACCGAGAGCGGCGCCTCGTCCGCGATGCGGACGGACCAGGGCGGGTCGAAGCACGCGCGGATCATGAAGGCTCCTCGCGCGCGGGGGCCTTCCAGCAAGCCTGCGAGTACGTCCATGCCCAGAGCGTAGACGCACGCGTATGGGGGCGGGGCCCTGACGGATGGTTCCTTGTGGCGCGGGGCAGTTCACTGAAGTCATGACAGAGACGGCAGTGAACAAGCAGAGCACGCAGAACATGACGGTGCTGGTCACGGGTGCTTCCGGCAAGACCGGACGCCGGGTCGCGGAGGCCGCGGAGGCGGCCGGATACACGGTGCGGGCCGCCTCGCGGTCGGGTGCGGTGCGGTTCGACTGGTACGACCCCACGACGTGGGAGGACGCGCTGCGGGGTGCGGACGCCGCGTACCTCGCCTACATGCCGGACGTCGGGGCGCCCGGTGCGGGCGACGTGGTGGGCGCGCTGGCCCGGCGGGCGGTGGCACTCGGTGTGCGGCGGCTCGTGCTGCTTTCGGCCCGGGGCGAGGACCAGGCGGAGCCGGCCGAGCGGGCGGTGCGGGAGTCGGGGGCCGAGTGGACCGTCGTACGGGCGAGTTGGTTCGCCCAGAACCTCAGCGAGGGCCCGCTGCTCGACGGCATGCGGGCCGGGGAGCTGGTGTTCCCGGCCGGGGAGGTGCTCGAACCGTTCATCGACGCGCGGGACATCGCCGATGTGGTGGTGGCGGTGCTCCGCCCCGATTCGGGTTACGCGGGGCGGGTGGTGGAGATATCGGGGCCGCGCCTCATCTCGTTCCGTGACGCGGTGGCCGAGGTGTCGGCGGCGGCCGGGCGGGAGATCCGCTATGTCCCCGTATCGGCCCGGGAGTACGGGAGCGCGCTCGCGGAGTTCGGGGTGCCGCATGAGGAGACGGAGTTCCTGATCGAGCTCTTCGAGACGAACCTGGACGGCCGCAACGCGCATCTCTCGGACGGGGTGCGGGAAGTCCTGGGGCGGGCGCCCCGCGACTTCGCCGAGTTCGCCAGGGAGCACGCGGAGGCGGGCGTCTGGAAGGCCTGAGCGGGCTCCGGAGCCTTGCGGGGCGGGCGGTCACCGGCTCCGCTGGGTTCGTCCTCACACGCCGGACGGGCTGAAACCCCACGCCGGACGGGCTGGAAACCCAGCCCGTCCCGGGCCTACTCGGGGGGCGGCTCTTCCCCGCCGCCGTTCCGCTTCCCGTGGCCCCGCAGCCGGGACGTCACGTCGTCCGGCGGCAGGAAGCGTGACCACCGCTCGGGGAACTCGGACGGCATGTCCGGGTCGTCCGGGTCGTAGGGGTCCTGCGAAGCCTCCCGCGCCGCCACCGCGCGGGCCACCACCTCCACCGCGCGCGCCTCCCGTATCCGGTCGTTGGCCGCGCGCGCGGCGGCCGTGGCGACGGAGGGCCACACCCGGTCGATCGCGGCGTTCACCGCGGCCCCCACAAGGACCGCGAACGCCGACACGCCGATCCACAGGAGCACCGCCACCGGCGCCGCCAACGAACCGTAGATCGTGGGTCCTTCGACCGTGCTCGTCAGGTAGATCCGGAGCAGGAAACTGCCGAGGACCCACATCCCCAGGGCGATGAGCGCACCGGGCATGTCCTCCACCCAGGGCGAACGCACCGGCACCGACACGTGGTACAGCGTCGTCAGGAACACCACCGACAGCAGCGTCACCACCGGCCAGTAGAGGATCTGCACCACCGTCGTGGAGCCGGGCACCAGCTTCACCACCGCGTCCGGCCCCGCCACCATCAGCGGCAGCGCCACCGAACCGATCAGCAGCGCCACGATGAACAGGCCGAACGCGAGGAGGCGGGTCTTGACGATGCCGCGCGCGCCGTCGAGCCCGTACATCACCGTGATCGTGTCGATGAAGACGTTCACGGCGCGCGAGCCCGACCACAGGGCGAAGACGAAGCCGATGGAGATGACGTCGGGCCGGCCGACCCGCATGACGTCCTCCAGTATCGGCTGCGCGATCTGGCTGACGCCCTTGTCGGAGAGGACCGTGCGGGACGCCTCCAGGATGTTGTTCTCGACGCTGGCGATGGTGTTCGCACCGGTCCAGCGGTCCACGTACGCGAGCAGGCCGATCAGGCTCAGGAGCAGCGGCGGCACCGAAAGCAGCGTGAAGAACGCCGCCTCGGCGGCCAGGCCCAGGATGCGGTACTCCACACACGAGTTGACCGTGTCCTTGAGCAGCAGCCAGGCAGTCCTGCGCTTGGAGACGTTGCTGTAGAGAGCGCGGGCCCGGTTCCAGCGGCCCGACGGCCTCCCGGGTGTTTCTTTTGCCTGGTGCACCTCCTTACCGTAGCGGCATGGCAGCCACCACCCACACAGTGACCAACCAGGCTCCGCCCCTGGTGGGATATGACGTTTTTACGTCGGACCGCGCACTCGCGGAAGGAGTCGAACGGCATCTCGATCCCGCCCTTCTCGGCACCGCGCGTGAGCAACTCTCCGAACTCGGGCGCACGGCGGGTTCGGCGCAGGCGCGGGAATGGGGGTTTCTGGCCAATGAGAATCCGCCCGTTCTGCACACCCATGACCGCTATGGGAATCGCATCGACGAAGTCGCCTTCCATCCGGCGTGGCACCGGCTGCTCGGCAAGGCGGTGTCGTCGGGCCTGACCACGGCGTGGTCGCGGCCGGGCGGCCATCTGCGGCGCGCGGCCGGGTTCCTGGTGTGGTCGCAGGTCGAGGCGGGGCACAGCTGCCCGATCTCGATGACGCACGCGGCCGTTCCCGCACTGCGGGCCGATCCCGTGCTGGCCGCCGAGTGGGAGCCCCGGCTCACCTCTCTCGTCTACGAAGAAGGGCTGCGGCCAGCCTCCCAGAAGGCCGGGGCGCTCTTCGGGATGGGCATGACGGAGAAACAGGGCGGCAGCGACGTGCGCGCGAATACGACGCGTGCGCGTGCCCTTGCGGAAGAGGGCACCTATGAACTCACGGGGCACAAGTGGTTCTGCTCCGCACCCATGTCCGACGGCTTTCTCGTGCTCGGGCAGACCGACCCGGGCCTTACCTGTTTCCTCGTACCGCGGGTCCTTGAGGACGGCACCCGGAACGCCTTCGCCATTCAGCGCCTGAAGGACAAACTGGGCAACAAGTCGAACGCGTCCAGCGAGGTCGAGTTCGACGGGACGTGGGCGCGCCGGGTCGGTGAGGAGGGGCGCGGGGTGCGCACCATCATCGAGATGGTGGCGGCCACGCGGCTCGACTGCGTGGTGGGTTCGGCGGCGCTCATGCGGCAGGCCGTCGCGCAGGCCGTGCACCACGCCACGTACCGCGAGGCGTTCGGCGGGAAGCTCATCGACAAGCCGCTCATGCGCAACGTACTGGCGGATCTGGCCCTGGAGTCGGAGGCGGCCACGACGCTCGCGCTGCGCCTCGCCGCCGCGTACGACGACGGGAGCGAGCAGGAGCGGGCCTTCCTGCGCATCGCGGTGCCGGCCGCGAAGTACTGGGTGACCAAGCGCTGCACGCCGCTCGTGGTGGAGGCCCTGGAGGTGCTCGGCGGCAACGGATACGTCGAGGAGTCGGGGATGCCGCGGCTGCTGCGTGAGTCGCCGCTGAACTCCATCTGGGAGGGCTCGGGGAACGTACAGGCCCTTGACGTGCTGCGGGCGCTGCAGCGGGAGCCGCTGGCGCTGAACGCCTTCCTCCAGGAGGTCGGGCTCGCGCGCGGCGCCGATCACCGCCTGGACGGCGCGATCAAGGGGCTGCTCACCGAGCTGGCCGACCTGGACGGCATCGAGGCGCGGGCGCGGCGGCTGGTGGAGCGGATGGCCCTGGTGCTGCAGGGCTCGCTGCTCGTGCGGTACGCGCCCCCGGAGGTGGCCGACGCGTTCTGTGCCTCGCGGCTCGGCGGGGACTGGGGCTCGGCGTTCGGGACGCTGCCGCACACGCTCGACCTGGCCGCCGTGGTGGAGCGGGCGGCTCCGCGGGGCGACTAGCGGGAACCGCGGGGGTGGTGCTGCGCCGACACGGGGGCGCCGAAGGGGCACGCTGAGCGGGGATGCCGCCGATGGACCGGCTCGCCTCGTCCTGGACGTCAGCGGGCCGCGCCGAGGACACGTTCGGCGGTCCGGCGCGCACGGTGACGGTGCGTGCCGAACTCTCCCGGGTCCGACGCTACTTGGACGGCCGGCTGACCCGCCGCCCCTACCGCTTCACCGGGGAGGCGGACGCGGAGGTGCCGCTGCCCGAGCGTGCGTCGGACCTGCTGCCGCACTCGACGGCACCGGCGGTCGTGGAGGCACGGCGGGTGCCGGAGCCTTGAGTGCCGGTCCTCCTCCCGGCCGCACCGGCCCCGTCACCCGCCGGTCACCCTCACACGCCGGGTATCGCCCGCGCCCGGAACGCCGCCCGCACCGCGTCCGCCGCGCTCTTGCCGTACATCTCCTGGGCCGTCGCGATCGTCGTCAGGGCCGCGTCCTTGAAGCTGGTGTCGGGCGCGAAGCCGAACTGGGCGTTGACGATGATCCGGTCCGCGGTCCGGGCGCCGAGCGAGCCACGGATGTCGAAGAGCGCACGGGACCAGATCTCGCCGTCCGCGTGCACCTCGCCCACCTTGTCGGCGTACGTCTTGTCGCTGTCGACCCGGCGCAGACAGTGCGGGGCGTCCGAGTACGGGACGGAGTCCCAGTCCGCGACACAGGCGAGGTCGGCCTTGGCGGGCCAGCCGTACTTGGCGTCCGCGTACGCACCGACCGACACCGCCAGGTAGTCGCCCCAGGCCTCGCCGATGGAGCCCGCCTCCAGGGACGTGCCGAAGCCGGGCACCTGGGCGTGGTGCACGGCGTGCCCGTACTCGTGGACGACGACCTCCGCGTCCTCGGCGTCGTCGACGCCGCCCTTGCCGAAGCGGATCTCGGCCTTCTTGTCGGTGAAGAAGGAATTGTCCGCGCCCCACTGGTTGATGCGGACCGGCTGTGCCCGGTCGTTCGCCCCCGGCAGTTCGCTGCCGAAGCCGAGGCTCTGCAGGTACTCCTGCGCCTCATTGACCCAGAAGTACGCCATGACCTGCTCGAACCGGTCGTCGTCGCGGGCATAGCTCCCGGCGTCCGCCACCTTGGCGGGGGCGCCGGTCTCGGATCTGATGTACGCCCACTTTCCGGAGAGCCCGCCACTGGAGTCGAGATTGCGCAGGGCTGCGGTGGCGTAGGCACTCATGGGCACGGAACTCGCGGAGTCCTTCGCGTCGACGAGGGTCTGGTCCCCCGACGACTGGACGGGGTTGACCATGAAGACACGGGCCTGCGGACCCGCGGAGGCGGGTGCTGAGGCCGAAGCGGGTGCGGCAAGCGTCGCGAGGGCCACGGTGACGGTGGCCGCGGCGAGCAGGCCGCGGGGTGTGCGGCGGGCCATGGAACATCCTCCAGCTCGAAGAATGCGGGGGGTGGCAGGCGCTGCGGGATCTTCCCGCACCCCGGGCACCTTTGGCCAGGGTGCGTGGCACATGATTCGCTGACCGGCATGAGCCTCACTGTCACCACCTGGTCCCTTGAGCAGACCGCTCCCACCGATCTGCTGCCCGCGGCGGCGCCGGACGGGGACGTCACGATCGTCCGGGCCGAGATCCCGTCCCCCGAGTTCAGCCGCTTCCTCTACGCCTCCGTCGGCGGCGACATCCGCTGGACGGACCGGCTCTCCCTCTCCTACGCGCAGTGGCAGGAGCAGCTCGGAAAGCCGGGCGTCGAGACGTGGGTCGCGTACGAGAAGGGGACGCCCGCCGGGTACGTGGAACTGGCGGCGCAGGACGACGGTGTCGTCGAGATCGTGTACTTCGGCCTCATCCCGGCTTTCCGGGGCCGCCGGATCGGCGGACATCTGCTGTCGTACGGGGCGCGGCGGGCCTGGGACCTCGCCGAGCGGTGGCCCGAGCTTCCCCCGACCAAGCGGGTATGGCTGCACACCTGCTCCAAGGACGGCGAGCACGCCATGGACAATTACCTGCGACGCGGCTTCAAGCTCTTCGACACGAAGGTCGAGCAGGAGCCGGACGTGGCCACTCCGGGCCCGTGGCCCGGCGCGTAACTCTCCACGGCGAGTGACCGACACCACACCATCTCACACAGCGAGACTCACGCGTCCACATTCTGGATAATGGTGGACTGGGCCGAAAGTCCCATGACACGCTTCCGTCATGGATCGCACTGGAATTGCCTTGGTGAGTCGACGCCACGTCGATCTCTGCCGCATGTCCAGCGCCATGTGTCCGGCGAGCTGACAGCACCAGCGCCGACGACTCCCCCTGCTTGACCATCATCTTGCGCACCGCCGCGCCCCTAGCGCGAAGTGTGCAGGTCACAGCCGCCCTCAGCCCGCCTTGAAGGACGTATAGCCATGGCTGCCACCCCCGAAAAGCCCACGACTGCCGCGCCCCGGCGCAAGGCGAGCCGTCACCGTGGTGAGGGCCAGTGGGCCGTTGGCCACTTCACGCCCCTCAACGGGAACGAACAGTTCAAGAAGGACGACGACGGTCTCAATGTGCGGACACGCATTGAGACGATCTACTCGAAGCGTGGCTTCGACTCCATCGACCCGAACGATCTTCGTGGGCGTATGCGCTGGTGGGGGCTCTACACCCAGCGCCGGCAGGGCATCGACGGCGGCAAGACCGCGATCCTGGAGCCGGAGGAGCTGGACGACGAGTACTTCATGCTGCGGGTCCGCATCGACGGCGGGCGGCTGACCACCGAGCAGCTGCGCGTCATCGGCGAGATCTCGCAGGAGTTCGCGCGCGGCACCGCCGACCTCACCGACCGGCAGAACGTGCAGTACCACTGGATCCGCATCGAGGACGTCCCCACGATCTGGGAGCGCCTCGAAGCCGTGGGGCTCTCGACGACCGAGGCCTGCGGTGACACTCCCCGCGTCATCCTCGGCTCGCCCGTCGCCGGTGTCGCCGAGAACGAGATCATCGACGGTTCGCCCGCCATCGACGAGATCCAGCGCCGCTTCATCGGCAGCCCGGAGTTCTCGAACCTGCCGCGCAAGTTCAAGACGGCCATCTCGGGCTCTCCCCAGCTCGACGTCGCGCACGAGATCAACGACGTCGCCTTCGTGGGCGTCAACCACCCCGAGCACGGCCCCGGCTTCGACCTCTGGGTCGGCGGCGGCCTCTCCACCAACCCCAAGCTGGGCGTGCGGCTCGGCGCCTGGGTGCCGCTCGACGAGGTGCCGGACGTGTGGACCGGCGTCATCGGCATCTTCCGCGACTACGGCTACCGGCGCCTGCGCACCCGCGCCCGCTTGAAGTTCCTCGTCGCCGACTGGGGTCCCGAGAAGTTCCGGCAGATCCTTCAGGACGAGTACCTCAAGCGTGAGCTCGTCGACGGGCCCGCGCCCGAGCAGCCCGCCGGCACCTGGCGTGACCACCTCGGCGTCCACAAGCAGAAGGACGGCCGCTTCTACGTCGGCTTCGCCCCCCGCGTCGGCCGCGTGGACGGCACGACGCTCACGAAGATCGCCGACGTCGCCGCGGCCCACGGCTCGGGCCGTCTGCGCACCACCGCCGAGCAGAAGATGATCGTGCTCGACGTGGAGGAGGCTCAGGTCGAGTCCCTCGTCGCGGGGCTCGAAGCCCTGGACCTGCGGGTCACTCCCTCGCCCTTCCGGCGCGGCACCATGGCCTGCACCGGCATCGAGTTCTGCAAGCTGGCGATCGTCGAGACCAAGGCGCGCGGCTCCCAGCTCATCGACGAACTGGAGCGCCGCATCCCGGAGTTCGACGAGCCGATCACCATCAACATCAACGGCTGCCCGAACGCCTGCGCCCGCATCCAGGTCGCCGACATCGGACTCAAGGGTCAGCTGGTCCTTGACGCCGATGGCAACCAGGTCGAAGGCTTCCAGGTACACCTGGGCGGCGCCCTCGGTCTCGATGCCGGGTTCGGCCGCAAGGTCCGTGGCCTGAAGGTCACTTCGGCCGAGCTGCCCGACTACGTGGAGCGGGTCCTCACGCGCTTCCAGGAGGAGCGCGCGGACGACGAGCGCTTCGCCACCTGGGTGGGCCGCGCCAGCGAGGAGGCCCTCTCATGAGTGAGCGTGCCGCCCCCTTCCACTGCCCCTACTGCGGTGAAGAGGACCTGCGTCCCAACGAGACCGGTCACGGCGCCTGGGAATGCGCCGCATGCAATCGCGCCTTCCAGTTGAAGTTCCTCGGGCTGCTCGCCCGGGGAGTTCAGCGCAACAACGGTGGAGGGGAAGAGATATGACGACCGTTCAGGCCCAAGAGCAGCGTACGGACGACGAGTTGCGGGCCCTTGCCGAGCGGGCCGGGCGGGACCTGGAGGACGCGTCCGCCCTGGAGATCCTCCGATGGGCCGTCGACACCTTCGGCGACCGCTTCTGCGTGACCTCCTCCATGGAGGACGCCGTCGTCGCCCACCTCGCCTCGCGCGCCCGCCCCGGCGTCGACGTCGTGTTCCTCGACACCGGCTACCACTTCCCCGAGACCATCGGCACCCGTGACGCCGTCGCCGCCGTGATGGACGTCAACGTCATCACGCTCACGCCGAAGCAGTCGGTCGCCGAGCAGGACGCCGAGTTCGGCGCGAAGCTGCACGACCGCGATCCCGACCTGTGCTGCGCCATGCGGAAGGTCAAGCCCCTTGAGGAGGGCCTGACCTCGTACGCCGCCTGGGCGACCGGACTGCGTCGCGACGAGTCCCCCACCCGCGCGAACACCCCGGTCGTCGGCTGGGACGAGAAGCGCCGCAAGGTCAAGGTCTCGCCGATCGCCCGCTGGACGCAGGACGACGTGGACGCCTACGTGAACGAGCACGGGGTTCTCACGAACCCCCTCCTCATGGACGGCTACGGCTCCGTCGGCTGCGCGCCCTGCACCCGCCGCCTCCTGGAGGGCGAGGACGCGCGCGCGGGGCGCTGGTCGGGCAACGCCAAGACCGAGTGCGGGATCCACTGATGACAGACCCCCAGCAAGCCACCGGTCCCCGGAACGTATCGGAGAAGCACGTGACCACCGGAGCCACCATCTGGCTCACCGGCCTGCCCAGTGCGGGCAAGACCACCATCGCGTTCGAACTCGCGGAGAAGCTGCGCGGCGAGGGCCACCAGGTCGAGGTGCTCGACGGCGACGAGATCCGCGAGTTCCTCTCGGCGGGCCTCGGCTTCAGCCGCGAGGACCGGCACACGAACGTGCAGCGCATCGGCTTCGTCGCCGAACTGCTCGCCCGTAACGGCGTGAAGGTCCTGGTCCCGGTGATCGCACCGTTCGCGGACAGCCGCGAGGCGGTCCGCAAGCGCCACCAGACGGGCGGCACGCCCTACGTGGAGGTCCATGTGGCCACGCCGGTCGAGGTCTGCTCCGTACGCGACGTGAAGGGTCTGTACGCCAAGCAGGCGGCCGGTGAGATCTCCGGGCTCACCGGGGTCGACGACCCCTACGAGGCACCCGAGTCACCCGATCTGCGCATCGAGTCACAGGACCAGACCGTGCAGGAGTCCGCGGCGGCGTTGCACACGCTGCTCATCGAAAGGGGTCTGGCATGACCACGACCGTGGCCACCGTGAGCGAGGGCACCGACAGCCCTTACGCGCTCAGCCACTTGGAGGCCCTGGAGTCCGAGGCGGTGCACATCTTCCGCGAGGTCGCGGGCGAGTTCGAACGGCCGGTGATCCTCTTCTCCGGCGGCAAGGACTCGATCCTCATGCTGCACCTCGCGCTGAAGGCCTTCGCCCCCGCGGCGATCCCCTTCTCCCTGCTGCACGTCGACACCGGGCACAACTTCCCCGAGGTCCTCGAATACCGCGACCGCGTCGTCGCCGAGCACGGTCTTCGGCTGCACGTCGCCTCCGTGCAGGAGTACATCGACGCGGGCAAGCTGCGCGAGCGCCCCGACGGCACCCGCAACCCGCTGCAGACCGTCCCGCTCACCGAGAAGATCCAGCGCGAGAAGTTCGACGCCGTGTTCGGCGGCGGACGACGGGACGAGGAGAAGGCCCGCGCCAAGGAGCGCGTCTTCTCCCTGCGCGACGAGTTCTCGCAGTGGGACCCGCGCCGCCAGCGCCCCGAGCTGTGGCAGCTCTACAACGGCCGCCACGCACCCGGCGAGCACGTCCGCGTGTTCCCGCTGTCCAACTGGACCGAGCTGGACGTGTGGCAGTACATCGCCCGCGAGGGCATCGAGCTCCCCGAGATCTACTTCGCGCACGAGCGGGACGTCTTCCGGCGCTCCGGCATGTGGCTGACCGCCGGCGAGTGGGGCGGCCCCAAGGACGACGAGACGGTCGAGAAGCGGCTCGTCCGCTACCGCACGGTGGGCGACATGTCCTGCACCGGTGCCGTCGACTCCGACGCCACCACGCTGGACGCCGTCATCACCGAGATCGCCGCGTCCCGGCTGACGGAGCGCGGCGCCACCCGCGCCGACGACAAGATGTCCGAGGCCGCGATGGAAGACCGCAAGCGCGAGGGGTACTTCTAAACATGACCAGCAGCACCGAACCCGACAAGGCACAGCCGCTCTCCGCCGAGCAGCTGTCGGCCACCACCCTGCTGCGGTTCGCCACCGCCGGGTCCGTCGACGACGGCAAGTCCACCCTCGTGGGCCGCCTCCTGCACGACTCCAAGTCGGTCCTCACCGACCAGCTCGAAGCCGTGGAGCGCGTCTCGCTCGGCCGTGGCCAGGAGACGCCCGACCTCGCGCTGCTCACCGACGGCCTGCGGGCCGAGCGCGAGCAGGGCATCACCATCGACGTCGCCTACCGCTACTTCGCGACGCCGCAGCGCCGGTTCATCCTCGCCGACACCCCGGGCCACGTGCAGTACACCCGGAACATGGTCACCGGCGCCTCGACGGCCGACCTCGCCGTGGTCCTCGTGGACGCCCGCAACGGCGTCATCGAGCAGACCCGCAGGCACGCCGCCGTCGCCGCGCTGCTTCGCGTCCCGCACGTCGTGCTCGCCGTGAACAAGATGGACCTCGTGGCGTACGAGGAGACCGTCTTCGCGAAGATCGCCGAGGAATTCACCGCGTACGCGAGCGAGTTGGGCGTCCCGGAGATCACCGCGATCCCGATCTCGGCGCTCGCCGGCGACAATGTCGTCGAGCCGTCCTCGAACATGGACTGGTACGGCGGCCCCACCGTCCTGGAGCACCTGGAGACGGTCCCGGTCAGCCACGACCTGACCTCCTGCCACGCACGCCTGCCCGTCCAGTACGTGATCCGTCCGCAGACCGCCGAGCACCCCGACTACCGGGGCTACGCGGGACAGATCGCGGCGGGCACCTTCCGGGTCGGCGAGTCCGTGACGGTGCTTCCCTCGGGCAAGACGTCGAAGATCGCGGGCATCGACCTCCTCGGCAAGCAGGTGGACGTCGCCTGGACGCCGCAGTCCGTGACGTTGCTCCTGGAGAGCGACATCGACATCGCGCGCGGCGACCTGATCGTGCCGAGCGGTGACCAGCCGCCGACGTCGCAGGACATCACGGCGACGGTCTGCCATGTCGCGGACACCGCACTGGCCGTCGGTCAGCGGGTGTTGCTCAAGCACACCACGCGCACGGTGAAGGCGATCGTCAAGGAGATCCCCTCGCGGCTCACCCTGGACGACCTCTCCCAGCACCCGGCGCCCGGCGAGCTGGTCGCCAACGACATCGGCCGGGTCGTGATCCGCACCGCCGAGCCGATCGCGGTCGACTCGTACGCCGCGTCGCGCCGTACCGGTTCGTTCCTCCTGATCGACCCGGCCGACGGCACGACGCTCGCGGCGGGCATGGCGGGCGACGCGTTCGCCACCACCTCCGAGGCGGCCGAAGAGCCCAAGCCGGCCGCCGACGACGAAGGCTGGGACTTCTAGCCATGATTTCCATCGATTACTTCTCGACCTTCGCGAAGGAGGGCGGCCGCGTCGGCAGCGGCGCCCTCGGCAGCGGGCAGGGCGGGGTCGGGCGATGTGCGTGATGACGTACGCGCACCGCTTGCGCGCCCACACCCCCCGCGAGTTCGACCTGCGAAGACGAAAACCTGCCGATCTCCCGGCCACGCCCTGACGGCGTGCAAGCCGGGCCAACGAGAGGACCACCTCCCGTGCCTGCCAGCTTCCGCACTCCACGCACCACCGGCGGCCGCCGCGCCCTGACCGCGGTCACCGCCCTGCCCCTGCTCGCCGTGGTGCTCACTTCCTGCGGTTATGGGTCCGACTCGGACTCCGACGAGAGCGACAAGGCCAAGGTGGCCGCGGGCGCCAAGAAGATCGAGGGCCTGGACGAGGTGAAGATCGGGTACTTCCCGAACCTCACGCACGCCACTGCCCTGGTCGGCGACCAGGAGGGCCTGTTCCAGAAGGAACTGGGCGCGACGAAGGCGAAGTACACGCAGTTCAACGCCGGCCCTTCGGAGATCGAGGCGCTGAACTCGAAGTCCATCGACATCGGCTGGATCGGTCCGTCGCCCTCGATCAACGGCTACACCAAGTCCCAGGGCAAGAACCTGCGCATCATCGGCGGCTCGGCGTCCGGTGGCGTGAAGCTGGTGGTCAACCCCAAGAAGATCAAGTCCCTTGACGACGTCAAGGGCAAGAAGATCGCCACCCCGCAGCTCGGCAACACCCAGGACGTGGCCTTCCTCAACTGGGTCAAGGAAAAGGGCTGGAAGGTCGACGCGGAGAGCGGCAAGGGCGACGTCTCGGTGGTCCGCACCGACAACAAGATCACCCCGGACGCCTACAAGTCCGGCTCGATCGACGGCGCCTGGGTGCCGGAGCCGACCGCGTCCAAGCTGGTCGCCGAGGGTGGCAAGGCGATCCTCGACGAGGCCGACCTGTGGCCGGACAAGAAGTTCGTGATCACGAACATCATCGTGTCGCAGTCGTTCCTCAAGGAGCACCCCAAGGTCGTCGAGGCCGTCCTGCGCGGTTCGGTGAAGACCAACCAGTGGATCAAGGACAACCCCGACAAGGCGAAGGCATCCGCCAACGCGGCCCTCAAGGAAGCGTCCGGCAAGGAGCTGCCCGCCAAGGTCATCGACCCGGCGTGGAAGTCCATCCAGACCACCGATGACCCGCTGGCCGCGACGCTCGACTCCGAGGCGAAGCACGCCGTCAAGGCAGGCCTCCTGGAGGAGCCGAACCTCAAGGGCATCTACGACCTGAAGCCGCTGAACAAGGTCCTCAAGGCCGAGGGCAAGCCCGCTGTCGACGACGCCGGTCTCGGCGTCAAGTAACCCCGGAAACCCGATCAGTTCCCAGGAGGTGACGACCATGGCGACCAGCACCCTCGCCAAGGCGGCGGACGACATCACGGCCGCCCCGCACGCAGCCCGGATCGAGCACGTCTCGAAGTCCTTCGCCACGCCCGCCGGGCAGCAGCTCGTCCTGGACGACATCACGCTCGATGTCGCTCCGGGCGAGTTCGTCACCCTCCTGGGAGCCTCGGGCTGCGGCAAGTCGACGCTGCTCAATCTGGTGGCCGGGCTCGACAAGCCCTCGTCGGGCGACATCGCCACCGACGGCCGCCCGGCCCTGATGTTCCAGGAGCACGCGCTGTTCCCGTGGCTGACCGCGGGCAAGAACATCGAGCTCGCCCTGAAGCTGCGCGGCGTCCCGAAGGCCGAGCGGCGCGAGCGCGCCGAGGAGCTCCTCGGCCTCGTACGGCTCCAGGGGGCGTACGGCAAGCGGGTGCACGAGCTGTCCGGCGGCATGCGCCAGCGTGTGGCCCTGGCCCGTGCCCTCGCGCAGGACGCCAAGATCCTTCTGATGGACGAGCCGTTCGCGGCACTGGACGCGATCACGCGCGACGTCCTGCACGACGAGCTGACCCGCATCTGGCGCGAGACGAACGTCTCCGTCCTCTTCGTCACGCACAACGTGCGCGAGGCCGTCCGCCTCGCCGAGCGCGTCGTGCTCCTCTCGTCGCGTCCCGGCCGGGTGGCGCACGAGTGGCGCGTCGACATCCCCCACCCGCGCCGCATCGAGGACTCCGCCGTGGCGGAACTGTCCGTCGAGATCACCGAACAACTGCGTGGGGAGATCCGCCGACATGGCCAGCACTGACACCCCGGTCGACAAGGTCGCCAAGGCCGACAGGACCGACCGGGACAGCAGCCAGGACCTGGCCGGTCTGGAGGCGGGCCTGGACGCCCTGGACGCGGTCCAGACCCGGCGCACGCCCTTCCGCCAGACCTTCGTCCAGAAGATCCTGCCGCCGGTGACCGCCGTCGTGCTGGTCGTGGTGGTGTGGCAGATCCTGGTGTGGGCCAAGGTCACCGACTCCTACAAGCTGCCCGATCCCTCCTCCGTCTGGCACGAGGTGGAGGACGCCTGGCTGCAGGGCACGCTCCTGGAGTACATCTGGACGTCCGTCTCACGCGGTCTGCTCGGCTTCCTGATGGCACTGGCGATCGGTACGCCGCTCGGCCTGGTCGTGGCCCGGGTCCGTTTCATCCGGGCGGCCATCGGCCCCATCCTCTCGGGTCTCCAGTCGCTGCCGTCGGTGGCGTGGGTTCCCCCGGCCGTGATCTGGCTCGGGCTCAACGACCAGATGATGTACGCGGTGATCCTGCTCGGCGCGGTCCCCTCGATCGCCAACGGCCTGGTCGCGGGCGTCGACCAGGTGCCGCCGCTGTTCCTGCGGGCGGGCCGCACGCTGGGCGCGACGGGCCTGCGCCACACCTGGCACATCGTCATGCCGGCCGCGCTGCCCGGCTACCTCGCGGGCCTGAAGCAGGGCTGGGCCTTCTCCTGGCGCTCGCTCATGGCCGCGGAGATCATCGCGCAGTCCCCCGACCTGGGCATGGGACTCGGCCAGCTCCTGGAGGCGGGCCGCACGAACAGCAGCATGTCGCAGGTGTTCTTCGCGATCCTGCTCATCCTGATCGTCGGCATCGCCATCGACCTGCTGATCTTCAGCCCGCTGGAGCGGCGCGTGCTGCGCAGCCGCGGACTCCTCGTGAGGAGCTGACCCGCCATGTACGCCCGTCCCGTCCTGTTCGTCGTCGCCCACGGCAGCCGCGATCCGCGGCATGCCGCGACGGTGCGCGCCCTGGTGCGCCGGGTGCGGGAGCAGCGGCCGGGGCTGCGGGTGGAGACGGGGTTCCTGGACTTCAACTCGCCCTCGGTCCCCGAGGTCCTGGAGTCCCTGGACGCCGAGGGCGTACGCGATGTGATCGCCCTGCCGCTGCTCCTCACCCGGGCGTTCCACGCGAAGTCGGACATTCCGGCGGTCCTGAGTCAGGCACCGCCCCGGCTCCGCATCCGGCAGGCGGCGGTACTCGGCCCCTCGCCGCTGCTCCTGACCGCTCTGGACCAGCGGCTGTACGAGGCGGGGCTCACCCCCGCCGACAAGTCCTCGACCGGGGTCGTGCTGGCCTCGGCGGGGTCATCGGACCCGGAGGCGATCGCAGTGATCGCTGAAATCGCGCGGGAGTGGCGGCACACCGGTTGGTGCGCCGTGCGGCCTGCGTTCGCCTCCGCATCTCTGCCCCGCACGGAGGACGCCGTGCGGGAACTGCGTGCCCTGGGGGTGCGCAGGGTCGCGGTGGCGCCCTATGTCATCGCGCCCGGTTTCCTGCCCGACCGCATCGAGCGGGGGGCCGCCGAAGCGGACGTCACGGCCCAAGTCCTCGGCCCCTCCGCGGGGCTGGCGCGGCTTCTGGTGCGCCGTTACGACGAGGCGTGCGCCGAGAACGGTGTGGTCGGGCATATGGCGCGGGTTCCCGTGCTGGCCTAGTTTGTGGGTTCATGACCCTCTCCAGATCCCGCACGCTCTGGCTGCGGACCGAGCCCCTGCACGCAGTGATCTATTTCGAGGAGCACTGCCGCGATCTGGGCAGGACGCTGGGCCTCAAGGGCTTCTGGATGGGCTATTTCGCGGCGCGCACCGCTCCCATGGGCCCGGTCGAGTCGGGCCCGGCGACGGCCGCGCTCGGTGTCTTCGCCCCCGGCATGGTGGCGCGGGCCCTGCCCTCCGCCTGGCAGTACGTGTCGCCGGGCCGGATCGTCGAGGAGCGTGCCGCCTCCACCGCGCGGGCCCTGCGCGCCCTCGTCCCGGGCATCGACGACCAGGCCGTCGCCCTCTGTCCACCGCTCGCGGCGATGGTCGCGGACGCCCCGGCGCTGGCCCGCCCGCTGTTCACCGCGAACCGCGACGTGAGCGAGCGGACCGACCCGGTGCAGCGGCTGTGGCAACTGGTCACGTGCGTCCGTGAGTTCAGGGGCGACGCGCATGTCGCCGTGCTCGCCGACCACGGCCTCGACGCCTGCGAGGCGCTGGTGCTCGCCGCCGCCACGGGCCGCGTGGACCAGGACACCATCCGGCACGACCGGGGGTGGGACGAACAGGAGTGGGCGCACGCGGTGGACCGGCTGCGCGGTCGCGGCCTGGTGGACGGGGACGGGCACATCACCGAACGAGGCCGTACGGAGCGGGAGTTGATCGAGGACTCCACGGACCGGCTTTCGGCGCGTCTGCTGCGGCCGCTCGCCGCGCGGGACGCGGACACGCTCCTCGCCGCGCTGGAACGCCCGGTGCGGCAGATCCTGGCGGCGGACGTCCTCCCCTTCCCCAACCCGATCGGACTGCCGCGGCCCACAGGCTGAGCCAATCCGCTTGCGAAGCGGTTCTCCCAGCACCTACCGTCTCGCCGATGACCCCCGTACTCCGTTCCGAGCGTCTGAGCCTGTCCCCCTATGTCGCCGCCGACGAGGAACAGTTCGTCGCACTCCTCCAGGACGAGGCCGTGGGCCGCTGGTTCGGGGACGGGATGCAGAGCGTGGAGCAGACCCACGCGCTGTTCCGCCGCGTCTTCGACCTCGTGTACGCGGAGAACCAGTTCCCGGTGTGGGCGGTGCGGCACGAGGGGCGCTACATAGGCCACGCGGAGATCAAGCCGTCACCCGAGAGCTGGCTCGACGGGCACGAGATCGTCTACGGCCTCTTCCGGGGCAGCTGGGGCATGGGCCTGGGCACGGAACTGGCCCGTCTGCTCACCTCGTACGGCCATCAGACCTTGGCGCTGACCGAGGTGCACGCGACCGTGGACGCGGAGAACACGGCCTCCCTCACCATCCTGAAGCGCCTGGGCTTCACCCAGGGCCGCGCGGTCCCGGAGGACAACGGCCGCACCACGCTCCTGATGACCTCGGTGCTCAGCTGAACTCCTGCCGGTCCGCCGCCGTGGCCCGCTCCTCCGCCTCGGCCACCAGGCCGAGCAACTCGTTCACCGGCATCGACCCGGCCTCCCGCCGCTCCCGCGCGAAGGCGTTCGCCACGCTCTGCAGGGTGGCGTTCACCGGCGTGGGCACCCCGTACAGGCGGCCGAGGAGCGCGATCTCGCCGTTGAGGTAGTCCGCCTCAATGGTTCCCGTACCCCGGCTCAGGCTCTGCCAGGACGAACCGCCGCCGCGCGCCGAGCCGTCGAGGGGCTCCATGCGGATGCGGTCGCCGCGGGCCTCCTTCTGCTCCAGTTCGCCCACCGCCTCGATGCCGGCCGCGGCGAAGACCGCCTCGCCCTCCGCGCGGGCCCGCCGGTAGAGCGCGATGGCCTCGTCGCCCGAGAACGGGCCCGTGACCGCCTCGATGGCATTGGCCAGGTTCGAGAGCAGCTTCCCGTATTTCCAGCGCATCACGTCCGCCACGACGGGCGCGAGCAGCTTCGACTTCTCCAGGTCCGCGGAGATGAGGCGGGCGGTGTCGTCCGTGCCCTTCGGGTAACGGCCGATGTGCAGCATGCCCGTGTAGGGGGCACCCGCCGCCGAGACGGAGCCCGGCTCGACATGGGTCGCGGGCAGCCAGACGCACATGCCGTAGACCCGGCGGAAGCGGCGCAGCGCGATGCGCTCGCTCTCCACGCTGTTCTGCGCACAGACCAGCGGAAGGAGCTCGCCCGCCGTTCCGCCGCCCGCCACCGGGCGGGCGCTCCAGGCGTCGAGGGCGGCCTCGCCGTCCTGGGTCTTCACGGCGAGGAACAGCACGTCGTCCGCGCGCAGCTCACCGAGTTCGGCGGGATCCCGGACGACGGGGAGCCGGTGCGTCGCCGTCCCTTCGGGAGTCCTGACCCGAAGGCCGCCCTCCCGTACCGCCTCGTGGTGCGCACCCCGCGCGACGAGGACCACGTCGTGTCCGCTCTCGGCGAGGCGTCCGCCCATGGTGCCGCCGATCGCCCCTGCTCCGATGATGATGTAACGCATGGGGCCGAGCCTCGCACATCGCACCGGGAGGATCAGGCTTCCGGCGGGCTCTCCACGCTGAACGGCGTCCCCTGGTGGAACCAGAGCAGCCACTCCCCCTCGTACAGCCGCCACAGCGAACTGCGGTGTGCCCTGCGGCCGTTGCTCTCGGTGTCGAAGGTCAGATGCACGACGTCGTCGGCGAGCTGGACGCCCCGCATCCGGGAGTTCACGATCGGCCGGCCGGTCCGGTGCGTGTTCGCGGCCAGCGCCTTGATGATCGACGCGCGGTCCCAGTGGGTGCCGGACGCGCCGAACTCGGTGAACTCCGGGTGCAGCAGCTCCCCGAGCAGCTCGGGCGACGTACGCACCTCGGGGGCGAGCAGGCGCAGTTCGCCCTCGATGGCCGCTTCGACGGCGGGCGTGCGGTCAGCCATGGTCCAGCTCCTGGGTCAGTTCGACCAGCTTGGCGACGGTGTTCCAGTTGCGGGTGGTGGCGGTGACACCCTTCAACAGGGCGGGCCGCGCCAGGACTTCGCCGAGTTTGGAGCGGCCCAGGCCGTCCGGAGCGTAGAGGTAGAGCGCGCGGTCGCCGAGCCGGAACTCCTCGGGCAGGAAGGCCGCCCGGTCGATCGTGTCGAGCCGGGACGCGTCGACCGGCTCGGAGTAGTACGTGATGTGCAGTTGCTTGCCCTCCAGTGAGGCGGCGGGGAAGGGGCAGGCGTCGGCGACCGCCTTCAGGTAGGCGCCGTCGCGCACCAGGACCTGCACGTCGAAGCCGAAGTGCCCCTCGATGGCCTCGCTCACCCGCGCGGCCAGGGCGTCCTCGTCGGTGGCCTCGCTGGTGAAGACCGCGTTGCCGCTCTGCAGATGAGTGCGTACGTCGCCGAGACCCAGCCCGTCGAGCAGGGGGCGCAACTCCGCCATCGGCAGCTTTCTGCTGCCGCCCACGTTGATGCCGCGCAGGAGCGCCGCGTATGCCTTGACCGTCATCCGCACACCATAAGACGGCCGCCGCGCCCCGTGGGGGTGGGCGCGGCGGCCGTCGGTCAGTGGGTGTTACTCGACGACCTTGAGCAGCTTGTTGGGCGTGCCCTCGCTCGGGTTCGAGATCTTGTCCGGGGTCGCACCGTCGGTCAGCGCCTTGGCGACGGCGTCCGGCTTGGCGTCCGGGTGGGCCGCGACGTAGACGGCTGCGGCGCCCACGACGTGCGGGGTCGCCATCGACGTACCGGAGATGGTGTTGGTGGCGTTGTCATCGGTGTTCCAGTCGGACGTGATGTCCGAGCCCGGAGCGTAGATGTCCACGGCCTTGCCGAAGTTGGAGAAGTCCGACTGCTCGTCGTCCTTGGTGGAGGACGCGACCGTGATGGCTTCCTTCACCCGGGCCGGGGAGCCCTGCGAGGCGTCCGCGGACTCGTTGCCGGCCGCGACCGCGAAGGTGACGCCGGCGGCGATCGCCTTCTGGACCGCGGCGTCCAGCGCCTCGTCGGCGCCGCCGCCCAGGCTCATGTTGGCGACCGACGGGCCCTCGTGGTTCTTGGTGACCCAGTCGATGCCCGCGACGACCTGCTCGGTGGTGCCGGAGCCCTGGTCGTCCAGGACGCGGACCGCGACGATCTTCGCCTTCTTGGCGACACCGTGCGCCTCACCGGCGATGGTGCCGGCGACGTGCGTGCCGTGGCCGTTGCCGTCGTCCGCGTTGTCGTCGTTGTCGACGGCGTCGAAGCCGGACTTGGCGCGACCGCCGAAGTCCTTGTGGCTGACGCGGACTCCGGTGTCGATGACGTACGCGGTGGCGCCCTCACCGGCGGCGTCCGGGTACGTGTACTTCTTGTCGGCGGCGGTGTCCGCCTGGTCGATGCGGTCCAGGCCCCACGACGGCGGGTTGTCCTGGGTGGCGTCGATGGAGAACTTCTTCGACTGGACGACCTTGCCGACGGCCGGGTCGGCGGCCAGGCGCCTGGCCTCGGTCTCGCTGAGGTCCTTGGCGGAGAAGCCGTTGATCGCGGAGGAGTAGTTCCGCTTGAGCTCGCCGCCGTACTTGTCGGCGAGGTCGGACTTGGCGCCCTTGTCGGCCTTCTCGTCGAGCATGACGATGTAGCTGCCGGAGACGGCGCCCTTGGCGTTGGCTCCGTATACCTTGCCCTCGGCGGGGGTTGCCGCGCCGGCGAACGAGGTGGCGAAGACGGTGACGCCGACCGCGGTGGCCGCGGTGGCTATCGCCGCTACAAGCTTCACCGAGCGGACACGCTTGTGAGTTGCCATGAAGAGGGATCTCCTCGTGGTGATGTGGGGGGATGTGGGGGGTTTCAAAACTTCACTGCAACAGCCCTCGAGATCCGGAAGATCTCCGGGCGTTGGGACGAAACCATGTCTGATTGACGCGCCCAGATCAATACCTACATGCACCTGTGACTTGTTCAACAAGGTTCTGTAATAACAAAACGGGCCCCCGCCGCCAGATCGGACACGGGGCGGCCCAACCCTCTCAAGTCGTCATAGATGTAAGGGGCTTGTGACGGCCGGACTCCTTCTTGACGAGGAGGGCTCCCGGTCCGCAGGGAGGAGAGCGCGCCCACCCGGTTCACCGGCCAGCACGACGAGCGAATACCGGCCCCGCCCTAGCTTCGAGCCATGGGGAATCAGCAGACGCGAGTACGGGGGATAGCCGCTCGGGCCGGTGGATGGAGCGCCAGGCACCGATGGGCGGCCGTGGGCATCTGGGTGCTCTTCGTCGTCGTGTCCATGGGCCTGGGCTCAGCCGTGGGCCGGACCGACGTCGACCAGAACGACCTCAAGGGAGAGATCAACCAGGCGACACGGATCGTGGACGACGCCGGTATCAAGGAACCGGTCGGCGAGAGCGTCCTGATCCAGGCCAAGGAGACCGGCGGAGACGCCCTCAAGGCGACCGACCCGCGCTTCCGGCGGGCCGTCGACGACGTCATGAAGGCGGTCGGGGCCACCGGAGAGGTGACGGCGGTGACGTCGCCGTACAAGAGCGACTCGGTGTCCAGGGACGGCCGGAGCGCGCTGGTGCGGTTCGACATGCGCGGCGACGACGAGACGGCGGGCGACCGGGTCGGGCCTGTCCTCGACGCGGTCGACAAGGTGGCGGACGCGCACGGGCGCGACGGCCTGAGGATCGAGGAGATCGGCGGCGCCAGCATGCAGAGGACGCTCGACGACGCCCTCGGCAACGACTTCCAGCAGGCCGAGTACTCCGCCGTGCCGGTCGCCTTCGGCATCCTGCTCATCGCCTTCGGCGCGCTGGTCGCCGCGCTTCTTCCGGTGGCCCTGGCCATCACCGCGATCATGGCGACGATGGGCCTGATGGCGGTGGTCAGCCAGGTCCAGCCGATGAGCGAGACGGCGAACTCGGTGATGCTCCTGGTGGGTCTCGCCGTCGGCGTCGACTACTGCCTCTTCTATCTGCGGCGCGAGCGCGAGGAGCGCGCCAAGGGCCGTGACGCGCAGACCGCGCTGAGCATCGCGGCGGCCACCAGCGGCCGGGCCGTGGTCGTCTCGGGCATCACGGTGTGCGTGGCGATGGCGGGCATGCTGTTCACGGGCATCGGCGAGTTCGAGGCGATGGGCGTCGCCTCGCTGATGGTGGTCGCGGTCGCCATGGTGGGTTCGGTGACGGTCCTGCCCGCGCTGCTCTCGCTCCTCGGCGAGCGGGTGGAGAAGGGCCGTGTGCCGTTCCTGCGGCGCAGGGAGCGGGCGGGCGGCGTGCCCAGCGAGAGCAGGCTGTGGCGGGCGGTCGTCGGCCGGGTCCTGAAGCGCCCTGCCGTGTCGGTGGCGATCGCGGCGGGCGTCCTCGCGGCGATCGCGCTGCCCGCGCTCGGCATGAAGACCCAACAGCTCACGCTGAACCAGGAATTCGGTGACTCGCTGCCGATCGTGGCGACGTACGACCGGGTGAACGAGGCGTTTCCGGGTGGCTCGGAACCCGCCGAGGTCGTGGTCAAGGCCGACGACATCGAGGCGGCTCCGGTACGGGTGGCGATCGCCGACTTCCGCAAGCAGGCGGTGAGTTCGGGGGCTTCCGACGGTCCGGTCGACGTGCAGGTGCACGAGCGGGAGAACGTGGCGTTTCTCACTGTGCCGCTGGTCGGCGGCTCCGATCAAGGAGTGGCCGAGAAGAGCCTCGACCTCCTGCGGGACACGGTGCGGCCCGCGACGCTGGGCGAGGTCGACGGCGTCGAGGCACCGGTGACGGGTCAGGTGGCCGGATCGAAGGACTTCAACGACCAGCTCTCGTCGTCGGTCCCGCCGGTCTTCGCGTTCGTGGTGGCCTTCGCGTTCCTGCTGATGCTGCTGTCGTTCCGCTCGCTGACGATCGCGATCACGTCGATCGTCCTCAACCTGCTGTCGGTGGGCGCGGCCTACGGAATCCTGGTGATGGTCTTCCAGCACGGCTGGGGCGCCTCGCTGGTGGGCGCGGAGGGCGTGGGCGCGATCATCGCGTGGCTGCCGCTGTTCCTGTTCGTGATCCTGTTCGGCCTGTCGATGGACTACCACGTGTTCGTCGTCTCCCGGATCCGGGAGGCGCGGCTTCAGGGACGTACGACGAAGGACGCGATCAGCCACGGCGTGGTGACCACGGCGGGGGTCGTGACGAGCGCGGCAGTGATCATGGTCGCCGTCTTCGCGATCTTCGGGACGCTGTCGATGCAGTCCATGAAACAGATGGGCGTCGGCCTCGCGGCGGCGGTCCTGATCGACGCGACGGTGATCCGCGGGGTACTGCTCCCGGCCGTGATGGCACTGCTCGGCGAGCGGAACTGGTATCTGCCGCGGTGGCTGCGGTGGCTGCCGGACCTGACGCATGACGAGTCGGTGGTGGAGGGGCAGGTGGCTCCGGCGGTGGAGGCGGAGCAGGTGCGGGCCTGACGAACGCCGGATGGGCTGGAGATCTCCAGCCCATCCGGATACTTCCAGCCCGTCCGGCGCTTGAGGACGAACTCGGCGAGGCCGGTGACGTTTACACCGCGGCCATGAGCTTGCGCTCCTCGAAGGAATCGATCGTCCGCGTGAAGTCCCGCGTGGACAGCAGCAGCTTGTAAATGATGGCGAGCTCGAAGACGAGCAGCAGCGCACCGGAGACGATCGTCGCGGGCAGCACCACGTCGAAGATCGGGCCGATCATGAAGACGCCCATCTGGAACTCGATGCCGCTCACCAGGTGCGTACGGATCCGGTGGCGCAGCAGGAAGGACCGCGCCCGCAGATACGCGGGGAACTTGCCCCGGAACTCCTGGTGCAGGTCGATGACCTGTCGCTTGGGCGCGGGCTCGGGAGCCTCCGGGGCCTCCGGAACCCCCTGCTCGGACTGCGCCTTCTGCATGTCCTGCTCGATGTCGGCCTCGGGGTTGTCCCGGAGAAGGTCCTCCATGAACGCCAGCTCGGCTTCGTTCTCGGCCCGGCGGGCCGCCCGCATGCGGACCTTGATCTGCTTGCGCATGGTGTGCCGGATCTTGAAGATCTCGAGCCCGTTGATGTACCGCAGGGTGTCGAGGGCGACCACGGCGACCGCGGCCCAGATGTAGAAGGCATCACCGGTGCGGTGGAACTGCCCGCCCATCAGCGCCACCGCACACGCCATCACGCGGATGCGGTCGAAGACGAAGTCGAGCCACGCGCCGAAGACCGAGCCGGTGCCGGTGAGGCGGGCGACCTTCCCGTCCATGCAGTCGAGGATGAAGCTGAAGTGATAGACGACCGCACCGGCGACGAGCCACTGCCAGTCACCCATCGCGAAGAACGCCGCGGAGACGAGCCCCAGCAGGAACGCACCCCAGGTGATCTGGTTGGGCGTGATCCTGGTCCGCATCGCCGTCCACCGCACGAGCGGCGTGGCGACGGGGTCGACCAGAATCACGGTCCACCACGCATCGCGCTTCTTCTGGGTGATGCGGCGCACCTCGTCGAGGGGCGGTATGTCTCGTCGCATGGGGGTCAACTTCCTGGCGTTCGCGGAACGTTCACCTCACGCTAAGAAGGTATTGGTTCAAGGAACAAGAACCTGACCGTGCAACCTTTGGCCGGGGGTAACGGTCAACCTTTCAGGACGAGTCAATACCTATGCCAGAACCACCCTGCGTTACCTGAGCGTTATCGAATGACAGGCTCGTAACAGAATGGGCCGGGGCGCAACGGAAATGCCTCGCGGAGCATCAAACCTCACCCCGTCCGGCCGCCTTCGCGAGTTCTTCCTCGATCAGGTCCGCGGCCATCTTCGTGCCGCCCTCCCCCGCCATCCCGGCCCGCACCTCGGCGAGGCGCCGCGCCACCTCCGGGTCACCGGCCAGGCCCAGTACGGCCTCCCGCAAGGCCTCCGCGGTGGCTTCCTCCATCGGTACGTGCCGGGCCACTCCGAGCGCCTGGAGCATGTCCGCGTTGCCGAACTGGTCGACGGCCTGCGGCACCGCGACCATCGGCGTCGCGGTGGCGAGCCCCTCCTGGCTGCCGCCCGCTCCGGCGTGCGTGATGAAGGCGTCGGCCTGCTTGAGGACCGCGAGCTGCGGCACCCACTGCCGGACCTCCACGTTCCCGGGGATCTCCCCCAGTTCGCCCGCCTCGACGTGCCTGCCGACCTGGAGCACCACATGCCACCCGGGCAGATCCCCGAAGGCCTCTATGCACGCGCGGTAGAAGGCGGGCTGCTTGGTGAAGGACGAGCCGAGCGAGACGAGCAGCACCTTCTCCGCACCGGCGGGGCGCCGCCAGTCGCCCTGCGCCGAGCGGTCGCCCTGGCAGGCGCCGACGAACGTGTGCACCGTCTCGTCGACCCGGTCGGCGTTCGGCTGGAGCGCCTTGGGGATCAGGACGAGCGAGCGCGGCGGGCGGCCGACGAAGGGATCGGGGTGCTGCGTGATCCCGTTCTCCTCCAGCCAGGCGTGGAAGCGCGCGTAGTAGGCCTGCCCGCGCGCGGTCTCCTTCAGGTCGGCGTACATCGGCTCGGCGACCTCCTCCTCGTAACCGTCCCAGGCGACCAGGTTCGGCGAGAGCGAGATCTCGGGCACACCCCACCGACGGGCGAGCACGCGTGCGGGGTAGGAGGTGATGTCGTGCAGGACGAGGTCCGGCTCGTCACCCTCGTACGCCGCCGCCAGTTGCGGCAGCGTCTCGATCGCCTCGGTGAGGAACGGCTCGATGTTGTCGATCAGTTCGGTCCCCCAGGCCTCCGGGTCGTCGTCCGGGGCCGGCAGCGTCGTCTCGAAGAGGACGGGTTCGGCGCCGGTCTCGGCGACCTTCTCGGCGAAGAGGTGCGGGATCGCGTACGTGACGCGGTGGCCGCGGGCGACGAGCTCGCGGATCACTTCGAGACTCGGGTTGACGTGCCCGTGCGCGGCGATCGAGAACATGGCGATGTGGGCACGCTGGCGTGTGGTCATGCCGGAACCCTAAACGAGACGAGACGTCTCGTGCAACTTAAAAGAGGGATCGACTCCCCCTCGGCCTACTCGACGTCCAGGCCGCTCCGCGACGCGGCATCGTTGTAACGCAGCAGGCACTCGGCGAACTTCTCCAGGTCCGGCCCGCTCCAGTCCGTGAGCCGCTCCTGGAACGCGACCCGGCGCGCGTCGGTGACCTGCGCGAGCACCTCGATGCCCCGCTCGGTGAGGTGCAGTACGTGCACGCGGTGATCGGTCGGGTCGAGCCGCCGCTCCACGAGACCGGACTTCTCCAGCGCGCCCACCTGCCTGCTGATCGTCGACTTGTCCAGCGTGTAGTGCGCGGCGAGGTCCGTGGCCCGGCATCCGCCCTGGTACTCCAGGTGACTCAGGAGCGTGTACGACACGAGCGAGAGCTCGGGGTGCATCCGCGCGGCGGTGGCGCGGGCCCGCCGGGCGAACGCCGTCATCTCCCGCTGAATGATCTCGATGGACCCGTCCCGGTCGGCCACGATTTCTCCCTCTCCACGAATGGTTGTACAGTACAACACCAAGATTGAGTGTATAAGCCAACTATTGCGAGAGGTCTTCCGATGACCGCCACCTCGGCGCCCGCCCACAAGGCATCAGCCGGCCCGGCAACCGCCTCCGGACCACTCCGCCATGTCCTCCTCCATCTCGTGACGCCCCTGCTGATGTGCCTCGGCATGGGCCTCGCCTACATGGGCGCCTTCGTCACACCGGAGCCGCACGACATGCCGATCGCCGTCGTCGGATCGGGCGAGCAGACGCAGGCCCTCGCGCAGACCGTCAAGGACAAGGCGGGCGACGCCCTCGACGTACGGACCGTCGGCTCCCGCGCGCAGGCGGTCGACGCGCTCAGGTCGATGGACATATCGGGGGCCTACGTCCCCGACGCCGGGCACCCCGAGGTGATCGTGGCCACCGCGGGCTCCGACATGAGCGCCATGGCGGTCGAGAAGATCTTCACGCCCGTCGCGGCGGAGCGGGGCGTCCCGCTGAAGGTCACCGATGTCGCGCCCACCGTCGACGACGACCCCACGGGCCAGGGCCTGTTCTTCCTGCTCGTCGCGGTGAGCATCGGCTCGTACGCGTCCGTGGCGGCGCTGGGCGCCGCGGGCGCCGGGATGCGGATGCGGGCCCGCGCGGGGCTCGTCGTCGGCGTCTCGTTCGCCGTGAGCCTGATCGGCGCGGCGCTCGCCGGACCCGTCTTCCATCTGGCGCACCAGGGCCTGTGGGGCGTGTGGGCCATGGCGTGGCTGTACGCGGCCGGGATCCTGTTCGTCGGCATCGGGCTGCACACGTTCCTGAAGCGCTGGACGACGCTGACGATGATGATCCTCTTCGTGATGCTCAACTTCACGTCGTCCGGCGGTCTGTTCAGGCCGGAACTCCAGAACGGCTTCTTCGGCTCGCTGCACGCCTTCTGGAACGGCGCCGGATTCGTCGAGGGCATCCGCAGCCACCTCTACTTCGGCGGCCGGGGCATGGCCCAGCACGTGTGGACGCTGGCCGCGTGGCTGCTGCTCGGCCTGGTGATCACCGGCATCGCGGCCCTCTGGGAGCGGCGGCAGCGCGCAGCAGTGGCCGTGCCCGCGACCGGCGGCGAGGCCGGGCACGGGCAGCGGGAGCAGCGGGAGCAGCGGGAGCAGGAAGAGGAGATGGAGGAGTCGGTGGCCGTGTGACGGCCACCGACGCCGTACCGGCCGTGCCGCCTAGTGCCGTTCGGAGTACGCCCGGGCGGAAGCCTGCGGCCAGTACTCCTCGGGGGCGGGCGGCGGCGCGTCCGGTGTGTGGTGGCGGCCCCGGGTCCTGTCCGACCTGCGCGGCCACCACAGCCCGCGGCCGAGGAGCGCGGCGAGCGCGGGCACCAGGACGAGGGAGAGCACGAGCGAGGACAGCAGGATCCCCAGGCCGGTGGCGAAGCCGATCTCCTGGGTGGAGGGGCTCGCGGCGAGACTGGCGAAGGAACCCGCGAGCACGATGCCGGCCGTGGCGACGGCGGGTGCGGTGTGCCGGACCGCCTCGGCCACCGCGTGCCGCGCCGGGACCGGCTTCTCCATCTCCTCCCTGATCCGGTCGGTGATCAGGATGTTGTAGTCGGTGCCGAGGGCGACGACGAACAGGAAGAGCACCAGGGGCAGCGTGAACGACACCCCGGGCCGGTCGAGGCCGTGCTGGAAGAGGAGTGTGCTCGCGCCAAGGGTGGCCACGAACCCGAGCCCCACGGCGATCATCAGGACGACCGGTGCGAGCAGGGAGCGCAGCAGCAGGAAGAGGATCACAGCGATCAGCAGGGCGGCGACCGGGAACACCAGGCGCAGGTCCTTCTCCACGGCCGTCGAGATGTCGGCGAATACGGCGGCCGTTCCCGTGACGTACGCCTTGGTGCCCTGCGGGGTGGTCCGCGCTGCCGTGTCCCTGACGGGCCCGGAGACCAGGTCGCGCGCCTTCTGCGTATCGGACTCGACGCTCAGGAACAGGTCGATCCGCGCGGCCGTGCGGTCCTTGCTGAGGACCGGCCTGCCCACCTCGCCGACGCCCTGAGCCTTGGCGAGGCCACGGGTCATGCCGGTGAGTGAACTCGCCTTGATGTCACGGCCGTCGGTGCTCTGTACGTACACGCTGTGCGGGTCGGACACACCCGCGGGCAGGCTGCGGGAGATCTGCTCCGCCGTCCGGACCGCGGCGGTCTCGTGCAGGCCCTGCTGGTCGTAGCTCATCTTCATGCCGAGCGCGCCGGCGCCGAGCGCGCCGAGCAGCACCAGGCTGCCGAGGGCGTACCGCACGGGCCGTGCGGTCACCGCGTGCCCCAGGCGGGCGCTGATCCCACCGGTGCGCTCCTTCTTCCAGGCGCGGGCGGGCCAGAACATGCCGCGGCCGAGCACGGCGAGGAGGGCGGGCATGAGCGTGAGGCTGGCGAGGAGCATGACGAGCACGGAGATCGCGATGGCGGGGCCGAGGACCCGGAACTGCCCGAAGCTCGCCAGGCCGAGCGTCGCGAACGCCGCCACGATCGTCAGGGCCGCGGACGTGATCGCGCTGCCCACGCGCCCTGTCGTCTCGGCCGCGGCCGACCGGGCGTTCTGCTCGGGATGGTTCCGCAGCTGCTCCCTGAACCGGAACATCAGGAAGAGGAAATAGTCGATCCCGATTCCCAGGAGCACGACACCGATCAGCGAGGGAGTGGACGGGTCGAGGTCGATGCCGAAGAGCTTCGCCGCGCCGACCACCGCTCCCGATGCGACACCGCCGATCAGCGCGACCGCGATGAGCGGCACGAACGCGGCGGCCAGGCTGCGGAACACCAGCACGTTCAGGATGACGATGAGGCCCATCGTCAGGCTGCCGACGACTTTCCCCGTGGGCTCCTCGGCATCCGTGTTGTCCACCGTGGAGGCTATTCCGCCGGTGAATCCCACCCGCAGGCCGTCGGCGGCGAATTCGTCCTTCGCGCCGTCCCGGAATTTCTTGTAGACGTCCTGCAGACCCGGGTCGGCGGGATTTCCGGAGAGCGAGACCGTCAGGAGCCGGAAGGACTTGTCGGGGGCGACGGCTCCCGGCGAGACCCGCGGGGTCTGGGAGTGGTCCTTCATGAGTTCTTCGGGCTTCGGTGCGACGATCCGCTCCCGGCCCAGATCGGCCGCGGTGGCGGCGATCCGGCGCTGGTCGCCCGCCGTGAGCCTCTTGCCGTCGTCCCTGCCGACCAGCACGGTCAGGGCGTTGGGGTCGGGCTTGGTGCCGAACTCGTCCTCAGCGATGCGCAGGGCGACGGCCGAGTCGTACTTCTTGGGCAGGAAATCCCCCGCCTGGGAGTCGGTGACGTCGTACATCATCGCATTCCCCACAAGCGACAGGGCCGCTCCGAGGATGGTCCAGACGACGATCGTCAGCCATCGATGTCGGGTGGAGAACGAGGTCAGCTTGCGGATCATTTCTTGTCCCTGCTTTTTCCCGGGCGGCGGAATGGCCAGGAGAATTCCTCGAGGCTCCAACAGGTCATCACGGAACACCCCTTGAGAACGTCGGCCGCCGGAAGGGGACGCACCCCTGACCGTGGTCCGGTACTCCGTCGCGGGCAGTACTCCAGTACTGGGCGGAAGAACCCCCCATGCGCCGATCACCGGCCCGGCGGTCCGGGATCTAATGGGTGGGGAAAGGCGGGAACTTCAGGACCCGCGGCACGGCTCGACGCTCGACCAGGAGGCGCCCGGATGGGCCGCGATTTCTTCCCACCGGCACCGCCCACGGGCGGGCCGCGGCCGACGCCGGGCGACGTGGCGGTCGCCGTCGTCGCGGTGGGGCTCGACGTACTGGCCTACCTCGCCCCGGGTGAGGAGGCCCCCGGGGCACCCGTCACCGTCCTCGGTGTCCTGCTGGTCGTCTCGTCCGTGGTCCCGCTGCTCTTCAGGCGCCATCACGCCGTGCCGGTGCTCGCCGTGGTCCTCACCGTGCAGCTGGCCGTCAACCTCGGCCTCGCCGTCGACCCGGGCACGCCGATGTCGAACAGCTACGGCGGCGCCGTCGCGGTGGCGCTCTACACCGTGGCCCGGCACAGCGAGCGGCGCGCCGTGGCGCTGAGCGTCCTGGCCACCGCGCCCGTGCAGCTCGCGCGCTACCTGAACAACGACGTGCCCTTCCTGGGGGTGGGCCTCACCGACGTGCTGGTCACGCCCTGCCTCATCGTCGCCATCGGCCTGGCCGTGCGGCAGTGGAAGCGGCAGCTGGACATCAACCGCAAGCTCCTCGCGGATCGCGCGGTGACCGAGGAACGGCGCCGCATCGCGCGCGAGCTGCACGACATCGTGGCCCACCACATCACCACCATGTACCTGATGTCCGGCGGGGCCAGGTCGACCCTGGACCGCGACCCGGACACGGCCCGCGAGGCCCTGGTGACCCTGGAGGAGTCAGGCCGCACGGCGCTGCGGGAGATGCGGCAGCTCCTCGGGGTCCTGCGCAGCACCGACACCCCGGAGGCGCCGTCGGAGCCCCAGCCAGGGGTGGACGGCATCGAGCGGCTCGTCGCCGATTCGACCGCCGCCGGCCTGCCGGCCGAACTCCACGTCACCGGGCGGCCCGTGGCGCTGCCGATGCCGGTCGGTCTCACCCTGTACCGGATCGTCCAGGAGGCGCTGACCAACGCCCGCAAACACGCGGGCCCCGCCCGCGCCACGGTGCGGCTCGCCTATCTCCAGGACCGCGTCACCGTCGAGGTGGCCGACGACGGTGCCGGTGACGGCAGGGCGCATGGCGGGAAGGGCGAGGGCGGTGGGTACGGTCTCCTGGGCATGCGGGAGCGCGTCGCCCTGCACGACGGCTCCCTGCGGGCCGGCAGCCGCGCGGAAGGCGGATTCGCGGTGACCGCGAGCGTGCCGCTGTCCACCGACACGTACGAGAAGGACAGGACCCGATGACCTCCCCCACCGCACCCGGACCCGAACCCGAGCCCGGGACCGACTCCGGAGCCGAGCCCGACGGCATCACCGTGCTCATCGCGGACGACCAGCCGCTGGTGCGCCGTGGCCTGTCGCTGATCCTGCTCTCGGACCCCGCCATCCGGGTCGTCGGCGAAGTGGGCGACGGCGAGCAGGCCGTCGCGGCGGCCCTCGAACTCCGCCCCGACGTGGTCCTGATGGACATCCGCATGCCCGTGCTCGACGGCGTCCGGGCCACCGAACGCCTGGCCGCCGAGCTGCCCGGGTGCAGGGTCCTCGCGCTCAGCACGTTCGACATGGACGAGCACGTGGTGGGCGCCCTGCGGGCGGGGGCCTCGGGGTTCCTGCCCAAGGACGTCTCCCCCGAGGAGCTGGTGGCCGCGCTGCGCACCGTCCACCGCGGCGAGGCCGTCGTCGCCCCGCGGCTCCTGACCCGGCTGCTCGCCACCTTCGTGACCCCGGCCCCGGCCGCGCACCCGCCGACGGCCGACCTCGCCGGGCTCACGCCGCGCGAGGTAGACGTGCTCCGGCTGATCGCCGCGGGCCTCGACAACGCCGAGATCGCGCAGCGGATGGAGATCGGCGTCCAGACCGTGAAGAACCACGCCACCGGCATCTTCGCGAAACTGGGCGTCCGCGACCGCGCGCAGGCGGTCATCGCGGCGTACGAATCGGGGCTCGTGCGGGCAGGTCAGGGGAACGGCTCCCGCACCTGAGCGCCGGGGCGGGCGGTGGCCTGGCGCGGATACCTAGCGCGGATACCTAGCGCGGGTACCTAGCGCTGATACCTCTTGAGCACCAGGTTTCCGTCCGTCACCAGCCGTTTGCGCAGCTCGTCCATGTCGATCGCCCCGCTGTAGTACTCCTGGAGCGCCGGGGTCGCCACCTTGTCCTTCCACTCCGCGTAGCCGCGCACCGACTGGGCGGGCGCCGAGCGGAGGTCCTTCGCGAGCGCGGTGCCCGTCGCCCAGTCGTTCTTCTTGGTGTGCAGCGCCGGGTCCTTCAGCGCCTGCTCGCCGGTCGGCAGCATCCAGTCGCCCTGCGCGAGGCGCACCATGTTCTTCGGCTGGAGGAGGAAGTCGATGAACTCGACGGCCTCCTTCTTGTGTGCGGTGTCCTCGGAGACCGACAGCGTCTGCGGGCTGACGCCCTGCGCGAGCCCCTCCGCTCCGGCCGGGGCGGGCAGCACCTGCCAGTCGAAGCCCTTGGGCGCCTGCTGGACGATCTGCTGACGGTAGGAGAAGCCGAGCGGGACCATCGCGTACTTGCCGCCGAAGAAGCCCGGCAGCGTGTCCGAGCCCCCCATGCCCAAGGTCGTGCCGGACGCGCTCTTGTCGGTGTTGACCTGGTCGTGGACCGTGCGCGGCATGATCGCGTCGGCCTTGTCGAAGCGGATGTCGACCTTGCCGTCGTCGCCGCGGTGGAACATCCGGCCGCCGGTGGAGAGCGAGAGGTTGAGCGTCGCGGAGACCGGCTCCTTGAGCGGCCAGGCCACGCCGTACTTGCCCTTGCCGTCGCTCAGTTCCTTCGAGACCGCCCGGAACTCGTCCCAGGACCACGGCTTCTCGGGGGTCGGGATCCGTACGCCCGACCTCTTCAGCCACTTCGCGTTGGCGATCAGGACGCGGGGCTCCTGGAGGAACGGCACTCCGTAGACGCCGTCCCCGAACGTCGTCGTCTGCCAGCTCCGCTCGGGGATGTCGGACTTGAGCCGGTCGGGGAGCAGCTCGTCCAGGTCGGCGAGATACCCGCCGTACGCGAAATCGGCTAGGTCGTCCGACGCGTCATGGATGATGTCCGGTGCCTCGCCGCCCTCGAAGGAGGTGAGGAGCTGGTCGTGGACGCTGTCCCAACTGCCCTGGACGTACTCGACCTTGACGTCGGGGTGGGTGGCGTTCCACTCCTTGACGAGTTCCTTGTTGGCGTCGACCGACTCCTTCTGCCAGGCGAGCGACTGGAAGCGGAGGGTGATCTTCCCGTCGTCGGACCCGTCGGAATCGCCGCTGCATCCGGCGAGCAGCAGGGCGAGGGCCGCGGTCAGCGCGGTGGCGATCCGTGCGCGCATCAGCTCTTCACCGCCCCGGTCAGCATGCCGCCGGTGATCCGCTTCTGGATGACCGCGAAGATGACGAGCGAGGGAAGGGTGGCCAGGAACGCGGCCGCGGCGAGCGGGCCGAGGTCGGCGGCACCCTCCGCGCCGATGAAGTGCGTGAGGACGACCGGCAACGTCTGTTTCTCCGGGGTCTTGAGCAGCACGAGCGCGAAGAAGAATTCGTTCCACGCGGTGATGAAGGCGAAGAGGACCGTGGCCACGATGCCGGGCGCGAGGAGCGGCGCGGTGACCGAGACGAGCGTACGCAGCTTGCCCGCGCCGTCGACCGCCGCCGCCTCCTCCAACTCCGTGGGCACGGCGCGCACATAGCCCACCAGCATCCACAGCGCGAAGGGCAGCGACCACACGACGTACACCATGATCAGGCCGGGCAGGGAGTTGATCTGGCCGAGGTTCTTCAGGACGAGGAAGAGCGGGATGATCACCAGGACGAACGGGAACGCCTGGCTGACCACGACCCAGCCTGTGGCCGCCCGCGCGAGGAGCGTGCGGTGCCGTGCCATGACGTAGGCCATGGGTGTCGCGATGGCGACGGCGATGAGCGCAGCGCAGACCGCCGCGATCAGGGAGTTGCCCGCGGCGCGCAGGAGCGGCTGTTCGTCGAAGGCCTGGCGGAAGTTGGCGAGGGTGGGGTCCTTGGGGATCCAGGTCGGGTGCAGGCTCGCCAGCTCTCGCGGCGGCTTGAAGGCCGTGGAGATCAGCCAGAGGAAGGGGAAGGCGAGGAAGACGAGGTAGCCGAGGAGCGCGAGATACTGCCCGGCGCGTGCGGGCTTGCTGGTGCGTGTGGTGCTCACTTCTCGTCGCCTCCCCTCAGCCGGCCCGCGAGGTAGAACGCGAGGATGACCGAGATCACCGCGACCATCACACAGCCCATCGCCGCCGCATAGCCGAACTGGCCGTAGCGGAACGCCTCTTCGTAGGCGAAGAGCATGGGGAGGCGGGTACGGCCGCCGGGGCCGCCGTTCGTCAGGACGTAGACGAGGGCGAAGGAGTTGAAGTTCCAGATGAAGTTGAGTGCCGTGATGGCCAGGGCGACCGGTTTCAGGGCGGGCCAGGTGACCGTGCGGAAGCGGCGCCAGGCGCCCGCGCCGTCCATCTCGGCGGCCTCGTGCAGTTCGCGCGGGGTGTTCTGGAGCCCGGCGAGCAGCGCCACGGTGGTCTGCGGCATGCCGGCCCAGATGCCCACGACGATCACCGCGGGCAGTGCGGTGCTCAGTCCCGTGAGCCAGTCGCGGCCGTCGCCCAGGCCGAGGTCGCTCAGGGTCTCGTTCAGGACGCCCGCGTCCGGGTTGTAGACCAGGCGCCACATGATGCCGACCACCACTTCGGGCATCGCCCACGGAATGATCGCGAGGGACCGCGCCAGCCAGCGGAACCGCAGGTTCTGGTTGAGCAGGAGGGCCAGGCCGAGCGCGAGCAGGAACTGCGGCACGGTGACGCCGACCGCCCACAGCAGGCCGATGCGGAACGAGTCCCAGAACAGGGTGTCGTGCAGCAGGTCCTGGAAGTTCAGGAGGCCGATCCACTCGGTGGGCTCGGTGCGGCCCGACTGGGAGTCGGTGAACGCGAGCGTGATGCCGTAGAGGAGCGGGCCCACGCTGAGGACGAGGATCGGGATCAGCGCGGGCAGCACCAGGAACCAGGCGCCGTGGTCCGCGCCTCTGCGGGCGGACGCGCCGTTCGCTGACCGCTTTGTCGCGGTCGCCAATGTCACGGAATCGGCTCCTTTGGGCGGCTCATCGGGGTTTGGCCGCCCAGGCGGCCCCCGTCATCGTGCTGATGGGATCTTGATACGTCAAGCAGCTACGCAGGCCTCGCAACCCCTTGGCCTGTGCGAATGGGAGACTGTGCGCCGGGCTGCGTGGCGAACGCAGCGAGCGGTGCGGGAGGCAACGGATGGACGAGGCGCGGGCACGGGACGTACTGGACGCCGCGGGTCTTGAGCGGGACGCGGCACTGCTCGCCCTGGGTGAGAACGCGGTGTTCGGCAGCGGCGGGACGGTGGTCAAGGTCGGCCGTGCGGCGCCCGAGCTTCTCGACCGCGCGCGGCGGGAGTTGCGGATCGCGCGCTGGCTTGAGGAGTCCGGGGTGCCCGCGGTGCGGGCCGCCGAGGGCGAACCCCGGCTCGTGGACGGGCACCCGGTGACGGTGTGGCACCGCCTCCCGGAGTCCGTGCGCCCCGCCGAGCCGCGCGACCTCGCGGCACTCCTGCGCCTTGTGCACGCGCTTCCCGCGCCGGAGTTCGAGCTGCCCCGGCGTGAGCTGCTCGGCGGTGTCGAGCGGTGGCTGCGGCTCGCCGGCGACGCGATCGACGTGGCGGACGCGGACTATCTGCGGGAGCGCAGGGACGGGTTCGAGGCGGCGGCAGCGGCGCTCACCCCCCGGCTCGCCCCCGGCCCCATCCATGGCGACGCGCTGCCCCGCAACGTCCTGGTGGGCGCGGACGGTCCGGTCCTGGTCGACCTGGAGACCTTCTCCGCCGATCTGCGGGAGCACGATTTGGTGGTGATGGCGCTCTCGCGGGACCGGTACGGACTGCCGGCCGAGGCGTACGACGGGTTCGTCGCGGAGTACGGCTGGGACGTGCGGGAGTGGGAGGGGTGCGCGGTGCTCCGGGGCGCCCGGGAGACGGCGAGCTGCGCATGGGTCGCGCAGCACGCGCCGACCAACCCGAAGGCCCTGGCCGAGTTCCGCCGCCGGGTCGCGTCACTCCGCGACGGTGACCCGAGCGTGCGGTGGTACCCCTTCTGACGCGGCGGAGTCAGACGCCCGCGGCGGTGTCAGACGCCGGACGCGCTGAACTCCTCGCGGAGCGGCCACGTACCGTCCACCACCGCGTCCGTCTCGCCCTTCTTCCGGAGGAACTTCTGGAAGTCCGCCGCCCACTCCGCGTACCACTCGATCTGGCGGCGGTGCAGCTCCGCCGGACCGAACGCGGCAAGCTTCGGGTGGCGGTCGGCTATGGCGGTGGCCAGGCGGGCCGCGGCCAGGGCGTCCGACGTGGCGTCGTGCGCCGATTCCAGGAGCACGCCGTACTCGGTGCAGACCGCTTCGAGGTTCCGCTTGCCCTTGCGGTAGCGCTCGACGGAGCGGTCGATCGCGTACGGATCGATGACCGGGGCCGGTTCCGCGCCGCCCAGGCGCTCCCGCAGGGACGGCAGGCCGTGCCTGCGCAGCTCGGCGGAGAGCAGGGTCAGGTCGAAGGTCGCGTTGTACGCCACGACCGGGACACCGGACTGCCAGTACGAGACGAGCACGGCGGCCATCGCGTCGGCGACCTCCGCGGCCGGTCTGCCGTCGCTGGCCGCCCGTTCGTTCGAGATGCCGTGCACCGCCACCGCATCCGCCGGGATCTCGACCCCCGGGTCGGCGAGCCATTCCCTGCGGCCCAGCGTCTCGCCGGCCCTGACCTCGATCACCGCGCCCGTCACGATGCGTGCCTCGCGCGGGTCCGTCCCGGTCGTCTCCAGGTCGAAACCGATCAGCAGCTCCCGGTGCCAGCCCATGGCCGCCCCCTTCTCTGTGGTGCTTTCCCCCATTGACCACCACGATCCCACGGGCCACTGACAATCCAAGGGCCACCTTCCGCTTGCCGCCGGGGACGGCTCGGGGGACAGCTCGGGAGATGGGTCATGAGACAGCTCAGGAGACCGGGCGCGAGTCCGCCCAGGCAAGTTCGAACTCCTCCCGGTACGTCTCGAAGAGCCCGCTCTCGTCCGGTTCGTCCGCCTTCACCACCCGGCGGCCGCCGCGCAGCACGAGCACCGGCGCCTCCATCCCGCGCGTCCTGCGCAGATACGACTGGACGACCGCGATGCCGTCCGCGCCGTCCCCGTCGACCAGATACGCGGTGAAGCGCGGCGTCTCGTCGAAGACCTGGATCTCGAAGGCGCCCGGGTCGCGCAGGCGGGCCCGCACCCGGCGCATGTGCAGGATGTTCATCTCGACGCTACGACTCAGTTCACCCCGCTTCAGGCCCAGTTCACGCTCCCTGCGCTTGACCGCGCTGCTCGCCGGGTTGAGGAAGAGCAGCCGCACCCGGCAGCCGGACTCCGCGAGGCGCACGAGGCGGCGTCCGGAGAAGTTCTGGACCAGGAGGTTCAGGCCGATCCCGATCGCGTCGAGGCGGCGGGCGCCGCCGAAGATGTCCTCGGCGGGGAACTGCCGCAGCAGCCGCACCCGGTCCGAGTGGACGCCCACCACGTCGGCGTACCGGTCGCCGACCAGGGACTCCACCGCGTCGACGGGCAGTCGGCGAGCCGAGGGCGTGTCCGTGCCCGCGCCGAGTATGTCCAGGAGCTTGGCCGACGCGCGCTCCGCCTGGGCGAGCACGGCGGTGGACAGGGCGCGGTTGCGGGAGACGACGTTGCGGGTCACCTCCAGCTCGTCCAGGGCGAGTTCGACGTCCCTGCGGTCGTCGAAGTACGGCTCGAAGCACGGCCAGTGCTGCACCATCAGCTCGCGCAGCTGGGGCAGCGTGAGGAAGCTGAGGACGTTGTCGTCGGCCGGGTCGAGCAAGTACCCCTTGCGGCGGCTCACTTCGCGTACGGCGACGGCCCGCTGCACCCACTCCTGCCCGGCGGGTCCGGCGGCGGCGACCACCCAGTCGTCGGCGTGGACGGGTTCGTAGATGGGACGCAGAACAGCGGCCACGACCGCGCGCAGCCGCTGCTCCACGAGATTCAGCCAGATGTAGGCCCGCCCGGCGCGCTGGGCGCGTGTGCGCACCTCGCGCCAGGCTTCGGCGCCCCAGTCCAGTTCGGGTCCGATCTGAGATCCCATCTCCATCGGCCGCGCCAGGGACACCGCTCCGGGCGGGCCGTCCGCGGGACCCCCCTCGTGACCCTCGTCACCAGGGGGCAGTTCCCGCCCTCCCGAGCTCACCCAGCGCACCCCTTCCGCTCCCCCGAGCACTCCCCCGTTCAACGATCAAGGAAGGGTACTCCGGGAGCGGCGGGCGGTGCAGCCGGATGGCAAGGGTGGATTCTCAACCACCCAGCGGCGGCTGGCCGTTCTGGTTGGCGAGGTCCTGCGGAGTGAGCGGGCTCATAGCGGTCACGTCGCGCGCGGCCAGCGAGAAGCCCTGCCAGTGGACCGGCATCGGCTGCTGGTCCTCGTCGCGGGCGATGTGGTGGAAGCCGATGTGGACCCAGGTGACCGGGTGTGTCAGGGACTGACCGTTCACCCACTTGTCGACGCTCGTCGGTGCCCCGGCCGCACATCCCGGGTTGTTGCTCGCGTACTGCTCGCACTTCTTGTATTCGGTGAAGTACACGTCGTGCTTGGTGAAGGGGCGTCCGGCGTGCTTGCTGCTGGCCCCGGGCACGATCTCGTACGAACGGGGGTGGCCGTCCTTGTTCTTGCCGGCCCCGCTGACCACGCGCCACCAGCGCATGTCCTTGCTGTCACCGGCGAGCTCCTTGGTGACCTTGGTGCGGGTGGTCTTCGTGGTGGGGCTGCCCTGGCCGGTGGGCGGGGTGACCTTGGAGTCGTACTGCTCGACCTTGGCCTTCGGGGAGCCGTCCAGACCGAAGTTGAGCCGCCAGAAGACGTTGTGGGCGTGGCTCTCGGCCTTGGCCTGGTCGCCCTTGCCGATGGGCCAGCCGCGGCTGTCGCCGCCGTCGTAGTCGTACGGAGAGAGGCTGCCGGTCGCGCCGACCTGGGAGGTGATGGTGCCGTCCGAGGAGAAGCGCCACTCGGTGATGTACTCGTACCAGGAGGCCTTGTTCACGGTGTAGACGAGCAGGTCCTTGCCCTGGCCCGTGTAGACCTTGCCGGTGCCGCCGGTGCTCTGGTCGTCGTTGAGGCGGTACGCGTGGCCACGCGCGCGCGTGGTGGCGCACAGCCCCTTCACGTCGCCCCGCTGCGGGACCTTCACGGTCTTGATGGTGCCGCCGGGGCACTCGCCGGGGTTCAGGTCCTGCAGGGCCTGGCCGAAGTCGGTGCCCGTGACGTCGTCGTACTCGGCCTGGCCGTCGTCGTAGGGGACGTGGACCTGCGCGAGGCGGGCGCTGGTCAGGACGGGTATCGGCTTCGCCTCGTCTTTGGGCTGGTAGCTGATCTTGTCGAGGATGAGACCCGAGAGCGTGTTGTAGTGCCAGCACATGCGCCAGGTCGTGCCGCCGTCGACGGTCTGCTCGATCTTGTAGGCGTCACTGCAGTCGGCGGCCGCCGTGGGGGCGCTGGGCGCCTTGGGCGCGGCCGATGCGGGTGAGGCGACGGTGGCGGCGCCGCCGATGAGCGCGGAGACCGCGAGGGCCATGGTGACCCTTGTGCGGGCGCGCGAAAGTCTGTTGACGTGCATTGCGTTGTGAACTCCCTCGTACGAGGAGAAGCAGAAGTGTGGTGTCGTGCGCGGTGGGCCGAGATCAGCCGAGGCGGCCGACGGAGCGGGTGCTCAGGTCGACGACGAGGGCCCGGGTGTCGATCCACGGGCCGTTCTTGACCTTGGTGACGACCTGCAGGCACCGGTGCTTGCCGCAGTCGGCGAGGTTGGCCGGGACGCGCTCGACGGTCTCCTTGCGGAAGACCATGCCGCTCAGCTGCAGCTGCCCCGGGCCGGTCAGCGCCTTGCCCGTGGCGTGCTTGAAGTCCTGCTTCAGGCCCTTGCCGAGCGGGTCGGCGATCAGCAGCCCGGCGCCCTCGGCGAGCTCCTCCTGGCTGGGCGGCGGCTGGACGTTCTGCGCGGTGGTCGTGTCCTCCACCTTGCCGGTCTCCACGTTGACCGTCTTGGTGATGACCGCGTCCTTCTTGTAGTCGTAGTAGACGACTTCCGCGCGGCGCGGGGCCGCGGCGCCCGCGTCGGTCGGCTCCGGCTCGCTGAGATTCGTCGAAAGGAGCTGCGGGCCGCGGTCGCCCTCGACGTCCCTGGCGCTGGAGCGCAGGGCGCCCGACACCGACGCCTTCTCCGCGCGCTTGATCTCCGCATCGGTCAGCGGGTCGCTGCCTATGCCCTTCTCGCCCTCGTCGGGCGCTGCCTCGACGACACCGTCCTTCATGACGGCGTCCTGCTTCGCGTCCGCCGCGTTGGCCTGGCGGCCCCCCGACTCGCCCGCCCCCGGCAGTGTGACGCCCACCAGCACCGCGGTGGCGGCCACCGCTACTGCCGCGCCCGCCACCACCTTCCCCAGGTGGCGTCTGACTAGCTCTCTCACTTACTCCCCATTTCCCCCACGAGCCCCTTCAAAGGGCATACCGAGTATGTGGTCGGACGGTTAGACGGGTTCAACTCCCGCGTGGTTGCCCCACTTTCGGGGAGACTCTGACCAAAGTGACCCCGGGCCGAGGGGGCGGTAGTGGAAGAGTCGTATGCATGCAGGTGTGGCCAGGACAGGCGTATCCACTCGGTGCCACGTACGACGGCGCCGGCACGAACTTCGCGGTCTTCTCCGAGGCCGCCGACCGCATAGAGCTCTGTTTGCTGCACGACGACGGCTCGGAGACAGCCGTCGAGCTGCGTGAGTCCGACGCGTTCGTGCTGCACGCCTATCTGCCCGGCGTGATGCCGGGCCAGCGGTACGGCTTCCGTGTGCACGGCGCGTACGACCCCGCGCAGGGGCACCGCTGCAACTCGGCGAAGCTGCTGCTCGATCCGTACGCCCGTGCCGTCAGCGGCCGGATCGACTGGGGCGAGGAGGTGTACGGCTACCGCTTCGGCGCCCCGGACAAGCGCAACGACCTGGACTCGGCGCCGCACATGATGACGTCCGTGGTGGTCAATCCGTACTTCGACTGGGGCGACGACCGCCCGCCGCGCACCCCGTACAACGAGACCGTGCTCTACGAGGCCCATGTGAAGGGCCTGACCATGCGGCACCCGGACCTTCCGGAGGAGTTGCGCGGGTCGTACGCGGCACTCGCGCATCCGGCGGTCATCGATCACCTCGTGCAGCTGGGGGTGACGGCCCTGGAGCTGATGCCGGTGCACCAGTTCGTGAACGATCACCGTCTGGTCGACATGGGCCTGAACAACTACTGGGGCTACAACACGATCGGCTTCTTCGCGCCCCACAACGCGTACGCGTCCTGGGGCGACCGGGGCGAGCAGGTCCTGGAGTTCAAGCAGGCGGTGAAGGCGCTGCACGAGGCGAACATCGAGGTGATCCTCGACGTCGTCTACAACCACACGGCCGAGGGCAACCACCTGGGCCCGACGCTCTCCTACAAGGGCCTGGACAACGCCTCGTACTACCGCCTCACGGACGATCCGCGCTACTACATGGACACCACGGGCACCGGGAACTCGCTCCTGATGCGGTCGCCGCACGTGCTTCAAATGATCATGGACTCGCTGCGGCACTGGGTCACCGACATGCATGTGGACGGCTTCCGCTTCGACCTCGCGGCGACGCTCGCCCGGCAGTTCCACGAGGTGGACCGGCTGTCGTCGTTCTTCGACCTCGTGCAGCAGGACCCCGTGGTGAGCCAGGTGAAACTGATCGCCGAGCCGTGGGACGTCGGCGAGGGCGGCTATCAGGTCGGCAACTTCCCGCCGCTGTGGACCGAGTGGAACGGCATGTACCGCGACACCGTGCGCGACCTGTGGCGGGGCGAACCGCGCACCCTCGCCGAGTTCGCGTCCCGGCTCACCGGCTCGTCCGACCTCTACCAGGACGACGGGCGGCGCCCCCTGGCGTCGATCAACTTCACCACCTGCCACGACGGTTTCACCCTGCACGACCTCGTCTCGTACAACGAGAAGCACAACGACGACAACGGCGAGGACAACCAGGACGGCGAGAGCCACAACCGCTCCTGGAACTGCGGCGCCGAGGGCGAGACCGATGATCCGGCCGTCCTGGAGCTGCGCGAGCGGCAGATGCGCAACTTCATCGCGACGCTGATGCTCTCGCAGGGCGTCCCGATGCTCAGCCACGGCGACGAGTTCGCCCGCACGCAGGGAGGCAACAACAACGCCTACTGCCAGGACAACGAGATCGCCTGGGTGCGCTGGCCCCAGGGCGAGAGCACGCAGCTGGAGTTCACGCGCGCGATGGCGTGGCTGCGGCGCGATCACCCCGTGTTCCGCAGGAGGCGGTTCTTCCACGGCCGGCCGGTCGAGGGCACGCACGACGAGCTCTCCGACATCGCCTGGTTCACGCCGGAGGGCGAGGAGATGACGCAGGAGGACTGGGACGCGTCGCACGCGCGGGCGCTGACGGTGTTCCTGAACGGCAACGCGATCTCGGAGCCGGGTTCGCGCGGCGAGCGGATCTCCGACGACTCGTTCCTGCTGATGTTCAACGCGTCGGCGGAGCCGCTCGATTTCGTCGTCCCGGTCAATCACGGCCGCCAGTGGCAGGTGGTCGTGGACACCTCGCGGGCCGAGGGGGTGCCGCCGGACACGGGACCGAAGGCGGCGGCCGGTGAACGCCTGACGCTCACCGACCGGAGCCTCACCGTCCTGCGGCGCCCGGCGTGACCTGAGGGGTGGTGGCGTTCGCGCCGTCGTCCGCCGCGGGGCGGGCGGCAAGGGCGACGAGGAACGCGACGGCGGCGGCCACGCTGCCGAGCGCGAACGCCGCTCCGGGGCCGTAGGACTCGGCCAGGCGTCCCGCCACGGCGAGCGTGACCGCCTGGCCGCCGACGAAGGCGCTCGCCGCGAACGTCATCCCCTCGGCGAGGCGCCGCGGCGGGCAGGAGCGCTCGGTGAGCGCGAAGCCGGTGATCAGGTTCGGGGCGTAGACGGCGCCGAACACGGTCACCACGAGGTACAGGGCCGTGATGTTGTCCGTCCACACCAGCGGCAGCGAGAGCAGTGCCGCGGCGGCCGTCGCCACGCGCCAGCGGGCGTACAGGCCGAAGCGCTCGGGCAGCGCGGCCATGGAGAGCCCCACGACGGCGCTCATGACGCCCATGGCGGCGTAGACGAGCCCTGCCTGGCCCGGTTGCCCCAACTCCTCGGTGAGGGCCGTGATGCCCGCCCCACAGGCGCCGAGCAGCACGCCGACGAAGACGAGGCCGACCCGTACGACGACGACCGCGCGCGGAAGGCGCTCCCGGCCGCCACGCGCGCGTGCCGCCCGCCCCCGCACCGGGGCGGCCCGTACCGTCCGGCCCGTGGGGTGCAGTGCGAAGCCGGAGCCGCAGACGGCGACCAGGAGTGCTGCCGCGCCGAACGCGTACGCCGGGTGCCACGCCACCGCGGCGAGGCCCACGAAGGCGGGGCCGAGCACGAAGGACAGCTCGTCCATCGTGCTCTCCAGGGACAGCACGGTGTTGACCAGACGGTCGTCGCCGCCCGCCCGGCGGACCAGCGGGACGGCGCGTGCGCGGGCCAGCGGGCCGATCCCGGGGATGCTCGCGCCGGCGAGCACGGCGAGGACGATCAGCGCGGGCGTGGGCAGCTTCAGGAGCGCGCCGAGCGTGTACACCGCGATCGCCACGGCGTTGAGCAGCGAGAAGCCGAGGACGACGGCGCGCTGGCCCCGCCGGTCGGCGAGGCGGCCGACGAGCGGGCCCATGGTCACCTGGCCGAGCGCGAGGGCGCAGGCGACCACGCCGCCCGTGGCGAGGGATCCGCTGGTCTCGGTGACCAGCAGGACACTGCCGAACTGGATCATGGCCACGGGGAGCCTGCCGAGGAACGAGATCACCGGAAGGAGCACTCCGGTGTGCCCGATGACTTCCCGGTAGGTGTCCAGGAGCCCGGGTGCTCCCCCGTCCCCGTCCCCGCTCCCGTTTCCGTCCTTCCGTGGCCCGTCCTGAGCGACCTGTACTTTTGCAGCCATCGTCCGAAGCTAGTCACACCATGACGGCCAGAAGCATGAGTCGATGGCACGAAAGCCCGCCAGGCGGGTACGTACGTTCGCATGACGCCTGAGCGCTCAGAGCCCGCGGTCCCGCCGCCGCCCACCGCCACGTACCGACTGCAGCTCCAGCCGGAGTTCCCCTTCGAGGCCGCCGAGGCGGCCGTCCCGTACCTGGCGTCGCTGGGCGTCTCGCACCTGCACCTGTCGCCGGTGCTTGAGGCCGTTCCCGGGTCCACGCACGGCTACGACGTCGTGGACCACGCGCGCGTACGCGAGGAGCTCGGCGGGGAGGAGGGGCTGCGGTGCCTCTCGCGCACCGCGCGGGCGCACGGACTCGGCCTCGTCGTGGACATCGTGCCGAACCACATGGCGGCGGTGCCGCGCCACAACCACGCCCTCTGGGAAGTGCTGCGGGAGGGGCCCGGATCGCCGTACGCGCGGTGGTTCGACATCGACTGGGACGCGGGCGGCGGACGCGTGCTGCTTCCGGTGCTCGGGCGCGGGGTCGGGGACGAGCTGGAGCGCCTGCGGGTGGACGGCGACGTGCTGCACTACCACGAGCACGCCTTCCCCCTCCGCGAAGGCACCGCGGAGCTGCCGCTGCCCCGGCTCCTGGACGCGCAGTGGTACCGGCTCGGCTGGTGGCGCCTTGCCCGTACGGAGCTCAACTACCGGCGCTTCTTCACCATTTCGGACCTCATCGGGGTGCGCGTCGAGGACCCCGAGGTGTTCGACGCCACCCACGGGAAGATCCTCGAACTGCTGCGGGAGGGGGTCGTGGAGGGACTGCGGATCGACCATCCCGACGGGCTCGCGGATCCGGGCGCGTACCTCCAGCGGCTCCAGGAGGCCACACGGGGCAGCTGGACCGTCGTCGAGAAGATCCTCGCCGACGGGGAGCAGCTGCCCGCCGCGTGGCCCGTCGCGGGCACCACCGGATACGACGCGCTGCGCCACATCGACGGCCTCTTCACGGACCCGGCGGGGGCGGGCGAGCTCCTCGGCCAGTACCGCAGGTTCACGGCGCCCGCGGTGGACCGGGGCGGCGACTGGGAGGCGACGGTGCGGCGCGCCGCGTACAAGGTGCTCACCCATGAGCTGGCCGCCGAGACCGACCGCCTCACGCGCGAGGCGACCGCCCTCTGCACCGTGGACCCCGCGCTGCGCGACCACGCGCCCTGGGCCCTGCGCACCGCGCTCCTGGAGCTGCTCGTGCGGCTCCCCGTCTACCGGCCGTACGTCTCCGGGGGCGCCGACCCCGCTTCGGTGCTCACCGTGGGGGCCGCCGAGGAGGCGAAGGCGGCCTTCGCGGTACGGGAGGAGGCCGAGGCGGTCGATGTCGTACGGGACCTGGTCCTCGGGCGGCTGGGGTCGGGGCCCGCGGTCGACGGCTTCCGCGCGCGGTTCGCGCAGACCTCGTCGGCGCTGCGGGCCAAGGCGGTCGAGGACACGGCGTTCTACCGGCACGCGCCGCTCCTGTCGGCCGCCGAGGTGGGCGGCTCCCCCGATCGTCCCGCGGTGACCCCGGAGGCCTTTCACGCCTACTGCGCGCGCGTGCAGCGCGACTGGCCGTACGCGGGGACGGTGCTCTCCACGCACGACACGAAGCGCAGCGCCGACGTACGGGCGGGCATCGCCGTCCTGACGCAGTGTCCGGAGAAGTGGGCGGACCTGCTGGTCGACGTGACCGAGCAGACCGCGCGCGCGGGCGGCACCAGCGCGCCGGATCCCCAACTGGCTTGGGCGGCCTGGCAGACGGCCGTCGGCTTCGGTTTCCCCTACGACGAACGGCTCCAGCAGGCCCTGCTCAAGCACGTGCGCGAGGCGGGCCTGCACACGAGCTGGACCGAGCCGAACGAGGCGTACGAGAAGGCCGTGACGGCGTTCGTGGAGGCGGGTCCCTGCGGGCCGCCGCTCTACACCGTGGCTGAGTTCGCGAGCGGGCTGCGGCCTCATGTGCGGGCCGGCGTCCTGGGGGCCACGCTGATCCAACTGACGATGCCCGGGGTGCCCGACCTCTACCAGGGCACGGAGAGCGAGTACCGGGCGCTCGTGGACCCGGACAACCGGCGGCCCGTGCGGTTCCAACCGCATGTCCTTGAGTACCTGGAGCAGCACCGGGACCGCTGGGACCTCTCCGAGGAGAAGCTGGCCCTGACGTCGACCGCGCTGCGGCTGCGCAGGCGGCGCCCGGAGCTGTTCGGCGGCGCGGCGACGTACGAGCCACTGGCGGCGCGGGGCCCCGGCGCGGCGCACTGCGTTGCCTTCACGCGCTCCGGAGAGGTGATCGCGGCGGCGACGCGGCTCTCCTTGCGGCTCGCCGAGGCGGGCGGCTGGCGCTCCACGGAACTGGAGCTGCCGGAGGGGCGGTGGGCCGATCTGCTCACCCGGGGGCGGGAGTTCACGGGGCACGCGCGCGTGGAGGAGCTCTTCGGGGAGCTGCCGGTGGTGCTCCTGGAGCGGGTCTCAACAGGGGCGGACGAGTAGCCGGCGCGGCGCCCGCGTCATGAGGCCCTGGGGCGCGGACCGGAATCCGGGTGCCCAGCGCAGGCCCGGCATGGCGTCGAGCAGGGCCCGCAGGCCGCATTCGGCGGCGAGTCCGGCCAGGGCGGTGGCCGGACAGTAGTGCGGCCCCGCCCCGAACGCCAGGTGCGCCGGGTCGGCGCGGAAGATGTCGTAGCGGTCGGGGTCGGCGAAGCGGTAGGGGTCGCGCCCCGCGGAGCCGATCAGGCATGCCACCACGGCTCCGGCGGGCAGCGTGGTGCCGCCCAGGGCGCGGCGCAGCACGACGGGGGCGGGCGGATCACGGCGCAGGGACTCCGCCCAGGCGCCGGGTATCAGCCCCGGACGGGCGCGCACGAGGTCCAACTGGGCCGGGTGGTCGAGGAGGTTGGCGAGGAAGGAGGCCAGCGCGAGGGCGGTGGCCTCGCCGCCACCGGTGAGGAGCGTGCAGGCGAGGCGGTCACGGCGTCGTCCGAGAGCGCCTGCCCGTCCGCCCGGCCTCCGCACAGCGCGGAGAGCAGGTCGGCGCCGGGATGGGCACGGCGCCGCGCGACATGGGGGCGCAGCAGTGCGGCCAGCTCCGGGTGGGGGACGCCGGGGTGCACGGAGCCGGTCCGGCACCACTCCTGCGCCCGTACGGCGTCCTCCCAGGGCAGTCCGAGCGCGGCGACGGCCGCGGCGGCGGGCAGCCAGGCGGTGAAGTCGGCGACGAGGTCGGCCTCGCCCCGCCCCGCCATGCGCCGGGCGAGGACGTAGGCGGTGCGCTCGGCGGCGGCCCGCAGCGCGGGCTCCAGGAGTACCCGGCAGTCCGGGCCGAGGCCGGCCGGTGCCGCACCGAGCCGGGCGTCGGCGAGCGCGGCCCGCACATCCGTGTACCGGCTGAGCAGCCAGGCCCCGAGGGGTTCGTCGCGGACGAGGGGGAAGCCCTCGCGCAGGAGGCGGTAGTGCGGGTAGGGATCACGCGCCACGCGGGGGGACAGGAGGCTGGGCAGCGGAGCGGCCAGTGCCTCCGCGGCCGGTCCGGCGTTCGCGCACGGACTCGGCGCGGCCGGCGGCGGACGGTGCCCACGAGGGGACGAGCTCGACAACACGGCTGGCTCCCCGCTCCTCCTAGGCGCCCCCGCCGGCAGGTGCGTGTGGGGGTTTCAGCGGATCACCGCCGGACGGCTCGCGCAGTTCCCATACACCCATTCGGGTGACGCTCGGGGATAAGGTCCGACGTGGGGTGACGCCCCTTGGGTCGCACGCTTGACACCTGCCCGACCGCGTGGCGTACTGCGGATTGCGTCAGCGGACAAGACGGGGGTGAGTCAACTGGCGGAGCAGCGCTATCCCAATGTGGCCGAACTCGTGCTGTCCGCAAGGCAGTTGGCCGCCCACCGTCCGGAGCTCAGCACGCTGCGTCAGGTGGGGGCCTCGCGCGCCGGGAGACCTCTGCACCTGCTGTCCATCGGCCGCTCACCGCGCGCCGTCCTGGTCGTCGCGGGCGCGCACGCCAACGAACCGACCGGCGGCTCGACGCTGCTCCACCTCGCGGAATGGGCACTGCAGGACGAGGACCTGCGTGCCGACGCCTCCTGGCACTTCCTCCTGTGCGCCGACCCGGACGGCGCGAACCTGCACCGCACGCCCGCCCCGCGCACCCTCTTCGACTACCACCGGCACTTCTTCCGGCCCGCCGGACCCGAGCAGCCGGAGTGGTCCCCCTCCGTGCTTCCGCCCGACCGGCTGCCTCCGGAGACGCGCGCCCTGACCGGCGTCATCGACGAACTGCGGCCCTACCTGCAGGTGTCGCTGCACGGCACCGATCTCGGCGGCAGCTGGGTGCAGTTGACGCGGGACATCCCGGGGCTCGTGGAGCCGTTCGCCAAGTCGGCGGCGGAGCTGCACATACCGGTGGAGACGGGGGCTTCGGACGCCGCGGGCTGGCCCGTCTCGGGGCCGGGGGTCCATGTGCTGCCGGGTCCCGGTTCGGCGGCCGCCTATCCGAGCCTCCCCGAGGACGCCCGGCACACGACCTGGCACCACGCCCACCGGTACGGCGGCCTGACCGCCATCGTCGAGGTTCCCATGTGGGCGAGCGACCTCGTGGACGACGCGGCCGTCCACCCCTCGCCGGTGCTGGCGCTGCGCGGCTTCTCGCGGCGGCTGCGCCATGACGCGGGTCTGGTCGAGGGCATCCTCGGCGAGGCCATGCCGCGGCTCCCGGAGGCGCGGGGGCCACTCCTGCGCGCGGCACGCTGGGCGCTCGACCTGGTGCCCGGCCTCGCCGACGACTGGGCCCGGCTGCCGCCCGCGGGGACGTCGATGGCGTACATCGGCAGTGTCGACGCCTTCGGGCGCCGCCTTCCGCTGCGGGCCGCCGCGATGCTGCTGCGGGTCCTCGACGCGGCGGGCGACCCGGCCGCACCCCGCCTCGAACGGCTCGTCCAGCACTGGAGCGAGGCGTTCGCCGAGCGGTTCAGGGCGCGCTGGGTGCCGGTGGAGGACCAGGTGGAGCACCAGTCACGGACGACGGTCGCCGCCGCGCGGCACGCGCGCGTGCAGGACGACTGACCGCGGCACGGCACAGCTCACGCAGGTCCCTGCGGTGACTCACGGGGCGCACGGGGCCTCATGAGGAGGAGAGCCGGAAGCTCATCTTCCCGAAGCCGATCAGATCGCCGTCCTGGACGACGGCCGCGCCGATCACCCTGCGGCCGTTCACGGACGTGCCGTTGGTCGACCCGAGGTCGCGCAGCACCCACATGCCGCCCTGTCTGCTCAGCTCTGCGTGCACCCGGGAAACCGTCTCGTGGCTGAGCCTGAGGCCGTTCGCGGGGTCGCGGCCGATCCGCAGCGGATGCGGGTTCCCCGGCACCGGAAGAAGCAGCTTCGGCAGACGCTCGGCCTGCCAGGCCCTGCGCAGCCGGACCGTGAACCCGGAGACCGCGCCGACGGTGCCGAACACCACGCGCGAGAGGCGCCCCTCGGTCCGCAGATCGGCGGTGAGCGCGGCGAGTTCGTCGGGTTGGCGGGCGGCGAGCGCCAGCTCCATGCGCCGCACGAACGTGTCGTGCGACAGCTTGCCGAGGGCGGCGCCCTCCCTGAGCACCTTCAGCGCCCTGTCACGCTCGGCGTCGGTCAGCCGCGCGGGGTACGTGTGGAACTCGAAGGACGACGTCACCCTGGTGATTGTCGGTCAGCTCGGCCGGGGTGTCCAGAAAACGCGGAACGACCGCGAACCGATCACTTCTGCAGCACGATGGAACGTACGTCACCACGGATGACGTACGGATGAGGACGGACGGACGACAGCGGATGGCGGACAAGGGGGAACTGTCGGTGGAGTTCGAGGTGTGGGCACCGGGGGCCGCGCGAGTCGCACTTCAGTGCGAGGACGGCACGTATGCGATGGAGCGCGCAGACGGCCGGGCCGGGTGGTGGACGGTGCGGGCGGAGGCCGCCGACGGGGCGCGGTACGGCTTCTCGGTCGACGGCGGCCCCGTGCTGCCCGACCCCCGCTCGCGACGCCAGCCGGACGGACCGGACGGGCTCAGCGCGGTCGTCGACCACGACCGGTACGCGTGGCGCGCGCCCTGGGCGGGGCGCGGAGTGCGGGACGCGGTCCTGTACGAGCTGCACGTGGGGACGTACACGCCGGACGGCACGCTCGACTCGGCCGCGGGGCGTCTGGGCCACCTCGCCGAGCTCGGCGTCACCCATGTGGAGCTGATGCCGCTCTGCCCGTTCCCGGGGCAGCACGGCTGGGGGTACGAGGGCGTCTCCCTGTGGGCCGTGCACGAGCCGTACGGTGGTCCCGACGCGCTGAAACGATTCGTCGACGCCGCGCACGCGCACGGCATCGGCGTCGTGCTCGACGTCGTCCACAACCACCTCGGCCCGTCCGGCAACCATCTGCCCGCGTTCGGGCCCTACTTCACGGAGACCCACCAGACCCCGTGGGGCGCCGCGGTCAACCTGGACGCCCCCGGCTCGGACGAGGTGCGCGCGTATCTGGTCGGCAGTGCGCTCGCCTGGCTGCGCGACTACCGCCTGGACGGCCTGCGGCTGGACGCGGTGCACGCGCTGCGGGACACGCGCGCGTGCCACTTCCTGGAGGAGCTCTCGACGGCCGTGGACGGTCTTGCCGACGAGCTCGGCAGGCCGCTCTCGCTGATCGCCGAGTCCGACCAGGGCGATCCGCGGGTCGTCACCCCGCGCGCGCAGGGCGGGCTCGGGGTGCACGCGCAGTGGAACGACGACTTCCACCACGCGCTGCACGCCACGCTCACCGGTGAGGCGCACGGCTACTACGAAGACTTCGCCCGGGCGCCCTTCGCCGCGCTCGCCAAGACGCTGACGGGCGGCTTCTTCCACGACGGCACGTACTCGACCTTCCGGGGACGCCGGCACGGCCGGCCCGTGGACCGCGCCCGGACGCCCGCGTACCGCTTCCTCGGCTACACGCAGACCCACGACCAGATCGGCAATCGCGCGCAGGGAGACCGCCTCTCCGCCACCCTCTCCCCCGGTCTGCTCGCCTGCGCCGCCGCGCTCACCCTCACCGGACCGTTCACGCCGATGCTGTTCATGGGCGAGGAGTGGGGCGCCGCGACGCCCTGGCAGTTCTTCACGGACCATACCGATCCCGAGCTCGCGGAGGCCGTACGCCGGGGCAGGCGCCGGGAGTTCGCCGCGCACGGATGGGCCGAGGGAGACATTCCGGACCCGCAGGACCCGGCCACCAGGGAGCGCTCCTGCCTCGACTGGGCCGAGCCGCTGACCGACCCCCACGCGCGCGTGCTGGCCTGGTACCGCGAACTGATCGCCCTGCGCCGGGCCCGCGGCGACCTCCGCGACCCCGATCTGGCGACGCTCCGGGTCGCGTACGACGAGGAGAGGCGGTGGTTCGCGGTCCGGCGCGGTGATCTGCGGATCGCGTTGAACATCGGCAAGGAGGCGGTCGACATCCCGCTGGGCGGCCGGGGCGCACGGGTGCTCGCGGCGTGGCAGCCGGTCACCGCGCCCGGAGCGGACGGGCTGCTGCGGCTGCCCGCCGAGTCCTGCGCGGTGCTCGCGATGCCGTGAGGACTGCGGGGCGCCATGAGGCCGCGGGGAGAGTCAGAGGGCTGCGGGGAGGGTCAGTTGGGCTGTGCGGGGAGAGTCAGTTGACGATCGCCAGCTCGCGCGGCGTGGAGTTGAGGCGCCGTACGCCGTCCTCGGTGACCGTCACTATGTCCTCGATACGCACTCCGAAGCGGCCCGGCAGATAGATGCCGGGCTCCACGGAGAAGCACATGCCGGGCACGAGCGGCAGTTCCTCGCCCTCGATCATGTAGGGCGGCTCGTGGGTGGTGACGCCGATGCCGTGCCCGGTGCGGTGGATGAAGTGCTCGCCGTACCCGGCCTCGGTGATCACCGCCCGCGCTGCCCTGTCGACGTCCTGGCAGACGGCGCCGGGCCGCACCGCGCGGCAGCCGGCCTCCTGTGCCTCGCGCACGATGTCGTGGACCCGCTGCTCCTCGGCGTCGGGCTCGCCCACGTGCACCGTGCGTGAGGTGTCCGAGCCGTAGCCCTGCAGCAGGCCACCGAAGTCGAGGACCACCATGTCGCCGTTCGCGATGACGCGCTCACCCGCCTCGTGGTGCGGGTTGGCGCCGTTCGGGCCGGATCCGACGACGGTGAAGTCGACCTGGGAGTGCCCGAACCTCCGCAACAGATCGGCGAGTTCGGCGGCTATGTCGGTCTCCTTGCGGCCCGCGAAGGCAACCTTCTTGATCTCCTCGTACGTGGCGTCCGCGGCGGCACCGGCCGCCGCGAGGCGCTCCAGCTCCGCGGCGTCCTTGACGGCGCGCAGCATGGGGAGCGCTTCGGTCAGGCTCACGTACGAGGTGTTCGGCAGCTCCTGCTGGAAGCCGAGGAGATGCATGGCCCAGGAGTTGTCGCTGATCCCGAAGCGGCCGTCGACGTCCAGGAGCGGTGCGGTAGCGGCGTAGGGGTCCTTCCCGTCGGTCCAGTCCCGCAGGGAGAGCGCGCTCGCGCCCGCGGCGAGTTCCGCGTCCGGGGCCTCCAGGGTGGGCACCACGAGGACCGGCTCCTGGCCCGCGGCGAGCACGAGGACGGTGAGGCGCTCGGTGTCGACCGGACGGTAGCCCGTGAGCCAGACCATGTCGGGGCCCGGCGCGACGAGCAGCCCGGCGAGCCCCGCGTCCGCCGCGTCGGCCGCGGCGCGGTCCATGCGGGCCTTGTAGTCATCGGCGGTGAAGGGCGCGGGCGCGCCGGTCATGGGGGTGCCGGTCATGGGTGCCTCCAGGGCTGATCGCTGCGGCGGTACGGCGTCTACGGCGGTACGGCGTGGTGCTGCCGGTGATGCCGATCCTGCCTCTGCCCCAGCGCGTGCGCGAGCCCATTACGGCGGCCCCCGTCGCATCACGTACGTCACGAGCATCAGTCGCGGCACTCGTGTCCCGTACCCGTACGCCGCGGCCCTCACGTCACGAAGCCCGGCGTCACCGACAGGGCCTGCCGCCCTCCGCTCTGGTGGCGCACGGTCACAGTGACGTTCCTTCCCGGGGTGGCGGCGGCGACCGCGACCGCCAGGCCCTTGGCGGACGCGATGCGGGTCCCGCCGAAGGCGAGCAGTACGTCACCCCGTACGAGACCGGCGGTGTAACCGGGCCCCGGGCTGTGCACGCCGACGAGCAGGGCTCCGGCACCCTTGGGGGCATCGACGGCCTCCACGCCCAGCGTGGGTCGCGCGGCGGTCCGCGCCTCGGCCTTGCCGTGCTCCTTCCGCGGCGGCTTCGGCGCGGCGGCGGGCGGGACGGCGCCGGGTTTGGACGCCGCACCCGGAGCGGCCTGGCCACCCGGGGCATGGCGACCCGGAGCCTGCCCGGCCTGTCCATCCTGTCCCTTGGCGCCGCCCTGCGCCTGAGCCTGCGCCTGCTTCTGCATGTCGGCGAGCTTGCTCATGCCGATGACGGTGGTGCTGACGGTGCCGAGACCCACCCCCGTCAGCACGAGAACGACCGAGACGAGCAGCCCGAAGAGCAGGGTGATCAGCCGCCGCCCGCGCCGTCGCGCGGCGTGCGGGCGGGGGCCGGTCCCGGATCGGTGGCCCGAGCCGGGTGTGCGCCCGGCGCGGGCCTTCCGCCCTATGCCGAACTTCCGGCCGACACCGGATCCGCCGTCCCTGCCACCTCCGCCGCCTCTGCCGCTTCTGCCGCCCCTTCCGAACTTGCCGAACCTGCCGCCGTCACCGTCGCCGGGATCCTGTCCGGGCATCGGCTTGGGACGCAACGCAGTCTGTTCCATGGCTCGCCTCCGGCCACAGCCCTACCCGGCGTGACGCGGCGCGACGATTCACGAACGAGTGACGTCCAGGTGTGCGGCCTCGGCGACCGTGGCGCCCGATAGCGTGTCCGCGTGACGGCCACCCCCGACATCACCTCCCTCTGGGCCCGGACGACGCGCGTCCGGATCACCGGTACGACGGGCGGGCCGGAGCTGCTCCACCTCGTGCACGACCCCGCCGAGCTCCGCGAACTGTCGGGGCTCCTCGCGATCGATCCCACCGCCGACGCCTTCTGCTGCATGTGCTGGGGTGACCTGCGGTTCGACCTCAGCGACGCACGCGGGCGGCATGTCGAGCGGCTGACACTGCACCTGGGCAAGGTGAGCAGTGACCTCGAATACGGCCAGGACGGCCAGTTCCCGCTGGTCCATTCCGAGGGCCTGCGTAACTGGCTGTCCGCCCGGGGTCTCTGTCAGCCCGTGGGACCCATGTAACCCGCGCGACCTCGCTCGTGGCCGGCCCCATCATGGCCGTCATGGCCGCCGTGGCCCGCCCCGTGGTCGAACTTCAGGGCCTCCTTCGGCATGACCACGAAGGGGCGCATCATGCCCATGTCCTCGTGCTCCAGGAGGTGGCAGTGGTACATGAAGCGGCCGTAAGCACCGTCGAACTTGCCCATCACGCGCAGCAGTTGGCCACCTGGTACCCGGAAGACGTCCTTCCAGCCTCGCTCGTTCGGGGCGAGGGGGACCTCCTTCTTCGGGTCGAAGGCGATCGGGGCCAGGGTGCCGCCCACCGTGACGTCGAAGCCCGACACGTCGTACGCGTCGCGGCCCAGGAGCTGGAAGTCGGCCAGGTGGATGTGCATGGGGTGGGTCACCGGCGGGTTCACCGCGAGGTTCAGGAAGCTCCACTGTTCGTGGCTCCCCTCGGCGATGGTGAAGCCGAGACCGTCGTTGAAGGTGCGCGCGGTCCGGCGGTAGGTCTTGGTCTTCCCGTCCGCGCCCGTCAGCTGGATGACCCCCTCGGTCGCGACCCGGATGTCGCCCGCGTCCTTGACCTCGGTCATCTCCCAGATCTCCGGGTGCCCTCCGCCGCCCTTCGTGGCGGGCGGTGTCAGGACGATCAGGCGGTGACCGTGCTCGATGCCGTGGCTCAGCGGGCGGAAGGAGCCCGAGAGGATCTCCGGCAGCGAGAAGGAGTCATCGGCCTCGGTGTCCCGCACGCGAAACTCCATGACCTGCGGATAGCGCACGTCGTTCGCCGGGTCCGGCACCCCGGGGGCCTGGTCGCGGCCCTTGTTCACCAGCCGCACCCGCTTGCCCGCGAGGGCACGGAAGTCGATCAGGAGGTCCATCCGCTCGGCCGGCGCGACGGTGAGCGTGGGCAGCGTCTCGTCGAAGTCGACCGGCACGGGACGCGGCAGCAGACCGCCGTCGCTGCCGATCTGGTGCAGGACGCCCCGCACCGGGTTGTTGTCCTCGTCGACGAGCACGAGGTCGTAGATGCGGGCGTTCGACGCGTTCACCAGGCGGAAGCGGTGCCAGGCCGGGTCGACGTCCGCGTACGGCCAGATGCGGCCGTTCACCGTGCTGTACGGACCCGTGAAGGGCAGCGTGACCGGCTTGCCCGTCTCCGGGTTCGCGGCCTGGACGATGACGGTCTTGTGCAGGAGGCGGCCGTTCAGCCGTCCGTCCTCGTCCGTGTCCAGGTTCCGGTCGGCGAGCAGCAGCGGGATCTCCCGCTCCCCGCAGGGGAGGTGGAGCGCGTCCTCTTCGTCGTCCCGCAGCAGGTACGTGCCGTACAGCCCCGCCTGCACGTTCCACCGGGTGATGTTCATGGCGTGATCGTGATACCAGTACTGAACCGCCTGGTGGTCGTTCGGATACTCGGCGAGCTGGGCGTCGCCGAACCCCACCGCGTTGTCCGCCCATCCGTCGTTGCCCCCGCCCGTCTGCGCGCCGTGCAGGTGCGTCACCGACCAGGCGGGCAGCGCGGCCACGTCCTTGTTCGGCTCGACGCCCGCGCGGCCGGGCAGGGTGCCGGGGCTCGGGACAGTCTGGGGCACCTCCACGGACGTGACGGGATACTCGGCGCCCTTCGGGATGCGGTTGGTCCACGCGATCCGGATGCGGCGGCCGCGCCGCACCTCGATCGTCGGGCCCGGCACACACCCGTCGTACCCCCACATCTGGGTCGGCGGCAGCTGCGGGTGCAGCCGGATCCAGGCCGGGCGCAGCGCGATCTCGGTCTCCGCGGGCAAGTCGGTCTCGTCGCGCCAGTCGACGGAGTCCGGCCGCAGGACCGGCGGCACCGGCAGCGGTGTGACGTACGGCGTCAGCTCCCCCTGTGCCGTCAGGCGGTCCGTGGTGCGCTCGATGATGTCGGTCAAGATGAACACCCCCGTGTTGATGGCTGCATCGATCAGCCGTGTTGATCAATGCAAATGCAAGGGCCGCAATCCTGCGGCCAGTTGAGCAGCCTGGTCAGTGGCCGCCCCCTCACAAATAGAGACTCTCGGCACCCCCGCCAAGTTCCACGAATCCCCCATTCCGCATGAAAAGTATCGGAAAGCACAGAGGGAATTGGGCAGTCCTGTTGTGGGTCTGCTGTCAGTGACCGCTGTTACTTTCGGAACATGACCGAACGTGCACTCCGGCTGCTGCGACAGGACCCACGCCTGGCCGAGCTGGCCGCGTTCCCTTTCGCATTCGATCTGTCCCGCACGGACCATGTCGAAGAGGTCCGCCTCGCGTCGGGCGGTCCGCTGGAACCGATCGCCGGGGACGATTCCGGGGGCACGTATTTCGTGTGCGGCGACGGCTCCGTGCTGTACGCCGATTCCGAGGGCTCCGCCGGGATCATCGGGGACAGCGTGGACGAAGCCCTGGAGATCCTCGTCGGCCTGCCCGGCTGGCATGACTACGTACGGCTTTCACCGACCGACGGCGAGGCGCGGATACTCGCCGAGATCGCCGACACGGAGGGCGACTTCCGCGAGGACTGCGTGCCCGATCTCGACGCGCACCGCACCGAACTCCGGACCGCGCTCGGGCTCCCGGAGCGCTCCCCCTTGCAGCTCGTCGCCCGGCTGCACGCCTCGCTGCTGCGCACCGAACCGGACCACCTCCTCCTCAACGCCGTCGAGCACCTGGCGTACAGGCGCCTCGACCCGCATCCGCGCCCGCCCCTGTGGGAACAGGTGCTGGCCAAGGGCCGCACCGACCTGGCCCTGCTGCGGACGGGCGACCGCACGGTCTGGGACGGTGTCGCCCGGGACCGGGCGCGCAGGGTGGCGGCGCTGCGGGCCGCGCAGTACGACCGGCGGAACACCGACCGCGCGCTCCTGCGCCACCTCCTCAAACACGAGGCGGACGCCTCCATGTCCGACGAACTGCGGCTCGCCGTCGTCCTCGTCGGGCTGCACTGCCTTACCGAGGACCTGCCACTGCTGCGCGAGGCCCGCAAGACGACGTACGACACCTGGTGCGGCCTCGCGGGACTTCCGGAGGAGGCGGGGCAAGTCCAGGAGTGGGCACGCTCGTTCGACGACTCCAACTATGGGGCGGACCCCGACGACGAACCGGAATCCACCTGGCTCGAACTCGCGCGGCAGCAGGGGATGGTGGAGACGGCCCGCGCCCATCTGATCCGCGAGCTGGACGACACCGGCCCCGATCCGGCCCAGCTGGCCGTCCTGCGCGACGAGTTGGCGCTGCTCGGCGACTACACCCAGGCCATACGGGCACAGCGTCTGCACCGGGCGCTGCAGGGCACCGACCAGGGCCGGGCGGCCGCCGACGCGCGGCTGGCCGAGCTGGAGCGGAGGGCGGTGGACGCCGCGGCGGCGGAGTCGTAGGTCTCGCCCGCACCGGTGCGGCTGCCGCCTCTCCGTGCGCGACGGGGGCCAGCGACACCCCCGCGCCCTTGCGGCCAGGAAGGGTTGGGGCGAACGTTGTCCCGGGCCGCCACGAACGGCCCCCTCCCCCTCAAGGTGATCGGAGTCGACGTGGCCTCCAGCCCCTCCACCCCTGCCTCCTCCCCCTCCTTCCAGCTGCCGCATGCCCTCCTGGGCGACGGCCCCCACAAGGTGATTGCCGTGCACGGCTGGTTCGGCGACCGCTCGGCGTACGCGCCGGTGCTCGCGGACCTCGACCTCGCCTCGTTCCAGTACGCGGTCGTCGATCTGCGCGGGTACGGGGAGGCAAAGGAAGCGGCCGGCGCGTACACGACCTCCGAGGGTGCCGCCGATGTCGTCGCCCTGGCGGACCGCCTCGGCTGGGAACGCTTCTCGCTGATCGGCCACTCCATGGGCGGCAGCGTCGCCCAGCGTGTCCTTGCGATCGCGCCGCACCGGGTCCGCAGGCTGGTCGGCGTCTCCCCCGTGCCCGCGTCCGGGCTCGATCTCCCGCCGGAGCAGTGGGAGTTGTTCGCCGAGGCGGACCAGCTGCCGGGGAACCGCCGCGCGATCATCGACATCACCACCGGCGGCACACGGCCCGCGGCCTGGCTCGACCGCATGGTGGAACGCTCGCTGGACGTCAGCGACGCGAAGGCCTTCCGCGCCTGGCTCGACTCCTGGGCCCGCGAGGACTTCCACGACCGCGTCGAGGGCTCGACCGTGCCCGCACTCGCGGTGGTCGGGGCGCTGGATCCCGCGCTGGGGGCGGATCTGATGCGCCGGACCTGGCTGCGCTGGTACGCGCGCGCCGAACTCACCGAACTGAGCGAGGCGGGCCACTACGCGATGGACGAGACCCCGCTCGCCCTGATCCGCACCGTGGAGGACTTCCTGCGCAAGGACGTCGAGAGCGACGACAGCTCGTCATGAGCGTCGCTGAACCCCCCGATGTACCCGGTGTACCCGATGGGCCCGACAGGTCAGGCAGGTCAGGCAGGTCAGGCAGGTCAGTCGGATCCGACGTGTTCGACCCCCGGCAGTACGCTGCCGGGGTTCCCCACGATCGCTATCGTGCGCTTCGCGACCAGTACCCCGTCGCCTGGCAGGCTGAGCCGCAGGTGCTCGACTGGCCCGCGGGGCCCGGATTCTGGGCGGTGACCCGGCACGCGGACGTCGTTCGCGTGCTCAAGGATTCCGTCACCTACTCCTCGCACCTGGGCGCCACCCAGATCCGCGACCCCGACCCGGACGACCTGCCGTTCATCCGGCGCATGATGCTCAATCAGGATCCGCCCGAGCACGGTAGGTTACGCCGCCTGGTGAGCCGCGCCTTCACGCCCAGGCGGGTGGAACGCTTCGAGTCCCTGGCTCGCGACCGGGCCCGCGGCCTGCTCGACGCGGCGACGGAACGGGCCCGCGCCGGCAGCGGCGAAGGCAGCGGCGAAGGCGCATGCGATCTCGTGCGCGACGTCACCGACGACTACGCGTTGCTCAATCTCTCCGACCTCCTCGGCGTTCCCGAGAGCGATCGCGGCCTGCTGCTGCACTGGACGCAGCGCGTGATCGGCTATCAAGATCCCGACGAGGCCGGCGAGTTGATGCTCGGCGCGGACGGGAAGCCGGTCAATCCACGCTCACCGGCGATGCTGCGCGACATGTTCGGCTACGCGCAGGATCTCGCGGCACACAAGCGCCGTGCGCCCGCCGACGACGTCATGACCACCCTCGCGACCGATCCCGAACTGACCGCTCCCGAACTGGAGATGTTCTTCTTCCTGCTCACCGTCGCGGGCAACGACACCGTCCGCAGTGCGGCTCCCGGCGGCCTCCTCGCGCTCGTGGAGCACCCGGAGGAGTACCGCCGCCTGCGCGAGGGCGAGGTCCCGGTCTCCACGGCAGTGGACGAACTGCTGCGATGGCACCCTCCGGTGCTCACGTTCCGCCGTACGGCCACCCGGGACACGATGCTGGGCGGCCGGGCCGTCCGCGCCGGGGACAAGGTGGTCGTCTTCCACGCGTCGGCCAACCACGACGAACGCGTCTTCGCGGACCCGCACCGGCTCGACCTGTCCCGCTCCCCCAACCCCCACGTCTCCTTCGGCGAGGGGCCGCACGTCTGCCTGGGCGCCCACTTCGCGCGCCTCCAACTCCGCCTCCTGTACGAGGAGTTCCGCACCCTGAAGGCCGGCCCTCTCGAACTGGCGGGGCCGCCGCGGCGCCTCGTATCCAACTTCATCAACGGGTTGAAGTCGGTGCCGGTACGAGTGCCGGTGCGGTAGGCGGTGCGAGCACCTGGGACGCACAGGAGCGCCGCGCCCTGACAGCCATCGGATACCGTTCAAGATCTACCGCGAGCCCCGCGCGCGAGCACCCGCGCCCCTGACCACGGAGACCCCCGCATGCACGGCGCAGCCGTCCCCGCAGCCGAGGACGAGTACCCCGACGAGTACCACGACGACGTCTTCCCGTACGCCGAAGCCCCCGAGGACGGCACCCCCTGGCAGGCACCCGCCGACCTCGAAGAGCACCTGTACGAACTGTGCGAGGCCGACGACGCGTACACCTACCTGCGGGCGATAGCCGTCACCGGCCTGTACCGCCCGGTGTCGGTGGCCGAGATCGAGCCGGGCGCGACCGACCGCCCGGTCCTCACCGTCGATCTCCCCGACGGCCGCCGGATCGCGCAGATGTACACCGCCGGGCTGCTTCCCCGCCCGCACCCCGAGGTGGTGTACGAGTTCGTCACGCTCGGCACGCTCGCCGCCGAACTGCCCGACGACATAGACCTCCTGGTGGTCAACGCGGCCACGCCCTGCCAGCAGTTCTATCTGACGACCGACGAGGAACGGGACGTCTGGGCGGACCTGCACGCGGACCTCTACGTCGACGACCGCCTGCACGACCGCATCGACACCCGCCGCACCGGTGCCCCCGAGTCCCCCGTCCTCCTGCACGGCCTGGCCTGCGGCGCCCACCTCTGCTTCGCCAACGGCGACGCCTGGAACACCCTGGACTGGCACGGCGCGGGCCACCACTCCGAGATCGAGCGCCTGGCGGAGTGGTGGGGCGTGCACGACCGCGAGGACTGGCTCGCCACGCAGGAGCGGCTCCTGAACCGTGAAGTGAGCCCGTGGTACTGGGACTTCGTCCTCGGCGCCCGTACGTCGCTGATCGAGCAGTTCGGACCGCGCGTCGACCCCGAGCTGTGGCGGCAGTGCGTGGAAGTGACGATCCGCAACCGCATGGTGGAGGCCGACGGCCCCGACTCCCCGCACAAGCCGGGCGACGACCCCGAGTTGGACGACTTCGTCGCCGCGCTGCGCGGGCTCGTCGGCAAGATCATCCGCTACGAGTCGCGCTTCCGCGCCGACGACCTCCTGCCGCCCGACGGCCATGTCCGCACCATCGCCGCCTGGGACATCGGGCGTGCGTCGAAGATGGCCCGCTGGGGACGCGGCGCCCGCTACGCGACCCATGCGGAGCTGGAGGCCGCCGTCGAGCGCGCGAGCCATGCGGCCCGGTCGGCGTACACCTCATGGGAGGAGTTCTCCGCGGGCTACGTCCTCGGCCGCTGCCTCCACTTCGACGAGGAGCAGTTCGGCGACTGGTACACGACGGTGCTCCAGGCCCACCGAGAGCTGGCCACGGACCCGGACAGCCCGTGGCTGACGGTGCCGTTCGCATGACCGACTGACGCGCTGTACGCGCGCTCGGCTGACGCGGCGTCCGTGTACTCAACCAACGCGCCCAGCGCGTGACCGATCGCGTGACCGACCGCGTGATCAACCGCGTGATCAACCAGCGGCGCCGTCCGCATGATCTGCTGACGGCGCCGTCCACATGGTCGGCCGAGGGCGTCACCCGCACGCCGGCCGATGGCGCCGTCCCTGCTCTCGACCGATGCCGCCGTCCGCGCCCCCGCCCTCACCCGCAATCCCGCGGCCACCCCGCCCGCGCCCCGGCCCCGGCCCACTCCGTCTCCTCCGCTCACCTGAGCACCCCGCATCACAATCTGGTCTCGCTGCCCCTTCAGGGGCTTGCCACCCGCCCATGTAATCGATTCCAATCCTCCGTGTAATCGATTCCACAAGGAGGTGGACCGGCGATGGCGAGCATCAAGGACGTCGCGGCCGAGGCAGGCGTATCCGTCGCCACGGTCTCGCGTGTCCTGAACAGTCACCCCTCGGTCAGCCCGGCCGCCCGCGCCCGCGTCATCGCCGCGATAGAGAGCCTCGGCTACCGCCCGAACGCCGTCGCCCGCTCGCTGCGCACCGACCAGACCCGCACCCTCGGCCTGGTCATCAGCGACGTGCTGAACCCGTACTTCACGGCCCTGGCCCGCTCCGTCGAGGAGGCGGCCCGCGCGCTCGGCTACAGCGTGATCATCGGCAACGCCGACGAGCGGCCCGAGCTGCAGGACCACCACGTGCGCACGCTCCTGGACCGCCGGATCGACGGGCTGCTGGTCTCCCCCACCGATGGCGGCTCCCCGCTGATGCTGGAGACCGCGCGCTCCAGCACGCCGATGGTGTTCGTGGACCGCTGGATCCCGGGCGTGGACGTCCCCGTCGTCCGCGCCGACGGCCGCGAGGCCGTCCGTGACCTGGTCGCCCACCTGCACGCCGTCGGCCACCGCAGACTCGCGATCATCGCCGGGCCCGCGGCCACCACCACCGGCAGCGAGCGCGTCGAGGCCTTCCGCGACGCGCTCGGCGCCTACGGGCTCCCGCTGCCCGACGACTACATCGGGCAGGGCGACTTCCAGGCCGACAGCGGGCGCCGGGCCACCGAGCGGTTCCTCGCGCTGCCCGAGCCGCCCCACGCCGTCTTCGCCGCGGACAACCTGATGGCGCTCGGCGCGCTCGACGCCATCCGCGCCCAGGGCCTGAGCGTGCCGCACGACATCGCGCTCGCCGCCTTCGACGACATCCCGTGGTTCGTGCACACCGATCCGCCGATCACCGCCATCGCGCAGCCGACCGGCGATCTGGGCCGGGCCGCCGTGCAGGCCCTGGTCGACCTCATCGAGGGCCGGCGCCCCCGGTCCGTCACCCTGCCCGCACGTCTCGTCGTACGCCGCTCCTGCGGCGAGTCCCCCACCGACCAGAGGAGCACCACGTGAGCGTCACGGACGAGTTGCCGCGCGGCGCCGACCGCGGTCCCGACGAGCTGCTGCGGATCGAGGGGATACGCAAGACGTTCCCCGGTGTCGTCGCGCTCGACTCCGTCGACTTCGACCTGCGCCGCGGCGAGGTGCATGTCCTGCTCGGCGAGAACGGCGCGGGCAAGAGCACGCTCATCAAGATGCTCTCCGGCGCCTACCGCCCCGACAGCGGCCGCATCCTCGTGGACGGGAAGGAAGCCCGTATCCACGGCGCGCAGGACGCCGAGCGGCTCGGTATCGCGACGATCTACCAGGAGTTCAACCTCGTACCCGACCTCACCGTCGCCGAGAACATCTTCCTGGGCCGCCAGCCGCGCCGCTTCGGGATGATCGACCGGAAGGCGATGGAGTCGGCCGCAGAGGAACTCCTGAAGCGGGTCGGCGTCCAGGTGTCGCCGCGCGCCAAGGTGCGTGAACTCGGCATCGCCCGGCTCCAGATGGTCGAGATCGCCAAGGCGCTCAGTCTGAAGGCCCGCGTCCTGATCATGGACGAGCCGACGGCCGTCCTCACCAGCGAGGAGGTCGACAAACTCTTCCTGATCGTGCGGCAGTTGCGGGCGGACGGTGTCGGCGTCGTCTTCATCACCCACCACCTGGAGGAGATCGCGGCGCTCGGCGACCGGGTGACCGTCCTGCGCGACGGCCGCAGCGTCGACCAGGTGCCCGCGTCGACCCCCGAGGACGAGCTCGTACGGCTGATGGTGGGCCGCAGCATCGAGCAGCAGTATCCGCGCGAACGCCCGGACACCGGCGGCGCGTTGCTCACCGTCGAGGGCCTCACCCGCGACGGCGTCTTCCACGACGTCAGCTTCGAGGTGCGGGCCGGCGAGGTCGTCGGCCTCGCGGGACTCGTCGGCGCGGGACGCACCGAGGTGGCGCGCGCCGTCTTCGGCGCCGATCCGTACGACAAGGGATCCGTCGACGTACGCGGCGAACGCCTGCCCCGGCATGACGTGAACGCCGCGATGGGCGCCGGAATCGGCCTCGTCCCGGAGGACCGCAAGGGCCAGGGGCTCCTGCTGGACGCGTCCGTGCAGGAGAACCTCGGCCTGGTGACGCTGCGTTCGGCGACGCGGTCCGGGCTCGTGGACCTCAAGGGGCAGCGCGTCGCGGCGGCCCGGATCGCCGAGCAGCTCGGCGTGCGGATGGCCGGGCTCGGCCAGCATGTGCGCACGCTGTCCGGCGGCAACCAGCAGAAGGTCGTCATCGGCAAGTGGCTGCTCGCAGACACCAAGGTCCTGATCCTCGACGAGCCGACGCGCGGCATCGACGTGGGCGCGAAGGTCGAGATCTACCAGCTCATCAACGAACTGACGGCCTCCGGGCACGCGGTCCTGATGATCTCCAGTGATCTCCCGGAGGTCCTCGGCATGAGCGACCGTGTGCTCGTCATGGCGCAGGGCCGCATCGCGGGCGAACTCGCCGGGGACGACGCGACGCAGGACGCGGTGATGGCACTGGCCGTGAGCACCACGGAAGCCCACGGCAGCACGGCAGTTCAGAACGACGAAGCAACCGAAGGGGAGGCCTCCCGTGGCCACTGAAACGCTGAAGAGCAACGCGGGTGGCGCCACCGGTCTCCGCCGTGTGCTGCTCGACAACGGCGCACTGAGCGCCCTGGTCGTCCTCCTGGTGGCGATGTCGCTGCTGTCGGGCGATTTCCTCACCACCCAGAACCTGCTCAATGTGGGCGTGCAGGCCGCCGTCACCGCGATCCTCGCGTTCGGCGTCACCTTCGTCATCGTCTCGGCGGGCATCGACCTGTCGGTCGGCTCGGTGGCCGCGCTCTCGGCCACCGTCCTCGCGTGGACGGCGACTTCGCAGGGCCTTCCGGTCTGGCTCGCGATCGTCTTCGCCGTCGGCACCGGCATAGCGTGCGGTTTCGTCAACGGTCTGCTCGTCTCGTACGGCAAACTCCCGCCGTTCATCGCGACGCTGGCGATGCTCTCGGTGGCCCGCGGTCTCTCCCTGGTCATCTCGCAGGGCAGCCCGATCCCGTTCCCCGACTCGGTGTCCAACCTCGGTGACACCATCGGCGGCTGGCTGCCGGTCCCGGTCATCGTGATGATCGCGATGGGTCTGATCACCGCCGTCATCCTGGCCCGTACGTACATCGGCCGCTCCATGTACGCGATCGGCGGCAACGAAGAGGCGGCCCGTCTCTCCGGCCTTCGCGTGAAGCGGCAGAAGCTCGTCATCTACGGCCTCTCCGGCCTCTTCGCCGCCGTCGCGGGCATCGTCCTCGCGTCCCGCCTGGTCTCCGCGCAGCCGCAGGCCGCGCAGGGTTACGAGCTGGACGCGATCGCCGCGGTCGTCATCGGCGGCGCGAGCCTGGCCGGCGGTGTCGGCAAGGCGTCCGGCACCCTGATCGGCGCGCTGATCCTCGCGGTCCTGCGCAACGGCCTCAACCTCCTCTCCGTGTCCGCCTTCTGGCAGCAGGTCGTGATCGGCGTCGTCATCGCACTCGCGGTGCTGCTCGACACGTTGCGCCGCAAGGCCGGAGCGACCCCGGGGGCCTCGACGGGCGCGGCGGCCGGTGGCGGGAAGAAGGGGCCGCAGCTCCTGAAGATCGGCATCGCGGCCGTGCTGGTGGCGGCCGTCGTGGGCACCGTCTCCTTCTTCAACAACGGCTCCTCCGGCACGACGACGAAGATCGGCATGTCGCTCTCCACCCTCAACAACCCCTTCTTCGTGCAGATGAAGGAGGGCGCGCAGGCGGAGGCCAAGAAGGCCGGCATCGACCTCACGGTCACGGACGCGCAGAACGACGCCTCGCAGCAGACCAACCAGCTGCAGAACTTCACCGGCGAAGGCATGAAGTCGATCATCGTCAACCCGGTCGACTCGGACGCCGTCGGCCCCGCGGTGCGCGGCGCCAACAAGTCGGACATCCCGGTGATCGCCGCCGACCGCGGCGTGAACAAGGCGAAGGCGGCGGCGCTCGTCGCCTCCGACAACGTCGCGGGCGGCAAGCTCGCCGCGAAGACCCTCGCGGAGAAGCTGGGCGGCAAGGGCAAGATCGTCACGCTGCAGGGCGTCGCGGGCACGTCGGCGAGCCGCGAGCGCGGCAAGGGCTTCGCCGAGGGCATCAAGGAGTTCCCCGGCATCAAGGTCGTCGCCTCCCAGCCCGCGGACTTCGACCGCACCAAGGGCCTGGACGTCATGACGAACCTCATGCAGTCGAACCCCGGCATCGACGGCGTCTTCGCCGAGAACGACGAGATGGCCCTCGGCGCGGCCAAGGCGCTCGGCGGCAAGGCGGGCAAGTCGGTCGCGGTGGTCGGCTTCGACGGAACCCCCGACGGCCTGAAGGCCGTCGAGTCGGGTTCGCTGTACGCGTCCGTGGCGCAGCAGCCGAAGGAGCTGGGCAGGATCGCCGTGCGGAACGCGGTGAAGGCGCTGCGCGGCAAGGACGTCGACACAATGGTGAAGGTCCCGGTGAAGGTGGTCACGAAGAAGAACGTGGCCGACTTCTCCTGACTCCTTCGCACCCCCGCCGGTTCCCCCACCGCCCCCGCCGGACGAACGAACACAGGAGCTGGATCCACCGATGAACGACCACGACGACGCCACGTACGACCTCCTGGTCGTCGGGTCGGCCAACGCCGACCTGGTGATCGGCGTCGAGCGCCGCCCCGCCCCCGGCGAGACGGTCCTCGGCTCCGACCTCGCCACGCATCCCGGTGGCAAGGGCGCGAACCAGTCGGTCGCGGCGGCCCGGCTCGGCGCCCGTACCGCCCTGCTCGCGCGGGTCGGCGACGACGCACACGGCCGGCTCCTGCTCGAATCGCAGCGCGCGGCGGGCGCGGACACGGTCGGCGTCCTGGTCGGCGGGGCGCCCACGGGTGTCGCGCTGATCACCGTCGACCCGTCGGGCGACAACAGCATCGTGGTCTCGCCGGGCGCCAACGCCCGGCTGACCCCCGAGGACATCCGCGCGGCGGGCAGCCTGCTCGCCGCGTCCCGGGTGGTCTCGACCCAACTGGAGATCCCCATCGAGTCGGTCGCCGAGATCGTACGCACCCTGCCGGAGACCGCCCGCTTCGTCCTCAACCCCTCACCACCGGCGCCGCTGCCGGGCGAAGTCCTCGCGGCGTGCGACCCGTTGGTGGTGAACGAGCACGAGGCGCGCTACATCCTGGGCGATGCCGGGGAATCCTCGGACTCCCCCGAGGACTGGGCGCGGGCGCTGCTCGCCCTCGGGCCCCGCTCGGTGGTGATCACCCTGGGCGCGGAGGGAGCACTGACGGCGGACGGCACCAGCTCCCCCGTCAGGGTGCCGAGCCCGAAGGTGGACGCGGTGGACACGACCGGCGCGGGCGACGCCTTCACGGCGGCCCTGGCGTGGCGCATCGGCCTGGGCGATGACCTTCCGACGGCGGCTGCGTACGCGGCGCGTGTCGGGGCCGCGTCGGTCACGCGGCAGGGCGCGCAGGAGTCGTACCCGACGGCGGACGAGATTCCGGCCCGGGAAGAGGGTGCTTCGGCATGAAGAGGAGCGGCATCCTCAACCGCCATCTCTCGGGCGCCCTGGCCGAGTTGGGCCACGGGGACGCTGTTCTGATCTGCGACGCGGGCATGCCCGTCCCGCCGGGGCCGCGGGTCGTCGACCTGGCGTTCCGGGCAGGCGTCCCGTCGTTCGCCGAGGTCCTGGACGGGCTGCTCGCCGAGCTGGTGACGGAGGGCGGAACGGCGGCGGAGGAGGTCCGGGAGGCGAACCCGGCGGCGGCCGGGCTCCTGTCCGCCCGCGTCACGCCCCTCACCCTGATCCCGCACGAGGAACTCAAGCGCCGCACGGCCACGGCCCGCCTGGTGGTCCGCACCGGCGAGGCAACGCCGTACGCGAATGTGCTGCTGCGGTGCGGGGTGTTCTTCTAGCCTCGTACCCCCCCTGCCCCGACCCCGCGCGCTCCCGGCCCCTAGCTGCTCGCGCCCCTCGCCCCAGTGGGAAAGCCAAGCGTCCGGTACACCGTCACCCCGCCCGCCAGCTCCCCGCACGCCTGCGCCGCCGCGCTGACCCGCTGCGTGTACGAGGGGTCGGCGGTGTCCAGCAGGATGCCCAGGGTCGTGCCGCTGTGCGCGACGGCGACGCCCAGGCCGCCGACCTCCCGGCAGATCTCCCGCATTGGCTCCAACGACCATTTGTGGCGCAGGAGTTGGTTCAGCTGGGCGCTGCGGGTCGCGACCCTGCCCACCTCGGCCAGGTCGCGGCGGCGGACGGCGCACGCGAGCCGGTCGAGCAGGCGTGCGTACTCGTGGCGGTCGGCGAGGGTGAACGGCTTGGGGATGCGGTTGAAGTCGACGGTGTCGACCGAACCGCCCTCGTCGATCCCCACCACGGCCATGACCGGGAGCGATCCGAGGATGCCGCGCAGCCGCACGGTGCGGTGGTGGAAGGCGACGATCGCCTGATAGAGCACCCCGTCCGTGGGCTCGATGTCCGCGAGGAGCCGTTCGATGCGGGACGGCGGCATCGCCACGTCCAGCGCCTGCCCGACCGCCCGCGCGGTCGCGACCAGGTCGGCCGACGAGCTCGCGAGGCCCTTGCCCTCCGGGATGACGCTGTTGACGCGGAGGGTTCCCCCGACCGGTACGCCCGTGCGCAGCTCCGCCAACTCACAGATCGTACGGGCCAGTTGGAGCGCCTTGGTTTTGCGCGCGGGCCGGACCAGCACGTCCCCGGGGCCGGGTTCCGGCCGGAAGGTGGCCATCGTCCACCGCGCGACGGGCAACGTCACCAGGAAGTCCCCGTCCTCCTCCGGCAGCACACCCTGAAGCAGCTCGCCGAAGGTCCCGAAGGCGGTGCCCACTCCGATTCCGGCCGACCGCGCACCCGCCGGACCGGGCCGCGGCCCGGCCTCCTGGGACAGCTCCACAGGTCTCCTCTCAACGTCCCGACACCTTCAGTGCCCACAGGCTGCCACAGGACTATCCGTCTTGACAATCATTTTCATCTAGTGTGATGCTCTCGGCTCGGCGACCGACACAGGGGGCAGAGGCCAGACATGCACGACCACATAGCCGAAGCGGTGAAGAAACCCGATCTCATATCCCTGGAGCCGGACTTGGTCTGTCTCCGATTCGAGACGATGAAGATCTATTCGGCTCTGGGAGCGGTCCGTCACCTTCTCGACACGGGTGCCGTGAAACCCGGCGACACCCTCATCGACAGTTCCAGCGGCATCTACGCGCAAGCCCTGGCGCTCGCCTGCCACCGCTACGGAATGAAATGCCACATCGTGGGTTCCACGACCGTGGACCGCACCCTGCGCATTCAGCTGGAGATACTCGGCGCCACGCTGGAACAGGTGCGGCCGTCCAAGAATCTCCGGCTCGACCAGGAGCTGAGGGTGCGGCGCATCGCCGAGATACTCAAGGCGAATCCCTCGTACCACTGGATGCGGCAGTACCACGACAGCATTCATTACCTCGGCTACCGCGACGTGGCCGGGACGATCGACACCGAGACGCCCGAAGGGCCGCTCGCCCTGGTGGGCGGGGTCGGCTCGGGGGCCTCGACCGGCGCCATCGCCGGATATCTCCGGGACGCGGGCCGCGATGTCTCACTCGTCGGCGTACAGCCTTTCGGCAGCGTCACCTTCGGCTCGGAGCGCGTGGCCGACCCTGACATGATCATCGCCGGGATCGGCAGCGCCATCACCTTCGAGAATGTCCGGCACGAGGCGTACGACCGCGTGCACTGGGTGAATTTCGACTGCGCGGTGTCCGGCGCGGTCTCGCTTCTGCGGAACAGCGGAATCTTCGCCGGTCTTTCCACCGGTGCCGCCTATCTGACCGCCCTCTGGGAGCGGCGCCGCGACGATTCCCGTACGTACGTCTTCATCGCCGCGGACACGGGTCACCGCTATGTCGAGAGCGCCTATGCGAAGCACGCGGACGCACCGGACATCGACACCTTGAAGCCGCACGAGGTCACCTCGCTCGACGAGCTGAGGCACCCCTGGTCGACCACTTCCTGGCCCGACCTTCCCTGACCGCATCACCACTTGCTCCTCCACCACCATCTGAGAGAACTCCACATGTCACACCCCGACCCGCGCACGCCCCAGAACGTCGCGGAGCTCATCGACGCCGTCCTGGCGGGCGACCACGGCCCCGACCCCAAGGACCTCTCCGTCACCAGCGCGTTCTGGCTGTACAACACCACCCGCCTCCCGGGCAGCCAAGTGACTTACCACAACCACTACTTGCTGCTCCGGGTCGGCACGGCGTTCGGCGCCTGCTCCTTCGAGGCCGGTGAACTCACCCCGGACTTCTGCGAGAACGCCTCGGGCCACAGCCTCGACAAGCTGCTGCGCGCCGAGTCCACGCCCGTCCGTATCGCCGCGCTCGACGCCTATCTCGCGCAGGTCAACCCGCACCGGGACGCCGCCGACGCCGAGCGCATCATGCTGCCCACCGGCACCCCGGAGGTCAGGGCGAAGGCCCGCGACGCCGCCATCGCCGGGCTGCTGGACATCGAGCCGGGTGCGAGAGTCGCGCTCATCGGCGTGGTCAATCCGCTGGTCGCGGCGATACGTGAGCGGGGCGGCGTCTGCCTGCCCTGCGACCTCAATCTCCGTACGACCCAGTGGGGCGACCGGATCACCGACGACATGACGGAGGTGCTGGGGGAGGCCGACGCCGTGGTCGCCACCGGAATGACGCTGAGCAACGGCACCTTCGACCTGATCCTCGCGCACTGCCGCGAGCACGGGGTGCCGCTGGTGGTGTACGCGCAGAGCGGCAGTGCCGTGGCCCGCGCGTTCCTGCCCGCCGGGGTCACCGGACTCTCCGCGGAGCCGTTCGCGTTCTCGCAGTTCAGCGCCGACGAGACGCCGCTCTACCGCTACAGGGAGGCGGCGTGAGCGTCGAATCCAAGGGCCCCGCCGTGGATCACCGGAAAGCGGGGGCGGACGAGGCGCTGCCCGGCGACTGGCGGATGGCCCGTGCGCTGTGGCCCGTCCTGGTCGCCTCGGCGGTCGGCCTGCTGCCGTTCACCGTCTTCAGCACGTATCTGGTGCCGATGGCCCAGGACGCCGACAGCAGCGTCGCCACCCTGGGCGGTCTGCGCGGACTCGGCGGTCTCGCGGCCCTGTTGGTGGGCACCGCGCTCGCCCCGCTGATCGACCGGGTGCGCAAGGAGTGGGCGGCGGCGGGCGGCCTCGCCGCGCTCGGCGTGTCCGCCGCCCTCGGCGCGAGCGGGGACTTCATCCTGCTCGCCGTGTTCTGCCTGCTGGTCGGCGCCAGTACGTCGGTACTGAACCCGGCGCTGACCGCGGCCGCCGCCGACCGCTTCGGCTCCGGGAAGGCGGCGGGGCGCGCGGCCACCCTCGTCACGGCGACGCAGTCGATGACCGCGATGCTCGCGGCACCGGTCATCGCGCTGCCCGCGCTGTTCTGGGGCTGGCAGGGCGATCTGTTCGCCGTGACCGGGCTGTCGCTGCTGCTCGCCGCGGTCTTCTTCGTGCGCGGCAAGGACAAGCCGGTCGAGGAGAAGGCCGACTCCCCACGCCTGGGCTACATCGCCTCGTTCAAGGCGCTCGGGGCGATCCCCGGTGTCGTGCCGCTGCTCCTGATCGCCCTGCTGCGCACCGCCGTGTTCATGGGCTACCTCTCCTACCTGGCGGCCTACTACGACGACCGCTTCCAACTCGCCCCCGGGCTCTTCGCGTTCGTGTGGACGCTGAGCGGCGCGTCGTTCTTCGTGAGCAATCTCCTCACGGGGCGGATCACGAACTCCGAGGAACCGCGGATCGGCACCGAGCGGATGCTGGCCGTCGGCCTGGTCGCCGCGCTCGTCTCGGTCGTGGGCTTCTACTTCACGCACTGGCTGCCGCTGGCCCTCGCGATGACGTCCCTGCACGCGGCGAGCCACGCCGTCGTGGCCGCGTGCGTGGTCAGCCTGCTCGTCCGCCGCTGCGGGACACAGCGCGGCGCGGCCCTGAGCGTGAACGCCGCGGGAATGAGCCTCGGAGTCTTCGTGGGCGCGGGCCTCGGCGGCCTCGGCCTGGGCCTCGCCGGCTATCCGGGCATCGCCGTGTCCTTCGGGGCGTTGGTGGTGGCGGCACTTGTGGCGGGCGTGTTCGTGCTGCGGGCGGAACGAGTGGAGGCGGAGGCAACGGCCTGAGTGAAACCGCGGGCCCGGTGGGGGCTGGTCGCGCAGTTCCCCGCGCTCCTTGCGGGGCGCGTCGCGACACCCGGCTCCAGCGCGCCCACTCCAACACATCTGCCCTCGCCCCAACTCGAAAGGCGCGACCGCCATGCCCCCGCCCTCGCTCACTCCCACGGCAGCCGTTGCCGCGACGTCCGACGTCCCGCCTCCGGATGTGCCGGCCAAAGGCGTACGGAGTCGGCTCGCCTCCCGCACGGGGCTCGCGGCAGCCTGCGGCGCGCTTCTTCTCGTCCTTGTCGTCTCCGTCGTCGTGGCCATCGGCCTCGGCTCCGCCGTCGTATCCCCGGGTGACACGGCCCGGCTGCTGTGGGCGGCGCTGAGCGGCGGAAGCATCGATGCGGATGAGGTGACGACGTATCAGATCATCTGGCAGATCCGCACACCCCGGGTGCTCCTCGCGGCACTCGTGGGCGCGGGGCTGAGCGCGGTCGGCGTCGCCATCCAGGCGCTGGTGCGCAACGCGCTCGCCGATCCGTTCGTCCTCGGTGTCTCCTCCGGGGCCTCGGTCGGCGCGGTCGCCGTCACGGTCACCGGAGGGCTCGCGGCACTCGGCATCTACGCGGTGTCGGCGGGGGCGTTCATCGGCGCGCTCGTCGCCTCCCTTCTGGTGTACGTCGCCTCGGCGAGCCGCGGTGGCGGCCTTTCGCCGCTGCGGCTCGTCCTGACGGGTGTGGCCATGGCACTCGGCTTCCAGGCCGTGATGAGCGTGATCATCTACTTCGCCCCGGACAGCGAGGCGACCAGCATGGTCCTGTACTGGACGATGGGCAGCTTCGGCGCCGCCACCTGGGGCGCCCTGCCCGTCGTAGCCGCTTGCGTGCTGCTCGGCATCGCCGTGCTCCACCGGTACAGCAGGGCGCTGGACGTCCTGGCGCTCGGCGACGAGACCGCGACGAGCCTGGGCATCAGCCCCGACCGGCACCGCAAGGGCCTGCTCCTGCTCGCCTCGCTCATCACCGGAGTGATGGTCGCCGTGAGCGGTGCGATCAGTTTCGTCGGCCTGGTCATGCCCCATCTCGTACGCATGGTGGTCGGCGCCACCCATACGCGAGTGCTCGCCGTCGCACCGCTGGTCGGAGCGGTGTTCATGGTCTGGGTCGACCTGGTGTCGCGGACGCTGGTCGCGCCGCGCGAGCTGCCGCTCGGGGTCATCACGGCGCTGGTCGGGGTGCCGGTGTTCGTCGCACTGATGCGGCGCAAAGGCTATATGTTCGGGGGCCGTTGAGATGGAACTCACTCTTGACGGCCTGTCCGTCACCATCGACGGAAAGCTCCTTGTCCGGGACCTTTCCCTGACGGTCGGCAGCGGCCAGATCGTGGGCCTGGTCGGCCCGAACGGCAGTGGCAAGTCCACCGCCCTCAAGTGTGTCTACCGCGCGCTGCGCCCCAGCTCGGGCGTGGTCCGGGTGGGCGACGACGACCTCTCCCGGCTGACGCCGCGCCGCAGCGCGCAGGTCATCGCCGCGATGGCCCAGGACGGTTCGGTGGACCTCGATTTCACCGTCGAAGAGGTCGTCGCCCTGGGCCGCGCGCCCCATCTGCGCGGGAACCAGGCACTCGGCGCGCGCGAACGGGAGCTGTGCGAGCGGACGATGGCCCGCCTCGACCTCACCCGCCTCGCCGACCGCGGCGTGCTCACCCTCTCGGGCGGCGAACGCCAACGCGTGCTGCTGGCACGGGCGTTGGTGCAGGAGCCGCGGATCCTGGTCCTCGACGAGCCGACCAACCACCTCGACGTACGCCACCAGATAGAGCTCCTCTCGCTGCTGAAGGGCTCGGGCCTCACCGTCCTCGTGGTCCTGCACGACCTCAACCTCGCGGCATCCGCGTGCGACCGCATCGGGGTGCTGTCCGACGGCGCGCTGGTGGCCGCCGGTACGCCGGAAGAGGTGCTCACGACGGGGCTCGTCGACGAGGTGTTCGGCGTCAAGGCCGGCGTGATCAGCCACCCCCTGACCGGCGACCCCCAACTCCTCTACGCCCTGACCCCCTCCACTCCCCTCTGACACCCGAAAGGCACCACCGGACCATGCCCAGAACACGTACCACCATCGGATCGGCGCTCGCGGCGGCCCTGCTGCTCGGCGGCTGCGGCGCGGAGGTCGACACAGCCTCCGACACCGAGGGAGCCGCGGGCGCCTCCAAGAAGGTCACCGTCAAGCGCTGCGGTGAGCCGGTCCCGTACAGGACCCCGCAGCGCGCGGTGGTCTACGAAGGCGGCAGCGCCGACAAGATGTTCAGCCTCGGCCTGACGAAGCACGTCCACGGCTACGTGATGCCTCCGGCCAACCCCCCGGTGAGCGAGTCCCCTTGGGCGTCGGAGTACGCCAAGGTGAAGATGCTCGGCGACGACCTGCTCAACAAGGAGCTGGTCGTGGAGGCGAAGTCCGACTTCGTCGTCGCCGGGTGGAACTCGGGCTTCAGCGACCAACGGGGCATCACCCCGGCGATCCTGGACAAGCTCGGCATCCAGAGCTTCATGCACACGGAGAGCTGCTTCAACTACCCCAAGTACCCGGAGAAAGTGACCCCGTTCAAGGCCCTGTACTCGGACCTGGACCGCCTAGGCAAGATCTTCGGGGTCGAGAAGAAGGCGGACGAGGTCGTGGGCGGCCTCAAGAAGCGCGTGGCCGCCGTCGAGTCCAAGGCCCCCAAGAACCCCGAGGGCGGCCGGGTCCCCGTCTTCCTCTACGACTCCGGCACGGACCAGCCCTTCACGGCCGGCAGCCAGGTCCCGCCCAACGACATCATCAAGGCCGCGGGCGGCAGGAACATCTTCGACGGCCTCGACGAGCGCTGGACCCAGGTCAACTGGGAGGCCGTCGCCAAGGCCGAGCCCGAGGTCGTGATCATCTTCGACTACGGCGACATGCCCGCCAAGAAGAAGATCGAGTTCCTGGAGAAGTCCCCGCACACCAGGGAACTGCCCGCCGTGAAGAAGAACAACTTCTTCGTCCTCGACTACAACGAGGGCATCAGCGGCCCGCGCAACATCGACGGCCTGGAGAAGTTCGGGAAGTACGTGCGGGAACTGAAGCGGTGACGCGACCCGCGCCTCACTGAGCCCGCCGCACCAGGCCCCTCTGAGACCGCCCTCACTGAGCCTGGTCGAGTGAGCCCGTGAGCCGCCCGAGGAGCCCCTGGAGGGTGAGGATCTCCTCGACGGTCATCCCGGTCGACGCGAGGATCCGGCGTGGGACGGGCAGCGCGCGCTCGCGCAGCTCGTCCCCCGCCTCCGTCAGCTGGACCGTGACGGAGCGCTCGTCGGCGGCGCTGCGCTCGCGCCGTACGAGCCCCGCGGCCTCAAGACGCTTGAGGAGCGGCGAGAGCGTGCCGGAGTCGAGACGCAGCCGCTCGCCGATCGCCTTGACGGGCTGCGGACCGTGTTCCCAGAGCACCAGCATCACCAGGTACTGGGGATAGGTGAGGCCCAGATCCTTGAGGGCGTCGCGGTACACGCCGCCGAAGGCGCGCGAGGCGGCGTGCAGCGAGAAGCAGACCTGGTGATCGAGGCGGAGCAGCTCGGCGTCGGGCACGTCCGGCAGCTCGGCGTGCGACGGATCGGCGACGGGCAGCTCGGTGGCGGGCAGCTCGCCTCCGGGCGGGGGCGGTACGGCGGTCGGCGATGACGTCATGGATCCAGCGTACCTCGCACACGCCATTAAGTTGTGTGCAACTAAATCGTGTGCAACTATTACGGCAGAGCGAACGCACCCCGTTCCTCTCGTTCCGTTCTCAGACCGAGGGAAGAGGCACCCCCATGAACGCGCTGTACACCGCCGTCGCCACCGCCAACGGCCGCGAGGGCCGCGCCGTCAGCTCCGACGGCCAGATCGACCTAGCGCTCGCCATGCCCCCGGCCCTCGGCGGCAACGGACAGGGCACCAACCCCGAGCAGCTCTTCGCCGCCGGGTACGCGGCCTGCTTCGCCAGCGCCATGGGAGCCGTCGCCCGTGAGATGAAGGTCGACACGAAGGACGTCTCGGTGACCGCCGAGGTCTCCATCGGCAAGGACGACGCGGGTTTCGGCCTCGCGGTCGTGATGCGCGTGGAGCTGCCGGACTCCCTGGCCGGCGAGACCGGGCAGCAGCTGGTCGAGGCCACGCACGCGTACTGCCCGTACTCGAAGGCGACCCGCGGCAACATCGAGGTCGAGCTCGTCATCGAGTAGCCGACCCGGCGGTCAAGCCAGGGGTCGAACAGGAGAGGGTCCGACGGCGGGTACCGTAGAGGTACCGATCTCATGGGCCTCCTGGTGGGCTGCGTGAACCCCAGGAGGCCCAGCATGACGACGAACCGCGGACGCAAGGACGTGATCCGGAACCGGATGACGTCGACCGGCGAGTCGTACAACGTCGCCGCCCGCAACCTCAAGGCCATGAAGGACATGGGCGCCACCCGCGAAGCGGTCGTCACGCAGCGCTGGCAGCCCGCCGAGACCCTGGACGTGCCGTGCCCCTGCGGCGGCACCTGCGAGCCGGGCGAGAAGTGCGACCACTGCCACGCCCGCCACCGCCACGTGGCCCGCTACCCCGGCAGCCGCACCGAGGTCGAGACCTGGGCGGACCGCTACGACTGCATGGGCTGTGCCTCGACGTACACCATCCTCGTCGTGCTGCCGGGCCGCCCGTGGGGCATCGCCGAGACGGTGGTGCAGGGCGCGTCAGCCGAGCCGGTGATCAAGGCTCGGGTGTTCCCGGGCGTGAAGCACCCCCTGCTGCGCCCCGAGACACCCGAAGAGGACTGAGGGCCCACACCGAGGGCCCGCCCCACCCACACGGGGTTCCGCGTGTCTTCGAGGGTGTCCGGTATCCGAAACTGGCTGACCGGCTTCTGACCGATTTCCTCTCTTGACGGCGAGTCGACGCACCCCCAATATCAGGCAACGCACTTCGCGCCACGCACCTCACTTCACTCGTCCCACTCACGCAACTCTCTTCGGCTCAGTGCAGCCCAGTACAGCTCCAGCGCCCTGCGGCACCCGCGTCGCAGGGCGTCAGTACGTTCCGTCCCCCTCGCTGTTCGGAATTCGGAGCCCCACATGAGAATCTCCAGACCTGCCATGCCCCGCACCCTGAGACGGGCCACCGCGGGCGTCGCCACGCTCGCCGCCGCCGGACTGCTCGCCGTCACCGCGCCCACGGCGCTCGCGGCCCCCTCCCCGACGCTCGCGGCACCCGACATCCCGCTCGCCAACGTCAAGGCGCACCTCTCGCAGTTCCAGTCCATCGCCACGGCCAACGGCGGCAACCGTGCCCATGGGCGCGCCGGCTACAAGGCCTCCATCGACTACGCGAAAGCCAAGCTGGACGCGGCCGGATTCACCACCACCGTCCAGCAGTTCACCTCCAGCGGCGCCACCGGCTACAACCTCATCGCCGACTGGCCCGGCGGCGACGCGAACAGCGTCCTGATGGCGGGCGCCCACCTCGACAGCGTCACGGCGGGCCCCGGCATCAACGACAACGGCTCGGGTTCGGCCGGCATCCTGGAGACCGCGCTCGCCGTCTCGCGCGCGCAGCTCAAGCCCGCCAAGCACCTGCGGTTCGCCTGGTGGGGCGCAGAGGAGCTGGGCATGATCGGCTCCCGGTACTACGTCAACAACCTGCCCTCCGCGGAGCGTTCAAAGGTCAGCGGCTATCTCAACTTCGACATGATCGGCTCCCCGAACCCGGGTTACTTCGTCTACGACGACGACCCCACGATCGAGAAGACCTTCAAGGACTTCTACGCGGGCCTGAACATACCCACGGAGATAGAGACCGAGGGCGACGGCCGCTCCGACCACGCCAGCTTCAAGAACGTCGGCATCCCGGTCGGCGGCCTGTTCTCCGGCGCCGACTACACCAAGACGTCCGCCCAGGCCCAGAAGTGGGGCGGCACGGCGGGCCAGGCCTTCGACCGCTGCTACCACTCGTCGTGCGACACCTCGGCGAACATCAACGACACCGCACTGGACCGCAACAGCGACGCCATCGCTTACGCGATCTGGACGCTCGGCGCGGACACCCCGGTCCCGCCGGGTGACACGTACGAGAACACCGCGGACGTCACCATCCCGGACAACGGCGCGGCCGTGACCTCGACGGTGAACGTGACCGGCCGCACGGGCAACGCCCCGGCCACCCTGCAGGTGGGCGTCGACATCCGGCACACCTGGCGCGGTGACCTGGTGGTCGACCTGGTCGCCCCCGACGGCACGGCGTACCGCCTGAAGAACTCCAGCAGCAACGACTCGGCGGACAACGTCGTCGCGACGTACACGGTCAACGCGTCGAGCGAGGCGGCGAACGGCGCCTGGAAGCTGCGCGTGCAGGACGTGGCGGCACAGGACACCGGCTACATCAACAGCTGGAAGCTGACCTTCTAGAGCGTTCAGCACCGGCGAACGCACCGGCGCCCGGCAGCGGGGACTTCCGCTGCCGGGCGCCGGGCACGTGACGAACCGCCGCTCAGCCCTCCGTGGGCGCCAGCGTCAGCGAGATCGAGTTGATGCAGTACCGCTGGTCCGTCGGCGTGGCATAGCCCTCGCCCTCGAATACGTGACCGAGGTGCGACCCGCATCGGGCACAGCGGACCTCCGTGCGCACCATGCCGTGCGAGGTGTCCTCGATCAGCTCGACCGCGTCCGTGTCCTTGGGGTCGAAGAAGCTCGGCCAGCCGCAGTGCGACTCGAACTTCTCCTCCGAGGTGAACAGCTCGGCGCCGCACGCGCGGCAGGAGTAGACACCCTTGGTCTTGGTGTCGGTGTACTCACCCCGGAACGCGGGCTCCGTGCCCGCCTGGCGCAGCACCGCGTACTCCGAGGGGCTCAGCTCCGCGCGCCACTGCTCGTCCGGCTTCTCGACGTCGTACGACATGAGACTGAACCCCTTACTTCGACAAATTCGGCTGGGCCGGTCAGTGGGAGAGCCCGGCCAGGATCTGCGGGCCGAGGTCCGTGACGTCGCCCGCTCCCATGGTGAGAACGAGATCACCGGGCCTGGTCATTCCCGCGATGACCGTGACGGCCTCGGTCTTGTCGTGCACGGCCCGGACGTCGGCGCCGGCCGCGACGGCCGCGTCGGTGATCAGGGCGCTGGTGATGCCGGGGATCGGGTCCTCGCGGGCGGGGTAGATGTCCAGGACCACGGAGGCGTCCGCGAGGGCCAGGGCCTGGCCCATCTCCTTGCCCAGCTCCTGCGTGCGGGAGAAGAGGTGGGGCTGGAAGAGGACCAGAAGGCGCGAGTCGCCCGCGGAGGAGCGCATCGCCTCCAGGTCCGCGGTCATCTCCGTGGGGTGGTGCGCGTACGAGTCGATGACCTGGACGCCCTTCGCCTCGCCCTTGAGCTGGAGGCGGCGCTTGACGCCGGTATACGAGCCGAGGGCCGACGCGAGATTGTGCGCCGGGATGCCGAGGGCGATGCCCGCGGCCAGGGCGGCCACCGCGTTGTGGGCGTAGTGGCGGCCGGGGACCGAGACCGTGAAGGTCAGGAACTTGCCGTTCAGGACGACCGTGACCTCGCTGGTCAGACCGCGCGGGGTGATCTTGTGGATGCGCAGGTCGGAGCCCTCGGACTCGCCGTACGTGACGACCTTGAGGTCCGGCAGCGCGCCGCGCACGCGCCGCGTCAGCTCGGCCGCGCCGTCCTGGTCCGCGGCGATCACCAGCGTGCCGCCGGGGACGATCTTGCCCGCGAAGGTCTCGAAGGACTCGTAGATCTCGTCCATCGACGCGTAGTTGGCGTGGTGGTCGAGCTCCACGTTCAGGACGATGGCGACCTCGGGCGCGTACTTGTGGAAGCTGCGGTCGCTCTCGTCCGCCTCGGCCACGAAGATGTCGCCGTCGCCGTGCAGCGCGTTCGAGCCCGGCGCGTCGAGGTCGCCGCCGATCGCGTACGAGGGATCGAGGCCGAGGGTGGAGAGGGTGACGGCGAGCATCGACGTCGTCGTGGTCTTGCCGTGCGTACCGGCCACCGCGATCGGGCGCAGGCCCTCCATGAGGGAGGCAAGGGCGTCCGAGCGGTGCACGACCGGAATGCCGAGCTCCGTGGCACGGGCCAGTTCGGGGTTGTCGGCGCGGATCGCGGAGGAGACGACCACGCAGGTCGCGTCGGACGCGAGGTGCGCGGCGTCGTGGCCGATGTGGACCGTGGCGCCCAGGGTCCGCAGGGCCTCGGCCGTGGCGGACTCCCGCGCGTCGCTGCCGGCGACCTTGGCGCCGCGCTGGGCCAGGATCTTGGCGATGCCAGACATTCCGGCGCCGCCGATGCCGATGAAGTGCGGTCGGTCCATGGCGGTGGGCAGGCCGGGTGCCATACGTGTGTCTCCCCAAGATCCAAGAGTGCGGCAAATGAGCAGCTGAGCAGGGCCCAGACTATTGCCTCGGGCGGACGGCGGGCACACCTGCGCCCTGCCGTGCCGCCCCGCCCCCTGTCGTGCCGCCCTCGCCGCCCCGCCCGGGGCGCCTAGTCCTTCGCGTGCGAGAACAGCTTCAGGACCGGTACGCCGACCTTGTGCCGCGCCCGTGAGGCCCAGTCCCGGTGGAAGAACTCCTCCACGTAGTGCGGGTCGGTCAGCACGATGACCTCGTCCGCGCCCGCCTCGTCGACCAGCTGCCTGAGCGCGTCGAGGGGGTGGTCCTCGATCAGCTGTCCCCTCGCCTCGCAGCCCGCCGCGCGCAGCGCCGTCAGCGAGACCTCGAGGGCCTTCTGCGCGGGGGCCGTGGCGTCCTGCCCCTCGGGGACGTCGCCTTCCCTCGCCGCCTCGTCGAGCTCCCCCAGCGCCACGTCGTCGATGGCCCGCAGCAGGCGGTCCGCCTGATCGCCGCGGGGCTGGAGCAGCACTCGGAAGGTGACCGTCTCGTCGCCGTGCAAGGTGGTGACGAACTCCACGTCGGCGGACGTCAGGGCCTTCTCGATCATCAATACGCTTGTGAACACGACAGGCGCCCTTCTCATCCGTGGGCCGCCGAGAGGCTGTCTCGACGGGCCCCTGCGGAAACCATCCTGCCCCGTGGCCGCACGGGGTCTGCGACTTTTAGTGTGCCCAGCGGAAGCGAAACGGAACGGGTGATTCCGCTGATTGTCAGGTCCGACGGTATCGGGTGAAGAGGAACCCGGCCTCCTCCAGCAGGGAAGCCAGGACGAATCGTTCCGGCACCGCGAGCGCGGACCCCCAGGCGATCCGCTGCGCGTCCCCCGCGGTGAGCATCGGGGACACCGTCAGACAGAGCTCGTCCAGGGCCCCCGCCGCCACGAACTGGCCGAGCAGCCGTGGCCCGCCCTCCGTGAGCAGCCGGGTCAGGCCGCGCTCGGCCAGGGCGGGCGCGATCCGCTCCGGCTCGACCGCCGTGCCCTCCCCCGCGACCACCACCACGGCACCCGCCTTCTCCGCCTCCGCGACCCGGTCGGCGGGCGCCGCGGCACCGGTCACCACGAGCGTGGGCACCGGGGGCGAGGTGAAAAGCGGAAGGCTGAAATCCAGGTTCAGGCTCGCGCTGACGACGGCGATCGCGGGCACCACCGACTGCCCGGCAGCCGCCCTGCGCTCAGCGAAGGCCTCACGCACGCGTGCCGGGCGGTAACCCTCCTGGCGGACCGTCTCGGCACCCACGACCACGGCATCGGCGACCGCGCGCAGGGTGCCGAAGATCCGCATGTCCGCGGCGTTCGAGATGGGCTGCGACCGGCCGTCGTGCTGGGCCGCCCCGTCGAGCGTGGACACCATGTTGGCGCGCAGCCAGGGAGTGTCGCCCGGAGGGTAGGCGTACGCGTCGGCCAGCTCGCCCAGCTCCCACTCTCGTACTGATGTTTCGTCTGTCTGGTCGGTCACAGGGAACAGGCGTCGCATGTCCAGCAGTCTTGCACGGCGCTTAGAGTTAGGAACCGTGTCGTCCTCCACCGCCGCCCCCGGGCAGAGCCCCATAGCCGAAGCGGCTCCCCTGTCGCTGTGCGCCCGCGAGCCCCATGTCCCCGCCGACCGTCTGGTCGCCGAGATGGTGCCGCCCCCGCGCTTCGACTCCGTCCGCTTCGATACGTACATCCCGGACCCGAACCAGCCGAGCCAGACCGAGGCCGTGCGGGTCCTGAGCGGCTTCGCGGCCGGGCTCGGCGGGGCGCACGCGTCCGGCGCCGGCAAGAAGCGCTGGTTCGGCCGCGCCAAGCCGGCGGCCCCCACGGGACCCCGCGGTGTCTACCTCGACGGTGGCTACGGCGTGGGCAAGACCCACCTCCTGGCCTCCCTCTGGCACGCGACGCCCGCCGCGCCCGAGCAGAAGGCGTTCGGCACCTTCGTCGAGCTGACGAACCTGGTCGGGGCGCTCGGCTTCCAGCAGACCGTGCGCACCCTCGGCGGGCACCGGCTGCTCTGCATCGACGAATTCGAGCTCGACGACCCGGGCGACACAGTGCTCGTCTCCTCGCTGCTCTCGCGGCTCGTCGACGAGGGCGTCGCGCTCGCCGCGACCTCGAACACGCTTCCGGGCAAGCTCGGCGAGGGCAGGTTCGCATCCGCCGACTTCCTGCGCGAGATCCAGGGCCTGGCCACCCACTTCAAGTCGCTGCGGATCGACGGCGAGGACTACCGCCACCGGGGTCTTCCGGAGGCGCCGTCCCCGCACTCGGAGGAGCAGGTCACCAGGACCGCGTACGCGACCCAAGGCGCGAGCCTCGACGACTTCCCGCATCTGCTCGACCACCTCGCGCGTGTCCACCCCAGCCGGTACGGAGCGCTCACCGACGACCTCAGGGCCGTCTGCCTCACCGATGTGACGCCCGTCCCCGACCAGTCGACCGCCCTGCGCCTCGTCGTGCTCGCCGACCGCCTGTACGACCGCGAGGTCCCCGTGCTCGCCTCGGGTGTCCCCTTCGACCAGCTGTTCAGCGAGGACATGCTGAACGGCGGCTACCGGAAGAAGTACTTCCGGGCGATCTCCCGGCTCACCGCGCTCGCGCGGGACGCGAAGAGCCTCGTCAAGCCGTAGCGACTCACCGCTACGCGCGTGGTTCCCGCACGCCTAGGCGCGTGGTACACACATCCGGTCATGTTCCTGTCCGCCAGCAGGAGGTCGGCCTTTTATGTCCACGACACGACGTCAGGTGCTAGCCCGTACCGGTGCGGTGGGTGCGGGAATCGCCTTCACCGGAGCGCTCTCGGAACTCTTCGCGGGCAGCGCCGCCGCGCAGGGCAAGGCCGGGTACGGGCCGCTGGTGCCCGACCCCGCCGGTCTGCTCGATCTGCCGAAAGGTTTCCGCTACAAGGTCCTCTCGCGGGAGGGCGGCGATCTGCCGTCCGGTGAGGGCAAGGTGCCGAGCAACTTCGACGGCATGGCCACGTTCCGCGGCAGGAAGGGCGGCACGAATCTCGTCCGCAACCACGAGAACCGCAAGGACGGCAGAATCCCCGTGCCCACGGTCGAGGGCCTCACCTACGACCCGATGGGCAAGGGCGGCTGTACGGCGCTCTCCCTCGACCGCCACAACAACGTCATCGGTGAGCGCGTCGCGATCGCCGGTACCGCGGTCAACTGCGCGGGTGGGCCCACCCCTTGGGGCACCTGGCTGACCTGCGAGGAGACCGAGGACAAGGCCGGCACGAACGGCTACACCAAGGACCACGGCTTCATCTTCGAGGTCGACCCCGTCGACCCGCGCCGCACCGGAGCCGTACCGCTCACCGCGATGGGCCGCTTCCAGCACGAGGCGATCGCCGTCGATCCACGGCGAGGTGTCGTCTACGAGACCGAGGACGCCTTCCTCAAGCCCTTCGGCCTCTTCTACCGCTTCCTGCCCAAGAAACCCGAGGGAGGCCGCGGTTCGCTCCGCGCGGGCGGCAAGCTGCAGGCCATGCGGGTGCCGGGCGTGCCCGACCTGTCCGCGATCCAGGAGACGGGTGCACACTTCGAGGGCGTCGAATGGGTCGACGTGCCCGACCCGCTCGCGGCTCAGACCCCCATCAGGAACCAGGACTTCGGCCCCAAGGGCATCACGCACGCGCAGAAGCTGGAGGGCTGCTACTGGGGCGGGAGCTCCGTCTACTTCGTGTCGTCGTTCGCGCACAGCGCGGAGGGCTCCGCGGCCGACCACTTCGGGCAGATCTGGCGCTACGAACCCTCGAAGCGCCGCCTCACCCTGGTGATCGTCTTCGGCCCGAGCACCGACATCCAGCTGCCCGGCGAGTCCCCCGACAACATCTGCCTCGCACCCAGCGGCGGCCTGATGGTGGCCGAGGACGGCGGGGGCGCGCAGCACGTGTACGGCCTGACGCGGCGCGGCGAGGTCTACGCGATGGCCCGCGGGCAGCAGAACATCGGCACCCCCGAGGAGCCCGAGTGGGGCGAGTTCGCGGGCGTCTGCTTCTCGCCGGACCACGAGACGATGTACGTCAACTGCTACACCCCCGGCACGACGTTCGCGGTGACGGGTCCGTGGCACCGGACCTGACCTGACGTGACGTGACAGGGTGCGCGGCGGTGTGCCGCCGCGCACCCCGCGCCCCGTTGCTAGGAGCCGATCAGGGGGTAGTGGTCGGACAGGTTGGTGTACGTGTACTTCTTGCCCCAGCTGGAGACCGTCCAGGGCGCGCTCTGCTCCTTGACCACCTCGTTGTGCCAGGTGGCGGGGCGGGCGTGGCCCTTGCGGTGCAGGACGTAGTCCAGGTCCTCGCGGGGGTCGTCCGGGTAGCGCTCGGACGCGATGGAGTTGTCCTGGGTGTCGAAGGAGTACGGGTGGCCCGTACGGCCGTCGGCGGGGTCGAAGCCGCCGTCGGCGAGCATCGAGGCGTACTCACCGCTGCGGGAGTCCACGTTGAAGTCCCCTGCCACGAGGACCTGTTCGCCCGCCGGGATGTTCTTGGCGTCCAGGAAGGCGTCCATCTCCTTGAACTGCAGGGAACGGGTCGCGGCCGCCTCGCCGGATCCGCAGCCCGGGTCGGTGGACTGGGCGTGGGTGCCCACGACGTGCACCTTCTTGCCGTTCACGTCCAACTGGGCATAGACGAAGCCCTTGTTGGAGTACGAGTCGGAGCCGCAGGCGTCCTTGTAGACGTACTGCTCCTTACGCACGATCGGCCACTTGCTGAGGACGGTCACTCCGCCGTCCTCCGGCGTCACCGACGAGTACGCACCGCCGGTGGCGTCCCAGCCGTCCTTGCTCCGGCCCATGACGGGCGTCTGGTGCGGGTAGCGGTCGGCGGCGTTGGCCTTCAGCGCGTCGGACGCGGAGTTGTCGAAGGCCTCCTGGAGGACGACGACGTCCTTGCCCTGGAAGAAGTCCGCGGCCGGAATGGCCTTGGCGCGGTGGTCCTGACCCCAGTTCGGGTAAAGGTTCTTGCTCATGAGGAACGCGTTGTACGAGAGCACCTTGAGTGCGGGAGTGTCGACAGAGGCGGCAGGCGCGTCGGCGGCGGTCGCGGACGGGGCGACGGCAACGAGCGTGGCCGCGGCGAGCACCGTGGTGATCGCGACGGCGTGAGTCCTGCGCAGCGCTGGGTGCGGCACTGAATCTCCTGGGAGTGGGGGGTAGTTGTGAGGGTGCACGCGATGCACGCGTTGGCACGACGTGCACGCGGTGTGGCTGATGGGGCGCCGCACATCCAATCAGCCGTGACTACTTCTGGGGATACGTCACGTGAACAAAGAACCCGCGGCGGGAGCGCGACGATTTTGTGCGTCCCGCCATGCCCGGAGGGCCCGAGTGGCGCCGGGCGCGTGGCACGGCCCGGTGATCAGAGATCGGCGAGCGTGCTCTCCACCGTGTCGAGCAGCGTCTGCCGGTCGTCCTGGACGCGGGCGAGGACGCGCAGGCCGTAGTACGTGCTCTGCACCCGGCGGGCGACGGTCCGCGCGTCGGCCGTCGACCGGAGCTCGCCCGTACGCCTGCCGGTCGTCACGACCGCGCGCAGCTCCTCCTCCACCCGGTCGAAGTTGCGCCGTACGGCGTCCTTGACCGCGGGGTCGGGCCCGGCGATCTCGACGGCCGCGTTGATCGCGAAGCAGCCGCGGCCGTCCGCCTCGTCGAGATCGGCGTCCACGGCGTGGACCATCATGGCCCGCAGCCGGTCCTTCGCCGTGCCCTCGCCCCGCAGGAGCTCGACCTGCTCGGCGGTGCTGGTCTCGTAGTAGCGCTGCAGTGCGCGCAGATAGAGCTGGCGCTTGCCGCCGAAGGTGTTGTAGAGGCTGGAGGGCCCGAGGCCGGTGCTGTCGCACAGCGCGCGCGTCGACGTGCCCTCGTAGCCGTGCCGCCAGAACGTGTCCATGGCCGCGGTGATGACGCGGTCCTCGTCGAACTCTCGTGGCCTGGCCATGGCCCCACAGTACGGGTTTTGGAATACACGTACAAAATGTCGCGCCCTGATGGTGACAGTCGGAACGCACGGTCTGGTCATGCGGCCGCGTGCGTACGTTCGCGAGGGTCGTGGGGGTCGTGGGGGTTGTGGGGGTTGTGGGGCTCGGACACCACGTCGCGGTCCGCCCGCTGCAGCCGGCCCGCCCAGAGCACGGTCAGCGCTCCGGCGGCGGCGAGTGCGGCGCCGACCCAGGCCACGGAGGCGTAGCCGAGCCCGGCGTCGATGGTCAGGCCGCCGAGGAGCGGGGCCAGCGTGTTGCCGACGTTGAACGCGGCCGTGTTGGTGGCGCCGACCAGCGTCGGGGCGGCCGGCGCGAGGGTGAACACCCGTGACTGGAGGGCGGGGTTGGTGACGTACCCGACCAGCCCCAGGAGGAACACCAGCGCGATCACGACGACCGTCGAACCGGCCGTGAGGGCGAGCAGTGCGGAGAAGAGGGCGAGCGCCCCGAGGCCCAGGCCGAGGGTCCGCAGGGGGTGCGCCTGGGCCGTGCGTCCGCCGATCGCCAGGCCCACCATCCCGCCGACGCCGAACAGGGCGAGGACCGCGGGCACCCACCCCTCGGACACTCCGCTCACGTCGGTCAGGAGCGGTGCGAGATAGCTGAAGGTGACGATCACCGCGCCGAAGGCGAAGGCCGTGACGGCGTACGAGAGCCAGAGCTGGGGCCGCGCCATGCCGCGCAGCTCCGCCTTCACCGACGTACGCCCGGCTTCGGACCGGCCGCCGGGGACGACGAGCAGCGTGCACACGAGGCTCACCAGGGTGGCGGCGGCCACCGCCCAGAACGCGGCACGCCAGCTGGAGTACTGGCTGAGCAGGGTGCCCGCGGGCACGCCGACGACCGTGGCCAGCGTGAGACCGCCCGCCACCACGGCGACCGCCTTCGCCTTGGCAGCGGGCGGCACGAGGGCGACGGCGGTGGCCACGGCCACGCCCCAGTACCCCGCGTACGCGAGGGCGCTGACCACGCGCGTGACGAAGAGGACCCCGTAGCCGGGCGCGAGCGCGCCGATCACGTGGGCGACGACGAAGGCCGCCTGGAGGGAGACGAGAGCGGTCCGGCGGGGCCAGCTCAGGGTGGCCACCGCGAGCAGCGGCGCGCCGACGACCATGCCGATCGCGAAGGCCGAGATCAGCAGCCCCGCGTCGGGGATCGACACCCCCAGGTCGGCGGCCATGCCCGGCAGCAGGCCGGACAGCATGAACTCCGAGGTCCCCTGGGTGAAGATGCCGAGCCCAACTATGTACACCGCAGGCGGCATTGACTGTCCTCCTGATCGCGACTGAGTTTTTGGAGCACTCGCTCCAAAATCGACGATCAGGACGCTAGCACATTCTGAATCGCTCGCTTCAAAATGCCGTCCGGGTGCCTATATACGCGCCGTCATCCGCCCCCGTCAGTGAGCGGCTCGGTCACAGCTGACCGCTTCACGCGCCGCGCGCTCGCCCGCGCCGCGCAGCACGCAGAACTCGTTGCCCTCGGGGTCGAGGAAGACCACCCAGCCGGTGCCGTCGGCGTTCCGGCGGTCCGCCGCCACGGTCGCGCCCACCGCCAGGAGCCGTTCCACTTCCGCGTCGCGGGTGCTCTCGGGTTGGAGACAGAGGTGGACGCGGTTCTTCTGGGTCTTCGGCTCGGAGACCTCGGCGAAGTAGAGGTGGAGCCCGGTGGGGAGGGCGATGGCCGCCGTCGATTCACCGGGGAAGTCGTCGGCGTTCAACGGATGGCCCACCACCTTGCTCCAGAACTGGGCGAGTTCGTACGCGTCGGCGCAGTCGAAAGCGACATTGAAGAGGGTCGAGCGCATGGGTGAGGCCCTTCGTGCGTGGAGGTGCGTGCGTAGAGGTGCGTGCGTGAAGCCTGCGCCAGAGGCGATGTCAGTGACGGGTGCCATTCTGGCGGTCATGAATCCGCTGCTCCTGGCTGATGCGAGTACGAGCTGCTGCGGCAGGTTCACCGAGGAGGTGTCCCGCACGGCGGGGGCCCGGGGCGACCGGTGTGCGACTCCGGGGGACTGGCGTACGGGTATGGCCTCCAGCCGGGTCCTATCGGCCGAACACCCCGGCGTGCGCGGCGTGATAGGCGGCTTCGGCGCTCGTGTGGACCAGTCGTTCGTCCACGGGGGCGCGGAGGATGAGGAGGCGGTAGTAGAAGGGCGCGCTCAGGGCCGCGATGACTTCGGTGGCGCTGGTTTCCGGGGGGAGTTCACCGCGGTCGACGGCGCGGCTCACGAGCTGGGTGACGTGCTCGGTGCGTGCCGTGAAGGCGCCGCGGACGATGCCGGCGACGTCCGCGTCGTGCGCGGCCGCCGCCACGATGCCTTCGATGAGGTTGTAGTTGCGCGGCGCGGCATGGAAGTCGGCGATGGCCTGGGCCAGTTGATGCAGGTCCTGCCGGAAGTCGCCGGAGTCCGGGGTCGGGATCGTCGAGCTGTGCTGGGCCAGCAGGTCGACGACGACGCCCTCGACGGTGCGCCAGCGGCGGCGGATCGTCGAGACGTGGACGCCCGAGCGTGCGGCGAGTTTGTCCAGCGTGAGCGCGTTGAACCCGGCCACGTCGAGCTCGTCCAGGGCAGCCGCGAGGACGGCGGCGCGGGTGCGGGCCGTCCGCCCGCCGGGGCGGGCCGAGCCGTGTGGTGGTCGCTCTGTCATCGGCGCCAATGTACTGCGCACCAGGCCGCCGCCCCCGGCCGCCTCGGTGGGCCCGGCGGGCCGTGTGGGGCTCGCGTTGCGCGAGGGGCCCGCCTCTCGCTAACGTGAGCGCAGCTTAATGCTCCTTGGTGAGCATTAGTGATCCTTCGGCACCGAGACACTTCGACCGGCCACGATTGCGGGGGTTAAGAATGATGAAGGACTGGAAGGGCGCGCTCGTTCCGTCCGGTGAACCTGCCCTGTCCGTATGGGTGTTGGGCTCGCGCTGACGTCTGTTTCATGTCCGGTCGGGAGACCGGCCGCACCCGCGGCCGGGATCATCCGAGATCCGGTGGGCCCGGCGACAGGCACTCGGAGTGGTGCCCGTGAGCGCGCGGAAGTGGTGGCGCAGGGCCGCCGAGGATGCGAATCCCGTGAGGGCGGCGATGCGTTCGACCGGGGTGTCCGTCGCTCTCAGGAGTCGCTGCGCCTCCTGAAGGCGTGCGCGGAGCAGGTACTGGAGCGGGCTGAGGCCCGTGTGCGCGCGGAAGCGGCGGGTGAGGCTGCTGATGCTGGTGCCCGCGTGGGTGGCGATGTCGGGGACGGTGAGCGGGAGGTGGAGGCTTGCCTCCATCCACCGCAGGGTGGGTTCGAGGCCCACGCTCTCCGCGACCTCCCGGTCGATCTCCTCCTGGACGCTGTCCGCGTCGGCGTGCAGGGGCGTGAGGAGCTCACGGGACGTCTCGCCCGCCACCCGTCGCCCGTGATCACGGCCCAGGATGTGCAGACAGACATCCATCCCTCCGTAGACGCCCGCCGCCGTGAGGAACGGCCCGTCCTCGACCACGGTGCCGAGCGGGTCGACGTCGATACGGGGATGCAGTTCCGCCAGTTCCTCGATGTGCCGCCACCCGGTCGTGGCGCGGCGGCCGTCGAGGAGCCCGGCCGCCGCGAGGGTGAACGTCCCGGTGCCGACGGCGGCGACCCGGCTCCCCCGGCCCACCGCCGCACGGAGCGCGGCGAGGACCCCGGGCGGCGGCTCGTCACGGTGACGGTCGCGCCCGGGAATCAGTACGACGTCCGCGTCCGCGAGGCCGTCAAGGCCGTACGGCGCGCTGATGCGCAGCGCGGGCGCCGGGCCACCCGTCGTCCGCAGACCGGGGCCCGCGCAGAGCCTCACCTCGTACTCCGCTGCGCGATGCTCGCGGCAGGCGGTGCCGAACACCAGGCCCGGGGTGGTGAGTTGATGCCCCGGAGCTCCGTCGAGGGCGAGGACCGCGATGACTGGCATGTCCAGAATCTAACCGGACGCCCCGGGAGTGATCTGCCTCAGGCGTTCTTGTGGAGCGTCTTCCCGATCCAGCCCTTGTACGCGGGCACGTTGCTGTAGAGCCCCGGGCCGGTCGAGCACTGCGTGTTCCAGTCGCCGTCGCCCGACGTCGTCCCGATGAGCTCCCAGCGGCCACCCTTCGCGCGCTGGATCTGCGGGCCGCCGGAGTCGCCGAAGCACGCCATGGCTCCCGGCTTCGGGCTGACCGTGCACAGGCGGGTGGCCCCGGCCCGGCCGAAGCACTCGGCCTCGGAGCCCCTGCGGGTGTCCAGCTCCTGGAGCCGCTCGGGGAACTTCACCTTGTCGAGGTCGCCCGTGTCGACGGTGGTGCCGAAGCCTAGGATCCGGGTGGGTGTGCCGGCCGGCCCCGCCTTCCCGGCGATACGGAGAGGGTGCTGGGCCACCGGGCGGTCCAGGCGCACCAGGGCGAGGTCGTTCTTGTTGGGGGTGGTCCTGCCGGGGGCGATCTCCTTGCCCTGCTCGTAGCCCGGGTGGATCACAACCTTGTCGATGTCGCGGACGGTACCCCCGGTCTTGCGGTGCTCACTGCCGACGCGCACCTTCCCGGTCGGGGTGATCTCCAGCTCGGGGTCGACGCAGTGCGCGGCGGTGAGCACCCACTGGCGGTCGATCAGCGTCGCCCCGCACTGGGCGTCGGCCTCCACCATGGGGATCGTCGCCATGAAGGGGTAACGCTGCGTCGAGTCATGGCCGTTGACGACGGCACCGGCGCTGCCGGTCATCGCCGTGGCGCCGAGTACGGCCGTCGCACCGGCCGCCGCGGCGGCTCGCGCGAGCAGGCGCCGCCGTCGCGGGGAGCGGGCATCGGTGGTCGGCCGTTGGTTCGGACGGTGCATGTGGTGACCTTTCAAGGATGGTGGTGCGGCTGGGCGAGGGCCGGGCGTCCCCTCGCTTCCGCCCCTCGTCCCCGTCATCCTCCGGTCCGGCTCCGACCGGAAACAGGCGCCTGAATGTCACCCTCGGCTAAATTCTGGACATGTCAGTGATCGCCGTTCTCGCCCTCGACGGGGTCCCCGGGCACCAGCTCACGGCGCCCGCCCTCGCTTTCGCCACCGCGGCACGGCATCACCCCACCGTCGCCTACGACCTGCGGATCCGTACCGGCCCCGGGTTCAGGGCGACGGGTGGCCCCGGCTCCTTCCACGTCGAGGCCGACCGGGGGCTGGAGGGACTCGCCGGCCTCGGCGGTGGTGACACAGTGCTGCTGCCGGGGCATGCGGGCTTCCGCGAGGCGCCCGCTCCCGAGGTCGTGGACGCCCTGCGCGCCGCCGTCGCGGGCGGCTGCCGGATCGGGGCGGTCGGCACCGGGACGTTCACGCTCGCCGCCACGGGGCTCCTCGACGGCCGCCGGGCCGCCACCAGCCGCAGGCACACGGCGGAACTCGCCGGGCTGCATCCCCGTATCGAGGTCGACCCGGAGGGTGCGGCCGTCGCGGACGGGCCCTTCCACAGCGCCGCCGGGGTGCTCGGCGGCATCGACCTCTGTCTGCACCTGATCACCCTGGACCACGGCGAGCCCGTGGCCATCGAGACCGAGCGGCAGGTGTTCCTCCAGCTCCACTCCCCCGCCGTCGGCCTCGCGTCGGACGCCTCGGCCGACGTGGCGTTCAACGCGGTCACCCGGCCCGGCAGCGCCGTCGAGCCGACCACACGGTGGATGGAGGCGAATCTGCACCACCCCCTGACGCTCACCGAGATCGCCGCACACGCGGGGGTCGGCGTCCGCAGCCTCACCCGCCGTTTCCGCGCCGAGACGGGCCTCACCCCGCTCCAGTACCTGCTCCGTGCGCGGATCCAGCGGGCCCAGCGGCTCCTCGAACGCACCGATGACCCGGTGGAGCGCATCGCGGCGCGGACCGGCCTCGGCACGCCCGCCAACCTGCGCCACCACTTCCAGCGCCTGACGGGCACGAGTCCCAGCACCTATCGCGGTGCGTTCCGTTCGATGGTCGCCGACCTCACCTGGCCGGAGCGGCGCGCGGGCGCGGACGGCGACTCATCGGGACACGGCGCGTCCGGGGGCTGAGCGGGGCGCACTGGGGCCGGTGGTTCGGCCGTCCGGGGCAGTACGGGGGAGCACGGCCCGCACTTCACCATTTCATCCTTTTTATGCCGATACGTTCGCCGGATGATCGCCCTGACACGTAGACGCACACGAACACGCACCGCGCGGAGGCTGACCGCAGCCTGCGCCCTGTCCGCCCTCACCCTCACGGCGCTCGCCGCCTGCGGCACGGGTTCCGAGCCGGGCAGCCACGACCAGAACGCGCAGAACGCGCGCTCCACGGCGAGCGCCTCGCCCCGCCCCGCGACGCTCGCGCCCGGTCCCGCCGGTCTCACCCCCGTCTTCAAGAACGCCCCCCGCACTCCGGCGTCCGCCGCCCCCACCGTCGCCCTCACCTTCGACGCCGACATGACCGCCGACCAGGGGCCGCGCGCGGCCTCGGGTGAGCGGTTCGACAATCCGGCGCTGGTGTCGACGCTGCGCCGGCTGAAGGTGCCCGCGACGTTCTTCATGACGGGGCGGTGGGCCGAGGAGTACCCGGCGCAGGCCAAGGACATCGGCCGGGATCCGCTGTTCGAGGTCGCCAACCACTCGTACAGCCACTACGCCTTCACCGGCCGCTGCTACGGCCTGCCGACCGTGCCCGCCTCCCGGATGCGCGCCGACATGGAGCGCGCCTTCGCCGCTTTCCGCAAGGCGGGCGTCGAGCACCAGGTGCCGTACTTCCGTTTCCCCGGGGGCTGTTACGACAAGCGGGCGCTGCGCGCGCTGGCTCCGGGCGGCGTCACGGCCGTGCAGTGGGACGTCGTAAGCGGAGACGCCTTCGCGACGGATGCCGACGCGGTGGCCCGGCAGGTGCTCGACGGGGTGCGGCCCGGTTCGGTCGTGGTCATGCACTGCACGCGCAGCGCGGCTCCCACGACGGAGCGCGCCCTGCGGACGATCGTCCCGAAGCTGCGCGAGCGCGGCTTCCGGTTCGTCCGGGTGTCGGAGCAGATCAGGGCGGCGGGTACGCGCGGATAGTCTGGCGCGCGTGGCAGACACCAACAGCAGCGCCAAGCCCACCGCCGAGGGCCCGTTCGCCGAGTGCGTGCTGTGCCGCGAGCCCACCGAGTACCCGGAGACGCACAAGGGGGTAACGCTGTGCCCCGTGTGCGAGTGGCACGAGGCACAGCGCACGGCCTGCTCGGGCTGAGCACAGGGCCCCGACGCCCGCCCACGTCGCGCCCCGGGGCGTACTCAACCCCTCCGCGAAGCCAGCCCGCAGGCCGCGCCCATCGCCGCCATCGCAAGGACCGCCGCTCCCATGACCGGCAGCAACGGCACCGGCACCACGCCGTCCCGCGAGCCCGAGACGAGCCCGGTCATGACCGCCTTCGCGGGGGAGCCCGTGGTGACCAGGGAGAGCAGCGAGGCGAGCAGCATCACGGAGACCGCCCGGCCCGGCGAACGCATCAGCGGCCAGCTCGTGACAGCGCCGATGGCGGTGCCCACGAGCACGCTCACCAGCATCGCGAGCAGCCCCGCGGCACTCGCCCCGAGACGGTTCACGGCAGTCCGGTGATCCGTGCTCGCCGGGTCGCTGATCACGGACACGACGAGAGTGGCCACGGCACCGAGCACGGCCGAGGCGAGGAACGCGGAGAGCAGGCAGGCCAGCTGGGCGCGCCAGGGGCCGACCGCCGCGGCCGTGCAACTCCTGGCCGCGGGCGGCTCGTTGGTGACGCAGATCCGTACCAGCCAGGCGGCGACGGGAAGCAGCGCGGCGGCCGCGTACGCGAGGGAGTCGAGCACCGGCTGCCCGCTCTGTACGCCGACGGCGAGGAACGCGGCGTACAGGATGACGGGGGCGAGCCAGCGCTGGGAGCGCACGAGGAGGGCGGACTGATAGCCGAGCAGAGCATTCACCGCTCACGCACCTCGCCCACCACGGGCCGGGCCGAGGGCTCGGCGGAGTCCGCGGCCACCGTCTGCTCCGGCGCCGGGTCAGGGTCTGGGTCGGGGCCGGGGTCGGGGCCGGGGTCGGGGTCCGCGACGGACGCACGGCCGAGATCCGCCCCCGAAGCCAACACCGCCCCCGGCCCGGAGTCCGTGACGGACGCCTGCCCCAAACCCGAAGCCGATGCCTGGCCCGGCACCGAGCCCTCGGCAGCCGTCGGACCCGTCCCCGCCCCCGGCCCCGCCATGGACACCGACACCACGTGCCACGGCGGACGTGCCGTCAGGAGCGTGCGCAGGGCGATGTCCGAGTGCGTCGACGGGACCGTCAGTCGTAGGGCCCCTTCAGAGGAGGGGGCGGTGACCGTGCCCGGTATGGAGGGGGGCGCGGTGCCCGGTGGGCCCTGGGCTTCGATCACGACCGTCGGGCCTTCCGGGGCGGCGGATTCTCGCGAAGTATCCTCCGGTGTACGGGCGTTGACCGCCGAGCCGACCACCGCGTACGTCACGTCGACCGACCCCGAGAGCCGCCGCGGGTCGTGGTCCACGAAGACCACGGTGCCGCCCTTCGCGACCCGCTCGGCGACCGCCCGGTCGAGTTCGTCGCGGGCCGCGGCGTCCAGGCCCGTCCACGCCTCGTCCAGGACGAGCAGCTCGGGACCCGCGAGGAGAGCCTGGGCCACGGCGACCTTCTGGCTGCTGCCCTTGGACAGTTCCGACAGGGGCATACGCGCATAACTCCCGGCCCCGAAGCGCTCCAGCCACTCCTCCGCGCCCCGCGCGGCGGCCCCCTTCCCCAGGCCGTGGACGCGGCCCAGGTGCGTGAGATACCCGGCGGCCGTGAACGGCAGGGCCGCGGGGAAGCGTTCGGGGACGTATGCGGTGCGCGGCCGACCGACGACCCGGCCCTCGTTCGGGGCGTCGATCCCGGCCAGTAGCCGCAGCAGCGTCGATTTGCCGGTGCCGTTCGCGCCCTCGATCCGCACCAGTGTGCCCGCGCCGACGCCGAGGCTGACGCCTCTCAGCACCCACGGCCCGCCCATGGCATAGCGTCGCCCCACCCCGTCGAGTCGCAGCGCGGCCCCCGCAAGATCATTGTCCATGCGGCCATCCTGGCGCACGGGCCCGGCCGTCACAGGCGATCACAGGCAAAGCCCCTGACCGGCCTGATCTTCCGCCTGGCAGACTGGACGCGTGAGCAGCGACCAGACCGCCGGGACCCCCCAGCCGCAGGACACCCCAGACCCCCAGGGCACCCCAGATCCCCAGGACAGCCCCTTCCGCGTGGAGCAGACGACACGCGACGAGGCACCTCAGTACGTACTGCCGCTGGTGGCGCGCATCGAACGCACCGAGCCCCCGCACCGTACGGACGCCCTGGAGACCGCGGCCCGCGCGGTCCTCGTCATGCTCGGCGACGAGCGGTCCCTCGGCGAAGGCGAGTGGGCGCAGGCCATGCGGGACTGGCAGGACGCCAGGATCCGCAAGGTGGTGCGGCGCGCCCGCGGCGCCGAGTGGCGGCGGGCCGAGGCGCTCCCGGGCATCACGGTCACGGGCAAGTCCGCGCAGGTCCGCGTCTTCCCGCCGGTGCCGCTGGACGGCTGGCCCAAGGACCTGGCCCGGCTCCAGGTCTCGGGAACGGACCTGGACGACCCGGAGGCGGTGCCGCCGGCGGACGCGACCGCGCCGGTCCTGTGGATGAGCCCCGATGTCGACATGTCGGCGGGCAAGGCGATGGCGCAGGCGGGGCACGGCGCCCAACTGGCGTGGTGGGAACTGTCCGACGAGGAGCGCGCCGCCTGGCGGGACGCCGGTTTCCCGCTCTCCGTCCGCACCCCGGACGCCGCGCACTGGCGCGAACTCGTGGCCAGTGGCCTGCCGGTGGTGCGGGACGCGGGCTTCACGGAGATCGCCCCCGGCTCCTGCACCGTGGTCGCCGACCACCCTGCCCTGCGCTGACGGTTGCCGCAGCGGGTGCGGCGCATCAGGTGTATGCCGCGTATCAGGCGTATCAGGTGATGACGGTGGCCACGGGGGCGAGGCCGTAGGTACGGGCGTAGCCGTTCTCGGTGCCGACGAGGAGATCGACGATCTCGAAGTAGCGGTCCCAGAACGGGGTTTCGCGCAGCGCGTCGATGAGGAGCTGGTAGGCCTCGTGGTCGTCGGCCTCCCAGACCCATACGTCGGTGACGCGGGTGGAGTAGAACTCCGTGTCGTAGAAGCGTGACCGGACGCCGGTCGTCTTGGCCGTGATCGCGGGGATGACCTGGCTGGTGAAAGCGTTCACCCGCTCCTGCGGAGTCATGGCGAGCCACTCGGGCATGGTCTTGATGAGCATGAACGCGGTGACCGGCGGTGCGGCTTTTCCCGCACCGTTTTCGGTGGTGTTCTCAGCGGGCATGACGGGCGCCTCCGGGGCGTCAGGTGGTGCAGATTCAGGGGCAGGATCAGGCGCGGGGTGGCGCGCCTTCAGGACAGGACGGCGGGCTTCAGCGTCCGGGCGCACCACTCTTCGAAGGTGGTGGGCGTGGCAGTGGCCGGGGTGCGGGCGGCACCGGCGTCGAGGCCCTCGTTCTTGGCCCGCTTCATGTCGACGATGCCCTGGACGAACGCCTCGTCGAGGCCGTAGCCGACGAGGGTGGAGTACAGCTCGTCGAGCGGCTGGCGTTCGTAGCGGACGGGGCGGCCGAACTGCTCGGTCATGATGCGGGCCAGGTCGTTGGGCGACAGGTCCTGCGGGCCGAGGACCGGGACGTCGTCCCGTCCGGTCCACCCGCGGTCGAGGAGCAGACCGGCCGCTACGGCCGCGATGTCGGCGACGGCGACGAGAGGGGCCCTGCGGTCGGCGTCGACCACGTCGACGAAGACGCCCTTCTCGCGGATCGATTCGGCCTCCTCAAGGAGGTTGTCGAAGAAGGACGGGTTCGCCAGGGCCCGGTAGGCGACACCGGCGTCGGCGATGAGGTCGTCCATGGCGAGCGAGGCGGTGACGAGCCCCGCGCGGTCGGCGACCGGGGTACCGCGGCCGAGCGCGGAGACGCCGACGACGTGGCCGACACCGTGCGCGACGAGGGCCGCCACGGCGGGACGGGTGAAGCCGCTGTAGGCCTCCTCCGGGGAAAGGGAGGAGTCCGGGGGGACGAGCCAGAAGACGGCGTCCGCGCCCTCGAAGGCCCGGTCGGCGACCCCGGGGTCGCCGTGCGAGCCGGTGATCACCTCGACGTGTTCCCGCACCGCGTCGGGCAGGCGGGCGGGATCGCGCACGATCACGCGCAGTTCCTCGCCGCGGGCGGGGGCGGACTCCAGGAGCAGGGGCAGCAGTTGGCGGCCGATGTTCCCGGTGGGAGCAGTAATGACGATCATGGAAACCTCAGGGGTCGTGCCGAATGGGTACGTCCCTCATCCTGTGGAGGATCCAGGTGTTGCCACAATGGGAACATCAGCAAGGAATCATTGCCTGAAATGGAATTATGCCGATGAGCAGCAGTCCAGCGTCTTCAGAGGCTCCACATAGTTCAGGGGCCCCGCGGACCTCAGGGGTGTCAGCACCCTCAGCGACCTCAGTGCCCTCAGGGACCTCAGGGGCCTCAGTCGGCTCACAGCCGCCGGCACCTGCCATCGACGCCAACCTCGCCATCGCGCTCGACGCCCTGCTGGCCGAGCAGAGCGTCACCCGCGGCGCCGCCCGCCTGCGCACGTCCCCCGCCGCCATGAGCCGCACCCTCGGCCGCCTCCGGCGCATCCTGCAGGACCCCCTCCTGGTCCGGGCAGGTCAGACCATGGTCCCCACGCCCCGGGCCCAGGCCCTGCGCGACGAGGCCGCCGCGGTGGTCCACCGGCTCGGCGCCCTGCTCACGCCCGGCGCGGGAGTCGACCCCGCGGCCCTGCGCGGCACGTTCACCCTCCAGGCGGCCGACCTGGTCGGCGCGGCACTGGCCCCCGGGCTGCTGCGGCTCGCCCACCAGGAGGCGCCAGGGGTTTCGCTGCGGTTCCGGGCCGAGGAGCTGGAAGCCGGTCCCGCCCTCCGTGACGGCCGCATCGACCTGGAGGTCGGGTCCATCGACCACGTCGACCCCGAGACCCGGGTCGAAGAACTCGTCACCCTGCGGATGGCGGCGGCCGTCCGGCCCGGACACCCCCTCACCGAAGGGGTGTTGACCCCGGACCGGCTGGCCGCCGCCGAACACGTCGTGGTGAGCCGCCGCGGCCGGTTCAGCGGGCCCCTGGACACCGCCCTGGCCGAGCGGAACCTCACCCGGCGCGTCGCCGTCGTCCTCCCCAGCCACATGGCCGCGATGACCCTCGCCGCCCGCAGCGACGTCGTATGCCTCATTCCCACCGCTCTCCCCGGCGCCGCCCCTTCCCCACTCAGCGACCCCGCCACCCTCCTCGGCCTGCGCATCCTCGACATCCCGCTGCCCCTGCCGCCCCTGGCCTTCGGCATGGCATGGCACCCCCGCCAAGCGGCCGACGGAGGCCACCACTGGCTCCGCGACGCCGTCCGCCGGACGGTTCACGCGCCCGTGTCCGCACCCTCGCCCGCACCTGGGAGCCCGCCCTCCTGACGAGCGCGCCACGAGTCGGCGGCACGAGAGAAGATGTACCTCGGGAAACCCACGGAGGAACGGCGTTGAGGAGACCGGCATGGCGAGCGAGCTCGGCGTGAGCGAGGACGCTGGAGCAGGGGCGAGGACGGCGGGCGCGGACGCGCGCGCGGCCGGCACCAAGCTCGACGGCCGCGTGGAGCGCGGCAACCAGACCCGGCGTCTCGTCCTGCGCCGCACCGTCGACATCGCCTCGGTCGAGGGCCTGGACGCGCTCTCCGTCGGCCGGATCGCCACCGAGCTGAAGCTCAGCAAGAGCGGGGTCTTCGCGCTCTTCGGCTCCAAGGAGGAGCTGCAGCTCGCGACCGTCCGCGCGGCGGGCCGCATCTACCTGGACACGGTGGTGGAACCGGCCGAGCAGACCCCGCCCGGCCTCGACCGCTTGTGGCAGCTCTGCACGCGGTGGCTCGCCTACTCGGAACAGCGGGTCTTTCCCGGCGGCTGCTTCTTCTACGGGGTGATCGCCGAGTTCGGCGCCCGGGAGGGCGCGGTGCACGACGCGATGGTCCGGGCCAACCGCGACTGGACCGCCCGGATGGAACTCTGCATCACGGAAGCCCGCGACACCGGCGAACTGCACCCGGACACCGACGTTCCGCAGCTCGCCTTCGAGCTCATCGCCCTGATGGAGACGGCGAACGCGCATTCGGTGCTGCACGGCGAGCCGGACGCCTACCGCAGGGCGGGCGCCGCCATCACGGCACGGCTGCGCACGGCGGCGACGAACCCGTCACAGGTGCCTCAACTCCCCTGAGCGACCTCAGTCTCTGGGCGGCCTCAATCCCTGAGCGACTCCCCCGAGCAAAGCCCTCTCCCTGCCCACCGGTTGGGTCCCCGAACAACTTCCCAAAACAAGTAGCACGACCGTTCGTTTAGATTTATGCTCGTCGTATGCCTTCACCGATCCTGCGATCGATCATGCGTACGCCGTGGCAAGCGGGCCCCGAGGTGGCACCCCCGTCGGGACCGGTCCTGGTGAGCGTCACGGAGTTCACCGCCGACCGGCACACCCAGACCGTCCCGATCGCCCTGGCGGGGCTGCGGCTGCGCCGGAGCTGGCCCAGGACTCCGGGCGCCGTCGGCATGTGGCTCTGGGTCGACCCGTGGCGCAAGCGCTCGGGGTCCGTCTCGGTCTGGACCGACGAGCGGTCGCTGTACGCGTTCGTCGGGCGTCCCGACCACATACGGACCGTCCGCGCACACCAGGACCGCGGCACGATGCGCTCCACGACCTGGACAGCGGACCGGCCCGGCGGCCAAGTCGCCGTCTGGGCCGCCGCGCACGCCCTGATCTCCGCCTCAACCCCCTGGCCGGAAACGGCCGTTCATACGACGGAAGGACCGTGAGGATCCATGACCGACCTTCTCGCACTCGACCGCACCGCCGTCCAGGAATCGCTCCGCGTCCTGCGCGCGGCCCGCGACACCGACTGGGAGCGCCCCTCCCCCTGCGCGGGCTGGACACTGCGCGACCTCGTGGCCCACATGGCCGCGCAGCACCACGGATTCGCGGCGGCGGCGCGGGGCGCGGGCGCCGACCGTACGTACTGGATCGCGCCGGACCTCGGCCGAGACCCGCTCAAGGTCTACGAGGAATCAGTGCGTCACGTACTGGCCGCGTTCACGGAGGAAGGCCCCGAAGAAGGCACCGAAGTCGCTGTCATGGAGAGGGGGTTCACCCTTCCCGAGATCGGCGCCACCTTCACGGGACGCATCGCCGTCGGCTTCCACTTCCTGGACTACGTGGTGCACTCCTGGGACGTGGCGACGACCATCGGCGTCGGTCTCGACCTCCCCCTGCCGGTCGTCGAGGCCGCACTCGACATCGCCCGCAGGGTGCCGAAGGACCCCGACCGCCGAGGCCCCGGCGCCGCGTTCGCGCCGGTACTGCCCACACCGGAGGACGCCTCCCCGCTGGCGGAGATGCTGGCCCTCCTGGGGCGCTCCGCCGGGGCGGCGCCGGAATCTCACACCGGCCCGGCAAAGCGTTGAACATCACGCACGCCTCTTCCGTATCTCCCGGTACCAGGAAGTAGCTTGCCCCCACGGCAGGTTGACGGGCAGGGAGGCACGGCACATTGCGGCGCATCAACGGCACGGCTCTGATCATCGCGGCACTCGTGGTCACACTGGGCGCGCTCGCGTTCCCCATGTGGTCCTACGCCGACCGCTCGGGCACGGGGCCCGCCAATCTGGCCGCCGGGTCCGTGGCCACCCAGTGGGGTCCGCTCTCGGCGGCCGACCGCGATCTGCTGGTGAAGGTGCGGCTCGCCGGCCTGTGGGAGATACCCGCGGGACAGCAGGCGGTCGAGCGGGCACCGACCCGGGCGATCAAGGAGGCCGGTGACCATCTCATCGTCGGCCACACGGACCTCGACAAGCGGGCCCGTTCGGTCGCGGCCCAGCTCGGCGTGGAGCTGCCGAACCAGCCGACCGCCCAACAGCAGGGCTGGCTGCAGGAGTTGACGGAGGCCAGCGGCGAGACGTACGAGCAGAAGTTCGCGAACCTGCTGCGTGCCTCGCACGGCAAGGTGTTCGCCGCGATCGCGCAGGTGCGGGACAGCACGCGCAACTCGCTGATCCGGCAACTGGCCACCGACTCCAACCAGACGGTCCTCGACCACATCACGATGCTGGAGGCGACCGGACGCGTCGACTTCGACGACATCGCGAACGGCGGCGCCGCCACCGCCACGGCCAGCCCCAGCGGTCCGCCGCCGCCCTCCGGCGTTCCTCCGGTGCCCCCGGCGGCAGGCCCGACCGGCGATGTGTCCACCACATCGAGGCCCTCGCCGGCGGCGCCGGGAGAAGTCAACACGAACCGGCCGGAACCTCAAATGTAGCTCTGAACGTCCCTCCTCAGGGGTTCGGCGGCGGGCGCCGGGGCCATGACCTCTGCACACGTTCACAAGACACGGGGTACGACGCGGGGTCTTGGCGGAGGAGGGGGAACATGAAGCACCTGGGGACCGGAATCGGGTGGCGTCCGGAGATCGCGGACGCCGTGGAACGGATGCCCGGCATCGACTGGGTCGAGGCCGTCGCGGAGAACCTGTGCCCCGGACACCTCCCCGACTCCCTCCTGCGGCTGCGCGAGCGCGGTGTCACGGTGGTGCCGCACGGCGTCTCGCTCGGCCTCGGCGGCGCCGACCGCCCCGACGGGACGCGCCTGGCCGCGCTCGCCGAGCGCGCCCAGGTGCTCGGCTCGCCGCTGGTCACCGAGCACATCGCGTTCGTACGGGCCGGGGGCCCGCTGACGGCTTCGCAGCCGCTGGAGGCGGGCCATCTGCTCCCGGTGCCGCGCACCCGTGACGCGCTCGACGTGCTGTGCGAGAACGTGCGCATCGCGCAGGACGCGCTGCCGGTGCCGCTCGCCGTGGAGAACATCGCGGCGCTCATCTCCTGGCCCGGCGAGGAGATGACCGAGGGGCAGTTCCTGTACGAGCTCGTCGAGCGCACGGGCGTGCGTCTCCTCATCGATGTCGCCAACCTCCACACGAACCACGTCAACCGCGGCGAGGACCCCGCGAAGGCCCTGGACGAGCTGCCGGTCGAGGCCATCGCGTACGTCCATGTCGCGGGCGGCTTCGAGCGGGACGGCGTCTGGCACGACAGCCACGCCCACCCGGTCCCCGAGCCGGTCCTCGCGATCCTGTCGGACCTGGCGGCACGGGTGAGCCCGCCGGGCGTCCTGCTGGAGCGGGACGAGAACTTCCCGGCCCCCGAGGAGCTGGAGCGGGAGCTTTCCGCGATACGGGAACGGGTGCGGACGAAGGCGCCCGTCTCGGGCGAGAGCGCCACCGTCACGGCACCGGCCGCCGAGGCCACAGAACCCGACCCCGCTCCCGACCCCGCCCGCCAGCGCCTCGCCCTCGCGCAGACCGCGTTCCTTTCCGCTCTGGTGGCCGGGACGCCCGCGCCCGAGGGGTTCGACCGGGCCCGGCTGGCCGTGCAGAGCCGGGCGTTGACCGGCAAGCGGGCGGACGTCGTGGCGAAGGTGGCACCCGAGCTGCCGGAGATCCTGGGCGAGAGCTACCGGCCGGAGTTCTTCGCGTACGCGCAGGCACGCCCCATGACCGGCGGATACCGGCGTGACGCGCTGGACTTCGCCGAGCGGCTGCTGCTGGCCGGACAGCCCGAGAACGCCGAGGCACGAGGCGCGCTGACCCGGTGGTGGCTCGAACGGTCCGGGCCCGCGCCGCTGGACGCACGCCCTGTCACCCGGTGGCTCCGGGCGGCGCGGTTCGCGCTGCGGCGGGGCTAGGAGGGCGGCGGCCATGCAGATGGTCTCCGTCTGTTTCGCCTTACTGATCGCCGCCTCGTCGGCCGGTCTCCTCATCGGCGTCTCCCGCATCCGGCAGGCCGCGCCACCGCAGCCCGACGCCCGGCATGGAACCGTGTTCGACCCCATGGAGGCCGCCTTCCTCGGCGGCGGCCCCGGCAGGGTCGCCGACGCCGCGATCGCGGCCCTGCACGAGGACGGACGCCTGGTCGTCGCGTTCCCCGGGGTCGTCGCGATCCAGTCGACGGAGGTCCGCAACCCGGTGGAGGCCGCGTTGCTCCAGGCCCAGGCAGAGGCACCGAGCGGCGCCCTGCACTGGCTGCGCATCGGCGTGATGCGCAGCGCCGCCGTGCAGGACATCGGCGACACCCTGGTCCGGCGCGGCCTGATGGTGCGCCCCGAGGCCCTCGGCCGCTTGCGGCGACGGAAGATCCGGCACAACGCCGTGATCTTCGCCGGGTTCTTCCTCCTCATCGCCGTCATCGCCGTCGAGGACGACGACGGCCCCTCATGGGACCCCGTGAGCGCCTCGACCATCGCCCTGATCGTGACCTGGGTGCTCGGCGCCCTGATCGGTCAGCTCTCCAGTCGCGCCACCCGCACCCGGGTGACCGCCACGGGCCGGAACGCTCTCGCGGAGTACCGCGCCGCGGGCGCGCACGCGCCCGGCACCGCGGCGCACCGCGTTGCGGTGGACGGTCTCGTCGGCGTCCTCGACCCCGACCTGCAGGCACAGTTGCGGGCCGCGCACCGCGTCCGGCCGGGGCGTACGCCGCGGACGTCATCGTCGTACGCGAGCTCCGGGTCCGGCACCATCGCGTGGTGCGGAGGCGGCGGCGGGGGCGGGGGCGGAGGCGGCGGTTCGTCGTGCGGCGGCTCCGGTTGCGGGAGTTCGGGCGGCTGTGGCGGCGGGGGCGGCTCCTCTTCGTCCTGCGGCGGAGGAGGCGGCGGGGGCGGCTGTGGAGGTGGCGGAGGGAGCAGTTCCTAGCCCCCTGCCGTGCGATCGGCGCCCGCCCCGCATCGGATGCCCCTTACCCGTACGGCAGTTGACGTACTCCGGGCGGTAAGCGGCAGGCGCCTCCCCGTGGCGCACTAACGTGCGGTGCCGCAACAGGAGGCGTCATGCGATCCATCAACGGCACCGGCCTCATCGTCGCGGGACTCGTCGCGACCCTGGCCGCGCTGCTCTTCCCCGTCTGGTCGTACGCGGACAGGTCGGGCACCGGCCTGGACAGACTCGACGCGGAAACCGTGTCGACGGAGTTCGGCCCGCTCTCCGCGCTCGACCGGGAGTTCATCACCAAGGTGCGGCTCGCGGGCCTCTGGGAGCTGCCGGCCGGGCAGCAGGCCGAGGCGCGCGGCACCACCAAGGCCGTCCAGACGGCGGGCGAGCACCTCGTGGAGGGCCATACGTTCCTGGACGCGCGGGTGCGCGAGGTGGCGACGCGGCTCAACCTGGAGCTGCCCAACCAGCCGAGCTCGCAGCAGCGGGACTGGCTCGACGAACTGAGCGACGCGCAGGGCGACACGTACGACGAGAAGTTCGCCAACATCCTGCGGGCCGCCCACGGCAAGGTCTTCTCGGTGGTGGCCCAGGTCCGCGCGACCACCCGCAACTCGCTGGTGCGCGCGCTCGCGGACGACGCGAACACGACCGTCCTCGACCACATCAAGGTCCTGGAGGGCACGGGCCTCGTCGACTTCGACGAGCTGGCGCGCGAGGCGGCGTCGGCGGCCCCCGTCCCGGTGACCCGCTCCCCCGCCCCGCCGGGCCCGGCCGAGTCCCCGGATCCGGCGACCCCGGTCTCCCCCTCCCCCACGTTCTCGCTGCCTCCGCCGGCATCCCGCCCCAAGCCCAAGGAGCCCAAGGAGAGCGCCGAGGACAAAGAGAAGAAGGACAAAGGGGGCGACAAGGGCAAGGAAAGGGCCCACAGCAAAGCGGAACGTTATGTACCCGCGATCCCACGTCCGCATGGTGAATAACCCGTGGCGCACCCCCCGCTCCCTCGCATAGAACACCGGCATGTTCTGGCTTCCGCTCCTTCTCGTGGCCTGGGTCGTGACGGGTCTGTCCTGCGCCCGGCTCTGCCTCACCGCGTACCGCACCGCCCGGCGCGGCGCGACCCCGGAGCTCCGCCATGAACTGACGCTCTACGAAGCCGCGTTCCTCTCCGGGGGCCCCGCACGCGTCACCGACCTCACCCTGGTGTCGATGGCCCGCACCCGGCGGCTGCTGCTCGCGCACACCGGCTGGGCGACGGTCGTCGACCCGGTGGGCGGCGACGACATGGAGCGGTCCGTGCTCGGCGCGATAGGCCCCGACGGGCAGTCGCCGATAGCGCCGGTGCGCCGGGCGGCGGCAGGCACCGACGCGATGCGGGCCCTTGCCGACCGTCTCGTGGCGGCGGGGCTCGCCCTGCCGGACGGCACCTGGTCGGGGGTCGCAGGAGCGGTCCGGCAGGTGCGGGTGGCGGCGACCGCGGTGGTCGCGCTGGGGGCCGTCGCCCTGCTGATGCCCGCCCAGGAGCCGCAGGGAGAGGTGCCGGTGGCGCTCTGGTTCGCGCTGCCCCTCGTCCTGAACGCGAGCTGCCTGGCCGTCGCCCGCTTCGAGATCCACCCCTACCCGCGCTGGGCCTCGCCCGCGGGACAGCTCCTGCTGAGCGCGCTCCCGGCGCGCGGTGGCTCCGACCTCACCGCCGTCGCCGTACGCGGCACCCGCGCCCTCGCCGATCCGGAACTGCGTGCGGCCTTCGCACACCGGGATGCGGCGCATCGGGGTCATTGAGCCGAATCCGGCGAGGCGGTGCTTTACTTCGCCTATTACCGAACGAATCATCCCTTTTGTTCGAGCAACACACGGCCGAATGAAGGGATGGAGAGCGATGAGAGCAGCAGCCGCCCTCTACGGAACCGCCGGATCCTTGGTCCTGACCGCACTCGTCGCCGCTCCCACGGGAAGCGCGTCGGCGGCCGACGTCTTCCCCCACCCGGAGGTACAGGGCACCCAGGTCGCGGCCCAGCGCGCGCAGGCGGCCGGTGTCCGCTTCGGCGCCTGCCCCGCGGCGGAGAACCTGCCCCCGTCGATCAAATGCGGCACGGTCTCGGTGCCGCTGGACTACGCCCACCCGAACGGCAGGCAGATCAAGCTGACCGTCAGCCGCACCAAGGCCACCGAGCGGGCCGAACCGAGGCGGGGCAAGGCCGTCAAGCGGCAGGGCGCCCTCGTGTTCAACCCGGGCGGTCCCGGCGGGTCCGGCATGTACTTCCCGATGGTCGGCATGCTCCCCGAGTGGAAACGCATCGCGGCGGCGTACGACCTCGTCGGCTACGCCCCGCGCGGTGTCGGGCGCTCGGCGCCGATCTCCTGCCAGGACCCCAAGGAGTTCGTCAAGGCCCCGACGCAGGCGCCGACCCACCCCGACACGGCGTACAAGCTGGAGCGCGTGAAGCAGGCGAAGGCGTATGCGGAGGGCTGCGTCAAGCGCTCCGGGAAAGCCGTGCGGCACTACACGAGCCTGAACAACGCCCGTGACCTGGATGTGCTGCGGGCGGCACTCGGCGAGAAGAAGCTGACCTTCATGGGCGCCTCGTACGGCACCTACTTCGGCGCCGTGTACGCGACGCTCTTCCCCACGCACGTGCGCCGCATGGTCTTCGACTCGGCGGTCAACCCCGACCCCGCGCAGATCTGGTACGGCAACAACCTCGACCAGTCCGCGGCCTTCGAGCACCGCTGGGGCGACTTCCGCACGTGGGTGGCCAAGCACGACAAGGCGTACCACCTGGGCAAGACGCCCGAAGCGGTCCTCCGGAGCTACGAGAAGGTGCGCGACCAGCTCGCGGCCAAGCCCGCGGGCGGCAAGGTCGGCCCCGGCCAGCTGCAGTCCGCGTACCTCCAGGCCGGGTACTACGACGACTACTGGCCGGCGCGTGCCTCGGCGCTCTCGGCGTACGTGAAGGGCAACCCGAAGCCGCTGATCGAGCAGGCCGCGCCCGAGCCGAAGGCGGCCAAGGAGCAGGAGAACGGCAACGCCGTCTACACCGCCGTCGAGTGCAATGACGCGGCCTGGCCGACGGACTTCAGGACCTGGAACCGCGACAACTCACGCCTCGCGCGCGTCGCCCCCTTCGAGACCTGGGACAACGCCTGGATGAACCTGCCGTGCGCCTACTGGCCCGAGGCCCGGCAGCAGCCCCTGGACGTCCGCACCGCGGAGGGCGAGCTTCCGCCGACGCTGATCCTGGCCGCCGAGCGGGACGCGGCGACCCCGTACGCGGGCGCCGAGGAGCTGAACCGCAGGCTGGGCGGTTCGGTCCTGGTGACCGAGCGGGACGCGGGCACCCATGGCATCGGTGCAGGACCCAACAAGTGCGTCAACGGCCACATGGAGGCCTACCTCCTGGAGGGCAGGCTCCCCGTGCGGCGCGCGGCGTGCGCACCGCACAAGGAGCCCGAGCCGCAGACCGGCAAGCGGGCGGCGGCTCTCCCCAGGGAGCTCTAGGGCGTCACAGCGCGCCGAGCCGCTCCAGCGGGAACGGCGGCTGGGCGAGCGGGCGCACCGCGAGCCGGGTCAGCGGCAGGGCGTTGTCGTCGCCCGCCGTGCGGTTGGCGTGCAGGACGCCGCAGTGAGTACAGCGATGGACGAGGACCCATTCGCCGTCTCCTCGTACGGAGATGGCGAGGGGTTCCATCCTGGCGCCGCAGTCCGCGTCCCGGTCGCCCGGAGTGTCGTCGAGGTGTCGGCTCCACAGGCAGTTGGGACAGTGGTTGCGGTGGTCGGTGCCGGGGGCGGTCATCGAGACGTCGAGACCGCACTGCAGGCAGCGGAAGGACTGGGCGCGCGCTTCAGTGCGGGCCCGCCGAGAGGTGTTGCGGGACATGGTGGGAGTGACTCCAGTGCGTCGCGGAATGGGCTGACTTCGAGCTGATCCGCGGGGCCCTGGGCATACACGCACCGTCTTTCGTTCTCGGGTTCGACTTCTCGGGTTCGGCCTCTCGATGAAAACGCGCACCGGGCGGGCGCGGCAACCGAATTACGGCTGCCGCACCCGCCCGGTGCGTGCGACGGAGAGGGTTACGCCAGGCCCGCCACGAGCTCGGCCACCGACTTGCGGCGGCCGGTGTAGAACGGGACCTCTTCGCGGACGTGCATGCGGGCCTCGGAGGCGCGCAGGTGCCGCATGAGGTCGACGATGCGGTACAGCTCGTCCGCCTCGAAGGCGAGCAGCCACTCGTAGTCGCCGAGCGAGAAGGAGGCGACCGTGTTGGCGCGCACGTCGGGGTAGCCGCGGGCCATCATGCCGTGGTCCTTGAGCATGCGGCGACGGTCCTCGTCGGGCAGGAGGTACCAGTCGTAGGAGCGCACGAAGGGGTAGACGCTGATGTAGTTGCGCGGCGTCTCGTCGGCCAGGAAGGCCGGGATGTGCGACTTGTTGAACTCGGCGGGGCGGTGCAGCGCCATGTTCGACCAGACCGGCTCCAGGGCGCGGCCGAGCTTCGTGCGGCGGAAGAGGTTGTAGGCCTCCTGCAGCTCGTCGGCGGTCTCGGCGTGCCACCAGATCATGACGTCGGCGTCGGCGCGCAGGCCCGACACGTCGTACGTGCCGCGGACGGTGATGTCCTTGGCGGCGAGCTGGTCGAAGAGCTCCTGGACCTCGTCGGCGTAGCCGGCGCGGTCCTCGGGGAGCAGGTCGCGCAGCTTGAAGACGGACCACAGCGTGTAGCGGATGACCTCGTTGAGGTCCTTGGCCTTCTTGCCCGCGTTCGGGCTCTTGGCGGGGGCGTCGTCACTCATGGCCCTATTCTCCTCCGCCGCCGTGCAGGCTCTGCACCGGGTTGGCGGTGAGCTCCTGCACACCGGCCAGGTCGCCGCCCAGCTGGTCGACGGCCGCGTAGGCGCTCGCGATGCAGGCGGGGATGCCCACGCCGTCGTACGCCGCTCCGCACACGGCGAGGCCCGGCAGCTTGCTCACGTGCTCGCGGACGCGGGCCACGCGCGCGTGGTGGCCGACGGGATACTGCGGCAGGCCGTCGTGCCAGCGTGTGACGCGGGTGGCGACGGGTGCGGCGTCCAGGCCGGTGGCCGCGCGCAGGTCGCGCCGGGAGAGCTCGATGAGCTCGTCGTCGTCACGCTTCAGGATCTCCGTCTCGCCGTACCGCCCCACCGACGTGCGCAGAACCAGCAGGTCAGGGTCTTCCTCGGCGATCCAGCCCCACTTGCGCGAGGCGAAGGTGGACGCCTTGATGGTGTGCCCGTCGACGGGCGGCACGAGAAAACCGCTGCCTTCAGGGAGGTCGGTTTCGCCGCGGCGGTACGCGAGAGTCATCAGGGCCATGGAGGCGTACTCGACGCCTGCGAGCTCGGCCGCGGCGGCGGGGGCCTCGACGCCGAGCAGCGCGGCGGCGGCGTAGGCGGGCAGGGCGACGACGACGGCGTCCGCCTCCAGGCACCAGTCCTCGACGTACACCTCCCAGCCCTCCTCGGTCCTGCGCAGGCCGTGGGCCTTGGAGTTCAGCAGGATCTCCCCACCCCGCGCGCGTACCGACTCCGCGACGGCGAGCGGCAGTTGGCCGACGCCGCCCTCGATGCCCATGAAGACGGGCCCGGTCTGCTGGTTCCGCGCGGCGCGGGCCTGGATGGCGCGGACGCCCTCCGTGAGGGAGTCGTGCGTGCGGGCGGCCTCGAAGAGCTGCGGGACGGCCGAGCGCATCGAGATGCGGTACGCGTCGCCCGCGTACACACCGCCGAGGAGCGGCTCCACGAGGCGGTCGACGACCTCGCGGCCGAGGCGCGCGGCCACGTACTCACCGACCGCGACGTCGTCCCCGACCTCGGTGGGCGGCAGTTCCCGGTCCCGCTCGATGCGCCGCAGGCCCTCGTCGGAGAGCACTCCGGAGAGGGCGGACGCGTCGCCGGGCACGCCCATGACGTGGCCCTTGGGCATCGGGCGCAGGGCCCCGCGGGTCCAGATCGCGGCGGTCGCCGTGGCGGGCGGCTGCAGCCGGTCGGCGAGACCCACCTCGCGGGCGAGCGCGACGGCCTCCGGGCGGCGGGCCAGCATCGACTCGGCGCCGAGGTCGACGCGGACGCCCTCGATCTCGCCGGGGAGCAGCTTGCCGCCGAGCCGGCCGGAGGCTTCCAGGACGGTCACGCGGGCGCCGGTGCCGAGCAATCGGTGGGCGGCGGCCAGTCCGGCGATCCCGCCCCCGATGACCACGACATGACCCGTCCGACCCGTACCTGTGTCCGTTTCGCGCATGCCCCCACTCTACGAGCAGGGCGAGTCCCGACCGTGACCCCATCGGGACCGGTCGGCAACCATCGTTCCGCCCCTCCCCTGCGTCAAAGGAGCATCAGTCACCACGATCCTCGGGGGTACGTCGAGATGCACGCGTCCAGCACGTCAAGGCACCGCACGGTCCAGGCGCTCTTCGCCCTGCTGCTCGCCGCGGCCCTCGCGCTCACCGGGTGCAGCGCGGGCGGCGCCAGCAGTGACAGCGACAAGGCGGCGGGCGGCACCGCCCGGGAGGGCGGCGCCGCCGACTCCGACGGCAAGGGGGTGGCCGGGGGCGGCGCGGCGGACAAGTCCGGCCGGAAGGAGCCGCCCAAGCTCATCGGCACGCACATCATCCGCACCGCCACCCTGACCGTCCGCGTCAAGGACGTGCCGAAGGCCCTGGACGAGGCGCGCGCGGTGGCCGCCGACGCGGGCGGTGTCGTCGGCGACGAGACCACCGGCCGCGACGGGCGCGGCCACGAGCGCTCCCGCATCGTGCTGCGCGTCCCGCAGGACCGTTACGACGAGGTGCTCACGTCCCTGGAGGGCACGGGCAAGCTGATCGAGCGCAAGGCCAAGGCGCAGGACGTCACCGACCAGGTCGTCGACGTGGAGAGCCGCGTCAAGTCGCAGCGGGCGAGCGTGGCGCGGGTGCGGGAGCTGATGGACAGGGCGACCAAGCTGAGCGATGTCGTCACCCTGGAAGGCGAGTTGAGCACCCGTCAGTCGGAGCTGGAGGCGCTGCTCGCCCAGCGGTCCTCGCTCAAGGACCGTACGAGCATGTCCACCATCACGCTCTCGCTCAGCGAGACGGCGGCGAAGAAGGCGGACGCGGACGACGACGACCCCACGTTCCTGGACGCGCTGTCCGGCGGCTGGAGCGCCTTCGTGACGATGCTGCGGTGGCTGGCGGTCGTGCTCGGCGCGATGCTGCCGTTCGCGGCGGTGGCCGTGCTGCTGTTCCTGCTGTGGCAGCGCCTGGTGCGGCCCAGGCTGCCGCGTCGGCCTGCCGTGGCGGCGGCCCCGGTGGCTCCGGCCGCACCGGCGCGCGAAGGCGACGAAGGCTAGGAGGCCGTCAACTGCCTCCGCGTCGTAGCGTGTCCGTATGAGTAGCGCGAGAGAGCGACTTGTCGTCATCGGGGGCGACGCGGCGGGCATGTCCGCCGCGTCCCAGGCACGCAGGCTCAAGGGCCCTGACGAGCTGGAGATCGTCGCGTTCGAGCGCGGCCACTTCACCTCGTACTCGGCCTGCGGCATCCCTTACTGGGTCGGCGGCGACGTCCCCTCGCGGGACGAGCTGATCGCGCGTTCGCCCGAGGAGCACCGGGCCCGCGACATCGACCTGCGGATGCGCACGGAGGTCATGGAGATCGACGCCGAGGGCGGCCGGGTCCGCACCCGGGACCTGGAATCCGGCGAGGAGTCCTGGACGTCGTACGACAAGCTCGTGATCGGCACCGGCGCCCGGCCGGTCCGCCCGTCCCTGCCCGGCATCGACGCCCCCGGCGTGCACGGCGTGCAGACCCTGGACGACGGCCAGGCGCTCCTGGACACGCTGGCGGGCACGGAGGGCCGCAGGGCGGTCGTCATCGGCGCGGGCTACATCGGCGTCGAGATGGCCGAGGCCCTGATCCAGCGCCGCTACGAGGTCACGGTCGTCAACCGCGGCACGGAGCCGATGTCGACGCTCGACCCGGACATGGGCCGCCTCGTCCATGACGCGATGTCCGGCATGGGCATCGAGATGGTGAACGGCGCCGAGGTCACCAAGATCCTCACCGGTGACGACGGCCGGGTCAGGGCGGTGGCCACCGAGGACGCGGAGTATCCGGCGGACGTGGTGGTGCTCGGCATCGGCGTGCGCCCCGAGGCGGAGCTGGCCCGCGCGGCGGGTCTGCCGCTCGGCGAGTACGGCGGGCTGCTCACGGATCTCGCGATGCGGGTGCGGGGCCACGAGAACATCTGGGCGGGCGGCGACTGCGTCGAGGTCCTCGACCTCGTCTCGGGCCGCGAGCGCCACATCGCGCTCGGCACGCACGCCAACAAGCACGGCCAGGTCATCGGCTCGAACGTGGGCGGCAGTTACGCGACCTTCCCCGGCGTCGTCGGCACGGCGGTCAGCAAGGTCTGCGACCTGGAGATCGCCCGTACGGGGCTGCGCGAGAAGGAGGCGCGGGCGGCCGGCCTGCGGTTCGTGTCGGTCACCATCGAGTCGACGAGCCGCGCGGGCTACTACCCGGGGGCGGCCGTGATGACGGTGAAGATGCTCGCCGAGCGCCTCACGGGACGGCTGCTCGGCGTCCAGATCGTCGGCCGCGAGGGCGCGGGCAAGCGCGTCGACATCGCCGCCGTGGCCCTGACGGCCCGGATGACGGTGGACCAGATGACGGCGCTCGACCTCGGCTACGCGCCGCCGTTCTCGCCGGTGTGGGACCCGGTCCTGGTGGCGGCACGCAAGGCGGTCGCGGCGGTGCGGTCGGCGGGTTAGGCCCGCTCCGCTCCACCGCGTCGTCGTGGCTCCGGCGGCCGGACCGGACTCCGCCCCAGGACCCCAGGACTCGAGAAACTCACCGGTCCCGGTCGAGAACGGGTCCGGTCCGCCGCCTCACCCGTCACATTCAGGCGAGATTTTCAGCCAACTACGAAACGACTTCGTCAGCGTGCGGTCCGTGTGTGGACATGCTCCACGAGCCGCGTCAGCGCGTCGGGATCCGTGGTCGGCAGGACACCGTGACCGAGGTTGAAGATGTGCCCCTCCAGCCCGGCGGCGGCGTCCAGGACCTCGTCCGTCTTGGTCTCGACCGCCTCCCGCGTGGAGAAGAGGACCGCCGGGTCGAGGTTGCCCTGCAGCGCCTTGCCGGGGCCCACGCGCCGGACGGCCTCGTCCATGGGGACGCGCCAGTCGACGCCCATCACGTCGGCGCCCGCCTCGCCCATCAGACCGAGCAGTTCGCCCGTGCCGACACCGAAGTGGATGCGCGGCACCCCGTACGGGGCCACGGCCTCGAAGACCTTCTGCGACGCGGGCATCACGGAGCGCCGGTAGTCGGCGGGAGCCAGCGCGCCCACCCACGAGTCGAAGAGCTGCACGGCGCTCGCGCCCGCCTCGATCTGCACCTTGAGGAAGGCGCCGGTGATCTCCGCGAGCCGGTCGAGCAGATCCGCCCAGAGCTGCGGGTCGCCGTACATGAGCGCCTTGGTGTGCTCGTGATTACGGCTCGGACCGCCCTCGACCAGGTAACTCGCGAGAGTGAAAGGTGCCCCGGCGAATCCGATGAGCGGGGTCGACCCCAGCTCGGCCGTCAGCATGCCGATCGCCTGCGTCACGTAACTGACGTCGTCCGGCGTCAGGTCCCGCAGCTGGGCGAGGTCGGCACGCGAGCGGATGGGGTTGGCGACGACCGGGCCGATGCCCGGCTTGATGTCCAGGTCGATGCCGATGGCCTTGAGGGGCACCACGATGTCGCTGAAGTAGATCGCGGCGTCGACCTTGTGGCGGCGCACCGGCTGCAGCGTGATCTCCGTGACCAGCTCCGGCATCATGCAGGACTCCAGCATGGCCGTGCCCTCACGGACCTTGCGGTACTCGGGAAGTGAGCGCCCCGCCTGCCGCATGAACCAGACCGGCGTGTGCGGCACGGGCTCGCGCCTGCAGGCCTTCATGAAAGCGGAGTCGTACGTCGCTGCGTTCTGGTGGCCCGCGGGGCTGTTGTTGGCGCTCACGTCTGAAAGTCTCGCACGGGCGCCCGCGCCGCCTGTCCCGAGGGACACCCTGGCTTGACCGGGCCCCCTCTCACGGGTGTCTCTCCCTGCGCGAAGCCGCCGTTCCCCTTAATCTTCCCCGCATGGCTGCGGCTCAGGGACAACGGTCGGACGGCGCTGGCGAGATGGAAAGTACGGAGGGGAAGGTGGCGGAATCGGCTCCGTTGGCCTTTCGGGCGGCGGTCGACGCGCTGCGCGGGGCACGGCTTCGGCCCGAGATCGAGATCGACCCGACGCGGCCTCCACAGCGCCTCGCACCGCATGCGTACGCCCTGGAGGCGGCAGTGGTCGACGGCGACGAGGATCTCGCGGACGGACGTCTCGTCCTGCTGCACGATCCGGCGGGCCACGACGCGTGGCAGGGCACCTTCCGCCTCGTCACGCTCGTCCGCGCGGAGCTCGAACCGGAGATGGCGGCGGATCCGCTGCTGCCCGAGGTCTGCTGGTCCTGGCTGACGGGCGCGCTGCAGGCGCGCGGCCTGGCCTGCGGGGAGCCGAGCGGCACGGTCACGCGTGCGAGCTCGCACTACTTCGGCGGGCTCGCCGAGCGGGTGCCCGCGTCGCAGATCGAGATCCGGGCGTCGTGGACGCCCCGCGAAGGTCCGGGCGGGACGCCGGACACGGCGGCGCATCTCATCGCGTGGTGCGATCTGCTCTGCCAGGTGGCGGGACTGCCGCCGGTGAGCCAGGGGCACGGCGGCGAAGGCTCCGTGGTGTCGCTGCCGCAGCGGCGGGGGCCGCAGACGCCGTGAGGGGCGGGGACGGCGCGAGGGGGTAGCGGGCGGGAACGGCGGGCGGGGCATCGGGCGGGGCTCGGGTGGGCGATGACGATCACGCGGATGAGCGATTCTGAACGACTCCGATTCGGGTTGATCTTCGGATGATCGATCGCGTGTCCGAATCGCCCGAATTGTTACTCACCAAATCGTGATCATTCTCTAAAGGCGGACGGGTTTGATGCCGAAGAGGTTGGTGACCTTGAAAGCACGGTTCGTCCCGGCTTCATCCCCGAGCCGGGTCAGTCCGCACCCCAGGAGGCCTGGTGTCCGTTCTCCTCGAGCAGCCCGCAAGCCTGGTCGCCTACCGCCCGAACAAGCCGACCGCCATGGTCGTCGTGGCCGACCCGCGCGTCCGCTCCACCGTCACCCGCCACCTGTGGGCCCTCGGTGTTCGCGACGTGATCGAAGCCTCGTCGATCGCGGAGGCTCGTCCCCGCATCGGCAACCCCCGTGACATCTGCGTCGCAGACGTCCACCTCCCCGACGGCTCCGGCCTGACGCTCCTCTCAGAAACCCGCGCGGCGGGCTGGCCGAACGGCCTCGCCCTCTCCGCCGCCGATGACATCGGCGCCGTACGCAACGCCCTCGCGGGCGGCGTCAAGGGCTACGTCGTCACCGGCACCCGTAACAACGTCGGTCTCCCCACCCGCCCCGGCGCCGCGCCCATCGGCTCGGCCGCCGCCCGAATGCACCGCCGCCCGCCGGGCGCACCCAGCCATCCCGGTGGCTACCGCGAGCTGTCCGGCCGCGAGGTGGAGGTTCTCCGTCTCGTCGCGGAAGGTCAGTCGAACAAGGCCATCGGCGTCTCGATGGGGCTCTCCGCGCTGACCGTGAAGAGCCACCTCGCCCGCATCGCACGCAAGCTCGGCACGGGCGACCGCGCCGGGATGGTGGCGGTGGCCCTGCGCACCGGAATCATCCACTGACTCATTTACACCCCTCGCGCGCCCGTCGACGGAACGTTCCGTCGACGGGCGCTGTGCATACACAGATACCCTTGACAGGTGACCGACGCCCAAGAGACCGCAGCAGACAGTTCACTGCGAACCACCGGAGGCGGCCCTCCGGACGACGTCGAAACGGCGCCGATCCCTTTGCTCGAGCCGCGTGATGGAATTCCTCCGGTGGTCGCCGACGCAACCTCGCTCGCCGAGGTGATCGCCGCGTTCGCGGCAGGAAGTGGCCCCGTGGCCGTGGACGCCGAACGTGCGTCCGGCTATCGGTACGGCCAGCGTGCCTATCTCGTGCAGCTCCGCCGTGAAGGCGCGGGCAGCACCTTGATCGACCCCGTCGCCTGCCCCGACCTCTCGGAGCTCGGTGAGGCGATCTCCGGTGCGGAGTGGGTGCTGCACGCCGCGACGCAGGATCTGCCGTGCCTCCGCGAAATAGGCATGATCCCCACCAGCATCTTCGACACGGAGCTCGCCGGGCGCCTCGCGGGTTTCCCCCGGGTCGGCCTCGGCGCGATGGTCGAGAGCGTGCTCGGCTTCGTCCTGGAGAAGGGCCACTCGGCGGTCGACTGGTCGACACGGCCACTGCCCGACCCCTGGCTGCGGTACGCGGCGCTCGACGTCGAGCTGCTCGTGGACCTGCGGGACGCGCTGGAGAAGGAGCTCGACCGGCAGGGGAAGCTGGAGTGGGCCCGCGAGGAGTTCGACGCGATCTCCTCCGCGCCGCCGGCGCCGCCGCGCAAGGACCCCTGGCGGCGTACGTCCGGGATGCACAAGGTGCGGCGCCGTCGCCAGATGGCGGTCGTACGTGAGCTGTGGACCGCCCGCGACAAGGTGGCCCAGCGGCGGGACGTGTCGCCCGGCAAGGTGCTCAGTGACGGCGCGATCGTGGAGGCGGCGCTCGGCCTTCCGCCGAACGTCCACGCGCTCTCCGGTCTCACCGGCTTCGGGCACCGTATGGGGCGGCGCCAGCTCGAGCAGTGGCAGGCCGCGGTGGACCGTGCGAAGGCCCTGCCCGACGCGGAGCTCCCGCAGCCCGGGCAGGCCGTCTCCGGGCCGCCGCCGCCCCGCTCCTGGGCGGACCGCGACCCGGCCGCCGCCGCGCGGCTCTCCGCCGCGCGGGCCGGAGTCTCGGCTCTCGCCGAGGAGCTGAACATGCCCCAGGAGAACTTGATCACTCCGGACACGGTACGAAGGGTCTGCTGGGAGCCGCCGGGTCAGGTGGACGCGGATTCCGTGGCCGCGGCGCTGGCCGCGCACGGGGCGCGGCAGTGGCAGATCACGCAGGTGACGCCCGCCTTGGTGACGGCCCTCACCACGACCCCGGGCTGAACCGCCGCCGCCTCGTCCTGGCGCCGCCGCCCCGGCTTGGACCGCCGCTCCGCGGCGGATGTCTCCCACCCACCCACCCGATTACCCCGCAGTGCCGGGGTGAGGGGCGGGTGGGTGGTTCGCGTGGGGGCCTCCCTGGGCGCCGTGGGGCGCCGGCCTGGTCGCCGGGGAATAGCTCCTGACCGCCGTGGGGGCTTCCCTGGACCGCCGCTCCGCGGCGGATCTTTCCCGCCCGCCCACCCGTTTACCCGGCAGTGCATCGAGCCCCTGCAGCCCCCGGAAGCACGCAGGGTGATCGGGTGGGCGGGCGGGAGACATCCGGCGCGAAGCGTCGGAACAGGAAACGCCCCCACCCATCCCCAAAGAAGCACCCGAAGCACTCCAGGTGAACGGGCGGGCGGGCGGGAAACAACCGGCGCGAAGCGTCGGAACAGAAGACCCCCCACCGATCCGCAGAGAAGCACCCGAAGCACCCCGGGTAAACGGGTGGGCGGGCGGGAAACAACCGGCGCGAAGCGGCGGGACAGGAAACGCCCCCACCGGCCCGCAGAAAGTGGGTGGCATCCGGCGCGAAGCCGCGGGGCAGGGCGAGCTGAGCTGCGGCGCAGGGAGTGGCCCCGGCCCCGCGGGGGCGTACCCGTACAAGCCCCCCAGCAGCAGCCTCACCCCCCCCCCGGCGCCCCCGCCAAAGGCGCCCCCGCCGGACAATGTGACCTTCGCCTCCCCGAACCGGGACTGGGCAGCATAGTTACCGGCAAGTAGCATGGAACGCGGAAGCGCGCCGGCAGGCGCACCCGCACCCTGGAGGAGAGCCATCGTGCCTCGTACCGTCAGGGACGTCGTCTTCGTTGATGGCGTCCGCACCCCGTTCGGCAAGGCGGGCCCGAAGGGCATCTACCACGAGACCCGTGCGGATGACCTGATCGTCAAGGCCATCCGGGAGCTCCTGCGCCGCAACCCGGCCCTCGACCCCGCCAAGATCGACGAGGTCGCCATCGCCGCGACCACGCAGATCGGCGACCAGGGTCTGACGCTGGGCCGCACCGCCGGGATCCTCGCGGGGCTCCCGCAGTCCGTGCCGGGCTACTCCATCGACCGCATGTGTGCGGGCGCGCTGACCGCCGTGACGGCGACCGCGGGCTCCATCGCGTTCGGTGCGTACGACGCCGTCATCGCCGGTGGCGTCGAGCACATGGGCCGCCACCCCATGGGCGAGGGCGTCGACCCGAACCCGCGGTTCGTGAGCGAGAAGCTCGTCGACGAGTCCGCCCTCTTCATGGGCATGACCGCCGAGAACCTGCACGACCGCTACCCGAGCATCACCAAGCAGCGTGCCGACGAGTACGCGGTGCGCTCGCAGGAGAAGGCCGCCAAGGCGTACGCCAACGGCAAGATCCAGCAGGACCTGGTGCCCGTCTCCGTGCGGCGGACCAACGAGGAAGCGGGCGAGACCGGTTGGGGCCTCGCCACCGCCGACGAGCCGATGCGGCCCGGCACCACCCTGGAGAGCCTCGCCGGTCTGAAGACTCCGTTCCGTACGCACGGCCGCGTCACCGCCGGCAACGCCGCGGGTCTCAACGACGGCGCCACGGCGTCGATCATCGCTTCCGAGGACTTCGCCCGGGAGCACGACCTCCCGGTGAAGATGCGGCTCGTCTCGTACTCCTTCGCGGGTGTTGAGCCCGAGGTCATGGGCTACGGCCCGATCCCGGCCACGGAGAAGGCGCTCGCCCAGGCGGGCCTTTCCATCTCCGACATCGGTCTCTTCGAGATCAATGAGGCCTTCGCCGTGCAGGTGCTCGCCTTCCTGGAGCACTACGGCATCGCGGACGACGACACGCGCGTGAACCAGTACGGCGGCGCCATCGCGTACGGCCACCCCCTCGCCTCCTCCGGCGTGCGTCTGATGACGCAGCTGGCGCGGCAGTTCGAGGAGCAGCCGGACGTCCGCTACGGCCTGACGACGATGTGCGTCGGCTTCGGCATGGGCGCCACGGTCATCTGGGAGAACCCGAACCACAAGGACGCCGGAGGCGACAAGTGAGCAGCTCCACCACTGAGCTTCTGAAGGGTGCGGCCGAGCTGTTCCCGGACGAGGTCGTCACGCAGGCGCACGTACGCCACCTCGACCTGCCGGCCGGTGCCGGGCGCTTCGCGCTCATCACGCTGGACAACGGCTTCGACCACACCAAGCCGACCACCTTCGGCCCCGGCTCGCTGGCGAACCTGAACACCGCCATCGACCAGGTCGAGAAGGAGGCGGCCGAAGGCACGATCGTCGGTGTCGGTGTCACCGGCAAGCCCTTCATCTTCGCCGTCGGCGCCGACCTCAAGGGCGTCGAGATCCTCAAGCGCCACGAGGACGCGCTCGCCATCGGCAAGGGCGGCCACGAGGTCTTCAAGCGGCTCTCCGGGCTCGCCGTGCCGACCTTCGCGTACTACAACGGCGCTGCCATGGGCGGCGGTGTCGAGGTCGGTCTGCACTGCTCGTACCGCACCGTCTCCAAGGCGCTGCCCGCCTTCTCGCTGCCCGAGGTCTTCCTCGGCCTGGTCCCGGGCTGGGGCGGCTGCGCGCTGCTCCCGAACCTGATCGGCGCCGACAAGGCCGTCTCGGTCATCATCGAGAACTCGCTGAACCAGAACCGCCAGCTCAAGGGCAAGCAGGTCTTCGAGCTCGGCATCGCCGACGCGCTCTTCGAGGGTGCCGACTTCCTGGAGCAGTCGCTGATCTGGACGGCTTCCGTCCTCAACGGCTCGCTCACGGTGGAGCGCCCCGAGATCGACCGCGGCGAGGGCTGGGACGCCGCCGTCGCGCGCGGCCGTGGCATCGCGGACTCCAAGGTGCACGGTGCGGCCCCGGCCGCCTACCGCGCCCTGGAGATCATCGAGGCCGCCAAGGACGGCGACCTGCAGAAGGGCTTCGACGCCGAGGACAAGGCGCTCGCCGACCTCATCATGGGCGGCGAGCTGCGCAGCGGCATCTACGCGTTCAACCTCGTCCAGAAGCGCGCCAAGCGCCCGGCGGGTGCCCCGGACAAGAACCTGGCGCGTCCGGTCACGAAGGTCGGCGTCGTGGGCGCCGGTCTGATGGCCTCGCAGCTCGCGCTCCTGTTCCTGCGCCGTCTTGAGGTGCCGGTCGTCCTGACCGACATCGACCAGGCACGCGTCGACAAGGGCGTCGGCTACGTCCACGAGGAGATCGACAAGCTCCTCCTCAAGGGCCGCGTCAACCAGGACAAGGCCAACCGCCTCAAGGGCCTGGTCTCCGGTGTCCTGGACAAGGCCGAGGGCTTCTCCGACGCCGACTTCATCATCGAGGCCGTCTTCGAGGAGATCGGCGTCAAGCAGCAGGTGTTCGCTGAGGTCGAGGCGGTCGCCCCGGCGCACGCGATCCTCGCCACCAACACCTCCTCGCTCTCGGTCTCCGAGATGGCGTCGAAGCTGAAGCACCCCGAGCGGGTCGTCGGCTTCCACTTCTTCAACCCCGTCGCGATCCTCCCGCTCCTGGAGATCGTGCGCGGCGAGCAGACGGACGACGCCTCGCTGGCCACGGCCTTCGGTGTCGCCAAGAAGCTGAAGAAGACCGCGGTGCTCGTGAAGGACGCCCCGGCGTTCGTCGTGAACCGCATCCTCACCCGCTTCATGGGCGAGATCCAGAACGTCATCGACGAGGGCACCCCGGTCGCCGTCGCCGAGAAGGCCGTCGAGCCGCTCGGTCTGCCGATGTCGCCGCTGGTGCTCCTGGAGCTGGTCGGTCCGGCCATCGGTCTGCACGTCTCCGAGACGCTCAACCGCGCCTTCCCCGACCGCTTCACGGTCTCCCCGAACCTCGCGGCGGTAGTCAAGGCCGGCAAGCGCGGCTTCTACGTCTACGACTCCGGCAAGCCGGAGCTCGACCCCGAGGTCGCCGCTCTCCTCAAGCAGGGCGACACCGTCCTGACCGAGGAGCAGACCCGCGACCGCGTGCTCGACGCCGTGGCGCAGGAGATCGGCCTGATGCTCGACGAGGGCGTCGTCGCCGAGGCGCAGGACATCGACCTGTGCCTGATCACCGGCGCGGGCTGGCCCTTCCACCTGGGCGGCATCACGCCGTACCTGGACCGGGCCGGTGTCAGCCAGCGGGTCAACGGCAAGCCGTTCCTGGCGCAGGGCGTGGCCAGCGTGCCCGCGTAACACCCTCGCGCAACGCCTCGCATACGGGTGATGCCCGGCCGGCCTCCAGTGGGCCTGCCGGGCATCACCCGTTTCGCGCACGTTTCTACACGCGCGTCCACGCGCCAAGCGCGAGCCCCGACTCCGCCTTCTGGCGTGCGAGCCGCAGCGTGCCGTCGAGGCCGATGGTCGCCATGACCACGCGGCCCCGGGCGTCGAGGGCCAACGCCGGGGAGCCCAGGCAGGGTTCTCCCGTCTCGGCCCACCAGACGCCCGCCTTCTCGTCCTCCGTGGGGTAGGCCGCTATGACGGGGCGGCCGTCCTGGCCGCGGTGGGCGAGAACTGTGCAGTCGTGCCCCTCTATCGTCGCGCGGACGGCTGCCGTGTGGCCCTGGTCCGGGACCCCGCCGAGGGGCCGCATGTCCTCGTCGTCGCAGCGGTGGGCCAGGACGCCCTTGCCGCGCGCGTCGGCCGCGTAGAACGTGAGGCGGTCGGGGCCCGTCTCCAGGGCCGTGCCCGAGCCCGCGGCCGGGGGCAGCGGGATGTCGCCGGCGCGCTGGAACTCGCCGCCCTGCTTCTCCTGGGCCCAGTGCAGCGTCTTGTTCTCCGCCGGGCCGTAGACCTCCACCCGGCCCGTGGAGGTGGCGACCGCGGTGATGCCGTCGAGGACCTCGCGGACCTTGAAGTCCTTCCACCCCTCCCACTTGCCGCCCTTGCCCTCGCGCCGCAGCCGGACGCTGTTCACCGCGTCGCGCACGAAGACGTGGACCGTGCCCGCGGCGTCCACCGCGGCGGTCGGCGCGCCGAGGTGCGGGGCACGCTCGACCATCTTCGTGTGCGGGTTGCCGAGTGAGCGCCAGTCCATGAGCGGGCGGCCCGACTGGTACTGGACGGCGTGCACGACGTCGACCTCGGTGCCGCCGCCCTCCTTGGGCAGTGTGCGCAGGGCGACGAAGTGGACGTACCCGTCGGCACCTTGGGCCAGGGTCAGATGGGTCAGGTGCGGGGCGTCGAAGAGGTCGGGTCCCGTCCAGTCGGGGCCGCCGGGACGGGTCTCCGTCCAGCGCAGCAGGCCGTCCGCCGAGCGGGCGTACGCGGTGAGCCTGCCGTCCTTGCCGCGCAGCAGCCAGCGGCCGGTCGCGAGAGTGCCGCTCGCCGCGTGGTCGGCGGCGGCAGCCGTCTGGCGGGAGGGGTCCCGCTCGGGCCTGGGGGCGGACCTCTGCGGCATGACTCGGCGCGGACCTTCCTGTGGGCGTGCGTTTCTCCGGTCCGATCAGTCTACGTTTGCGGTGTGCCAGGGTGACGCCATGAGAACTCTCCTCGTCGTGGACGCGGCGAACGTCGTCGGCTCGGTCCCCGACGGCTGGTGGCGTGACCGGCACGGGGCCGCCGAGCGGCTGCGGGACCGGCTCGTCGCGTACGCCGAAGCCGGGCTCCCGGGCCGTCCGGGGCCGCTCGACGTCACCCTCGTGGTGGAGGGCGCGGCCCGCGGCGTGGAGTCCGTCGAAGGGGTACGCGTGGTCCCGGCGCCCGGCAGCGGCGACGACCGCATCGTGGAGCTGATCGCCGATGCGGCACCACGCCCCTGCGTCGTCGTCACCGCCGACCGGGAGCTGCGCCGCCGCGTCGGCGAGCTGGGTGCCGAGTGCCTGGGCCCGCGTGCGGTGCGTCAGCCCGCGGCCGAGGGGGACCGGCCCGCGTCGGGGCGCGAGTAGATCACCGCGCCGTCCACCACCCCCACCCGCTCGTACCCCGCCGCGAGGATCCGCCGCAGGGAGGGCACCCGCTGCGGCGCGAAGGGCTTGCCCCGGGAGTCGTCCACGACGAGCGCGGGCGGAGCGGCCGCCAGTTCGCCGCGGAAGACCTGCCAGGCGCCCTCCACGGCGTACTTCTCGCCCACCTGAGGGCCGTCGCGGCCGCCGCTGTAGTTGGTCAGGAGCCCCGCCGTGAGATAGCGGCTCGCGGGGGCGCGGTCGGCCAGCCAGTACGTCTCGGGGTGTATGCCCCACACGAGGACGCGCTCCCCCGGTGACGTGCGGGCCCTGATCTCGCCCGCGATCCGCTCCGCGTGCGCCAGCTCGGGGCGCGGCGCCAGCATCCCCCAGGCCAGGAACAGCGCGCACGCCCCGGCCGAGACCGACACCGCCGTCAGGGTGCGCTCCCGGGGCAGGATCTGGAGCGCGGCGGTGCCCAGCAGGGCCAGCGGCGGCGTCAGTTGGAGGTAGTAGTGCCCGAAGAAGTGGAAGCCGGCGAGGACCGCGCCCGCCGATGAGGCGAGCCAGAGCCACAGCTCCGTCGATCCGGTGCGGGCGATGCGCAGGACCCGTACGACGGGCGGGATGAACCCGCTGCAGGCCGCCGCGAGGAGTGCCGTGTTCGTCAGACCCCGGAAGAGCACGTGGAGTTCGGAGCCGGTGAAGGAGGCGTACGCCCCCGATCCCGTCACCGTCCAGAACAGGAACCCGGCGGGGTTCGTGACCACGGCCGCCGCAAGGACCGACCCGCACAACCCAACTCCCAGGCGAAGTACGTCTTTTCGCGCGCCGCCTGCCTGCCACAGCAGCCACGCCACCGGCACCAGGGCCGCTCCCCCGGTCTGCTTGGCGAGAAACGCGTACGCCACAGCGGCGCCCGCCGACCCCCAACGGCGCCGGTCCGCGCACCAGATGGCGGCGGCCGTGCACGGCAGCATGAAGACCTCGAAGGTGGCTGCCTGGGCGTCCTCGGGGTTCAGGCCGACCGAGATGAGGAGGTAGAGCACGCCCGCCGTGCGGCCCGCGCGGTCGCCCCAGCGGCGCCTGGCGATGAGGACGAGGAGGACGGCGGTCAGGAGCTGGGCCGCCACCGCGAGCACCTTCAGCGGGAGCAGGGTGGCGTCGCCGAAGAGCGCGAACGCCCCCTCGTACAGCCAGGGGACGAGCGGTGGCTTGCGGTCGACGACCGTTTCGTAGAGCTCGCCCCCGTCGGCCAGCATCCTTGCCTGGACGGCGAGATAACCCTCGTCCGGACTCCACAGCGGCCACCGGAAGGAGGGGATCCGGGTGACGCAGGCCAGCACGGCGAGCAGGGGGAGCAGGCGCGGCCAGTACGGCGCGGGGGCTTGCTCCGTACGCGGGCGCGGCAGCCGGAGCCCGCGTACGGAGCGTAGTGGGACGGAGGGCTCGGCGAGCATGGGGAGCACGCTATCCAGCCCCGCAGTCCCTACCCGATCGGGACATACGGGGCCGGACGATTGGCCGGAAAGTGACCGACGCGATTACCGCACGTCACCGGCCGGGCGCTGCTCGCCCCGCCGGCCGAGCTGGCTGTGCGACCGTCCGTAGGCGAAGTACACGACGAAGCCGATCAGCATCCAGACGCCGAACCGCAGCCAGGTCTCGGCCGGCAGGTTCAGCATCAGCCACACCGAGGCCGCCACCGAGAGGATGGGCACAAGCGGCACCAGCGGGGTGCGGAAGGCGCGGGGCAGGTCCGGGCGGGTGCGGCGCAGGATGATGACGCTCAGGGCGACCACGACGAAGGCGAAGAGTGTGCCGATGTTCACCAGCTCGGCGAGTTCGTCGAGGCTGGTGAAGCCCGCCAGGATCGCGATGAGGACGCCGAGCAGGATGGTCGGCCGGTGCGGCGTCCGGTACTTCGGGTGGACGTGGGAGAAGAACCGGGGCAGCAGTCCGTCGCGGCTCATCGCGAAGAAGACGCGGGTCTGGCCGAGCAGCAGGATCATGCAGACGGTGGTGAGGCCGACGGCGGCGCCGAAGCTGATGATGCCGCCGTAGAAGGGGTGCCCGGTGGCCTTGAAGGCGTCGGCGAGCGGGGCGTCCACCGACAGTTCGCTGTAGTGCTGCATGCCCGTGACGACGATCGACACGGCGACGTACAGGATCGTGCAGATGAGGAGCGAGCCGAGGATGCCGCGCGGCATGTCCCGCTGCGGCATCTTGGTCTCCTCGGCGGCGGTGGCCACGATGTCGAAGCCGATGAAGGCGAAGAAGACGATGGAGGCGGCCGTGAAGATGCCGAGGACGCCGAAGTTGGTGGGCGCGTACCCGAACATCAGCTGGATGAGCGGGGAATCGATGCTGTTGCCCGCGGTCACTTCCTGCGCCTTGGGGATGAACGGCTTGTAATTGTCGGCGTCGATGAAGAAGGCGCCAGCGATGATGACGATGAGGACGACGGCCACCTTGATGGCGACGATGACCGTGGTGACGCGGGCGGACAGCTTCATGCCGAGGACGAGGACGACCGTGAGGACCAGCACCAGGGCGGTGGCGAGGATGTCGAAGCTGAAGCCGTCGGCGGCATCGGGCCCGGAGAGCGCGTCGGGCAGCTTCCAGCCCGCGTTGTCCATCAGCGAGCGCACATAGCCGGACCAGCCGACGGCGACCACCGCGGTGCCGAGGGCGAATTCGAGCACCAGGTCCCAGCCGATGGTCCAGGCGGGCAGCTCGCCGAGCGAGGCGTACGAGAAGGTGTACGCCGATCCGGCCACCGGCACGGTGGAGGCGAACTCCGCGTAGCAGAGCGCCGCGAGGGCGCAGACGACGCCCGCGACGGCGAAGGCGATAGCGGTGGCGGGCCCCGCGGTCTCCTTGGCCACCGCTCCGGTCAGCACGAAGATGCCGGTGCCGATGACGACGCCGACGCCGAAGACCGTGAGATCGAGGGCGGACAGCGACTTCTTGAGCGCGTGCTCGGGCTCCTCGGTGTCCTGGATGGACTGCTCGATGCTCTTCGTTCTGAAAAGGCTGCTTGCCACGGACGTACCTCCACGCTTGTCGTCCTGGACATGATCGAGACGGGGGATGGCCCGCAAGCCCCGGCACGGGCAGTTTCACGCGAATGGGCCGGTTCCACCACCCGTACAGGGTGCTGAAACCGGCCCATCGGCGGAGCAGGTTGACTCAGTCGCGAGCGGGCTCCCCCGCCTCGACCGAGTCCACGGCTGCCGTGCGCTCGGTGGGGGTCCCCCCGCTCGAACGAAGTTGAGAGTGGGGGATGCCGTCCAGCTTGGCCACCAGGCCGGTCACCTGGCGGGAGATGTCCGGGGCGGTCAGGCCGATCTCGGCCATGATCTCCTTGCGCGACGCGTGGTCCAGGAAGCGCGGCGGGATGCCGAAGTCGCGCAGCGGTACGTCGACGCCCGCGTCACGCAGGGCCTGGGCGATGGCCGAACCGACGCCGCCCGCGCGGGAGTTGTCCTCGACGGTGACGACCACGCGGTGCTGCTCGGCGAGCGGGGCGAGCGCCTCGTCGACGGGCTTGACCCAGCGCGGGTCGACGACCGTCGTCGTGATGCCCTGCTTGTTCAGGAGGTCCGCGATCTCCAGGCACATGGGGGCGAGCGCGCCCACGGAGACCAGGAGAACGTCGGGCCGGCTGGTGCCCGCCTTGCGCAGGACGTCCATGCCGCCGACCTTGCCGACGGCCTTGACCGCCGGGCCGACCGCGCCCTTCGAGTAGCGCACGACGGTCGGGGCGTCGTCCACCTCGACGGCCTCGCGCAGCTGGAGGCGGACCTGGTCGGCGTCGCGCGGGGCGGCGATCCGCAGGGTCGGCACGCACTGCAGGATCGACATGTCCCACATGCCGTTGTGCGAGGCGCCGTCCGTGCCGGTGACGCCCGCCCGGTCCAGAACGAAGGTGACGCCGCACTTGTGCAGGGCCACGTCCATCAGGAGCTGGTCGAAGGCGCGGTTGAGGAACGTCGCGTACACCGCGAAGACGGGGTGCAGGCCACCGCTTGCCAGGCCCGCCGCGGAGACGGCCGCGTGCTGCTCGGCGATGCCCACGTCGTAGACCCGGTCGGGGAACTCCTCGGCGAACTTCTTCAGGCCCACCGGCTGGAGCATGGCGGCGGTGATCGCGACGATGTCCTCGCGCTCCCGGCCGAGCTTGACCATCTCCTCGCCGAAGACGGACGTCCAGTCCATGCCGGAGGCGGCGATGGGCAGGCCCGTGTCGGGGTGGATGACGCCGACGGCGTGGAAGTGGTCGGCCTCGTCCTCCAGGGCGGGCTTGTAGCCGCGGCCCTTCTCGGTGATGCAGTGCACGATGACCGGGCCGCCGAAGCGCTTGGCGCGCACCAGGGCGGACTCCAGGGCCTCGATGTCGTGGCCGTCGATCGGGCCGACGTACTTCAGGCCGAGGTCCTCGAACATGCCCTGCGGGGCGATGAAGTCCTTCAGGCCCTTCTTCGCGCCGTGCAGCGTCTCGTAGAGGGGCTTGCCGACGACCGGGGTGCGCTCCAGGAAGTCCTTGCCGCGGGCCAGGAAGCGCTCGTAGCCGTCCGTGGTGCGCAGGGTCGCCAGGTGGTTCGCGAGGCCGCCGATGGTGGGGGCGTACGAACGCTCGTTGTCGTTGACGACGATCACCAGGGGGCGGTCCTTGGCGGCGGCGATGTTGTTCAGCGCCTCCCAGGCCATGCCGCCGGTGAGCGCGCCGTCGCCGATGACGGCGACGACGTGGTCGTCCTTGCCCCGCACCTCGTTGGCCTTGGCGAGGCCGTCGGCCCAGCCGAGGACCGTCGAGGCGTGCGAGTTCTCGATCACGTCGTGGTCGGACTCGGCGCGCGAGGGGTAGCCGGAGAGGCCGCCCTTGGTGCGCAGCTTGCCGAAGTCCTGGCGGCCGGTGAGCAGCTTGTGCACGTAGCTCTGGTGGCCGGTGTCGAAGAGCACCTTGTCGCGGGGCGAATCGAAGACGCGGTGCATGGCGATCGTGAGCTCGACCACGCCGAGGTTGGGGCCGAGGTGGCCGCCTGTCTTGGAGACTGCGTCGACGAGGAAGGCGCGGATCTCGCCGGCCAGCTGGTTCAGCTCCTCCGGGCTGAGCCGGTCCAGATCGCGCGGTCCCCTGATGCGGGTCAGCAGCGGCACCCGTGCCTCCTTGCAGTAGAGCTGTTCGAGCGTTGACCGGATGTTGCCGGGCCTGTTGAGTCTAATGTTCCGCCGCCGAAGGTGACGTCCGGGCCGGGAGTTCCCCATCACGCGATCGGCGGTACCCCGGCGGGACACAGAGAGCTGCCCGGCACCGCTTCATTGCGGTGCCGGGCAGCTCTGTACCGGGTTCTGGCAGGTCAGGCGCGGCCTGCCGTCTTCTGGGTCTTGCGGGTGATGGAGTCGATCACGACCGTGGCGAGCAGTACGCCACCGGTGATCATGTACTGGACCGGAGTCGCGATTCCTTCGAGCGCCAGGCCGTACTGGATCGAGGTGATCACCATGACGCCCAGGAGGGCGTTCCAGGTGCGGCCCCGGCCGCCGAAGAGGCTGGTGCCGCCGATGACGGCCGCCGCGATGGCATTCATCAGGAGGTCACCGGTGCCGGCGCCCTGGTTGGCGGCGGCGATCTTGGAGGCCATGAAGAGACCGCCGGTCGCCGCGAACGTACCGGCGATCGCGTAGACCGACGTACGGACCAGGGTGACGTTGATGCCCGCGCGGCGGGACGCCTCGACGCTGCCGCCGAGGGCGAAGACCTTGCGGCCGTAGGTGGTGCGGCGCAGCACGAAGTCGGTGCCGACCAGGACCACCAGGAAGATCACCAGGGCCAGCGGCAGGCCCTTGTACTGGTTGAACATGATCGCCGCGGCGAAGGCCACGACGGCCAGGGCCACCGTGCGCACGATGATCTCGCTCAGCGGCCTGGACGGGACGCCGGCCGCTTCGCGGCGGCGGCTGTCCAGGAAGGCGGAGAGGAAGAAGGCCGCGACGGCGACGACCGCGAGGCCGTAGGCGGCGGCGACGTCTGTGAAGTAGTACGAGGTCAGCTTGGCGATCAGGCCTTCGGAGTCCAGGTTGATGGTGCCGTTGTCACCCAGGATCTGCAGCATGAAGCCCTGCCAGAACAGCAGGCCTGCCAGGGTGACGGCGAACGCCGGGGCGCCGATGCGCGCGAAGAAGAAGCCGTGGATGGTGCCGATCACGGTGCCGGTGAGGATGGCGACGATCAGCGCGACCCACTCGGGGGCGCCGTGCGTGACGGCGAGCACGGCGGCGACCGCGCCCGAGACACCGCTGACCGAGCCGACCGACAGGTCGATCTCGCCGAGCAGCAGCACGAAGACGATGCCGACCGCGATCAGGCCGGTGCCGACCATGGCGACGGAGATGTTGCTGAGGTTCTCCGCGGTCATGAAGCGCGAGTTCATGCTGGCGAAGATCGCCCAGATGATGATGAGGCCCGCGATGACCGGGATGGAACCCAGGTCACCGGCGCGTATCTTGCGCTTGAACTCGGTGATGTAGCCCGCGAAACCCTGCTCGCGCACGAGCAGGCGGGGGTCCACCGCGGTGACGGCGTCGGCCGCGGCCGGCGGGGCGTCGACGGGTGCGTCGCCTGGCGTGGAGGTCTTCTCGATGCTCACTTCTGGACCTCCACGTTGCGCGCCGCGCGACGGGTCACGGCGTTTTCCGTGGCACCCGTGATCGCGGAGATGATCTCTTCCTGCGAGGTGGTCTTCACGTCGAAGATCCCGTTGTTCCGGCCGAGCCGGAGCACCGCCACCTTGTCCGCGACGGCCTTGACGTCCGCCATGTTGTGGCTGATGAGAATGACCGCGTGGCCACGCTCGCGCAGCCGCTCCACCAGGTCGAGGACCTGCGCGGTCTGCTCGACGCCGAGGGCGGCGGTGGGCTCGTCGAGGATGACGAGCTTGGGCTCGCCGAGCATCGAGCGGGCGATCGCCACCGTCTGGCGCTGACCGCCGGAGAGCGAGGCGATCGGGATGCGGACGCTGGGTATGCGGATCGACAGCGTGGTGAGGAGCTCGCGGGCGCGGCGCTCCATCTCGACCTCGTTGAGCACACCGCGCTTGCGCAGCTCACGCCCGAGGAAGAGGTTGCCGACGACGTCGATGTTGTCGCACAGCGAGAGGTCCTGGTAAACCGTCGCGATGCCCAGGTTCTGGGCGTCGTGCGGCTTGTTGATCTGGACGGCCTTGCTCTCCCACTCGATGACGCCGTCATCGATGGGATGCACGCCGGCGATCGTCTTGACCAGCGTGGACTTTCCTGCGCCGTTGTCGCCGACCAGGGCGACCACCTCACCGGCGTGGACCTCAAGCTCGACGTCGGTGAGCGCCTGGACGGCACCGAATCGCTTGGAGACCCCGCGCAACGCCAACACGGGCGTAGCGGACACGTGAACCATCTCCTTCGCCGCCTGACCGGCGGGAGGTTGAACAGAAGAGAACGAGAAGAACGAGAAGAACGAAAGGAACGAAACGAGCCGCGGGTGACCGGAGCGCGTTTCTGTCCGGCGCCCCGCCTAGAGCTGCGGGGCTGTTGGAACGGGGCGCCGGACAGGCCTCAATGGTGGTGAAGTCCCGGGCTGCTGGGGGGACTTACTTCAGGCCGACCTTGCCGCAGTCGGCCTTGTACTTGGCCGTGCAGATCTCGTCGACGGAGTAGATGCCGTCCTTGATGACGGTCTCCTTGATGTTCTTGTCGGTCAGCGAGACGACCGGGACGAGAACGGTGGGGACGTCCTTGGCGGTGGGGCTGTCGACGGTCGTCTTGGCGATCGAGTCGAGCTTCTCGCCCTTGCCGAGCGCGACGGCCATCTTCGCGGCGACCTCCGCCTCCTGCGGGTAGGACTTGTAGACGCTCATGAACTGCTCGCCCGCGACGATGCGCTGCACACCGGCGAGTTCGGCGTCCTGGCCGGTGACCGGCGGGAGCTTGGAGAGGCCGGCGGCCTTGAGGGCGGTGATGATGCCGCCCGCCATGCCGTCGTTCGCGGAGTAGACGCCGACGATCTTGTCCTTGCCGATCGCCGAGATCGCGCCCTCCATGTTGGCGTTGGCGTTGACCGCCTTCCACTCCTTGGTGTCGTACGACTTGCCGATCTTGACCTTGCCCTTGAGCTCGGCCTCGGCGCCCTTCTTGAAGAGCTTGGCGTTCGGGTCGGTGATCGCGCCGTTCATCATCACGATCTCACCGTCCTTGGCCTTGTCGCCCATCTCCTCGAGGAGGGCCTTGCCCTGGACGTGGCCGACCTCTTCGTTGTCGAAGGAGGTGTAGGCGTCGATCGGGCCTTCGGCGAGACGGTCGTACGCGACGACCGGGATGTTCGCCTCCTTGGCCTTCTTGACCGAACCGGCGATCGCCTTGGAGTCGACGGCGTCCACGATCAACACGTCCACCTTGTTGGTGATCATCGTGTCGGCCTGCTGGTTCTGCGTGGAGGCGTCCTGCTTGGCATTGGCGTAGGTGATCTTGCCCTTGCCGTTCGTCAGCTCCTTGACGTGCTTCTCGATCAGCGGCTTGTCGAACTTCTCGTAACGCGCGGTCTCGTTCTCCGGCAGGAGCAGACCTATGTTCAGCGCGTCGCCCTTCTTCGAGCCCGAGCCGGCTTCATCCTTGTCACCGCCGGACTCCTTGGCGCTGCCACAGGCAGCAAGGGTGACGGCCATGGTGGTGGCGGCAACGGCAACGGCGGCACGACGCATACGCGTGTTCATTCGGGAACCTCCCTGACGTGGCCGCGTCGTTGCGGCCGAGGTGGCTCGAAGTCAACTCGGCCGCCACACCAGCGTCAAGGAGTAAATCCTTAACGAGATGACAACGGTGCCATGCGTTATCTAAGTGAAGGCAGGTGCGGTCGCAGGGAGGGAGTCGTCCAAAAGGGTCGAATCGCCCATTTCGCTGAGTGCGAGAGCCAGTGCCCCGAGCACCTCCGCGCGGCCCCCGAGGGCCCCTGGAAGCACGGAGAGCTGACGGGCCGCGCTGGGGATCGCGTAGCGCCCCACGGACTCCCTGATGGGCCCCAGGACCAGCTCACCGGCCTCCGCGAGGTCACCGCCGAGGACGACCCTGCTGGGGTTCAGGAGGTTGCAGAGGTTGGCCACACCGCTGCCGATGTGCCGGCCGACGTCGGCGATCACGCGGCGGCAGCCGGGGTCGCCGTCCCGCGCGAGGCCCACCACGCGCTCCATGGTCAGCTCGGTGCCGTGGCTGGACTGGAGCAGGGGCAGCACATAGCGGGCCGCCGCGAAGGTCTCCAGGCAGCCGCGGTTGCCGCAGCGGCAGACCGGGCCCGACTCGTCCAGGGTGATGTGGCCGATCTCGCCCGCGGTGCCGCCCGGACCCCGGTAGATCCGCCCGCTGATCACCAGACCGGCGCCGACACCGCTCGCGACCTTGATGTACGCGAGGTCCTTGACCCCGCGGCCGCTCCCCCAGACCAGCTCGCCGAGCGCACCGAGGTTGGCGTCGTTGTCGACGTGCACGGGGACCCCGAGGCGGTCCTTGAGCTCCTCGGCGGGCTTCGTGCCCGTCCAGCCCGGCAGGATCGAGGTCGAGCCGAGCGTCCCGGACTCCACGTCGATGGGTCCGGGCACGCCGAGGCCGATGCCCGCGATCTTCGCGCGGTCCACGCCGGTCGCCGCGATCAGCCTGCTGACCAGCTGCTCGGCGCGGTCGAAGCCCTGCGCGGCCGACGCGTCCACGTCCAGCGGCTCGGCCTCTTCGGCGAGCACCTGGTGGGCGAGGTTGCCGACGGCCACGCGCAGGTGCGTATGGCCGAAGTCCACGCCGATGACGATGCCCGCGTCGCCGCTGAGCGCGACGCTGCGGGCCCTGCGGCCACCTGCCGAGGTGGGCGTGACCTCGACCGTTCCGCCGTCCTTGAGCTCCCGGACGATGTTGGAGACCGTGGCCGCGGACAGACCTGTCGTCCTGGCGATCTCCGCCTGAGTGAGCGACCCGGCGAGCCGTACGGCACGTACGACCCGCTCGAGATTGGCCCGGTGCAGCGACGACTGCGACCCCGGAGTCTCCATTGACTCAGCCACCCTTTTCCGTATGACGTCACAGCGACTTCGCTGCCCGTACAAGTTGTGAACTCCAAGCTCTGCTGAACGGGTTGGCGCAGTCAAGTCCTTGACCCAAATCGGCACTCCGGAACAGCAGGACAGGCCGGGTCCAAGTGGCGAGGATGCACCCCAAACCACCCAGACCCGGCCTGAGAGGGCCGATCCGTTACTTGACCGATCCCGCGGTGAGACCCGAGACCACGTGCCGCTCGATGAAGGCGAACAGCACGATGACCGGCACGATCGCCACCACGGACGCCGCGAAGAGGTAGTTCCACTCCACGGTGTATGCGCCGATGAAGTTGTTGATGCCGACGGTCAGCGGCTGCTTGTCGGGTTCGGTGGTGAGCGTGAGGCCCATCACGAACTCGTTCCAGGAGGTGATGAAGGTGAAGATCACCGCGGTGACCACGCCCGGCAGCGCGAGCGGCAGCGTCACCTTCACCATCGCCCCGAAGCGGCTGGTGCCGTCCACCATGGCCGCCTCCTCCAGCTCCGGCGGGATGGAGCTGATGTAGGCCGTCAGGATCCACACCGCGAACGCGAGGTTGAACGCCGCGTTCGTGATGATCAGCGTCCAGACCGAGTTGAGCATGTCCAGCTGGTGGAACTCGCGGTAGAGGCCGACCAGGAGGGCGGTGGGCTGGAACATCTGGGTGATCAGGACGAGCAGCAGGAAGGCCTTGCGTCCCCGGTAGCGCATGCGCGCCGTGTAGTACGCGGCGGGCAGCGAGACCAGGAGCACCAGGAGCGTCGCGCCGCCCGCGACCAGGAGGGTCACCTGGAGGTTCTGGCCGAGCTCGGATTCCTTCCAGACCTCGATGAAGTTCGACCACTCCAGGTCCTGCGGGAGGTACGTCCGGTCGCGCAGCTCGTCCTTGGGACGCAGCGCGGTGATCACCATCTCCAGGTACGGAGCCAGGAAGACCGCCGCGAGCGCCCAGGCGACCACGGTGATGACCAGGGTGCGCGGCCGGAACGTGCGCTTGGCCGTGGGCCGGGGCGCGGGGCTCTTCGGTGCCCCCGCGCGGGTCTGGGTCGCGGTGGCCATCAGTCCTCCTCGTTCCATCGGCTGACCTTCAGGAAGATCAGCACGAGTACGACGACCATCGCGAAGTTGACCACGGACATCGCGGCGGATTCGCCGATGTCGGTCTCCTTCAGCTTGTACATGAACACCATGGTCGTGGAGGTGTCATAGCCGGGACCGCCCTGCGTCATGGCCCAGATGATCGGGAACGAGTTGAAGACGTTGATGAGGTTGATGACCACGCCGACCAGGAACGCGGGCCGCAGCATCGGCACCGTGATGTGCCGGTACGTCTGCCAGGGGCTCGCCCCGTCGATCCGCGACGCCTCGTAGACCTCGTGCGGGATGGTCTGGAGTCCGGCGAGGAGCGTGTACGTGGTGAAGGGCAGCGACACGAAGATCGCGACGGCCATCATCCACGGCCAGGCCGTCTCCGGTTTGCCGAGCCAGTCCTTGGACTTGTCGATGAGACCGAGGTCCAGCATCAGCGTGTTGAGCACGCCCGCGGTCTGGTTGAGCATCCACTTGAAGCCGATGGCGGTCATCAGGACGGATGCCGCCCAGGGCGCGATGAGCGCCCAGCGGGTGACGGTGCGGCCGGGGAACTTCTGGTTGAAGAGCTGGGCGAGGGCGAGCGAGAGCAGCATCGTCACGGACACGACGACGACGGTCCACACGACGGTCCAGAGCAGGACCGACCCGAAGTCGGTCTCCTCGAAGAGCTTCTTGTACTTGTCGGTTCCCGCGCTGCCGCGCACGATGCCGGCGATGGAGATGTTGAGGAACGAGGTGCGGATCAGCTCGACGACCGGCCAGATGACCACGGCGAGGATCAGCAGAATGACGGGCGCTATCCAGGGCAACGGGCCGAGTCGGGCGATGCCGCTGCGTCGGCTCACCGGCCTGGGTGCGCGCCCGCTCCGTCCCCGACCGATTTCGGCCGGGGGCGGAGGGGCCTTCAGTGACACAAGGTCTCCTTGCGTACGGAGCGAACTGGTGCGGTCTGCCTGCTACTTGGCCTCAGCAGCCGCCGCTTCCGCCTTCTTCTGCAGGTCGCCGAGGACCGTCTTGGGGTCATCGCTCGCGGCCTTGCCGCCGGTCTTCTTCATCTCGGCGGAGATGACGTCCCACGAGGTGTCGCCCAGCGGGTAGAACTTGGCGTTCGGCAGGACCGCGAAGAACGGCTCCAGGTCCTTGTGCTTGCCGCTGGTCTGCATCGTCTTCAGGGTGTCCTGGGTGACGGGCATCAGGTTGTACATCTCGTCGAACTGCAGCATCTTCTTGGAGTAGGTGAAGTCCAGGAACTTCTTCACGCCCTCCTTCTCCGCGCCGCCGTCCTTGAAGGCCATCATCCAGTCGGCCACGCCGAGGGTGGACTGCAGCGGGCCCTCCTTGCCGGGGATCGGCGCGACGCCGTAGTCGACCTTGCCGTCCTTGGCCATCTGGATCAGGCTCGGGTGGCCGTTGAGCATGCCGACCTTGCCCGCCGCGAAGTCGGCGAAGGCCGTCTTGCGGTCGGTGGAGGCCGGGTTGGAGTACGTGAGGCCGGGCTTGACCAGGTTCTTCTGCAGCCAGTCGAAGGTCTCGACGTTCTTGGCGCTGTCGAGCGTGTACTTGCCGCTCGCGTCGGTGTAGCCACCGCCGTTGCCGAGCTCCCACATCATCGTCTCGCCCTGGGTCTCCTCGGGGCCGAGCGGCAGGGCGTACGGGGTCTCGGCGGCCTTGGAGGACTTGATCTTCTTCGCCGCGGCGGCGACCTCGTCCCACGTCTTGGGCGGCGTCTTCACGCCCGCCTTCTTCAGGACGGCCTTGTTGTAGAACATGACGCGGCTGGAGGAGACCCACGGGATGCCGTACTGGGTGCCCTTGACCTCGCCGGCCTTGGCGAAGGTCGGGATGAGGTTCTCCCGCGTCTTGGGCGAGAGGACCTCGTCGGCCTTGTAGAGCAGGTCGTCCGCGACCTTGTCGGCGTAGCCGCCGGTCTGCAGGAGGTCGGGCTGGTTGCCCGCCTGGATCATGTTCTTGACGGACTTGTCGATCTCGTTCCAGTTGATGACCTGGACGTCGACCTTGTAGCCCTTGTTCTCCTTCTCGAACTCCTTCTTCACGCCGTCCCAGTACTTCTTGGAGGCGTTGGAGGCCTTGTCGCCGTAGTCGGCGGCGACGAGCTTGATGGTCTTGCCGTCACCGCTGTCGCTGTCACCGCCGCAGGCGGAAAGTCCCATGGCCATCGCGAGCGTTGCCGCACCGGTGGCGATCAATCGATTCCTCATGCTGTTCAACCCTTCGACATCGGTGTCGACTTGAACGCGGGCAAAAGGTTCCCCCCGCGGCGCCGTGGGGCCGACATTACTCACGGCCGGAATTGCCGCGACAGGCCTAGACCACTTTCGTGGCCAAGCTGAAATCACCTGTGCGCAGGGTCACTTGAGAGCACCCGCAGTGAGCCCCGCCTGCACCTGCCGCTGGAAGACCGCGTACACGACGAGCACCGGAACCATCGCGATCGTCAGGCCCGCGAAGAGGGCTCCCCAGTCGCCCCGGTAGCCCTGTGACACCGCCAGCGAGGCGAGGCCCTGGGGCAGCACGTACCTGCTCTCCTCCTCGTTGTTGAGCAGCAGCGGAAGCAGGTACTGGTTCCACTGGCCGAGGAAGTTGAAGATGCCGATGCTCACCAGGCCGGGCTTGGCCATCGGCAGCATGATCTGGAAGAACGTGCGCGTGTGCGAGGCCCCGTCGACCATCGCCGCCTCCTGGACGCCGGTGGGCAGCGTCCGGAAGAAGGAGGTCAGGAAGAAGACGGTGAAGGGCAGCGAGTACGCGATGTAGGCGATCATCAGGCCCGGCCGGGTGTCCAGGAGACCGAAGTTCTCCATGACCGCGAAGAGCGGGACGAGGGCGAGGATGACCGGGAACATCATCCCGCCCGCGAAGAGCATGAAGATCAGCCGGTTGCCCGGAAAGGTGAAGCGGGCGATCACATACGCCGCCATCGAGCCCAGGAGCATCGTCCCGGTCAGTGAACCGGCCAGGATGATCAGTGAGTTGAGGGCGTACTGCCCGATGTTGGCCGTGGTCCACGCGTGGGCGAAGTTCTCCCAGTGGAAGGACGTCGGCCAGCCCATCGGATCGCTGAGGATCTCGACCGAGGGACGCAGCGCGGTGAGCGCGACCCAGACGAGGGGGCCCGCGGCGAGGATCACCCACAGGACGAGGAAGGCGTGCGAGAAGACGTTCAGCGTCGTGCCGCCCGCCTCACCGGTCCCACGGCGGGGCTCCTTGGCGGCATCGGTGCGGGGCGCGGTGGTCGTGGTCATGATGCAGTGGCTCCCGCGGTCTCAGTATTCGATCCGGTCGCGATTCCCGATCCTCATGACGATCAGCGAGAACGCCATGCTGAGGACGAGGAGGACGACACCGATGGACGTGGCATAGCCGTATTGACCGTCACGGAATCGTTCGTAGAGGAAGACCGGGGTCACCTTCAGGACGTGCTCGGGCACCATGACCAGCACGATCGCGAACGAGTCGAGGGCCTGGATGCCCATGTAGATCCAGCCGGTCCGCACGGTGTCCCAGATCAGCGGGAGCGTCACGCTGAAGAAGGTCCGCCCCCGGCCCGCGCCGTCGAGCAGCGCGGCCTCGTAGATGTCCTTGGGGATCGCGCCCATCGCGGCGGAGAACAGGACCACGTAGAAGCCGACGAAGCTCCAGGAGAGCACGACGAGCACCGCGATGAGGGCGAGCGAGCGGTCACCGCCCAGCCAGGCCGGGCCCGCGATGCCCACCTTGTCGAGCCCGCCGTTGATCAGGCCGCTGTTGGTGTTGAAGACGCGGCCCCAGACGACGGCGATGATCGCGACGGACAGGACCTGGGGGAAGAAGTAGACGACCTTGTAGAACGACGAGCCCGCGACGCCGGCGATGGCCTGGCCCTTACGGTGCCGTCCGCCCGACGTGATCATGTACGCGAAGAACATGCCGAGCACGAGCGTGACCACCGGGGCGACGACCGCCAGGGTGACGCTCACCTGCAAGGAGTCCCAGAAGCGCTCGTCGTTCCACATCTTCGTGAAGTTGTCGAACCCGATGAAGTTCGCCACCGGCCCGCCCGACCAGTCGGTGAACGAGTAGTAGATCGCCTGGACGAAGGGTGAGATGACGAACAGGGCGTAGAACGCGAGCGGCAGCGCGAGGAAGCCCGCGATGAACCGGTACTTGTCCAGCGTCCGGTAGCGCCGGTCGTAGCGCACGCTCTCCGGGGTGAAGCGGGGCGGCAGCAGGACCGCCAGGAGGAACAACAGCCGGTTCGCCGGTTTGCCGCCGGGCGTCCGTTCCGTCGTCTTCTTCGGGGGTGGGGAACTGTCCACCCGGGTGTCCGTCGTCATGCTGCTCCGCCCCGCCTCGCTCACATGCCTGAGTTCTCGGTCCCGCTGCCGGTGCCGGTCAGGACTTCTTGATCTTGGTGATGTCGGGGTCGTTCTTGATCCGGTCCGACGCCTTCTGCATGGTCTCCATCGCCTGCTTGGTGCCGATCTGGCCCAGCATGAACTTGGCGATCATGTTGTTGAAGTCCTCGCGGAACAGCTCGTTGTACCAGTCGAAGAACTTCGGGATGACGATGTTGGACCCGGCGGCCTTGATGGCGGCCTGTGCGCTCGCCGTGCCGGACGGGAGCTTCTCGCCGTCGATGGCGCCCTTGACCACGGGCATCGAGCCGACGTCCTTGAACAGGTTCAGGGCGGCTTCCTTGCTGTACATCATCCGCAGCCATTCCATGCCGCCCTGCACGTTCTGGGCCTTGGCGGGGACGATGAACGGCTCACCGGCGGGGGCGTAGAGCGTGCCGAAGGGCAGCTTGTCGCCGGAGTCGAGGGAGGGGGTCGCCCCCACCGTCATCTCGAAGTCCTTCGGCGTGGTGTCCTTGGCCTCGTTCTCCACCCAGGAGCCGTTGGGCACGAAGACGCACTTGCCGCCCTTGGTCCAGGCGGTCTGCATCTCCGTGTGCGCCTCGGTGCCGTCGAAGCCGGTCAGCACGTACTTCTTGGCGACGAGCTCCTCCCACGCCTCGAAGACGTCCTTGACCGCGTCGTTCTTCCAGGCGTCCGGCTCCAGGTAGTCCATGGCGTCGGTGACGTCGCGCCCGCCGCGCTGGGCGAACATCGCGTACATGCTGAAGAACACGTAGCGGGGGTGGCCGCCCGGGTAGCTCCAGCCGTGGATGCCCTTGGCCTTGGCCTTCTTGCAGACCGCGAGCATCTCGTCCCAGGTCTTGGGGTACTCGGTGTCGAGGCCCTGCTCGAGCAGCTTCTTGGAGTACCAGTTGCCGTACACCGTCAGGGCGATGTTGAGCTGGTAGACCTCCTTGCTGCCGAAGGTGCCCATCTGCTCGACCACCGGTACGAGGGTCTCGCGCACCGTCACGCTCGGGTCGTCCCAGGAGGGGGCGCTCAGCAGCTCGCTGAGGTCGGCGACCTGCTTGTTGTGCACCAGCTTGCCGATGTTCATCTGGTCGGCGCCGGAGTTGTTGACCACGTCGGCCGTCGGCTTGCCGCGGACGATCTTCGGCTGGAGCTGCGTGGCGATCTTCGTCGTGGCCTTCTGGCTCGCGTCCGACTTGGGGTACTTCTCCTTGTACATGTCGGTGACGAACTGGGCGTACTTGTCGCCGTATCCACCGTTGAAGATGTAGACCCCGAGACCGGCGTCCGTCTTCACGCCGAGCGGATTCTTCTTGGACTTCTCGCCCTTCTCCGCCTTGTTCTCGTCCCCGCCCCCGCTCGCGCAGGAGCTCAGGACGCCCATGGCCGGCACCGCGAGAAGGCTGGTGGCCGCCGCCCTCTTCATCACGTCACGACGGTTGATGCTGGTGGATCCCATGCTCAAGTCCTCGCCTTCTCCAGGACTCAGGCGGCGTACGGGGCTCCCGACAGCTCGCCAGTGGCGAAGGGCCCGACACCGCGGGTCAGTTGAAGCTTCGGTGGTGCGTTAGTGCGACAACTACATGGCAAGGGCTCGCACCCGCCACTCAGGGTGCCGATAGGTATAGTCCACTTCTCGGCGACAGAGCAAGATCGAACGCAGCTTGGGCCTGCAGTCTTTCCCGAGTTGAGACCTCGCGGAGACACGGCCTGGTTCGTTCACGGCGTGAGCAAATTCAGCCGACGCATGCGACCGCATCCGGGACCCGCCTTCGCTCCCCTTCCTGGATCTTCCCTGGCGCCCACTTGCACCTCATTGGACTTTCTCCTGGATCCCCTTGGACTTTCCCCCGGGGTCCGGCGCCCCTCCCGGCTCTTCCGGCGCTTTCAACAGCCTTGACACCACCGGCAACTTGACGCCCTACTGGACCTTGCGCAGCGATGTGACAACGTTGTCCAACTCGCAGGGAGGGGCTCGGGGATGCCGCACAGATCACGCAGACCTCGCTTCAGACACCATCGTTCGGCCGCGGTCCTCGGAGCGGCCGCGTTCACGCTCGTCGCGACAGCCCAGGGGGCCGCCGTCGCCAAACCGGAGGAACCGCCCAAAGCCGCCAAGGAGTTCGTCTCCTCGTTCGAGGAGGGCGACGCCCAGCCCGACTGGCTGAACACCGTGGAGACCGGCCCCGACGGGAAGAAGCGGACCTCCGGGGTCAACGGCGCGTTCAGTTCGGGGATCCCCGGGAGTGTGAACGACCACGTCACGGAGGTCCGCGCCAGCGGCGAGAACTCCGGCAGCGGCGAGGTCAAGGAGAACCTGGTCGACGGGGAGCCCACCAGCAAGTGGCTCACCTTCGCGCCCACCGGATGGGTGGAGTTCGACCTCGACGAGCCCGCCAAGGCCATCACATACGCGCTGACGTCGGCGAACGACCACGACGAGCGCGACCCCGAGGACTGGACGCTGCAGGGCTCCACGGACGGCAAGGACTGGAAGGTCCTCGACACCCGAAAGGGTGAAACGTTCGACAAGCGTCACCAGACCAGGAAGTACGACTTCGAGAACGGCACGGCGTACGCGCACTACCGCCTGGAGGTGACCGCCAACAACGGCGCGTCCGACGCCCTCCAGCTCTCCGACGTCCAGCTCTCCGTGGGCGGCAGCGAGACGCCCGTCCCCGAGGACGTGCTCTCCCTCGTGGACCGCGGCCCCAGCGGCTCCCCGACCGCGAAGTCGGGCGCCGGGTTCACCGGCAAGCGCGCGCTGCGCTACGCGGGCACCCACAAGGTGGACGGCCGCGGCTATTCGTACAACAAGGTCTTCGACGTGAATGTCTCGGTGCGGCGCGACACCGAGCTGTCGTACCGGATCTTCCCCTCCATGGCGGAGGGCGACCTCGACTACGACGCCACGAACGTGTCCGTGGACCTGGCGTTCACCGATGGCACCTATCTGAGTGACCTCAAGGCGACGGACCAGAACGGCTTCCCGTTGACGCCGCGGGGACAGGGCGCCGCCAAGGGCCTCTACGTCAACCAGTGGAACAACGTGGCCGCGCGGATCGGGCAGGTCGCGGGCGGCAAGACCGTCGACCGGGTGCTCGTCGCGTACGACTCCCCCAAGGGTCCCGCGAAGTTCCGGGGCTGGGTGGACGACGTCTCCCTGAAGGAGAAGGCCCCGGCGAAGCCGAAGGCCCACCCCTCGGACTACGCGGACACCACCCGCGGCACGCACTCCAGCGGCGGTTTCTCACGCGGCAACACCTTCCCCGCGACGGCCGTGCCGCACGGCTTCAACTTCTGGACTCCGGTGACCAACGCGGGCTCCCTGAGCTGGCTCTACGACTACGCGCGCGGCAACAACGCGGACAACCTGCCGACGATCCAGGCGTTCAGCGCGAGCCACGAGCCGAGCCCCTGGATGGGCGACCGGCAGACCTTCCAGATGATGCCCTCGGTCGACAAGGACACCCCGTCGGCGTCCCGCACCAAGCGCGCGCTGCCCTTCAGGCACGAGAAGGAGACGGCACGCCCGCACTACTACGGCGTGACGTTCGAGAACGGTCTGAAGGCCGAGATGGCCCCGACCGACCACGCGGCGATGATGAAGTTCACCTATCCCGGTGACGACGCGAGCGTCATCTTCGACAACGTCTCCGAGAAGGGCGGCCTCACCCTCGACAAGGAGAGCGGTGTGGTGAGCGGATTCTCGGACGTGAAGTCCGGACTTTCCGCCGGTGCCAGCCGCCTCTTCGTGTACGGGACCTTCGACGCGCCCGTCACCGCGGGCGGCAAGCTCGACGGCGGGGGCGGCGGTGACGTCACCGGCTATCTGCGCTTCAAGGCGGGCAAGGACCGCACGGTCAACCTGCGCCTCGCGACCTCGCTCATCAGCCTCGACCAGGCCAAGGCCAACCTGAACCGCGAGATCCCCTCCGGCACCTCCTTCGACCGCGTGCAGAACCGCGCGCAGCGGAGCTGGGACGACATCCTCGGCAAGGTCGAGGTCCAGGGCGCGAGCGAGGGTCAGCGGACCTCGCTCTACTCCTCCCTCTACCGTCTCTACCTCTACCCCAACTCGGGCTTCGAGAAGGTCACTTCGGCAGGCGGCAAGTCGAAGTACCAGTACGCCTCGCCCTTCTCGCCGCAGACGGGACCCGACACCCCGACCCACACCGGCGCGAAGATCGTCGACGGCAAGCCCTATGTGAACAACGGCTTCTGGGACACCTATCGCACGACCTGGCCCGCCTACTCGCTCCTCACGCCGAAGAAGGCGGGCGAGCTGGTCGACGGCTTCGTACAGCAGTACAAGGACGGCGGCTGGACGTCCCGTTGGTCGTCGCCCGGCTACGCGGACCTGATGACGGGCACCTCGTCGGACGTGGCGTTCGCCGACGCGTACGTCAAGGGCGTGGACTTCGACGCGAAGGACGCGTACGACGCGGCGCTGAAGAACGCGACCGTGGTGCCGCCGAGTTCGGGCGTCGGCCGCAAGGGCATGGAGACGTCGCCCTTCCTCGGCTACACCCCCAGCGAGACGCACGAGGGCCTGTCCTGGGCGCTTGAGGGCTACCTCAACGACTACGGCATCTCGCGCATGGGCCAGGCCCTCTACAAGAAGACGGGCGAGAAGCACTACAAGGAGGAGTCGGACTACTTCCTCAACCGCGCCCGCGACTACGTGAAGCTCTTCGACGACAAGGCCGGGTTCTTCCAGGGCAAGAGCGAGAAGGGCGAGTGGCGCGTCCCGTCCGACAAGTTCGACCCGCGCGTGTGGGGCTACGACTACACCGAGACGAACGCCTGGGGCTACGCCTTCACCGCCCCGCAGGACTCGCGCGGCCTGGCCAACCTCTACGGCGGCCGCAAGGGGCTCGGCGACAAGCTCGACACGTACTTCGCCACTCCGGAGACCGGGTCCGCAGAGTTCGCGGGTTCCTACGGGGGCGTCATCCACGAGATGACCGAGGCACGCGACGTACGCATGGGCATGTACGGGCACTCCAACCAGGTCGCCCACCACGTCGCCTACATGTACGACGCGGCAGGGCAGCCGTCCAAGACGCAGGAGAAGGTCCGCGAGGTCCTCTCCCGCCTCTACACCGGCAGCGAGATAGGGCAGGGCTACCACGGCGACGAGGACAACGGCGAGCAGTCGGCCTGGTACCTCTTCTCCTCGCTCGGCTTCTATCCGCTGGTCATGGGCAGCGGCGAGTACGCGATCGGGTCGCCCCAGTTCACCAAGATGACGGTGCACATGGACGGCGGTCGCGACCTGGTCGTCAAGGCGCCGAAGAACAGCGCGAAGAACATCTACGTCCAGGGCCTGAAGGTCAACGGCAAGAAGTGGACCTCGACGGCGCTCCCCCACAAGGAGATCGCACGCGGTGGCGTCCTGGAGTTCGACATGGGCCCCGAGCCCTCGTCGTGGGGCACCGGCAAGAATGCCCAGCCGGCGTCGGTCACGCAGGACGACGAGGTGCCGTCGCCGCGCGGTGACGCCCTCAAGGGTGACGGCGCGCTCTTCGACAACTCGTCGAAGACGGAGGCCACTTCGGAGGCCGCCGTGGACCTTCCGGTCGGCAAGGAGACCAAGGCGGTGCAGTACACGCTGACGTCCGCCACCGACAAGGCGAAGGCGCCGCGCGGCTGGGTCCTCCAGGGCTCCGCCGACGGCGAGAAGTGGAAGGACCTCGACAAGCGGTCCGGCGAGTCCTTCGCCTGGGACAAGCAGACCCGGGTGTTCACCGTGGACGATCCGGGCGAGTACGAGCACTACCGGCTCGTCCTCGACGGCTCCGCGACGCTCGCGGAGGTGGAGCTGCTCTCCTGAGCGAACTCGCACCAGACGATTTTGCCGGGGTCGCGCTCCATGACCCCCCACTTGTCGGCCAGGGCTGCCACGAGCAGCAGGCCGCGCCCCGATTCGTCGGCGTCCCCTTCGCCGACGAATCGGGGCCATCCGTCGCCGCTGTCGTGCACTTCGACACGGAGTACGTCGCTGCCGTGGCTCAGGCACAGCCGGAAGCCCCGCCCGGCGGGCACTCCGTGGAGCAGGGCATTGGTCGCCAACTCGCTTACGCAGAGCGTGATTTCGTACGCCCGGACGCCGATCCCCCAGTCGGCGAGCGCGGCGCTCACGAAGGCGCGGGCAGCGGGGACGGACTGGCGTTCGCGCCGGTAGAAGCGTTCGCGTGGAGTTTCGTCGTTCACGTGACGAGGGTCACCCTCCGTGGCCATCATGAAGCAGTACGTGAACCCGTACAGCTGGGCTGTACGGGTTCACTGCGTGAACGCACGCCTCCTGGTGGGGAGTTGGACCGTATGAACAGCAGCCCGAAGCGGCGGTCACGGAGAAACGCCTCGGCGATGCGGATGGTGGGCGCGCTGCTCGCCGTCCACCGCGAGGCGGCCGGGTACACACAGAGGTCGCTGGCCGAGCGGTTCCTCATCAGCGAGGAGCTGATCGCCTCCATCGAGCAGGGGCGGCGGCCGCTGAAGATGGATCTGGCGGTGCAGCTGGATGAACTCCTGGGCACCAATCGGACGTTGGAGACCGCCGTCGACAATATGCCGGAGGTGGATCTGGTTCCTCGGTGGGCGGAGGAGTATTTGGACTGCGAGCGGGAGGCGATCGCGATCTCGTCCTACGAGAATCAAGTGCTGCCTGGGCAGGTGCAGACCGAGGCGTACGCAAGGGCGGTCTTCCGCAGTCGCGTGCCGGTCTTCGACGAGGACGAGATCGAGCAGTTCGTGGCGACGCGGATCGAGCGCCAAGGAATCTTGCACCGCAGGGTTCCGCCGACCACCAGCTTCGTGGTCTGGGAGGCAGTACTGCAAGATCGACTCGGAGGCCAACAGGTCTACGTCGAGCAGCTGCGCCGCTTGCGCGAGTATGCCGAACTACCGCGCCTCGCCTTGCAGATCCTGCCGTTCGGACGCACCACCCACGCGGCCCTCGACGGCCCGTTCGTGCTGCTTGAGACCCCTGAACACCAGCGGCTTGCCTACACCGAGAGCCAACGCGGAAGCCAACTGATCGCTGATCCAGACGAGGTGGCGATCCTGACGCAGAAATGTGCGATGCTGCGGACGCAGGCCCTAAATTCCGAGGAAACCAGGGACCTGCTGGACCGTCTGCTAGGAGAGCAATGAGCGGCACCGCGCTTATGTGGTTCAAGTCGACCTACAGCGGCAGCGAAGGCGGCAACTGCCTCGAAGTCGCCTACGCCTGGCGCAAGTCCAGTTACAGCGGCGATGAAGGCGGCCAGTGCCTCGAAATTGCCGCCCACCCCACCGCCGTACACATCCGCGACTCCAAAACCCCGGACGGCGCCCCGCATCTCACCGTGGCCCCGGATGCCTGGACCGCCTTCCTTGCCCTGCCCCTCTGACCTCTCACGCGGTCCCGCCCAGCGCGAGCCGCATCGGGTCCCGCGTCCCCTCTCCTTCCGCGAAGGCGGCCTCGTAGGCACGCTCGCCGAGGGCTCGGCGCACGAGGTGCTCGACCGCGGTATGGGCTTCGTGGAACGGCCGTAGGCCCGTCAGCGCGACGCCCGTCGTCCGCAGGAGCCGGCATGCCGCCCCTATCAGCCGGGCGGCCCTGCCATGGTCCCCGGTGGCGGCGACGGCCCAGGCCATGGCCTCCATGCCCCACACGGTCCCCCAGCGGTCACCGATGGCCCACTGCCTGCGCAGGGAGTCACGGAACAGCTCCACCGCCCGGGACGGGTCGCCGTGCCGGAGCTCCGCGAGCCCCATGCCCCAAAGCCCCCAGGAATGTGCCCAGCCCGCACCGTGGGCGTCGGCCTCGTTCACGTACTCCCGCCCGGCCGCAAGGGCAGGCTCCCGTTCACCGAAGAAGGATGACGCCATGGACCAGAGCATGGTCGCCATATGGGCATCGCCCACCTGGCCGTCGGCCCGGAAGCGCTCCCTGGCCCTCGCCAGGAGCGCGATGGACCGTACGTCCGCGTAGACGAGGAAGGCGAAGGCGCCCTCCATGTAGGCGAGCCCGCCGAGGGATTCGCCGTCCGCGACGGCGTTCCCGAGCCGCACGGCCTCGGCCAGGAGTCGCTCGGCGGCGGACCGGTCCCCCTGGCACAGCGCGATCCAGGCGGTGAGCGCCAGGCAGCCGACCCGCAGCGGGGCGGGCGCCTCGGGGGCGAGGTCAAGGGTGCGGGTCAGCCAGTGGCGGCCCTCCCCGAGCGAGCTGGTGAAGAACCAGTACCGGGTGCGGGTGAGGCTGGCGGCGATCGCGAGTCCCGCCGTGGCGTCGCCCTCTCCCGTGACGCAGAAGTCGAGGGCCGCCCGCAGGTTCGGCGACTCCAGGCGCAGCCGGGACAGCCATGCGACCTCGTCAGGACCGCACCACCGCGCCGCCGCCCGCGCGGTCATCTCCGCGTAGTACGCGCAGTGGCGGCGCAGCAGCGGGATGTCCCGGCCGCGCTCCCGGAGCCTGCACTGCCCGTACTGACGCAGGGTCTCCAGCATTCGGTACCGGGCCCGGGGTCCTGTCGTGTCGACGGTGAGCACCGACTTGTGCGCCAGCGCGGCAAGGACGTCGACGATGTCCTCGCGGGTGGTGTCCTCGTCCGGGCACACCGCCTCGGCCGCCGCGAGGTCGAAGCCTCCGGGGAACACCGACACCCCTGCCCACAGGCTCTTTTCGCGTTCGTCGCACAGGTCGTGGCTCCAGTCGACGACGCCGCGCAGGGTGCGCTGGTGCCGGGGGCCTGTGTGTGCCCCGGTGTCGGAAAGGAGCCGGAACCGGTCGTCGAGGCGCTCCAGGATCTCCTCGGCCGAGAGCGTGCCGAGACGCACCGCGGCCAGCTCGATGGCCAGTGGAATGCCGTCCAGGCGACGGCACAGCCGACCCACGGCTTCCTGGTTGCGGGCGGTGATCCGGAAGTGCGGGGCACAGGCCTCGGCACGGTCGGCAAGGAGCCGCACGGCTTCACAGCGCGTCAGCGTCGGTGGTGCGCCCCGGTCCTGGGGGACGGCCAGCGGCGGTACGGGCAGCAGGTACTCGCCGGGGACGCGCAGTCCCTGGCGGCTCGTGGCAAGCACGCGCAGGCCCGGGGCCGCGCGCAGCAGCGTACCCACGAGGTGCCCCGCCGCTTCGGCGACGTGCTCGCAGTTGTCGAGGACCAGCAGCAACTGCCGTTCCCGCAGGTGCTCGACGAGCACCTCCATACCGGGGCGCGACGACAGGTCGGGGATGCCGAGCGCCTCGGCGACCGCACGGTCCAGGAGCTGCGGTTCGGTCAGCGGCGCGAGGTCGGCGAGCCATGCCCCGTGCGGGAAGGCCCAGGAAGCCTCGGCCGCCGCGCGCAGGGCAAGGCGTGTCTTGCCGACTCCGCCAGGACCGGTGAGCGTGACGAGGCGGGCGTTCTCAAGGAGCTTCCGCGTTCTGCGGAGCATGCTCTCCCGGCCGATGAACGTCGTCGTCTCCGCGGGCAGGTTCCCCTCGGCCCGTGGGCCGTCCGGCGATGCCGGTGCGATCAGGGAGGGGTCCGCGGTGAGCACCCGCTGGTGGAGTTGCCACAGCTCCGCGCCCGGGTCGACGCCCAGCTCCTCAAGGAGCAGCGCGCTGATGGTCCGGTAGCAGTCCAGGGCTTCACCCTGTCGGCCCGATCGGTAGAGGGCCAGCATGCGCTGCGCCCAGAAGCGCTCCTGCAGCGGGTGGGCGGCGGTGAGTTCACGCAGGCGCGGCAGTACGTCCGTGTGCCGTCCGAGCTGGAAATCGGCGTCGGTGCGCAGCTCCAGCGCACCGAGGCGGCGTTCGTTCAGCGCGGGAACGACCTCAAGGCGCAACCGCTCCGACGGAACGTCCGAGAACGGCTCTCCGCGCCACAGCGCAAGCGCCTCACCCAGGAGCGCCGAAGCCCGCTCCGCCGCCTGCGCTGCCGCTGCGGCCCTTGCCCTGGTGACCAGGGCATCGAATCGGTGCAGGTCCAGGGTGTCTTCGGGTACGTCGATGAGATAGCCGTCCGGGCAGGTGCGGATCGGCCCGCTGGACGGAGCGCCCAGGGTGCGGCGCAGCCGCAGGACGTAGTTCTGCAGGGCGTTGCGGGCGCCGTCCGGTGGTTCGTCCCACAGTCTGTCGATCAGGGTGTCGGTGGGGACGACCTTGTTCGCGTCCACCAGGAGCGAGGCCAGAAGGGCCCGCTGTTTGGCCGCCCGCATTGCCACGGGCCTGCCGTCGAACAGCACTTCAAGCGGTCCCAGAAGCTTGTACTCGAACTCCGTGATCTCCACCCCCGTCACCCAGGGTCATCATTCCAGCGCGAGGGGTGAGTGTCGAGTGACCGTCGAGTGAGCGGCATGACAGCGCCGCTCGGAAACATCACTGGAGTGCGGACGGCGGTGCACGTGCGGTGCACCGCGACGCAGATCCAGAAGGAGACCGACATATGAACAAGCCTCGCCGGCTTACCGGGCTCGCCCTCAAGCTCGCAGCGATGGCGGCCGCCACGCTGCCGGTGCTCGCCGTCACGCAGGGCACGGCGGTGGCACAGCAGGAACGGGCCGTAGCCGCGCGCGTTCTCACCTGCACCACGGACACCGACGGCTACTGGGGTCACGCACACTGCACCAACACCACCGGTGGTGAGGTGTCCTTCCGCGTCCATGTGGTCTGCGGGCTGTGGCCGGACGCCTACGGAGACTGGAAGAAGCTGGCTCCCGGCGCGACCGACATCTCGAGCGCGCGCTGCTTCGGTGGTTCGGGCGTCGGCGGTGTGCTCGTCGAGGAGGGGTGACCCTCCGGCAGCGGTGACCACCGTCCACGGGAAATAGCTCGACAGCGCGGTGTCGCCGTGCCTAAGATCCACGGCGACATCGCGTGTCGGTCACCGGCTGGGTGAGGCATGGAGGTGTCGGGAGATGCCTTCTGGAGGCATTCCTTGTCGGTCGAACTGAATCACACGATCATCCACGCCCGGGACAACCGGGAGTCCGCCGAGTTCTTCGCGGACGTTCTGGGCCTCGAAATCACCTCCGAGTGGGGCCCGTTCATCGCGGTGGGGCTGAGCAACTCCGTCACCCTGGACTTCGCCACCATCCCCGCGGACAAGATCACTCCGCAGCACTACGCGTTCCTGGTCTCCGAGGCGGAGTTCGAGGCGGCGTACGAGAAGATCAAGGCGCGCGACGTCGAGCACTGGGCCGACCCGCACCAGAAGCTGCCGGGCGAGATCAACACCAATGACGGCGGCCGGGGCGTGTACTTCCTGGATCCGTCCGGGCACGCCATGGAACTCATCACCGTGCCGTACGGCGGCTTCCCGCAGTAGTCACCGCCCCGCCCGTTCACGACGGGCAGCTCTTCGCCTTGTCCCCCCGGTAGGTCCGGTACAGCGGCAGCTTCTCCTCGCCGTCGGAGCGGGCCACCGGGGGGAACTCGATGATCGGGACGGGCTTGCAGACAGCCCACTGGTCGTTCTCCCCCGGGCCGGTGAACCCGTAGGTGCCGCCCGCCCCCACGAGACAGCCGGTGCAGGTGTCGCCGCTGATGGTCGAGATGGTGAGCGTGCTGTACACGTCCTTGGTGGAGGGCAGCCGGTTCGGGTCCGGCGTCTTCTTGCCGCCTTCGCTGATCTCGCTGTACGTGCGGTCGACGGCGGAGGCTAGGAGAGCGAACCCGTCGTAGTACATGGCCGCGTACCCGTCCTCCAACGCGTTGGGACCCAGGTCGTGCGCACTGTTGATCTTCTTGAAGCGCGCGTGGAAGGGGGAGAAGCCCGAGGGCGCCTCGCCGGGGCGGTCCGCCCAGTCCGGTTCGTACGCCGAGGCGTCGACGATCGTGGCGTTGGCCCTGCGCAGGCTGCGTTCGATGGCGGCGGAGGTGAGCGTCGGTTCGAGACCGATGCCGACCTTGAGGATCCGCAGCTTGCCCCCGCGGTCACAACCTCCTTCATTGGCGAGGCGGTTGATGAAGGCGGGCAGGTCCTGGTCGCGTCCCGCGAAGAAGACGGTGTCCGCCTTGTCGCGGCAGATCCTCGCGACGGCGTCGGCGAAGCGCCGCGGGATGCCCTGGTCCTCGCCCGACGAGCCGATGTAGTGGGAGTTGTGGTTCTTCAGGTCGTAGGTCTTCCCGAAGTGCCGGTCGAAGATCTCCCGCAGGTTCTTCGAGTAGACGTCGCCCTCGCGGCTGTCCCAGAGCAGCAGGCCCTTCTCGTTCTGCGGATAGCGGTCGAGATAGTGGGACAGCGCCTTGGCGAACTGTTCGTTGTTGGGCGAGGTCTTGAAGAAGTACCGGAAGTTCATGGAAGCGGCGGTGATCACCGGGCCGACCGTGGGGATGCCGCGCTCGGTGAGCTCGGCCACGGCCTCGCGGGTCTCCGTCGTACTGCTCGGGATGCCGGTCACGCCCACCAGCGGGGCCTCGGTGTCCTTCGCCAGCTCGGCGAGCCGGTCGACGACGGGCTTCCACTGGCTGAGGTCCTTGCCGTCGGGGGCGAAGAGCAGCTGGTAGTGCGGCCCGCTCGCGCTGTTGGCCTCCAGTTGCGCCGCGAGGGCCCCCGCGAGTGCGCGCCGGATCATGTCGCTGGTCATCGCGCTGGACGCGTCCGACGTGAAGGGCATCATCAGCGCGATGCGCACGTAGGGGATGTGCGGCCCGTCGCCCGGCGGGTTCTCCCAGTCCCGCGCGACCCGGGCGTTCTCGTCCGCCACCGCCTCGATGAGGCTCTTGGCCTTCTCGTCCGCGTCGAAGGCCTGGTCGGTGACGCCGACGCACTGCCCGGCGAGCTCGTCGAGGCCCTCGCCGCACGGGCCGGGGCGTGCACTGTTCCAGGTCACGAGGCCGATCACGAGGGCGCCGGCCACCACCGCGGCCACGAGCCATTCGAGGGGACCCCACTCCTTGGGCGGGTGGTTGAACATCATGACCCCTCACTGGCGGGGACGGGCAGGACCTGCCGTTTACGGGCGGCCACCGGCCAGTCGCGGGCGGCCCTGCCCAGGGCTGCGTACCAGGTGCGGTGGCGGCGGGAGAGGAACCCGAGTTCGTCGCCCACCGCCTGGCACAGGGTCTCGGCGTCCGGGTCGATCGCCGGGTCGGCGTACGGCTCGGACAGGTACCACAGGGCGTGCAGGAGGCGGTTGATGCTGCGGCCCGCCTCGTCGAGGTGGGTGTAGCGGGCGGCGTGCTCGCCGAGCGCGATCTCCATCCGGTGGTCGCTCCAGCCGCCGCTGTCCTCATGGGAGTGCGTGGCGGCCGCGGTGCCGACCGACGGCGGGGTCGGGGCGGTGGCACAGTGCCGCAGGCAGAGCAGCCAGTGCTGGACGCTCTGCTCGGCCTCCTCCGCACCGAACTCGTCCGTCAACATGTCCACCACCCGGGGCGCGTTCCCGGCGGCCAGGCTGTGCCGCAGCGCGTCCGCTTCCCCGGTGTCGGAGCGCTGCACATGATGCAGGTGCAGGAAGCGGTGGATCTGGTGCCAGCTGTGCGGGTCGTCGGGCGGCGGCGAGATGCGGCGCGCCTCGTGGACGAGGAGCGACTGGAGGAGCGGGCTCTCCACCAACGGCGCATCGACGGGGACGGACTGCTGCCACTGCCGCTCCACCAGGTACTGCGCCGCCGCGTTGGCGGGCAGTTGCTCCGGCCCGTCGAGACGCAGGTCCTCGGCGAGGGCCTCCGCGGTCGCGTTGTCCCGCGCCAGGCACAGCACGAGGAGCCGGTCGCGCTGGCGCCGATCCGGCAGCAGGTCCTCCAGGAGCACCTGGGTGACCGGGCGCCCCTGCGGGGTGGGCAGGTCGAGGAGGTCCCTGGGGGCCACCGTGCGGTTCTGCCGGGCCGCGTGCACCACGGCGTCGCACAGCACGGTGCTGGCCGCCGGGTGTCCGCCGGTCAGCGAATGCAGCGCCGACGCCAGGTGCGGGTGGAGCAGCCGCGCGGACGCGCGGTCGAGCATCGACAGGACGTCGTCCCTGGACAGCGGTGTGAGCGGCACGACGAGCAGTCCGGCGGACGGATCGTGGCCGGTGCGCTGCCAGATGGCGGCGGCCTGCTTGCGCCGCCCGCTGCCCGCGGCCGGCAGCAGGTCGGCCAGTTCGCGGCGGACCGCCTGCGGCGCCTCCTCCTCGGGTATGTCCCCGAGCCGGGTGGCGACGACGGTGATCCGGTCGCGGTGGGGGCGCTGCACGAGGGCGCGGTGTTCGAGGAGCAGTTGCAGGAAGCGCTGCCCCGCGGGGGCGTGCGCCTCGTCGAGGAGGATCAGCGGCCACGGCTCGCGGTTCAGGTGCCGCACCAGGCCGTAGCCGGCGGCCACCTCCTCCAGGAAGGCGGCCATGAGGGTGTTCTCGACGGCGTGCCGGTAGTCGCCGCCCCGGTGGAATCGCCGGCCGATTTCGAGGAGGGCGTCGGGCTTCCCGGTGGCGCCGTCCGGAGCGGTGTGCCGCTGCCCGTACCAGTTCCGGGCGGGGGTCAGGCCCCGCAGGGACTGGAGTTCACGCAGGATCGCCGCGGTGACCGGCAGCGAACCGTCGTCGTCCGCCACCTCCGCGCCCGCGTCGGCCGCGCCCTTCGCCTCGGCCACGGAGGCCTCGACCCGCTCCGACCACTCCCGCGCCACGTCCCGCTCGCCCCCGGCCAGCAGCCCGCAGGCGATCAGGAGCCGGGCGTGCCGGGCGCACACGGCGTCCCGCACGTCCGCGTCGCCGAGCGACCAGCCGGAGACCGCGAACAGGCCGGGCACCAGGACGGGGAACAGGCCGAACCCCGGTGCGAGCGCGCACACGATCCGCTCCAGGATCTGCACGAAGTCGGCGGCGGGGGCGGCGGGCACACCCCCGGGCTGCGCGGACCCGACGGATACGGCGGCGGGTGCGCCGGGCACGACGACCCGCACATGGGCCAGAGGGAGCCGCTTGTGGTAGTGCCGCGCCAGCCCTTCGAGGACGGCGCTGCGTCCGAGCCCGTGCTGCCCGGTGAGCAGGAGGACGGGCACGTCGTCGCCGAACTCCCGTTTCCTGCGCGCCCGTTCGTCGTAGGCCAGCCCGGTGAGTGACGGTACGAGCGAGCCCACCAGAGGCCCGCGACCGTACAGCAGTGGCATGTGCGGCTTGCCCATCCGACGACTTCCTGCTTCCCCCTGGGAGCCTTCGGCCACCACCGGGGCGAGGCGCAGCGCTCCCCCGGACACCAGCCGCTGACTGCTGCTCCAACTCCCCTCGGAACAGTGGAACTTACCCCCCTTCGCTTCAGGGCTGCGGGTAAATCTCCAGATCGACCCGGTCTGGGAGATCCACCGCCGCACGAACCGCTCCCGGATAGGCGAGCCTGACCCGTCGCAGCCCGGACAGGCCCGCCAGGTGCGAGAGATCGATGTCGGTGCCCTGGGTGAGGTGGATCTCCACGAGCCCCGGCAGCCGCCGGGCGATGCGCCGCAACGACACGGAGGCGCCCGGCTTGGCGTACACGTAGAGATGGGTGACTTGTGAGACCTGCGCCCTGGGGTCGAAGAGCAGCGTGCTCAGTTGTTCCGGGGAGAGGGTCAGCGTGCGCAGCTCGGGCAGCAGGGCGAGCAGGGCACCCCACCCGTCAGGCAGCAGCCGGTCGCCCGCTTCGTGCAGGCGCAGTTCCTCCAGTGCCTGGAAGTGCCTGATCTCCGTCAGTTCGACCGTGCCCATCGGCAGCGCGAGGACGCGCAGGTCCCCGAGGCGGGACAGGTCGGCGAGCCCGCGCCAGGGCACCTGCAGGCCCAGGTGCAGGGCGGTGAGGTTCGGGCACTCCGCCAGCTTCGCCAGCGGCTCGAACTGCGGGAGATCCTCCAGTACGAGGGTGTGCAGTCGGGGCAGCCGGGTGAGCGGCGCGGGCTCCCTGACGTTGCGACAGCCCCGCAGGGTGAGGCTCTCCAGTGCCGGGAAGTCCGCGAGCAGGCCGAGGTCGTCGAGCTGGAGCGCGCCGCGCAGCCGCAGCTCGCGCAGCCGCCGGGGGTCCAGCGCCGCGCGTACGGCCTCCGGGGCGAAGTCGCCGTGGATGCCGACGCGTTCGCAGCCGGGCAGCGTCGCGAGCGCGTCGAGCTCGGCGCGCGAGCGCACGGTGACGGGCTGCGAAGGGTCCTCGGTGAGGAGCGGCCGGATGATCTCGTCGGCGTACACCCCGGTCTCGAACCTGTCCCAGTGGCCCAGGAGTTGGGCGCGCACGACGGGCTGGCGGGTGCCGAGGAACTTCCGCAGGCGCGGGATGGCGGCGTCACCGCCGATCTGGCAGATCGCGTGGACGGTCGCCAGCTCCTCGTCGCCCTCCAGGTCACGCACCTTGTCCAGCAGGCCGAGCAGCAGCGGCCCCGTGCGCGCGAGGACCCTGGCCTGGCGCAGGCTGCGCGGCGGGACCATGCGCGCCGCCTCGGTCTCGATGGTCTGCCGCACGGTGGGGTCGAGGCGGGTGGCCTGCTCCAGTGACGCGAGGGCGAGCAGCCGGAGCCTGGCCTTGACCGTGGCGTCCTTCTCGCGCTTGCCGCGGTCGCTGAGCCGCATGAGCAGATCGGCGCGTCCGTTGTAATCGCTCTGCGCGACGGCCATCTGCACCACGTCCTCCCACTGGTCGGCATGGGCGTTCTTCACCAGAATGCCGAAGTCCCGCTCTTCGAGCACCGCCTTGGCCCCGAGATAGTCCTGAAAGGTGCGGTGAATGAAGTCGACGGCCCCCGAGGCGGGTTCACGGAGCACTCCGGTGCGTTCGACGAGGTACTGCAGGGCGTCCTCGGGTTCGCCCATCTTCTGCAGGCTCGGCACCTGGGGCTGGAGCCTGCGGACCAGCTCCACCGCGTCCGGGCGCTCGATCTGGGTGCGTTCGTTGCGGATCAGCCAGTACGCGAGGCGCTTGAGCGGTTCGGCGGCGGCCTCCTCGCTGAGCTTGAGACCGCGCAGGCCGCGCTCCACGTCGCGCCGTTCGAGCAGCATGGACAGGGCCGCCTTGTAGAGGGCGGCACGGCCAGCGGGCAGATAGCCGCTGCGCTCCCGGTGCAGGGCACAGATCAGGGTGCACATCAGCGGGTTGGTGGCGAGCCTGCTCAACTCCGGGCGGGCGCGCAGGGACTGGATGAGCGCGTCGCCCTCGCCCTCCTCCGCCGCGGCGGCCGTGTGCCACCGCTGGATGAAGCGCCGCAGGTCGTCGGGGCGCAGCGCGTTCAGGGTGAACTCGTGGAAGCCCTCGCGCTCCAGCCAGCCGGGGGCGAGCGCGGAGGGGCGGGTGGTGGCGAGCCACAGGTTGCCGGAGAAGGCGGCGAGGAGCTGGCGCAGCCAGTCCCGGGTGCGGTTTCGGTCGGCGTGCGGGATTTCGTCGAGGCCGTCGATGAGCAGGACTCCGCGGCCGTTCTGCAGCAGGCGCGCCGTCCATCCCGCGGGTTCGGTGCCGGCCAGCGGGCAGCCCATCCGGCGCAGGAAGTCGTCGGGCAGCGGCAGTTCCGTCCCTTCGCGGACCAGGGTGCGCAGCGGCAGGACGAAGGGGACGCGCCCCAGGAGCTGCGGCAGATGACCCGGCACGGTGTCCTGCTGGGCGGTGGTCAGGGCGAGCCACTGGACGAGTGTCGTCTTGCCCGTCCCGGCGAGCCCCTGCAGCAGGACGCGCTGCCGCCCGACGAGGACGGTCTCGACGCTCTCCTCCAGCTCCGCCGCCCTTCCCTCGCGGGCCGCCTCGGGTTCCTCGTCGACGGCGGCCGTGGCGACCGCCCGCAGGCTCAGGTAGGCGCTCTCCAGGGGCCATTCCTTGCCGCGGCGGTCGCGCAGATCGACTCCGTAGAGGGTCAGGCTGCCGTGGCGCTTGACGACGTAGCCTGCGTACTTCTCCTCGAAGCGGGCGTCCGCCGCCGCCCAGTCGTCGCCCGACACGCGGCGCAGGATGACCTCCAACTGCTCGCGCTGGCGCCGCAGTTCGTGAAATTCCTCCAGTTGGGCGCGGGCCGCGAATCCGGGCCGCTGGGTGAAGAAGCGCACGAGGTGCACGCACGCCGTGCGCAGGAGTACGTCGTGGAAGAGCGCCGCGTCGCGGGTGAGGAGCCTGCGCGTGTCGGGCCCGGCCTTCCGGGACAGCTCCTTGGCCAGCTCCTCGGGTCCGAGCACGAAGATCTGCACGTCGTCCATGTCGAGCTCGCCGAGCGCGAAGAGGGTCCGGGTCAGGGCCTGCCCGACGGCGTCGTGCTCGTCGTCCGCGATCGGCCGCTCGTGGGGACCCGCTGCCCGCACCGCCCGGCGCACCAGCTCCTGGGCGAGCCGGTGCATGTCGTCCTTGCTGAGCGAGGGGTGGTCCCCCACGAAGGCCAGCAGCCCCTTGATCCGGACGGGCCGTTCGGTGTACTCGGCGCCGGGCGCCTTGGGCGGCGGCAGCAGCAGCCGCTTCAGGAGCGGCACGACGACCGAGGAGGCGACCTTGATTCCCACTGCTCCCGCGTCCACAGAAACCCCCGTCGCCGCCGCGCGCTCTCTGGCACACAAAGCGTAGGGCCCGCACCCCCCGGTGAGGGGGATGCGGGCCCAACTGCCTTACGGCAATGCCTGCTTGCGGATCGCCTACTTGCGGATCAGCGAGCGCAGCACGTACTGCATGATGCCGCCGTTGCGGTAGTAGTCCGCCTCACCGGGGGTGTCGATGCGGACGACCGCGTCGAACTCCACGCCCGTGTCGGTGGTGACCTTCACGGTGCTCGGCGTGCGGCCCTCGTTGAGCTCGGTCACGCCGGTGAAGGAGAAGGACTCCTCGCCGGTGAGGCCGAGGGTCTCGGCGGTCTGGCCCTCCGGGAACTGGAGCGGCAGGACGCCCATGCCGATGAGGTTCGAGCGGTGGATGCGCTCGTACGACTCGGCGATGACGGCCTTCACGCCCAGGAGCGCGGTGCCCTTGGCGGCCCAGTCGCGGGACGAGCCCGAGCCGTACTCCTTGCCCGCGAGGATCACGAGCGGGGTGCCGGCCGCCTGGTAGTTCTGCGAGGCGTCGTAGATGAACGACACCGGGGCGTCGTCCTTCGTGAAGTCGCGGGTGAAGCCGCCCTCGGTGCCCGGCGCGATCTGGTTGCGCAGGCGGATGTTGGCGAACGTGCCGCGGATCATGACCTCGTGGTTGCCACGGCGCGAGCCGTAGGAGTTGAAGTCGCGGCGCTCGACGCCGTGCTCCGTGAGGTACTTGCCGGCCGGGGTGTCGGCCTTGATCGCACCGGCCGGGGAGATGTGGTCGGTGGTGACCGAGTCGCCCAGCTTGGCCAGGACGCGGGCGCCCGTGATGTCGGCCACCGGGGTGGTCTCCATCGTCATGCCCTCGAAGTAAGGGGGCTTGCGGACGTAGGTCGACTGCGGGTCCCACTCGAAGGTGTTGCCGGTCGGGATCGACAGGGCCTGCCACTGGGCGTCGCCCGCGAAGACGTCCTGGTAGGACTTGTTGAACATGTCCTCGCCGATGGAGTTGGCGACGACGTCGTTCACCTCGGCCTCGGAGGGCCAGATGTCCTTCAGGTAGACGGGGTTGCCGTCCTGGTCCGCGCCGAGCGCGTCCTTGGTGATGTCCACCTTCATCGAACCGGCGAGGGCGTACGCGACGACCAGCGGCGGGGACGCCAGGTAGTTCATCTTGACGTCGGGGTTGATGCGGCCCTCGAAGTTCCGGTTGCCGGAGAGGACCGACGTCACGGCCAGGTCGTGCTCGTTGACCGCCTTGGAGACCTCCTCGGGCAGCGGGCCCGAGTTGCCGATGCAGGTGGTGCAGCCGTAGCCGACGAGGTTGAAGCCGACCTTGTCGAGGTAGGGGGTGAGCCCCGCCTTGTCGAAGTAGTCGGTGACGACCTTGGAGCCCGGGGCGAGGGTGGTCTTGACCCACGGCTTGCGGGTCAGGCCCTTCTCCACGGCCTTCTTCGCGACGAGCGCGGCGGCGACCATGACGTACGGGTTCGAGGTGTTGGTGCAGGAGGTGATCGCGGCGACGGTGACGGCGCCGTGGTCGATCTCGTACGTCGAACCGTCGGGGGCGGTGACGGTGGTCGGACGCGACGGGACACCGTTCGTGGTGGCCGGGGCGTCGGAGGCCGGGAAGGACTCCTTGCCCGCCTCGTCGTCGTCCTCGACGTAGTTGCGTACGTCGAGCGCGAACTGCTGCGCGGCGTTGGCGAGGACGATGCGGTCCTGCGGACGCTTCGGTCCGGCGATGGAGGGGACGACCGTGGAGAGGTCGAGCTCCAGCTTCTCGGAGAAGTCGGGCTCGGCGGCCGGGTCGAGCCAGAGGCCCTGCTCCTTGGCGTACGCCTCGACGAGCGCGACCTGCTGCTCGTCACGGCCGGTCAGGCGCAGGTACTTCAGCGTCTCGTCGTCGATCGGGAAGATCGCGGCGGTGGAGCCGAACTCCGGCGACATGTTGCCGATGGTGGCGCGGTTGGCGAGCGAGGTGGCGGCGACGCCCTCGCCGTAGAACTCGACGAACTTGCCGACGACGCCGTGCTTGCGCAGCATCTCGGTGATCGTGAGCACCAGGTCGGTGGCGGTGGTGCCGGCGGGCAGCTCACCGGTCAGCTTGAAGCCGACGACGCGCGGGATGAGCATGGAGACCGGCTGGCCCAGCATCGCGGCCTCGGCCTCGATGCCGCCGACGCCCCAGCCCAGGACGCCCAGGCCGTTGACCATCGTGGTGTGCGAGTCGGTGCCGACCAGGGTGTCGGGGTAGGCCTGGCCGTTGCGGACCATGACCGTACGGGCGAGCTTCTCGATGTTGACCTGGTGGACGATGCCGGTGCCCGGCGGGACGACCTTGAAGTCGTCGAAGGCGGTCTGGCCCCAGCGCAGGAACTGGTAGCGCTCCTTGTTGCGGCCGTACTCCAGCTCGACGTTCTGGCCGAAGGCGTCCGCCGTGCCGAACTTGTCGGCGATGACGGAGTGGTCGATGACCAGCTCGGCCGGGGAGAGCGGGTTGACCTTGTCCGCGTCACCGCCGAGCTCCTTGACGGCCTCCCGCATGGTGGCGAGGTCGACGACGCAGGGCACGCCGGTGAAGTCCTGCATGATCACGCGGGCCGGCGTGAACTGGATCTCCTGCGAGGGCTGGGCCTGGGAGTCCCAGCCGCCGATCGCACGGATGTGGTCGGCGGTGATGTTCGCGCCGTCCTCGGTGCGGAGCAGGTTCTCAAGGAGGACCTTCAGGCTATAGGGCAGCCGCGCGGAGCCCTCAACCTTGTCCAGCTTGAAGATCTCGTACGACTCGTCGCCCACGCGCAGCGTGCTGCGGGCGTCGAAGCTGTTCGCCGACACGACAGTCTCCTTCATATATGTGCGCGTTTCCGTCACATCCTGCCGCCACGACTCCTCGTCGATCCGCTAAGGTAAGGCTTAGTTAGGTAACCCTTACCGAGTGGCGGCTTCTGGTGCGCCTCGGCAGATATCTCGATGTCGAGATAACTCTAGTACATCACCCGCGTGAACGACGAGGCGCGCCCGCCTGCCCGGATGCCAGCGTGCGCAGATGCAGCCCGCGCAGCCGCTTCGGATCGGCGATCACCTCGTACGCGGCGACCCGCTCGCCCTCGACCCTGACCAGCAGGGCGAGGAGCAGTCGCCCGTACGGGGCCACGACCAGCCCCACCGTGCCGTCGACGAGCGCGGGCTCCGCGAAGCGGGCGTTGCGCCGCAGGAGCACGGTCTCCTCCGCGACCGCCCGCGCGCCGCGGATCACCGTGGAGAGGTCGGCGGTGCGCACCACGTCGGGGGCGAGGACCGTGAGCAGCGCTTCGAGGTCACCGTCGCGGGCCGCCGCGAGGAAGGCCTCGACGACACGCCGGTCCCCCGCGAGCCCGGGTGCGGCGAGGACCTCGGGCGGGGCCTGGACCTTGTGGCGCGCGCGGCTCGCGAGCTTCTTGGCGGCGGCCGGGGTGCGCTCCACGACCGGGGCGATCTGCGTGAACGGCACGGCGAACAGGTCGTGCAGCACGAACGCGACCCGTTCGGCGGGACCCAGGGTGCCGAGCACCACGAGCAGGGCCCGGCCCACCGAGTCGGCGAGCAGCGCTTCCTCCTCCGGGTCCCCGCCGTCGCCGGTTTCCGGGATCCGGTCGGGCAGGTGCTCGCCGGCCGGCTGCTCGTGGCGTGCGGCGGCCGACCGGAGCATGTCCAGGCAGAGGCGGGAGACGACCGTGCGGAGCCAGCCGGTGAGGTTCTCGATCTCATCGGCGTCGGCATCGGCATCGGTGCGGCTGAGCCGCAGCCAGGCCTCCTGCACGACGTCGTCGGCGTCGCTGAGCGAGCCGAGCATGCGGTAGGCGACACCACGCAGATGGCCCCGGTGCGCCTCGAAGCGGTCCGCGAGCACCTCTTGCCCGTCCATCGGTCACCTTTCCCCGTCGTACGCCGTCACCTTCGTGTCCCCCGCGGCCGAGCCGCCGTGACACTAGCGCCACGAAGGAGAACCACCATGACCGCCACCCTGCCCACCGCCCTCGACCAGCCGCTCCTGCGCGGCACCGGCCTGGGCGAGCTCCGGCTACCCAACCGCGTGGTGATGGCCCCGCTCACCCGGGCCCGCGCCGACAATCCCGGCCTCGCCCCCACCGGACTGCACGCCGCCTACTACGGACAGCGGGCCTGCGCCGGGCTCATCATCACCGAAGGGACCTGGGTCAGCGAGCGGGCCATCGGGTTCGTCAACGTCCCCGGCATCTACAGCGAGGCCCAGGTCGCCGGATGGCGCCGCGTCACCGAGGTCGTCCACGCCCTCGGCGGCCGCATCGTGCAGCAGCTCTGGCACACCGGCGCCGCCTCGCACCCCGACCACCTCGGGGGCGAACTGCCCGCGGGGCCCTCGGCGATCGACCCCCGTGCGCGGACCTTCACGCCCGGCGGGTTCAAGGAGACGCTCACGCCGCGCGCGATGACCGCGGCGGACATCGAGGCGACCGTCGCCGAGTTCCGCGCGGCGGCGGCCAACGCGCGGCGTGCCGGGTTCGACGGGGTCGAGATCGGCGCCCTCGGCGCGTTCCTCTTCGCCCAGTTCCTCAACCCCCGTCTCAACCACCGCACCGACGCCTACGGCGGTGACCGCGCGGGGCGGCGGCGCCTGCTGCTCGACGTCGTCGACGCGGTCACCGCCGAGTGGGACGGGCGGCGGGTGGGCGTGCGCCTCTCCCCGTACATGGCCGCGACCGACCGCTTCGTCGTCGACGAGGAGATGCTCGCCGGCCACGACGAGCTGGTGACGGCGCTGAATGACCGCCCCCTGGCCTATCTCCACCTGCGCGGCCCCGACGTCGCGGCGCCCGGCGGGACTCCTGCCTTCGAGGCGTTCGCCCGCTACCGGAAGCGGTTCGACGGCCCGCTGATCGCGAACAACGGCTTCGGCCAGGACTCCGCGAACGCCCTCGTCGAGGCCGGCTGCGCCGACGCCGTGTCCTTCGCCACCCACTTCGTCGCCAACCCCGACCTCGCCGGCCGGTTCGCCCTGGGCCGGGAGCTGGCGACCGGTGACCCCGCCACGTACTACCAGGGCGGCGCGCGGGGGTACGTCGACTATCCGGCCGCGGGCTGAGCGCGCGACGAGTCACGCACCAGGAGGCTCGCCGGTACGACGACCGGGCCCGGCGGCGTCACGGCGCCCTCGATCAGGTCGACGAGCAGGCCGACGGCGGCGCGTGCCGTGCGCTCCGGGTCGAGGGTCACCGTGGTCACCGGCGGCCGTGTCGTCGCGTACCCGGGGTCCTCGCTCGCGCACACGACACGCAGCTCGTCCGGGACTCGCAGGCCGAGACGGGCCGCGGCGGCCAGGAGCTGGCGCCCGCCCGGGTCGTACACCGCGTGGACGGCGTCGGCGCGGTCCGGGCCCCGCAGCAGCGCGTCGAACGCCCGGCCCTGGTCGTCCGACACGTCGAAGGGCACCACCAGCGGCTCGGCGCCGCGTTCCGCGCACCATCGGGTGTAGGCCGCCGTCACCGCGCGTGCGTAGTGCTCGTCGCCGTGGCCGGACTGCAGGGCGATGCGGCGGGCGCCGGAGGCGGCGAGGTGGTCGAGGACCTCGCGGGTGGTCGCCTCGTGGTCGTTGTCGACCCAGTGGTCGCCGGGGCGCGGGTCGCCGGGGGCGCCGTCGAAGACGAGCGGAATGCCGCGGGCGCGCAGCGCGTGGACCATGGGATCACCGCGCGGGCTGTCCATGATCAGCATGCCGTCGACGGAGAGGCTGTGCCACGTGTCGTCCGCGGCGCGGTCGGCGGGCAGCGTGGTGAGGGCGTAGCCGCGCGCGTGGGCCGCGGAGGTGGCCGCCGTGACGGCACGTGAGAAGTACGCGATCTCCGTGTAGTTCCAGGCCGTGGCGAACGTGGTGACGGCGATGCCGAGCGTTCGGCTGCGCGGCGGCCCCGGCGTGCCGTACCCGAGGGCGGTGGCGGTCTCCCGCACCCTGCGGCGGGTGGCGGCGCCCAGGCGGCCGGTGCCGTTCAGGGCGTGCGAGACCGTCGCGGTCGACACCTCCGCTGCGCGGGCTATGTCGGTGAGGGTGGGCCCTGGCACGACGGTCATCCTACGGATTCCCTGCCCCGGGGGCCATGTCCCCACGGAATCCGTCGCGGGCGGCCGCTTCTGGTTAACGGGTTACTCGGTGAGTCTCTGTGCCACCGCTTCGCGGCGGATCCTTCCCGACTCAGGAGCGCCCATGCCCTCTCCGTCCACTCCGTCCTCCCCCTCGTCTCCGTACACCTCCCCCCTCTCCCGGCGCGGCCTCATCGCCTCCGCCGGGGCCGCCGGACTGCTCGCCGCGGTGGGTGCGCCCGCCGTGGCCGCCGGGCACGCCCCGCGGCGCCGGTCCGCCGCCCTCGTGGTGCACAACGCCCGTGTCTTCAGCGGCACTCGGGAGCATGAGCGGGCGCGGGCCGTCGCCGTCGGGCGGGACGGGAAGATCCTTGCCGTCGGGAACGACTCCTCGCTCAAGCGGTTCATCGGGCGGGACACCGAGGTGGTGGACGGCCGCGGCGGGACCCTCATGAGCGGCATCCACGACGGGCACGCCCACCCCATGGACGCCGCGAGCCGCTCGCTGCGGCCCTCGCTCGCCGGAGCCGAGCAGACCGTCGCCGACCTGCAGAAGACGCTGACCGCGTTCCTGAAGGACTCCGACGGCCAGGAGCCCGACGGATGGCTGGTGGTGGAGGACTGGAACCCCGTGGGGCTGCTGCCGCACGGCACCGCCCCGCACCACTCCATGCTGGACGCGCTGCCGACCCGGCGGCCCATCGCGCTGCGCGGCGGCGACGGGCACAACATCTGGGTCAGCAAGCGCGCCCTCGACATCGCGGGCATCACCGCGTCCACCCCTGACCCGGTCGGCGGCAAGATCGTCAAGGGCCAGGACGGCAAGCCCACCGGCGTGCTCAAGGACGACGCCCAGCCGCTCGTCACCCGGCACATCCCCGAGCCCGACCAGGAGCAGCTCGTGGCCGCCGCCGCGAAGGTCTTCGCCGAGGCCGCCGCGTCGGGCATCACCACGTTCATGGAAGCCGTCGTCGGCAAGGGCGAGTTGGGCCTCTACAAGGCACTCGCCGAGAGCGGGAAGCTGCCGCAGCGCATCGTGCCCGCCCTGCGCATCGACACCGACAAGACGAAGGACCCGGCGGCCGCCCTTGCGTACGCGCGGGGGCTGCGCGCGGAGTTCAAGGACGTACGCGGACTGCGGTTCGGCACGGTCAAGGTGTTCCTCGACGGGGTCATCGAGTACCCGGCGCAGACCGCGGCGCTCCTGAAGCCCTACCTCGACAAGGACGGCAGGCCCACCGACCACCGCGGGGATCTCTATGTGTCGGCGGCGGACTACGGCCGGCTCACCGCGGCCTTCAACGAGGACGGCTGGCAGATGCACGCGCACGCCATCGGCGACCGCGCCGTCCGCACCTCCCTCGACGGGTACGCGTACGCCCTGCGCACGACCGGAGCGCGCGGCCTGCGCAACACCACCGCCCACCTCCAACTCGTCGACCCCGCCGACCTGCCCCGCTTCGCACGGCTCGGCGTCATCCCCTGCATGCAGCTCCAGTGGGCCACCCGCAACACCTGGACCATGGACGCCCTGCTGCCCTACATCGGAGCCGGGCGGCACCGTTGGCAGTACCCGGCGCGCAGCCTGGAGCGGCACGGGGCGCTGCTCTCCGGTGGCTCGGACTGGCCGGTCGATCCGCTCCAGGTGTGGAACCAGGTGCGCACCGCCGTCGACCGGTTCGGGTACGAGGGCGAGGGCGATCTCTACCGCGAGGAGGAGGGGCTGAGCCGCTCGTCCGCCCTGCTCATGCACACCCTCGGCACGGCGCGTCAGCTCCGGATGGACCATCTGACGGGCACCGTCGAAACGGGAAAGTCGGCCGATCTGGTGCTGCTCGACCGCGATGTGACGCGGTGTCCGGTGGCTGATATCAGCTCCTCCGAAGTGCGTCTGACGTTGACCGGAGGCACAGTGGTGCATGACGCCGAGTCGTCGGCCGGGCGCGCTGCCGCCGCCCGGGTGACACGCGCGGCGGCCGGGCCCCGGCCCACGGCGCAGGCCGCGGTGCACGGGGGGCGGCACGCCTCGTGCGGATGCGGCTGACCCGGCAGGGGCAGGTGGCGTACGGAAACGACGTACGGGAACTTCCGTACTGAATCGGTCGTTTCCCGGATGGCCTACCCCAGCGCATGCGTCATCTCATATCTGAGATAACCTGCGAAACATGGCAGACGATTACCTCGTACGTATCGGCAAGCTCATCCGCGACGCCCGTCAGCACAGGGGCTGGACACAGTCGCAGCTTGCCGAGGCGCTCAGCACAAGTCAGAGCGCCGTGAACCGCATCGAGCGGGGCAACCAGAACATCAGCCTTGAGATGATCGCCCGGATCGGCGAGGCTCTCGACAGTGAAATCGTCTCGCTCGGGTACGCGGGGCCCATGCATCTGCGCGTCGTCGGCAACCGACGGCTCTCCGGCTCCATCGACGTCAAGACGAGCAAGAACGCCTGCGTGGCGCTGCTCTGTGCCTCCCTCCTCAACAAGGGGCGCACGGTGCTGCGCCGCGTGGCGCGCATCGAGGAGGTCTACCGCCTCCTGGAGGTGCTCGGCTCGATCGGCGTCCGCACCCGGTGGATCAACGACGGGGTCGACCTGGAGATCGTGCCGCCGGCCAAGCTCGACATGGAGGCGATCGACGCGGAGGCCGCGATCCGGACCCGCTCGATCATCATGTTCCTGGGTCCGCTCCTTCACCGCATGGACCGCTTCAAGCTGCCGTACGCGGGCGGTTGCGACCTCGGCACCCGCACGATCGAGCCGCACATGATCGCGCTGCGCCGCTTCGGGCTCGACATCGCGGCGACCGAGGGGCTCTACCACGCGGAGGTCGCGCGTGACGTCGTCCCGGACCGCCCGATCGTGCTGACCGAGCGCGGCGACACCGTGACCGAGAACGCCCTGCTCGCCGCGGCGCGCAGCGACTGCACGACCGTCATCCGCAACGCCTCGTCGAACTACATGGTCCAGGACCTGTGCTTCTTCCTGGAGGCGCTCGGCGTGAAGGTCGAGGGCATCGGCACGACGACCCTCACCGTGCACGGCGTCCCGGACATCGACGTCGACGTCGACTACTCGCCCTCCGAGGACCCGGTCGAGGCGATGAGCCTGCTCGCCGCGGCAGTCGTCACGGAGTCCGAACTGACCGTGAACCGCGTCCCGATCGAGTTCCTGGAGATCGAGCTCGCGGTCCTGGAGGAGATGGGGCTCGACCACGACCGCACGGCGGAGTACTTCGCCGACAACGGCCGTACGCGCCTGATCGACCTCACCGTCAGGCCCTCCAAGCTGGAGGCGCCGATCGACAAGATCCACCCGATGCCGTTCCCCGGCCTGAACATCGACAACGTCCCCTTCTTCGCGGCCATCGCGGCGGCGGCGCAGGGCAAGACGCTGATCCACGACTGGGTGTACGACAACCGCGCGATCTATCTGACCGACCTGAACCGCCTCGGCGGGCGGCTCCAACTCCTCGACCCGCACCGGGTCCTGGTGGAGGGCCCGACCCGCTGGCGTGCCGCCGAGATGATGTGCCCGCCCGCGCTGCGGCCCGCCGTGGTCGTGCTGCTCGCGATGATGGCCGCCGAGGGCACGTCGGTGCTGCGCAACGTGTACGTGATCAACCGTGGCTACGAGGAGCTGGCCGAGCGGCTCAACTCCGTGGGCGCGCAGATCGAGACGTTCCGGGACATCTAAGAGCGAACGGGCCACGAAACCGGATCCTCCCGCTACGGCTGGGCAACGATCGGCAGCCGTACCTGGAGATGTACGAGGGCGCGGTGCTGGGGTGGGTGCATGGCAGATCGCACCCTCGTCCCCGGCACACGCGCCCTCGTCGTGTTCTGTGCCTCGCTGGCCCTGCTCGCGGCGGGGTGCGGCGAGCAGGGCGACCACGGCAGACCGTCGCCGTCCAAGGACGGCGGAAACCCCGTGTCGACGCCGACCGCTTCGCGTCCCGTGCCCGCCGACGGCAAGGGCTCCAAGGACCCGGACGACATCAACGGGGACGGGCACCGCGATCTGCTTCTTCCCCTGGCTTCTCGCGACAGCAAGAAGGAAGTCGGGCGGACCGCCGTCGTCTTCGGCTCCGCCAAGGGGCTCGACCCGTCGACACACGCCGTGTACGACTACCGCTCGGGCACCGTCACCACCGCCGACCTGGACGGCGACGGCTACCCCGACTTCGTCGCCACCGACGAGCCCCGGCGGCCGGAGCGGCTGACCGTGGACTGGGGCGGCCCGAGCGGGCCGAAGCCGGGCGTGGGTGCGACCCGGATCCAGGCACCGGACGGCGGGTTGGGCTCCGGCCTGCACGGGCCGGTGCGGGGCGACTTCGACGGGGACGGGCACCACGACATCGCGGCGGTCCGACAGGACGGGTCGGTGACCCTGGTGTACGGCCCCGTCACCCGTTCCGGTGTCCCGGCCCGCACCGATACCCGGCCCGGCCGGGGAAACTGGCTCGCCGCGGACGACATCGATCCGTCGGGCAAGGCGCACGCGACCGCACTGCTCATCCATGAGGGCGACGACGGCGAGCAGAGCGGTGGGGTGCTCTATTGGGCGCGCACGGGGAGCGGCCTCTCCCGCACCCCCATCACCTTGCGCGAAGGCAATGGGGCGGCGTTCGGCGACTACGACGGTGACGGCGCCACCGACCTGGCCATCGGCGACGACGGAGGCCGCAACGACGAGCCGGACACGGACGAGAGCCCGGAGGTGATCGCCTCGCTCGCGGTCTACCCCGGCAAGGGCGGCGACCCGCTCACGTACAAGATCCCGCAGAGCCGCAACTCCGAGTTCGGGCCCGGCGGTTACACGTCCGCCGACCCCGACGGCGACGGCAAGGACAGCCTCCTCGTCGCCACGGACACCGGCGCGCTGCTGATCGACGGCGAGAAGGACCGCACCGAGGTGCTCCGGGAGGGGCCCGCCCGGGTGAAGGACAGGAAGACCCAGGCGCGGTGGCGCCACGCCCGCCCGTTCGCCGCGGCCGATTTCGACGGCGACGGCAAGGAGGAGCTGATCCTGCACTGGGCGATAGATGTGCTCTTCGCTCTGTACGGCGAGCAGCCGACGCACTGGTGGATCACGGACGGCACGTCGTCGCGGGACAAGACCGCGTTCACCACGACGTCGTTCGCGGGGCGGCGCCGCGGCTGAGAGGCCCCAAGGGGCCGCCACGAACTCCCTAGGTGGCCGCCACGAACTCACGGATCGCGGCAGCGAGCCCGTCGGGGCGGTCCAGCGGGATCAGGGTGCGGCAGTCATCGAGCTCCACCAGTCGGCCCTTGGGCAGCAGTTCGGCCAGCCTGCGGCCGTGTGCGGGCGGCATCATCTTGTCCTGCCGGCCCCAGACGACCAGGGCGGGCCGGTCGTAGGTGCGCAGGCCTTCCGCCGCTTCCATCATCTCCGACCTGTGCACGGAGCGCAGATAGCGGACCAGGACGCCGCGGGCCGCCGGGTCGGTGCGCAGGGGCTTCAGCCAGCGGTCGGTGAGGTCGTGCGGGACGGGGCGGTGCGCCATGACCGCGTATCCCGTGCCGGGGACGCGGCGCAGGGCGCGCACGGACAGGATGCGGATCAGGAGCGCGATACCGCCGGGGACACGCGCGGCGGCGTCCATCATCTTGCCGCCGGCGCGCGGCGGGTAGTTGTCGAAGGCCTCGCAGCCCGCGATGACCATCCGGCCGACGCGGTCGGGGCGCTCGGCCGCCAGCTGCTGGAGCCGCCCGGCGTCGTTCTCGACGAAGACCGCGTCGTCGCCGAGTTCCAGCGCGTCGGCGAACTCGCCGATCAGCCGTGCCATGCCCCGCGGCGTCAGCTCGGCGCCCGGCCTCAGCGGCACGCGGTGACTGCCGTACGGGAGGGTCGGCACCAGGCAGCGGAACTCGCCGCCCAGTTCGTCGACGACATGACGCCATACGCTGCCGTCCTGGACGAGGCCGTGCAGGAGGACGAGCGGTGTGCCCGTCCCGCCGGTGTCCTCGTACTCGATCGGTCCCGCAGTGAGCTCGATCCGTGCCATGGCCGCCCCGCCCCCGTATCCTCGCGTGATCGTCGGCCCGACGCTATGCGGATCAGTCGACGACCGCCACCCCGTCCAGCTCCACCAGGCACTCTTCGTCCCAGAGGCGGACCGCACCGATCACCGCCATGGCGGGGTAGTCGCGGCCCGCCAACCGCTTCCAGATGCGGCCCAGTTGGGGTGCCTGGGCCCGGTAGTCCGCGACGTCCGTGGCGTAGACGGTGACGCGGGCGAGGTCGGCGGGGACGCCTCCCGCGTGGCGCAGGGCGGTGAGGAGGTTGGTCAGCGCCCGCTCGAACTGCTCGGCCAGGGTCGTGCCGGTGACCTTGCCGTCGGCGTCGAGCGCGGTCTGGCCCGCGAGGAAGACGAGACGGCCGCCGGTCGCGGTGACGGCGTGCGAGAAGCCGGTGGGCGGGGAGAGTTCGTCGGGGTTGACGCGTTCGAGGCTCATGCGGAGGACTCCTCGTGGCTGACGGACGGGACGGACGGGGCGGCGGACTCGGTGGCGGCCTGAGCGGCGTACAACTCCTTGGCGATGATGGTCCGTTGAACCTCGCTGGCCCCTTCGTAGATGCGAGGTGCCCGCACCTCGCGGTAGAGGTGCTCCATGAGGTGCCCCCGCCGCAGGGCGCGCGCGCCGTGCAGCTGGACCGCGGCGTCGACGACGTACTGCGCCGTTTCCGTGGCCATCAGCTTGGCCATCGCGGCCCGTTGGGCGATGTCCGGCTCACCACGGTCGTAGGCCGCTGCTGCCGCGTGGACCATGAGGCGGGCCGCCTCGGTCCGGGTGGCCATCTCCGCGACCTGGTGCGCGACCGCCTGGAGGTCCTTCAACTTGCCTCCGAACGCGTCCCGTTCGGCGGTGTGCGCGAGCGTCGCGTCCAGGGCCGCGGCGGCCATGCCGACCGCGAAGGCGCCGACGCTGGGGCGGAAACGGTTGAGGGTGGTCATGGCCACGCGGAAACCGCGGTCGGGCTCACCCAGGACGTCATCGGCGGTGACGGTCACGCCGTCGAAGGCGAGGGCGCCGATGGGGTGCGGGGAGAGCATGTCCAGGGGCGTGCCGGTGAGGCCCGCGCGGTCGGCGGGCACGAGGAAGGCGGTGACTCCGCGGGCGCCCGCGCCGGGGGTCGTACGGGCGAAGACGGTGTAGAAGTCGGCTTCGGGGGCGTTCGAGATCCAGCACTTCTCTCCGGTGAGCCGCCAGGAGGAGGGGCCGTCCGGTGCGGCGGCCAGGGCCAGGGCCGCGGCGTCCGAGCCCGCCCCGGGTTCGGAGAGCGCGAAGGCGGCGACGGCACGGCCCGCGCGGGCGGGGGCGAGCCACTGTTCACGCTGCCGCGCGGAGCCGTACGCGGCGACGGGGTGCGCCCCGAGCCCCTGCAGGGCGAGGGCGGTCTCGGCCTCCGTGCAGGCGTGGGCGAGGGACTCGCGCAGGAGGCAGAGACCCAGGGCGCCCGACGTGGCATGCGAGGCCGCCCGTGAGGCAGTGGAGCCGGCCGCCCCCTCCCCCGCGAACAGGCGGTCCAGGAGGCCGAGTTCCCCCAGCGCCTCCACCAGCGGGCGGTTCACGCGGCCCGGCTCACCCTTCTCGGCCAGCGGACGCAATCGCTTGTCGGCGAGGGTGCGCAACTCCGCACACCAGGCGATTTGTTCCGGATTGAGCGAGAATGCCGTCATCCCGGGCCCCTCCTTTATCGCGCACCGTTGACTGTCGTCACCATCACGATACGCTCGTTCCGCGAGCTCACCACAAGCCCGAACGGCAAGGGGGCGACCCGCTGTGGACGCCAAGAGTGCACTGCGACTCCACCCATCGGCCCACGTGGACACCTTCGCCCGGGATCATCTCCCGCCGCCGGAGCAGTGGCCCGCGTTCGTCCGCGACCGGCCCGAACTGCATTACGCCGATCGCCTCAACTGCGGCGCCGAGCTCCTGGACCGGACGGTGGAACGGCTCGGCGGCGACCGGCCCGCCTTCCGTACGGGATCCGGCGACGCATGGACGTACGGCGAGCTGCGGCGGCACGTCGACCGGACCGCCCACGTCCTGACCGCGGAACTCGGCGTACGGCCCGGTGAGCGCGTCCTGCTGCGCGGACCCACCACCCCCTGGCTCGCGGCCTGCTGGCTCGCGGTGATGAAGGCGGGCGCGGTCGCGGTCACCGTCCTGGCCCAGCAGCGCCCGCACGAGCTGGCCACGATCTGCGAGATCGCCGAGGTCGGCCACGCGCTGTGCGATGTCCGCGCCGTGGACGACCTGATCAAGGCCGGGATCCCCGGCCTCGATGTCACCCCCTTCGGCGGGGACGCGGACGACGACCTGCTGGCGCGCGCCGCCCGGCAGCCGGATGTCTACGAACCCGTCGACACCGCCTCCGACGACGTCGCCCTCATCGCCTTCACGTCCGGCACCACGGGCCGCCCCAAGGGCTGCATGCACTTCCACCGTGACGTGCTCGCCATCGCCGACACCTTCGCGCGCCACGTCCTGAAACCGGGGCCCGACGACGTGTTCACGGGCAGCCCGCCGCTCGGTTTCACCTTCGGGCTCGGCGGGCTCGTCATCTTCCCGCTGCGGGTCGGCGCCTCCTCGGTCCTGCTCGAACAGGCGGGCCCCAGGCAGCTGCTGCCCGCGATCGCCGAGCACGGCGTGACGGTGCTGTTCACGGCGCCGACCGCCTACCGCACGATGCTCGACGAGCTGGGCAAGCCGGACGCGCCGGACGTCTCCACCCTGCGGCGGTGCGTCTCCGCGGGCGAGAACCTGCCCGCCGCCACCTGGCGGGCCTGGCACGAGCGCACCGGGCACCGCATCATCAACGGCATCGGCGCGACGGAGCTCCTGCACATCTTCATCTCCGCCGCGGACGAGGCGATCCGCCCCGGCACCACGGGCCGCCCCGTCCCGGGGTGGCACGCGCGCGTGGTCGACGGCTCGGGCGCCCCGGTGCCGGACGGGGAGCCGGGACTGCTCGCCGTGCGCGGTCCCGTCGGCTGCCGGTATCTGGGCGACGAACGGCAGCTCCAGTACGTGCGCCACGGCTGGAACGTCACCGGCGACACCTACGTCCGCGACGCCGACGGCTATTTCACCTACGTGGCCCGCGCGGACGACATGATCATCTCGGCCGGGTACAACATCGCGGGCCCTGAGGTCGAGGAGGCGCTCCTGCGCCACCCGGACGTCCTGGAGACCGCCGTCGTGGGGCGCCCGGACGAGCTGCGCGGGCAGAGCGTCGTCGCGTACGTCGTGCAGCGCCCCGGCACGGAGCGGGACCCGGACCGGCTGCGCGAGTTCGTGAAGGGCGAGCTGGTGCCGTACAAGTGTCCGCGCGAGATCGTCTATCTGGACGCCCTGCCGCGCACCGCGACAGGCAAGCTGCAACGGTTCCGGCTGCGCGAGCCCGGGCCCGTAGAGTGATCACGTGTCCGAGCAGCACACTCCACGGTCCCTGATCGTCACCTTCTACGGCGCCTACGGGCGCGCGGCCCCCGGCCCGGTGCCCGTCGCCGAGCTGGTCAGGCTCCTCGCCCCGGTCGGCGTGGACGCCCCGTCCGTGCGCTCTTCCGTGTCCCGGCTCAAGCGGCGCGGTCTCCTCGTCCCCGCCCGGACGGCGGCGGGCGCTGCGGGGTACGCCCTCTCGCCGGACGCGCGCCAGCTCCTGGACGACGGCGACCGGCGCATCTACGCCTCTCCCCCGGCGGCGCGGCAGGGCGGCGGCTGGGTGCTCGCCGTGTTCTCCGTGCCGGAGTCGGAACGCCAGAAGCGGCACGTGCTGCGCTCCCGCCTTGCCGGGCTCGGCTTCGGAACGGCCGCCCCGGGGGTGTGGATCGCCCCGGCGCACCTCTACGAAGAGACCCGGCACACCCTGGAGCGGCTCCAACTGTCCTCGTACGTGGACCTGTTCCGCGGCGAGCACCTGGGCTTCGCGGCGACGGCCGACGCGGTGGCCCGCTGGTGGGACCTGTCCTCCATCGCCAAGGAGCACGAGGTGTTCCTCGACCGGCACGAGCCGGTGCTCAGGGCCTGGCAGGGGCGCGCGGACACCCCGCCGGAGGAGGCGTACCGCGACTATCTCCTGGCCCTGGACTCCTGGCGCCGGCTGCCCTACGCCGATCCGGGGCTGCCGGGGGAACTCCTCCCCGAGGGGTGGCCCGGAGACCGGTCCGCCGAGGTGTTCACGGCCCTCGACGGACGACTGCGGGACGCGGGAGCGTACTTCGTGACGCTCAACTCCCCAGCTTGAGACGGGGCTTGGGGGCATCCGTGCGACCGGTCTGAGGCCGGCGGCTGCCCGCCCCGTACTGCACGGGCCAGCTGACGCCCGGTCCGGCGTACCCCTGCTCGGCCGCCGCGTGGAGGGTCCAGTGCGGGTCGTACAGATGCGGGCGCGCGAGCGCGCACAGGTCCGTTCGGCCCGCCAGAATCAGCGAGTTGACGTCGTCCCAGGAGGAGATGGCTCCGACGGTGAGGACGGGGACGCCGGTTTCGTTGCGGATGCGGTCGGCGAACGGCGTCTGGTAGGAGCGGCCGTACGCGGGGCGTTCGTCAGAGACGACCTGGCCGGTCGAGACGTCGATCGCGTCGGCTCCGTGCGCGGCGAAGGAGCGGGCGATCTCGACGGCGTCGTCCGCGGTGGTGCCGCCGTCGGCCCAGTCGGTGGCCGAGACGCGGACGGTCATGGGTTTGCCGTCCGGCCACAACTCCCTTACCGCGTCGAAGACTTCGAGGGGGAAACGCATGCGGTTGGCCAGCGAGCCACCGTATTCGTCGGTCCGTCGGTTGGTCAGCGGCGAGAGGAAGCCGGACAGCAGATAGCCGTGGGCGCAGTGCAGTTCGAGGAGGTCGAAGCCGCTCCGCTCGGCCCGCCGGGCCGCCTCCGTGAACTGTTCGCGGATCTCGGCGAGCCCGGTCCGGTCCAGCTCATGCGGGCGCTGGCTGCCCGCCTTGTACGGGAGGGGCGAGGGCGCCACCAGCGGCCAGTTCCCCTCCTCCAGGGGTTCGTCGATGCCCTCCCACATCAGCTTCGTCGAGCCCTTGCGTCCCGCGTGGCCGAGCTGCACGCCGATCGCGGTGCCGGGCGCCTGCGCGTGCACGAAGTCGGTGATGCGGCGCCAGGCGTCGGCCTGTCCTTCGGTGTAGAGCCCGGCGCAGCCCGGCGTGATGCGGCCCCGGTCGCTGACGCACACCATCTCGGTCATGACCAGGCCCGCGCCACCGAGCGCCCGTGCGCCCAGGTGGACGAGGTGGAAGTCGCCGGGGACGCCGTCCACCGCGGAGTACATGTCCATGGGGGACACGACCACGCGGTTGCGCAGGGTGAGGCCGCGCAGCCGGAAGGGCGTGAACATCGGCGGTGTACCGGCCGGACAGCCGAAGTCGCGCTCGACGGACTCGGTGAAGTGGGCGTCGCGCAGGCGCAGGTTGTCGTGGGTGACGCGGCGGCTGCGGGTGAGCAGGTTGAACGCGAACTGGCGCGGCGGCTGGCCGAGATGGTCCGGGAGCCGCTCGAACCACTCCAGGCTCGCGCGGGCCGCGCGCTGCGTGGACTCGACGACGGGACGGCGCTCCGTCTCGTACGCGGCGAGTGCGTCGGCGATGTCCGGCTGCTCCTCCAGGCAGGCGGCGAGCGCGAGCGCGTCCTCGACGGCGAGCTTGGTGCCGGAGCCGATGGAGAAGTGCGCGGTGTGGGCCGCGTCGCCGAGAAGCACCGTATTGCCGTGGGACCAGCGCTTGTTGACGACCGTGCGGAAGTTGATCCAGGCGGACTTGTTGCCGCGCAGCGTCCGGCCGTCGAGCGCGTCGGCGAAGATCTTGGCGCAGCGCTCGGACGACTCCCGCTCGTCGAGCTCCGCGAACCCGGCCGCCTCCCACACCTCTTCGCGCATCTCGACGATGACCGTGGACTCGCCCGTGCCGGCCGTGGAGAAGGGGTAGCCGTGCAGCTGCATCACGCCGTGCTCGGTCTCGGCGATCTCGAAACGGAAGGCATCGAAGGCGAAGTCGGCGGCGAGCCAGATGTAGCGACAGCGGTGCGTCTCGACGCTCGGCCCGAACGCTTCGGCGTGCGCCTCGCGCGTGAGACTGTGCACGCCGTCCGCCGCGATCACCAGGTCGTACGCGGCGGAGAGCTCGGCGGCGGGCGGGGCCTCGGACCGGAAGCGCAGGTCGACGCCGAGTTCACGGCACCGCTCGTGCAGGATGCCCAGCAGCCTGCGCCGACCGAGGGCCGCGAAGCCGTGCCCGCCGGAGGTGTGCCGGCTCCCCCGGTGCACGATGTCGATGTCGTCCCAGCGGACGAACTCGGCCTGGAGGGCGCGGTAGACGACGGGATCGGCGTGCTCGATGCCGCCGAGCGTCTCGTCCGAGAGGACGACTCCGAAGCCGAACGTGTCGTCCGGGGCGTTGCGCTCCCAGACGGTGATCTCGCGCTCCGGGTCGAGCCGCTTGAGGAGGGCGGCGGCGTAGAGCCCGCCGGGGCCGCCGCCGATGACGGCGATGCGGTGGGCGGAGCCGCGGTCGGGGGCCGTCACCGTCAGCGCCCCTGCCACTTGGGCGCGCGCTTCTCCGTGAACGCCGCGTGGAATTCCTTGTAGTCCTCGCCGGTCATCAAGAGTGCCTGCGTCGCCGCGTCCAGCTCCACGGCCGCGGCGAGCGGCATGTCCAGTTCCGAGGTCAGCAGCGCCTTGGTCTGCGCGTACGCGAGGGCGGGGCCGTCGGCGAGGCGGCGCGCGAGGGTCTGTGCGGCCTCGGGGACCTTGCCCTCGTCCGTCAGCTCGCTGATCAGGCCGATCCGTTCGGCCTCGGGGGCGCGCACCGGGTCGCCCAGCATCAGGATGCGGGTGGCGTGACCGAGGCCGACGACGCGGGGCAGGAGGTAAGCGGCCCCCATGTCACCGCCCGAGAGGCCGACCCGGGTGAAGAGGAAGGAGAACCGCGCCGAGGGATCCGCCACCCGGAAGTCCGAGGCGAGGGCGAGCACCGCACCCGCACCCGCGGCCACTCCGTGCACGGCGGTGATCACCGGGAAGGGGCACTCGCGGATGGCGCGGACGACCTGGCCCGTCATGCGGTTGAAGTCGAGCAGCTGGGCGGTGTCCATGCCGAGGGTCGCGCCGATGATCTCGTCGACGTCACCGCCCGAGCAGAAGCCGCGCCCCTCCCCACCGAGCACCAGGGCGCGCACGGACTTGTCGCGGGACAGTTCGGCCAGGAGGTCGCGCAGGTCGGCGTAGGCGCCGAAGGTGAGCGCGTTCAGCTTGTCGGGGCGGGCGAGGGTGACCGTGGCGACCCCGTCGTCCACCTCGAAGCGGAGGTGCTGCCAGTCGGGGGTGCGGGGGGCGGAGCCGGTGAAGGGACTCATGACGACGTGCGGCCTCCTCGGTCGGGCGGCGGCGGTCCATCTCGTGACGTTCTCTCTACTCTTCGAAGCTATCACCTGTCCGTGACTGTCGTCACGAGTACGCGATACCCCTCAAGGGCCAGACGTCCCGGTTCTGCCCGACCGTCGACCCTGTCGGCATAGCGCTTAAGCTTCGTACGGTTGAAAGCAGGATCGCCTGCTGCCCTGAACGGACCCGCCTTGCACGAATCTCCCGCTCCCACCTCGTGGCGCATCGCGCTGCCGCACGCCACTGCCGCGGTGCCGATCGCCCGCGCACTGGTGCGTACGGCGCTCATGGAGATCGACACGCCCGCCGACAGCGACACCGCCGAGCTCCTCACGGCCGAGCTGGTGGCCAACGCGGTGGAGCACACCTCGGGGCAGGACCCGATAGAGCTCGTGATCGAGCTCCTGCCGACCGGCTGCCAGGTCGAGGTCCACGACTCGAACCCGCTGCCGCCCGGCGATCTCACCGACCCGGGGCCGATGAACGAGCCGGACCCCTGGCAGGAGCACGGGCGCGGCCTGCTCCTGATCCGCACCCTCAGCTCTTCCTGCGGTCACCGCCCCACCGGCTCCGGCAAGGCGGTCTGGTTCACCCTGCCCGCGGCGTAGGCGTCGCGGAACCGGCCGCCTCGGCCTTGCCGAGCCGCGAGTGACGGCGCCCGTACAGCGCGTACACCAGGGAGCCCACGACCAGGAACACGGCGAACTGCACCCACGTCGTCCAGCCCGTGCCCCAGATCAGGTAGAGGCAGAAGCCCACGCCCAGGATCGGGCTCACCGGGTACAGCGGCACCCGGAAGGTGCGCCTCAGCTCCGGCGCCGAGCGGCGCAGCGCGAGCACCGCGACGTTCACCACGACCATGATGGCCAGCGTGCCGATCGTCGTCAGGTTCACCACCACGTCGAGCGACGAGAAAGCCGCCGGGACGGCGAAGACCGCGGCGACGATCCAGGTGTTGGCGACCGGCGTCGAGGTCTTGGGCGAGACGCGCTCGAAGACGCGCGGGACGAGCCCGTCGCGGGACATCGACATCAGGATGCGGGTCTGCCCGTACATCACGGCGAGCACGACGGACGCGATGGCCACGACCGCGCCGAAGGCGATGATCCCGCCGCCGACCGAGGAGTCGGTGACCTGGTTGACGACCAGCGAGAGCGCGGCGGGCTTGTCGGCCACCGCGTCCGCGCCCAGCGCGCCGATCGCCCCGAGGGCGACGGCGACGTACAGCAGGGTGGCGACGCCGATGCAGATCAGGATGGCGATCGGGATGTTCCTGCGGGGGTTCTTGACCTCTTCGCCCGCCGTGGTGATCGCGTCGAAGCCGATGAAGGAGAAGAAGGCGAGCGAGGCGCCCGCGGTGATGCCGGAGGCTCCGGCGCCCGCGAAGGGGGTGAGGTTGCCGGCCTTGAACGCGGTGAACGCGATCGCGAGGAACAGCAGCAGGATCCCGATCTTGAGCATGGCCATGGCGGCCGTCGCCCGCGCGCTCTCGCGGATGCCGCGTACGAGCAGCACGGCGGCCAGCAGGATCACGACCACGGCGGGCAGGTTCACGGCTCCGCCCTCGCCGGGACCGGCGGAGAGCGCGTCGGGCAGGTGCCAGCCCGTGAGGCTTTCGAGCAGCTCGTTCAGGTACTGGCTCCAGCCGACCGCCACGGCGGAGACGGAGACGCCGTACTCCAGGAGCAGGCACCAGCCGACGAGGAACGCGGTGCGCTCGCCGAGCGAGGCGTACGCGAAGGAGTAGGAGCTGCCGGAGACCGGGATCGCACCGCCCAGCTCGGCGAACGAGAACGCGGTGAAGATGCAGGTCACGGCGGCCAGGAGGTACGAGACGGCGACCGCGGGGCCCGCCTCGGCGACGCTGTCGGAGAGGCCGACGAAGATGCCGGTGCCGACGATCGCGCCGACGCCGAAGCACACCAGCTGGAACAGGCCCATAGTGCGCTTCAGGCCGTGGCCTTCGAGGTCGGCACCCGATTCGGCGACTAGGAGTTCGGGGGACTTGATGCGGAGTCCTGCCGGACCGGTCGAGCGCATGCGGTGGTTCTCATTTCGGTGGTGCTGGGCGCGGCGGGGGTGGGGCCGCATAGAAGCGGGGCCGGGGGAAGGTGTTCCCCGGCCCCGCCCGTGTGAGCTTCTGTCAGGCGAGTGTCGCGACGAGAATCGCCTTGATCGTGTGGAGCCGGTTCTCCGCCTCGTCGAAGACGACGGAGTGCGCGGACTCGAAGACCTCGTCGGTGACCTCGAGAGAGCTTAGACCGTGCCGGGCGTGGATCTCACGGCCGACCTTCGTGCCCAGGTCGTGGAAGGCCGGGAGGCAGTGCAGGAACTTCACGTCGGCGTTGCCCGTGGCGCGCAGGACGTCCATGGTCACGGCGTACGGCGCGAGGGCCGCGATGCGCTCGTCCCAGACCTCCTTGGGCTCACCCATGGAGACCCAGACGTCGGTCACGACGAAGTCGGCGCCCGCGACGGCCTCGGTGACGTCCTCGCTGAGCGTGATCCGGGCGCCGCTGGTCCCGGCGAGCTCGCGGGCCCGGGCGACGATCTCGTCGGCGGGCCAGTAGGCCTTGGGCGCCACGATGCGTACGTCCATGCCGAGGAGCGCCGCGGTGATCAGGTACGAGTTGCCCATGTTGAAACGAGCGTCACCGAGATAGGCGAACGTGATCTCGGTGAGCGGCTTCGTGCTGTGCTCGGTCATCGTGAGCACGTCGGCGAGCATCTGGGTGGGGTGCCAGTCGTCGGTCAGGCCGTTGTAGACGGGCACGCCCGCGTACGCGCCGAGCTCCTCGACGGTCGACTGGGCGTCGCCGCGGAACTCGATGGCGTCGAACATCCGGCCGAGCACCCGGGCGGTGTCCTTGGCGGACTCCTTGCTGCCGATGTGCGATCCGGCCGGGTCTATGTACGTCGTCGAGGCACCCTGGTCAGCGGCGGCGACCTCGAAGGAGCAGCGGGTCCGCGTGGAGGACTTCTCGAAGATCAGCGCGATGTTCCTGCCGCGCAGCCGCTGCGTCTCGGTCCCCGCCTTCTTGGCCGCCTTCAGCTCGGCGGCAAGCTCGATCAGGCCGCGGAACTCCTCGGCGGTGAAGTCCAGCTCCTTGAGGAAGTGGCGGCCGGTGAGGTCGATGGCCATGATGGCGCTCCAGGGGTACGCGTACGGGGATACTGGAAGTCTATACGACGCTCCACATTTCTATACAGCTCGATGGATGGCTATGGGTCGATGGCTGTCAGTCGATGGCGTCCCGCTGCACCGGACAGCTCATGCACCGCGGACCGCCCCGGCCGCGCCCCAGCTCGCTGCCCAGGATCTCGATCACCTCGATGCCCTCCTTGCGCAGATGCGTGTTCGTGGTCGAGTTCCGTTCGTACGCCACGACGACGCCCGGCTCGACCGCCAGCACGTTGCAGCCGTCGTCCCACTGCTCGCGCTCGGCCGCGTGCACGTCCTGGGTCGCCGTGAGGACCCGGATGCCGCTCATCCCGAGGGCCGCCGCTATGGCCCGGTGCATGTGCTCGGGCGGATGGTCGGTGACCTTCAGCTCCCGCCCGTCGACGCCGGGCTCGATGGTGTACGAGCGCAGCATGCCCAGGCCCGCGTACTGCGTGAAGGTGTCGCTGTCGACCATCGTCATCACCGTGTCGAGATGCATGAACGCGCGTCTCTTCGGCATGTCCAGGGCCACGATCGTCTGCGCGGAGCCCGCCGCGAAGAGCTTGTGCGCGAGCATCTCGACGGCCTGCGGTGTGGTGCGCTCGCTCATGCCGATGAGGACCGCGCCCCGGCCGATCACCAGGACGTCGCCGCCCTCGATGGTGGAGGGATAGTCCGCCTGTCCCTGGGACCAGACGTGGAAGTCCTCGCCGCGGAAGAGCGGGTGGTGCCGGTAGATCGCCTCGAAGTGCACGGTCTCGCGCTGCCGCGCGGGCCAGCGCATCGCGTTGATGGAGACGCCGTCGTAGATCCACGCCGAGGTGTCGCGCGTGAAGAGGTGGTTGGGCAGCGGGCCGAGCAGGAAGTCGTCCAGGTCCATGCAGTGGAAGCGCACGGACGTCGGCTCGGGGTGCCGCTCCAGGAACTCCCGCTTGGTCATCCCGCCGATCAGCGCGTCGGCGAGCTCCGCGGACGGCAACGTCTCGAACGCGGCCCGCAGATGGTCGGTCGCCAGCGGGCCGTACTCCTTCTCGTCGAAGACCCGGTCCAGGACGAGCAGGCGCGCGCCGGGCACGTCCATGGCCTCGGTGAGGAGGTCCCCGAAGAGATGGACGGCCACCCCGCGATCGCGCAGCACGTCGGCGAATCCGTCGTGCTCCTGGCGGGCCCTGCGGACCCACAGGACGTCGTCGAAGAGCAACGCGTCCTTGTTGCTCGGGGTGAGCCGCTTGAGCTCCAGATCAGGTCGGTGCAGGATCACGCGGCGCAGCCGCCCGGCCTCGGAGTCGACATGGAATCCCATGGAGTCCATCTTTCCCCGGCCGGGCGGCCGACGCCCGCCGTTGGCCAAAGCCCGGTTCTTGTTGCCTAGAGCCGCGGGTCCACCGGCTCCGACTCCAGGGCAAGGACCGCGAACACCGCCTCGTGCACGCGCCACAACGGCTCACCCGCCGCGAGACGGTCGAGGGCCTCGAGGCCGAGCGCGTACTCACGGACGGCGAGCGAGCGCTTGTGCCCGAGGAAGCGGTCGCGCAGCTTGTCGAGGTGGTCGGGCCGTGTGTACTCCGGGCCGTAGATGATCCGGAGGTACTCGCGTCCGCGGCACTTGATGCCGGGCTGCACGATCCGGCCCTTCGCGTCCCTGACCAGCGCCTCGACCGGCTTGACGACCATGCCCTCGCCGCCGCGGCTGGTCATCTCCAGCCACCAGTCGATGCCCGCCTGGACCGACGCCTCGTCGCCCGTGTCGACGTAGAGCCGCCGGGTGGTCTGCAGCAGGCCGGTGCCGTCGTGCTCCACCATGCGGTCGATCAGGGCGAGCTGTCCGTCGTGCGGGAGCGCGGCGAGGCTGCGGCCCTGGACGGCCAGGATCTGGAACGGCGCGAGACGCACGCCCTCCAGGCCCTCGGTCGGCCAGCAGTAGCGGCGGTAGGCGTCCGTGAACGCGGCGGCGTCCACGGCTCGTTCGCGCTGCTTGGCCAGGAGTCCCCCGGTGTCCACGCCGCGCGCCGTCGCCGCTTCCAGGGCGGCGATCGCACCGGGGAAGACGGCTCCGGCCGCGGCGCCCACGGCCGCGTACTGCGTGCGGAGCAGGCCGGAGGCCTTCAGCGACCAGGGCATCAACTCGGCGTCGAGCAGCAGCCAGTCGGTGTCCAGCTCCTGCCACAGGCCCGCCTCGGTGACGGCGTCGCGCACCCGGCCGAGTATCTCCTCGGTGATCTCCGGGTCGTCGAAGAAGGGACGCCCCGTACGGGTGCAGAGCGAGCCGGTCGGGCCGTCCACGCCGAAGCGCTCGCGGGCCACGTCCGCGTCACGGCACACCAGGGCCACGGCGCGCGAGCCCATGTGCTTCTCCTCGCACACGACCCGGCCCACCCCGTCCTTGGCGTACGAGGCGAAGGCCTCGGCCGGGTGCTCCAAATAGCCCTCACGCTGCGATGTCGCGGTCGGGGCCATCGTCGGCGGGAGGTAGGGAAGGAGCCGCGGGTCCACGGCGAAACGGCTCATGACCTCAAGGGCCGCCGCCGCGTTCTCCTCGCGCACCGCGACGCGGCCGGCGTGACCGGTCTCCACGGCGCGGCGGCCGTGCACGTCGTTCAGGTCGAGCGGACGGCCGTCGTGGCCGCCGGGGGCCTCCGTACGCAGCGGCCTGGCCGGCTCGTACCAGACCTGCTCCGCCGGTACGTCGACCAGTTCGCGCTCCGGCCAGCGCAGGGCGGTGAGCCTGCCGCCGAACACGGCACCGGTGTCCAGGCAGATGGTGTTGTTCAGCCAGGTCGCCGTCGGCACGGGGGTGTGGCCGTAGACCACGGCGGCGCTGCCCCGGTAGTCCTCCGCCCACGGGTAGCGCACGGGCAGGCCGAACTCGTCGGTCTCGCCGGTGGTGTCGCCGTACAGCGCGTGCGAGCGCACCCGGCCCGACGTCCGCCCGTGGTACTTCTCGGGCAGGCCCGCGTGACAGACGACGAGCTTGCCGCCGTCGAGGACGTAGTGCGAGACGAGGCCGTCCACGAACTCCCGCACGCTCGCGCGGAACTCCTCGCTCTCGGCCTCCAACTGCTCGACGGTCTCGGCGAGTCCGTGGGTGTGCTGGACCTTGCGGCCCTTGAGATAACGGCTGAGCTTGTTCTCGTGATTGCCCGGCACGCACAGGGCGCTGCCGTCGCCGACCATCGACATCACGCGGCGCAGCACGCCCGGCGAGTCCGGTCCGCGGTCGACGAGGTCACCCACGAACACGGCCGTACGCCCGTCGGGGTGCGCGCCGTCCACGTATCCGAGCTTGCCGAGCAGCGTCTCCAGCTCGGCGGCGCAGCCGTGGATGTCGCCGATGATGTCGAAGGGTCCTGTGAGGTGCGAGAGGTCGTTGTAGCGCTTCTCGGTGACGACGGTGGCGTGGTCGACCTCCTCCACGCCCTTGAGGACGTGCACCTTCCTGAACCCCTCGCGCTCCAAGTGCTTGAGCGAGCGCCGCAGTTCGCGCTGGTGGCGCTGGATGACACGGCGGGGCATGCCGGCCCGGTCGGCGCGCCCGGCGTTGCGCGCGGCGCAGACCTCCTCGGGCACGTCCAGGACGATGGCGATGGGCAGGACGTCGTGCTGCCTGGCCAGCTCGATGAGCTGCTTGCGGCTCTCGCTCTGCACGTTCGTCGCGTCGACGACGGTGCGGCGGCCCGCCGCGAGGCGCTTGCCCGCGATGTAGTGCAGCACGTCGAAGGCGTCGCCGCTCGCACCCTGGTCGTTCTCGTCGTCGGCGACGAGGCCGCGGCAGAAGTCGCTGGAAAGAACCTCGGTGGGCTTGAAGTGCTTGCGGCCGAAGGTCGACTTGCCGGAGCCGGTGGCGCCGACGAGGACGACGAGGGAGAGGTCGGTGACGGGCAGCACGCGCCCCGCGTGAGTGGCTTCCGTGCCGGAGCCGGTGCTGGTTTCATTCGTCATGCCGCCCGCACCTCCTTCGCCTTCGTGTCGGTCTTGTCGGTCTTGTCGGTCTTGAGGGTGGCCTTGTCGTCCGTCTTGTCGGCCTGCGTGAACACGGCCATCTGGGTCGGCGGACCCACCTCGGGGTCGTCGTCCCCCACGGGCACGAACTCCACGCCGTACCCGTGCCGTTCGGCCACCTTCCCGGCCCAGCCCCGGAACTCCTCGCGCGTCCACTCGAACCGGTGGTCGCCGTGCCGGACGTGCCCGGCGGCGAGCGTCTCCCAGCGGACGTTGTACTCGACGTTCGGCGTCGTCACGAGCACGGTGCGCGGGCGGGCGGAGCCGAACACCGCGTACTCCAGGGCGGGCAGACGTTCCTCGTCGAGGTGCTCGATGACCTCGCTGAGCACCGCCGCGTCGTACCCCTTGAGCCGCTTGTCCGTGTACGCGAGCGAGCCCTGGAAGAGCTTGACGCGCTCGGCCTGCCGCTCGCCCATGCGGTCGAGCTTCAGCCGCCGCGACGCGATGGTCAGCGCCCGCATCGACACGTCGACACCGGCTATCTCGGTGAACCGGGTGTCCTTGAGCAGCTCCTGCACCAACTGGCCCTGCCCGCACCCGAGATCGAGCACGCGCCCGGCACCGGCGCCGGCCAGCGCCGCAAGGATCGCCTCCCGCCGCAGCACGGCGAGCGGGACGGGCTTGTCCGTGCTCTCCTCGCTCTCCTCACCATCGGGATCAGCGCTCTCCTCGGCGACCGCGTTGTCGATGTCCTCGACAACCGTGTCGTCCGCGTCGGCGAGCCGCACCAGTTCCAGCCGCTGCATGGCCTCCTGGGTCAGCGACCAGCGCCGCGCGAGATAGCGGCTGGTGATGACCTTCTGCTCCGGGTGGTCCGCGAGCCAGCCCACACCGGCACGCAACAGCTTGTCGACCTCGTCCGGCGAGACCCAGTAGTGCTTGGCGTCGTCGAGCACGGGGAGCAGGACATAGAGGTGCCGAAGCGCCTCGCCCAGGGTCAACTTCCCGTCCGGAACGTCGAGTACGAGGTGGACATACCGCGAGTGGCCCCACTCCGGGAACTGCTCGTCCAGCGGAATTCGCGTCGCCGCGACCGTCCAGCCCAGCGGCTCGAACAGCTTGCGCACCAGGTCGGCGCCGCCCCGCGCGGGCAGCGCGGGCACCTCGATGCGCAGCGGCAGCGGCTGCCGAGCCCGCTCGGGCCGCGCGTTGCACACCCCGCGCATCGCGCTGGAGAACACCGCGCTCAGCGCCACGGCGAGCAGCGACGAAGCGGCGTAGGGCCGGTCGTTCACATACTGCGCGAGCGCGGCATCGGGCGCCCCGCCCCGGCCCTTTCCCTTCCCCCGCCGCACCAGCGCCACGGGATCCACCTCTAGCAGCAGCGCGGCGGTGCAACGCTCCACGGACGCCTCGGGGTAGAGGACGTGCGCGGTGCCGTAGGAAGTGGAGAACGCCTGCGCCTTCTCGGGATGCTTGTGCAGCAGGAAACCGAGGTCGGTAGCAGGGCTCTCAGGGGTACCGGAAGTACTGATCGACAGGAACACGGGTATGCCTCGAAACGCAATCTGAACTGCGGAAACTTACGGTTGCGGCTCCAGCGCGCCTCTAGACCGTACAGCGAACATCAGGGACTCACTCAGGGGTTTTCGCTCCCCCTCGGGGGCCCTTCAGCCCTCGACCCAGCCGTGGCTCTTGCCGTGCTGCACCAGTTGTTCGCGGAGGTGCTTGATCTGCTCACCGGTCATCCACGGAGCCGCGCCGAGCAGCAGCTCGGTCACCTCGAACGAGTACTCCGCGACGCTGAGCACATCGCAGGTCGGCTCCTCACCGTCGTCGAACCCCGCGGCGGACGCCCGGATCGACGGGGGCATCTGCGCCCTGCCACCGACGAACGGCACTGCCGCCGACGCCTGCGCCCTCTCGGGGAGACGGACGGACGACGCCTTGGGTCCGCGCTCACCCTCCTCGATCTCGAACTCGACCAGCGCCCCCGTGTGCACCAGAGGCTCCGGGATCAGCAGGTCGTTGGCGTGCAGGAACACGTCCTCCCCACCATGCTCCGGGGCGATGAACCCATAGCCCCGCGCGCCGTCGAACCGGACAACCCTGCCAGCGACCATCTCGACCCCAACCCCCACACCGTCTCCGGGCCCCTCGCCCGGACAGCCAGTGCCGAAGCCTAACCTCCGCACCCCGGCGCCGTACGGCCGAGCGCCCTCCCAGGTCCCGCCCGCAGGCGGCGGCAACACGGCCTGTGCGGGACTGAAAGTGGAACGGGCATCCGGGCAAGATAGCTGCATGGACCTTCGAATCTTCACCGAACCGCAGCAGGGTGCGACCTACGAGACGCTCCTCCGCGTCGCCAAGGCCACCGAGGACCTCGGCTACAGCGCCTTCTTCCGATCCGACCACTACCTCGTGATGGGCTCCTCCGACGGTCTCCCCGGCCCCACGGACGCCTGGATCACCCTCGCGGGCCTGGCCCGTGAGACCCGGCGGATCCGGCTCGGCACCCTGATGACCGCGGGCACCTTCCGGCTGCCCGGCGTGCTCGCCATCCAGGTCGCGCAGGTCGACCAGATGTCGGGCGGCCGCATCGAGCTCGGCCTCGGATCGGGGTGGTACGAGGCGGAGCACTCCGCGTACGGAATCCCCTTCCCGAAGGAGAAGTTCGGTCGCCTGGAGGAACAACTCGCCATCGTCACCGGCCTGTGGGAGACCCCGGTCGGCGAACGGTTCACCTTTGACGGCACCTACTACCAACTCTCCGATTCCCCCGCCCTGCCCAAGCCCGCGCAGCCCAAGGTGCCCGTCCTCATCGGCGGCCACGGCGCCAAGCGGACGCCCGCCCTCGCGGCCCGCTACGCGAGCGAGTTCAACATCCCCTTTGCCTCTCTTTCCGACACCGAGCAGCAGTTCAAGCGGGTCCGCGCCGCCGCCGAAGAGGTCGGCCGCAAGGCCGACGACCTCACCTACTCCAACGCGCTGGTGGCCTGCGTCGGCAAGACGGACGCGGAGGTGAAGCGCCGCGCCGACGCGATCGGGCGCGAGGTGGAGGACCTGAAGGCGAACGGACTCGCCGGCTCCCCCGCCGAGGTCGTCGAGAAGATCGCCGCCTACCAGGCCGTCGGCTCGCAGCGCATGTACCTCCAGATGCTCGACCTGGACGACCTCGACCACCTGGAGCTGATCTCCTCGCAGGTCATGTCGCAGCTGAGCTGACCGCGGCGCGACCGCCCCTCGGCCACCGAGCGGCCCTGGGTGGGGTGACCCTGGGGCGGCTGGCCCTGGGGCGGCTGGTGGCCCCGGTGGAGTAGGCCTCGGTGCATGCCGCCTCCGTGGATTCGGAACCGGTCGCGCTCCCGTCAACTCCACCGGTGCCGCCGGTTCCGCGCGGCCCCGGCCGGGTGAAATTCCGTCAACCCCGCATCCGGTGTGGCCCCGCCCCAGTGACCCGCCGCCGCAGGTGATCGTTGGCTCGGGCGGAGCCGGACCGCCCGGCACCCGCGCCGGCGGCCGCTGCTGGTGCGTCGCTCGCACCAGCAGCCCTCCACCACCGGGAGGGCGAGGGCCGAGGAGGCCGTCATGTCCCAGGAAGCCGTACCCGATCAGGAGGCCGCGCGCGAACCGTCCGTGCCCGAGCAGCAGGGCCCACCCAAGGGCCTGCTCCAGCAGATGGAGGAGCTGATGGCCGCGCTCAACGCGGACCTGACCCAGCTCGACGCGGATCTGCAGCAGTCGACGACGGCCGGCGACACCGCACCCCCCGCCCCTCGTCCCCCCGCCGGCGACGAGCCCACCCGCTTCTGACGGCGCCGGCACTCCCCCGGCGCCAGTGCCGCCCGGCCGCCCGCGGCCCCCGTCACGGCGCCGGGTCATGGCGCCCCCGCAGTCGAGTCCGGCTCGGGCAGGCTCTGTTCGCGCACCGCGAGTCTGCGCAACATCTCAAGCACCCGGTCCCGCGCCTCATCGGCGGCGTCGATCGCTTCCATGCACTGCCAGTACACCCCCTCGTCGTCCGCGCCCATGGCCACGGCGACGAGCGCGAACCCCACCTCGCCGAGCAGTTCATCGAGCCCCCGCAGCACCTCGTGCGCCCCGCCGATGCCGGTCAGCCGCGCCGCCCGGATGCCCTCCGTCCCGAGACCCAGGGCGTCGAGGACTCCGCAGCCCCTGCCGCCGACTTCGCTCAGGCCCAGCGCCTCGCCCCGTAACTCCGGAGGTCCGGCGATCGCGAGACGGCTGCCGATCGCCTGCGCGAGGGCCTGGGACTGCCACACCTCGGCCACGATCTCCGACGGCTCCTGGCTCCGCGCCAGCGCGTGCCTGCTCGCCTCGATGAGCCGCATCGCCTCCATGCTCACCCCCACCCATCCCGCGCATCCGCCGCACGATCGCCCGAACTCCCCTTGCCCACTACCCAGAGTGAGCGCCAGCGGGAAGAAAAGCCAGAGCAACCAGGAAATCTGTGGACAAGCTATCGACTGTGGACAACGCGTCCACTCCGGAGAGTGATAAATCTACGCGCCATAGATAGGCGTTGGGTAGGGGTGGTGGACCGATGTGGGGCAAGTGGTGGACAGGCGATGTCACTTCGCCGGAAAGCGCTGTTCGTTCCGGTCGATCTTCGCGGCGAGCGCCGCGAGCGCGTCGATGCCGAGTACCTCGCAGAACTGCAGCAAGTAAGCGAGCACATCGGCGACCTCGTCGGTCACCCGATGCGCCGAGCCGGGGTCCTCCATCACCCGTGCCGACTGCTCGGGGGTCAACCACTGGAAGATCTCGACCAGTTCGGACGCCTCCACGCTGAGCGCGGCGGCCAGGTTCTTCGGCGTGTGGTACTGCTCCCAGTCCCGCTTCGCCGCGAAATCGGCCAGCCTGCGCTGCAGTCCCGCTACATCAAGTTCCGTCACGTCTCCAGGTCTACCATCGCGGCCCCGCCGACCAGATCCGCCCACGACGCGTCGCTCACCGTCCCGACGAGGCGGATGTGCCCGCGTTCGCAGGTGCGTGCCGCCAGTTCGGCCAGTGCGCGCTTCTGCCGCTGGTCGAGGAAGTGGTCGAGGCCGTCGGCGAGCACGGTGAGGTTCTGGTAGGCCGACGGCACCTCGGCCACCGGGTCCACCTCAAGGACTCCAGGGCCGGTGAGCAGCACCAGAGCGAGCGCCAGATACCTCAACTCGCCGTCCCCGAGCCGCCCGACGGGTGTTCTGATCCCGCCGCCCCGGTCGATGAACGCGTGGACCGATCCGTCGTCGGCCACCTCCGAGACCACGTCGGCGACCGGCCCCGCGCACCCCGCCCGCACCGCGGCCACCAGCCGCGCGTGACGCTGCCCGCACTCCTCCCTCGTACGGAGAAGGACCTCCGCGAGGTTGTCACAGCCGCCCAGCAGGCGGCCCGCGCCGATCATCCCGGGAGGCACGGGCCGCCGCATGAGCCCGGGCCGCGGCGCGCACGGGAACACCGAACGCAGCGCGACCACCACCTGTTCGGCCGCCGCGAGCACCAGGCGCTGGCCCTCGGTCTTCCCCGCGACGCGCAGCGGGAGCAGCGCCGTGCCGAGCCGGTCGTCCGGCAGAGGGCCGCGCGTCACCGGCGTGGAGCCCGCCGTGTGCCAGGCCGCCTGCACCGCGCGGCGCCCCGGGTCACGCAGCGCCGTCTCCAGGAGGGCGAGCCCGCCCCAGGTCAGCCGCTCGCCCACGACCCGCAGTTCGGGCTCCGCCTGTACGGCGACGTCGAGCCGCACCGCCCCGACGGGGCCGTCGACCGTGCAGCCGATGCGGAACCCGCGCCGCTGCTGCCCGTCACCCCGTGCGCGATCGGGCACGCAGGCCGCGGGATCGGCGAAGACGTCGACGAGTTCCTCGCCCGCACCGAGCCGCGCCAGTGCCTCGTACGCGGCGAGCGCCGTGGACTTGCCGCTCCCGCTGGGCCCCGTGACGAGGGTCAGCGGACCGAGCGGGAACACGGCGCCCCGGTGCGAGGCGAACGCCGAGAGCCGCAGTTCGGTGACGCGGCTCCGGTCCGGACCCGGCGGTGGCTCGGCGTCCGCCGCCGGAAGGTGCACAGTCATGTCCGGACGGTAGGCGGCGACGGATCCGGCGAACCGTTCCGCCCAAGTGACCTTCCTACGAATGAGGGATTCCCGCAGGAGGCGCCCAGGCGCCGCATCGCGAGCGGCTATGCACCTGGCCTATGCCCGACTGCGGCACCGTACAAAATCACTGAGGACCCGACGCCGAACCGCCGGGCCCCCATCTCGCACCACTGGCCGGGCCCCCGCCCCGCACCACTGCCCCCGCTACGACGCTACGACTGCGCCGCCGCGACAAGTCCCTGCACCTCGGTGCCGGGCGGGGCCAGCAGGAAGACGTTCTTGTCGACCCGGTGCATCCCGCAGCCGAGGCCGAGGACCACACCGCTGCTGAAGTCCAGGACGCGCTTGGCGACTTCCGTCTCCGCCCCGGTCAGGTCGAGCAGGACCGGAATCTGCGCCATCACGGTTTCGGCGACCTCGCGGGCGTCCGCGAAGATGTTCACCCGCATCACCACAAAGCGCCGCCGCGCCTCGGTCTCCGCGTCGGGCATCGCGCGGTGGCCGGGCCAGGATGGCCATTCGTTGCGGCTGCGCAGCGGTACGACCTGGGCGAGCCCTTCCCACTGTTCATCGGTGACGTCGTGGCTGTTCAACGCTCCACCCCGTCCTGGCTCGCACTCGATATCTGCACCGGCTCATTCTTACGCGACCTCACCCGTTCGGCCCAACAGCGACACGGGGCGAGCCGACCAGTGTGCCAGGGCCGGCGGGTCAGTGTCCCAGGAGTCCCACAAGCCCTTCGATGAGACAGGCGTGCCAACAGGCCCAGTCGTGACCGCCGTTGTACTCGTTCAGGGTCACCGGGCAGCCGTGCGAACGCAGCATCTCGTACAGGTCGCGATGGTGATCAAGAATTTCCTCCTCACGCAGTCCGACATCCATGCGCACGGTGACGGACCCGGTCCCGCGGCCGTCGAACCGGGAGACGGGCGCGGACTGGGCCAGGACGTTGCCGAACCGTTCCGGCCGCAGGAAACCCGCGTACAGGGAGGCCAGTCCGCCCAGGCCCTGGCCCGCGACGAGCGTGCGCGCGGGGTCGGTGGTGAGGGGCCAGCGGCCCGCCGCCCACGGCAGCAGTTCGTCGGCGAGGAAACCGACATGGCTGTGGTACGCGCCCAGCTCCCGGCTGCGCGTGGCCCTGTCGACGGCGTCCGGGGCCAGGACGGCGAGCGGCGGCAGGGCGCCGTCGGCGATGAGGGCGTCCAGGGTGTCCTGGAAGGCGAGCCGCCCGAACCACATGTCGCCATCGTTCAGCACGAGCACCGGCAAGTCGCCTGCGCGGCCACCCGGCGGGAGATACGCCCAGACGTCCCGCTCGGCGCCGAGCACCCCCGCGGGCAGCCGGTGCCGCTCGACCCTCCCCCGGGACGCCCCGGTACGCCGCTCGGCCCACGAACGCGCGGGTGCGGGCGCCTGCGGGAGTTCGAGCACGGAGGTGTCGCGGTCCGGCCGGCGGCCGGGTGTCCGAAGGTGGTTGAGCGGGTCGGGAGCGGCGTGCGCGGAGAGGGAGAGCAGCCGTCGCCGGAGGAGATCGGCGGATGCGGGCGGTTCGCCGGGCGAGATGTCGGCGGCCATCCGGTACGAGGCTCGGTGGTCGGCGCGCAGCCGGTAGGTGAGGTGCCAGATGTCCGTGCCGGGCAGCGGGGTCAGCAGCGACGCGGCGGGGTCGGCGGGGTCCGCGATGCCCTCGGCGAGCAGCAGGACCTGCCGGGTGGCGCGGTGGCCGCGCCACAGGAATGTCACGGCGCAGTGGTCCGGGTCGCCTTCGATGGCCTCGACCAGCGGGGTGCCGTGGCGTGCGGCATCCGCCCAGAACTCCTCCAGGATGACGGCGCGTTCGGCTTCGGGGGCGCCGGCGGCGCGAGTCGCGGCGCGTTCGACGCGGCGCACGGCGCCCGCGATCCTGCGGGGCGCCGCGTCGGCCGCGAGCACCCCCGTGGTCACACTCATCCGCACACGAAGAGGACCCGCATCGTTCCCCGCCTTCCTGGTCCAGCACACGACAACAACATCAACTTAGCTTAGCCTAACCTAAGTCAACCGTTATTGTGGAGAGCCAGTCCCACCGCGCCCCGCCGCGCCGCCCGATCAGCCCCTCAGCGGCCGGAAGAACGTCCGCAGCTCCCGCGCCACCTGCTCCGGCTCCTCGTGCGCCATGAAGTGCCCGCCCCGCTTCGGGGTGCTCCAGTGGCGCAGATCCCTGAAGGTGCGCTCGGCCAGGCTCCTGGGGAAGTCCGCGAACGCCGGTTCATGGCTGAGGGTGACGGCTGCGGGGACGGTGATGGGCGGGACGGGCTTGTTCCGGGGGTAGTCGTAGTACTGCCGGAAGGACGAGCCGATGCTGCCGGTGGCCCAGTAGAGCGTCGCGACCGTGAGCAGGGTGTCCTTGTCCCAGCGGGCCTCCAGCTCGCCGCCGCAGTCGCTCCAGTCGCGATACTTGTCGGCGATCCAGGCGACGAGCCCCGCCGGGGAGTCCATCAGGGCGGCGGCGACGGTGTCCGGGCGGGTGCACATGATCTCGCTGTAGCCCTGGTCGGTCGCGTCATACGCGTCCAAGGCGTCGAGGAACGTCTGCTCCTCGGGGGTCGGCGGCTCCGCGTCGAACTGCTCCGTGATCACAGCGGACGTGACGTGCACCCCGGCCACCTCCCGCGGGTAGAGCGCGCCGAGCCACTGCGTCACCCCGCCCCCGATGTCCCCGCCGAAGGCCCCGAAGCGTTCGTAGCCCAGGGTCCCGGTCATCAGCTCGTGCCAGATCTCGGCGACGCCCCTGCGCGTGAACGGCTCGCGCGGCAACTCGGAGTGGATGAAGCCGGGCAGCGAGGGGATCACCACGTCGAAGGCGTCGGCCGGGTCACCGCCGTGCGCCGCCGGGTCGGCCAGGCGTTCGGCGACCCGCAGCATCTCCACGAAGCTGCTCGGCCAGCCGTGGCTCAGGACCAGCGGCAGCGGTGCGGGGGCGCCTTCGGGGCGGCGGCCCCGCAGATGGACGAAGTGCACGCGCCGTCCGGCGACTTCGGCGACGTACTGCGGGAAGACGTTGAGCGCGGCCTCGGCGGCGCGCCAGTCGAAGCCGTCCGCCCAGTACGCGACGAGTTCGCGCAGATAGCCGGGGTCGACGCCCGCCGCCCAGTACGCGGAGTCGGAGGGCTGGGTGAAGAGGGTGCGCCGCAGGCGCGTACGCAGGTCGTCCAGTACGTCGTCGGAGACGGAGGTCCGGAAAGGAGCGGGTTCGGCTGTCATGGTTCCTTCGGTACGAGAGGCAGGGGGCGCCACAGCATCACAGCGCCGAACCGCGGCTACGCGGGCGGCGGCATGCGACGGGCAGGCCCATGATGCGCGACGCGCAAGAATCTGCCCATGGATTTTGACCGGACCTCTGACCAGACCGCTGACCGTACGGATGCCTACCTGCGGCGCATCGGCGCCGAACGGCCCGCCGCGCCCACCACGCGCGCCCTGCGCGATCTGCATCTCGCGCACCTGCGCGCCGTCCCCTTCGAGAACCTCTCCATCCACCTCGGCGAGAACATCGAACTCACCGATGACGCCTTGGTGGCGAAGGTCGTCGACGCCCACCGCGGCGGCTTCTGCTACGAACTCAACGGCGCCTTCGCCGCGTTGCTCACCTCGCTCGGCTTCGAGGTGACGCTGTTGCAGGCCCGCGTGTACGACGACACCGGAAACCCCGGAATCCCCTACGACCACCTGGCGTTGCGCGTGCGCACCTCCGATGGCGGCGACTGGCTCGCGGACGTCGGCTTCGGCACCCACAGCCACTTCCCGCTGGCCTACGGCGAACGCGGCGAGCAGCAGGACCCCGGCGGCACCTTCCGCATCACCGAGACCCCCGAAGGCGACCTGGACGTCAGCAGGGACGGCAGGGCCCAGTACGTGGTCGACCGGCGCCCGCGCGCCCTCGGCGACTTCACGTCCGGCGCCTGGTGGCACCGCACCTCGCCCACGTCCCACTTCACGCGGTCCCTGGTCTGCTCGATGCTCACCGGGACCGGACGGATCACCCTCAGCGGCCGCACCCTCACCACGACGAAGGACGGTGAGCGTCACACCGCCGAACTGGCCACGGACGCCGAGGTGCTCGACGCATACGCCACGCACTTCGGCATCGCCCTGAAGCAGGTGCCGCAGGTGCGGAAGGCCGTGTCCCCCGGAGGCGATGCCACCTCTTGACCTTTCCTCCAAAGGGGGTGGCATCTGCCATGGAGAAAGACCCAGACGTGTTGTAAATGCCAGGTGGGGCGGCATATCGTGACGCGTATGCAGTCCTACACCATCGGACAGGCGGCACGCCTGCTCGGCGTCAGCCCCGACACCGCTCGTCGCTGGGCCGACGCCGGACGGGTCGCCACCCACCGGGACGAAGGCGGCCGTCGGCTCATCGACGGCCGCGCTCTCGCCGCGTTCTCCATTGAGGTCGCACAAGGTCAGGGCCAGGGGGGCAACGGCGAGGACGACGTCCCTTACACCTCTGCCCGCAACGCCTTTCCCGGCATCGTCACCGCCGTGAAGCTCGGTGACGTCGCGGCCCAGGTCGAGATCCAGGCAGGCCCGCACCGGCTCGTCTCGCTCCTGACCCGGGAGGCCGTGGAAGAGCTCGGCCTGGAGGTCGGCATGCAGGCAACCGCCCGCGTGAAGTCCACCAGCGTGCACATCGATCGGACCTGACCTTCAGGTCCGTGCCCAAGGTCCTCAGCCAAGGGCCGGTCCGTGCCGCCGGCCGCCGTGTCCCCCAAGGAGTTCCACGCTCATGTCCCTCACTCTTGGTCCCACCAAGCGCCGTGCCGCAGCCGCCGTGCTGACGGCGGCGCTGCTCGTCCCGCTCGCCGCCTGCGGCAACGACGACGGCAACGACGGCAAGAAGGACGACAGCGGCAAGAAGTCCTCGGGCTCCGCCGCCCCGAAGGCCGACCTCACCGTCCTCGCCGCCTCCTCGCTCACCGACGTCTTCAAGACCGCGGGCGCCGCGTACGAGAAGGAGAACCCGGGGACGAAGGTCAACTTCTCCTTCGCCGGTTCGCAGGAACTGGCCGCCCAGGTCAAGCAGGGCGCCCCTGCCGACGCCCTGGTCACCGCCGACACCAAGACCATGGACGGCCTGAGGCCGGACACCGGCAGCCCGTCCGTCATCGCCAAGAACCGCCTGGTCATCGCCGCCGGCGAGGGCAACCCAAAGAAGATCGACGCGCTGAAGGACCTCTCCGACAGCAAGCTGAAGGTCGTCCTCGCCGCACCCGAGGTGCCGGTCGGCCGCTACAGCGAGCAGATCCTGGACGCCCAGAAGATCGACGTGCAGCCGGTCTCGCAGGAGCCCAACGTCCGCGCGGTCCTCAGCAAGGTCGAGCTGGGCGAGGCGGACGCGGGTCTGGTCTACAAGACCGATGCCGCCACCTCCCCCAAGAAGGTCGACGCGATCAAGATCCCGGACGGCGAGAACGCGATCGCCGAGTACCCCGCGGCCACCCTGAAGACGTCGAAGCACGGTGAGGCAGCGGCGGCGTTCGTGAAGTGGCTGGCCACGCCCGAGGCCCAGAAGATCCTCCAGGACGCGGGCTTCGAGAAGCCGTAGCCCGTCGGCCCGCCCTTCCGGTGGAGGCCCGCCCTCTTCCGGCCGGACGTGGCCACACCCGCCGGGGTGAGGGGGCCGACCGCCTCCCCGGTCGGGGGCGTACCGGTCGTCTCCCGGAACGCCCCGGGCGCCCCCTCACCTCGTAGCACCGCACCGAGCGCACCCCAGGGACCACGATGAAACGCCTGCGTGGCCGCACCGCCGGCCCCCGCACCCCGATCGCCCTCGCGGTCCCCGCGCTGCTCGCCATCGCGTTCCTGATGCTGCCGCTGCTCGGGATCCTCCTGCGGACCGAGTGGAGCGCGCTCGGGTCCCATCTGGCCAGCGAAGGGACCACGCAGGCGCTGAAGCTGTCCCTCGTCGTCTCCTTCTGGGCGCTGGGGCTCTCCCTGCTGCTCGGGGTGCCGCTCGCCTGGCTGCTCGCCCGCGTCGACTTTCCCGGCAAGGCGGTCGTACGTTCCCTCGTGCTGCTGCCGATGGTGCTTCCGCCCACCGTGGGCGGCGTCGCCCTGCTGCTCGCCTTCGGGCGGCGCGGACTGCTCGGCCCGTGGCTGGAGGGCACGTTCGGGATCACCCTGCCGTTCCACACGTCCGGCGCGGTGCTCGCCGCGACCTTCGTCGCGATGCCGTTCCTCGTCATCAGCCTGGAGGGCGCGCTCGGCGGCCTCCGCCCCCGTTACGAGGAGACCGCGGCGTCCCTGGGCGCCTCGCCGGTACGGGTGTTCCGCACCGTCACGCTGCCCATGGTCGCCCCCGGGCTCATCGCGGGAGCCGCCCTGACCTGGGCGCGGGCCCTGGGCGAGTTCGGCGCGACCATCACCTTCGCCGGGAACCTCCCCGGCACCACGCAGACCCTGCCCCTCCAGGTGTACCTGCTGCTCCAGGACTCCCCCGAGGCCGCGACCTCCGTGTCGCTGCTGCTGCTCGCCATCGCCATGGCGGTGCTCGTCGCCCTGCGCGGCCGCTGGATGAGCACTCCGGGCACCCGGCGCCAGGGGCGGTCCGAGCGGCTGCCGGACGAGACGGACCCGCCCGCGCTCCCCGGAGCCGCCTATGCGGGGCCTGCCGATGCGGGGCCCATTGACGCCGGTCCTGTTGATGCCGCGCCCGCCGACGCCGGGCCCGTGCCGCCGTCCACGGAGCGCTGGTCCCTGCACGCCGAGGTCACCGGCTTCAACCAGCTCACCCTGGACGCCGAACCGGGCACCACGATCGCCGTCGTCGGACCCAACGGCGCCGGCAAGACCACGCTGTTGCGCGCGCTCCTCGGGCTCACCCCGCGCGCCCACGCCGAACTCCGGCTGGGCGACACCGACGTCTCCGACCTGCCGCCGCACCGCCGCCACGTCGCCTGGGTGCCGCAGGACGGCGCCCTCTTCCCGCACATGAGCGCCCTCGCCAACACGGCGTACGGGCCGCGTGCGCTGGGTGTCCCGCGGGCCGAGGCCCGGCGGCACGCGCAGGAGTGGCTCGACCGGCTCGACGTCGGGCACCTCGCGCACCGCAGGCCGGCCCAGGTCTCCGGCGGCCAGGCCCAACGAGTGGCGCTGGCACGGGCGTTGGCGGCCCAGCCCCGGCTGCTCCTGCTCGACGAACCGCTCGCCGCACTCGACCAGACGACCCGGGCCCATGTGCGCCACACCCTGCGCACGCACCTCGACACCTTCGGCGGCGTCTGCCTGATCGTCACGCACGACCCCGTCGAGGCGGTGTCCCTCGCCGACCGGGTGCTCGTACTCGACCAGGGGCTCGCCCTGCAGGACGAGGCACCCGCCGAAGTGACCCGGCACCCCCGCTCTCCATGGGTGGCCAGGATGCTGGGCCGCAACGCCTGGTCCGGCACCGCGGTGCCCGAGGGGCTCGCCCTGCCCGGCGGCGGGACCCTCGTGATCGCCGACCCGCTCCCGCCGGGCACCGAGGCGTTGGCGATCATCGCGCCGGAGGCGGTCTCCGTGCACCGCGACAGGCCCACCGGCAGCCCCCGCAACGTCTGGCCCGGCACCATCCGCGAGATCACCACCAGCGGCAGCCGGCTCCGCCTGCTGATCACCTCGCCCCAGGCACCCGACCTGGTCGCCGAGATCACCCCGCAGGCGGCGGCCGAACTCGGCCTCACCGACGGGACGCGGGTATGGACCAGCGTGAAGGCGACGGAGACCACGGTCGTGCCCACCTGAGCCGCCCGGCTCCGCACCCCGTCACCGAGGTGGCGTCAGCCGAAGAGCTCGTGGTCGGCCAGGACCTCGGCGATCAGCCGCCGGTCGACGGCCGCCCGCTCCGGATCGGTGTCGATGTTCCCGGTCAGGGTCAGCAGGCACTTCCACAGCAGCCAGCCGCGGGCCCGCGCCCAGGTGCCCTCGTCGTGGCCGACCGCGCGCCGGAACGCCTCCCGGCTCTCCCCCGAGAACATCCCCCACGCGATGACCAGGTCGCAGGCCGGGTCTCCGACGCCCGACGTGCCGAAGTCGATGACGGCGGTGAGCCTGCCGTCGGCGACCAGGAGATTGCCCGGCGCGATGTCGCCGTGGAACCACACGGGCGTCCCGCGCCACTCGGCGGCGAGGGCGGCTTCCCAGACGGTCGCCGCCCTGCCGGTGTCGACGTATCCCTCCAGTGCGGCGAGGCACCGCCGGGTCTCGTCGTCGTAGTACGCCGGTGACGCCCCTCGGTACCAGCTGTGCTCGCCCGCGAGCGGGCCGCCGGTGGCGTCGCAGCGCTGGAGGGCGAGGATGAACTCGGCGACGGAGAGAGCGAACCGGGCCATGTCGTCGATGCGTCCGCGCGCGGCCGTCTCACCGGCCAGCCAGCCGCGGACGGACCACGGGTAGGGATAGCCCTCGCCCGGTGCGCCCTCGCCCAGGATCGGCGGGACGGCGAACGGCAGGGACGGCGCGAGCCGGGGCAGCCACTCGTTCTCCTTGGCCACCGCGGGCACATAACCGGCGGCGGTGGGCAGCCGGGCCGTCAGGCTGTCGCCGAGGCGGTAGGTCCGGTTGTCCCAGCCGTCGACCTCCACCGGCCTGACCGGAAGGTCGCGCCACTGCGGGAACTGCTCTGCGATCAAACGCTTCACCAGCGCTGCGTCGATTCCGGCGCGGCCGTCGGGAGGAGTCGGAACCATGCGGGGATCATCACCTCCTGCGATCGCGTCCCGCAACGAATTATCGAGTTGTCGAGCGATTGGAACGACTTCAGTCAACAGTGATCACGACGGCCGTGGTGCCTCGCGCGGACCCTAGGCTCTGCCCCATGGATGCCAGTTCTGTGACCAGGACGGTCTCCGTCACCCGTATGAACTCCGGGGACCACGCCTGCCTCGGATTCGACGACGACGAAACCCGCTGGGAACTCCGAGCCGCGTACGCCGACATCGGTCTGTCGCGCGGCGAGCAGGTGGTGTTCTTCACCGACCGGACCACCACTCCCGCCCTCGCGGCCGAGCGGCTGAGCGGCGGCGGCTTCCCGCTGGGCCCCGCTCTGATGGACGGACGGCTCGCCGTGGTCAACGAAGTTCCCGGGTTCGACCCGGACACCGGCTTCGACCCGGACGAACGGGCCAAGACCTGGGTCGAGTTGACGGACAGAGCACGCCACGACGGCTTCTCCGGCATCCGGGTGGTCGGCGACATGGGCTGGGCCGCCGAACCGGGCGTCGACCAGGAACTCCTGGTCGACTACGAGACCGGGCTCTCGCCGCTCTTCGCCGAGATCGGGTTCACCGCCATCTGCGAGTACGACCGGCGGAAATTCGGCGACGACCTCATGGACCGGGTCCGCCACGCGCACCCCAAACAGATCCTGCGACACCTCGGCGCCCTGGACATCACCCGGACCGGCACCGAACTGCGGGTCGCCGGAGACGTCGACCTCGCCACGCGCGAGGAGTTCGACTCGGCGCTCGCGCAGGCCCTGACCGGACCGGACCGCCCCCGCGTGCTCGATCTCTCCGAGTTGTGCTTCATGGACGTACACGCCGCATCGACGCTGGTGCGGCTCGCGGGCCGGCTGCCCCGCGACCACCTCCTCGCGGTTCGCTCCCGGCCCGAGCAGGACAAAGTGATACGGCTCTGCGGAGCCGTCGATGTACCTCAACTCGGCCTGGGCGAAGGGTGATCCGCGAAGTGATCCTCAACCGCGGTATCGGCAACGACGACAACGGCGGTGACCCCGCCCTGCACCGGGAGCACATCGACATCACCCTCTCCCCCACACCGGGGAGGGCGCCGCTCCTCGAACTCCCCTTCACCATGGCCGACTTGGCACGGCTGCGGCTTCAGGTCACCCGTCGCGCCGAGGACGCGGGCCTCTGCGACCCCCGACTCAGCGACTTCGTGCTCGCCGTGCACGAGGTCGCGAGCAACGCCGTCGTGCACGGCGGCGGCAAGGGCCGCATCCAACTCGCACACACGGCCCAGGGGTTGCGGTGCGTCATCGCGGACAGCGGCCCGGGGCTGACCCGGGCGAAGCCCTGCGAGGCGGCCACCCTGCCCGACGGCGACGAGGCCGAGAGCGGCCGGGGCCTGTGGCTGGCCCAGGCCCTCACGGACCACTTCGACGTCTCGGTCTGCCCGGCCGGGACCAAGGTCACGCTGGTGGCGCTGCTGTCCTGAGCCGGGCCGCGCGGCCCGGCTCCGCTCACGCCGAGGCCCGCTCGACCAGCGCCGGACGGAACACCATCGACAGCGGCACCACTCCCGGCCGCTTGATCCGCCCCAGCAGCAGCCGGGCCATCTCGGCGGCCATCTCCTCCACCGGCTGCCGGACCGTGGTCAGGGCGGGCTCACAGGCCCCGGCGGCCTCGCTGTCGTCGAAGCCGACCACCGCGACGTCCCGCGGCAGCCGCCTGCCCGCCCGCAACAGGGTCTGCAGCGCACCCTGCGCCATCAGGTCCGATGCCACGAACACGCCGTCCAGGTCGGGGAGTTGGTCCAGCAGGCGCCGTGTCGCCTCCGCACCGCCCACCCGGGTGAAGTCGGCCTCCGCCCAGGGCGCGTCGGTGATGCCGTGCGCGGCCAGCGCGTCACGGAACCCTGCGAGGCGTTCCTGGGCGGCCGGCATGTCCTGCGGCCCCGCGATGCTGCCGATCCTGCGGCGGCCTCCGGCGACCAGCCGGTCGACGGCCATCCGCGCCCCCGCCCGCTGGTCCACCTCCACATACGGCAGCGGGACCGTCTGGGCCGGGCGCCCGGCGAGCACGGCGGGCAGGCCGGTCTCCGCGAGCAGCCGGGGCAGCGGGTCGGAGGCGTGCGAGGAGACGAGCACCGTGCCGTCCACATGACCTTGGCGCAGATACGACAGCAGCTGCCGGCGCGAGGTGTCGTCGTCCACCAGCATCAGGACCATCTGGACCCCGGCCGGGCGCAGCACGTCGAGGAGCCCGCCGACCACCCGGCCGAAGTGGGGGTCGGTGAACATCCGGCCGACGAAGGGAGCCTCGACCGGCCTGCGCTCACGCTCGGACACCACCAGGGCGATGGAGTCGGTCCGCTGGGTCACCAGGGAGCGGGCGGCCTGATTGGGGACGTAGCCGGTGGCCTCGACCGCCTCCTCCACCTTGCGGCGCAGCACCGGGTCGACGGTGGGCGCGCCGTTCACGACCCGGGAGACGGTGGCGCGCGACACTCCGGCCGTCCGGGCCACGTCCTCCAGGGTCACGGGGCGTGCGGGGCGCAGGGCGTCGGCAGTCACTGGGTCTTTATAGCAACCGGGCCGGGCGGGCGTTCGGGTCCCGGCGCCTGACGGCCCATCAACTCGGGGTGCGGCGCGTGCTGTTGGTCAACCCCTCCCAACTGTCGGACATAACGCCCAGGCCAGCGCGATTGACGCCAACTTGCCCACAGGGGCACCTAGTTGACTTCTCCCCACCCAGCCAGCGCGACATCGTGCGCACCCCCTTGACGCGCCTTGTCCCAGACACAACTATCCAACGCGAGAGAGCGCTCTCTCATCGATCACCGTTCAGGTTCTGAACGTAAGCCGAACGCATGCGGCACCGCTCTGCCCCACTGACTCCGGAGCGGCGCCCACCCCCACCACCAGCACTTCCCGCACCCGTCACGCAGCCACCAGGGAGACTTGCCATGTCCGAGCACCAGCCCTCGCCCGCCGCGAAATCCACGCTCTCCCGTCGCTCCGCCCTGGCCGCCGCTCTGGCGGTCCCGGCCACCGGTCTGCTCGCCTCCCAGGCGGTCGCCGCTCCCGACTCGCCCCCGGCGCGGGTCCCCGCCGCGCGCCGCCCGCAGCCGGCGAACGCCCTCGCCCCCGACTTCGGTCCGAACGTCATCGTCTTCGGCCCCTCCACCGGCGGCATCCAGGGGAAGCTCGACGAGATCTTCAAGAAGCAGGAGTCGGCGCAGTTCGCCGCCGGCCGCTACGCCCTGCTGTTCAAGCCGGGGACCTACAACGGCCTCAACGCCCAGATCGGCTTCTACACCTCGATCATGGGCCTGGGCCTCTCCCCCGACGACACCCACTTCAACGGCGACGTCACCGTCGACGCGGGCTGGTTCAACGGAAACGCCACGCAGAACTTCTGGCGCTCGGCGGAGAACCTCTCCCTCTCCCCGGTCAGCGGAGCCAACCGCTGGGCCGTCTCCCAGGCCGCGCCGTTCCGCCGCATGCACGTGCGCGGCGACCTGAACCTCGCGCCCAACGGCTACGGCTGGGCCAGCGGCGGCTACATCGCCGACAGCCGGATCGACGGCACCGTCCAGCCCTACTCCCAGCAGCAGTGGTACACCCGCGACAGCTCGATCGGCGGCTGGCTCAACGCGGTGTGGAACATGGTCTTCTCCGGGGTGGAGGGCGCGCCCGGCGACTCCTTCCCCAACCCTCCCTACACCACCCTGAACAACACCCCGTACTCCCGCGAGAAGCCCTTCCTCTACCTCGACGGCGCGGAGTACAAGGTCTTCCTTCCCGCCCTGCGCACCAACGCCCGGGGCACCAGCTGGGGCCACGGCACCCCGCAGGGCCAGTCCCTCTCCCTCTCCGCCTTCTACCTCGCCAAGCCGGGCGACAGCGCGGCCACCCTCAACGCCGCACTCGACCGGGGGCTCCACCTCCTGCTCACCCCCGGCATCTACCACCTCGACCGGCCGATCGAGGTCAAGAAGGCGAACACCGTCGTCCTCGGGCTCGGTTACGCCACCCTCATACCGGACGGCGGGGTCACCGCGGTGAAGACCGCCGACGTCGACGGGGTGCGGCTGGCCGGGTTCCTGGTCGACGCCGGGCCGCAGAACTCCCGGACGCTCGTCGAGATCGGCCCGTCGGGCGCGGGCGCCTCGCACGTCGGCAACCCGACCACCGTGCAGGACGTGTTCATCCGCATCGGCGGTGCGGGCGCGGGCAAGGCCACCACCAGCATGGTGGTCAACAGCCGCCACACCATCGTCGACCACACCTGGATCTGGCGCGCCGACCACGGGGACGGCGTCGGCTGGGAGACCAACCGGGCCGACTACGGAGTCGTCGTCAACGGCGCGGACGTGCTGGCCACCGGCCTGTTCGTGGAGCACTTCAACAAGTACGACGTGCAGTGGAACGGCGAGCGCGGGCGCACGATCTTCTACCAGAACGAGAAGGCGTACGACGCCCCCAACCAGGCCGCCATCCAGAACGGCGGCATCAGGGGCTTCGCCTCGTACAAGGTCGCCGACTCCGTCAACACCCATGAGGGCTGGGGACTCGGCAGCTACTGCTACTACAACGTCGACCCGACGATCGTGCAGGAACACGGCTTCGCCGCACCGAACAAGTCAGGGGTGAAGTTCCATCACCTGCTCGTCGTCTCGCTCGGCGGCAAGGGTCAGTACGCGCACGTCATCAACTCGACCGGTGCTCCCACGTCGGGGTCCAACACGGTGCCGTCCACGGTGGTCTCCTTCCCCTGAACCACCCTCCCCCTTCAGCCAGTTCACCCACCGCAAGGAGAGCAGCATGCGCTCCGGCACCTCCCGAGGAAAGAGACTCACCCCGGTCGTCGCGCTGGCGACGGCCTGCGTCCTGACCCTGATGGCCGGCCTCGCGTCCGCGGAGCCGGCCGACCCTCCCGGCGCGGTCGCCGCCGCGGCCTGGGACACCGACCGCGCCGCCGAGGCGTACACCGCGAACCCGGGTTCGGCGACCGCGTCCGGCAACGAGGCGGGCAGCGCCGGTCCTGGCGCCACCTTCGACGGCAACGCCTCGACCCGCTGGTCCAGCCAGTTCGCCGACGACGCGTGGATACGCGTCGACCTCGGCGCCAGCCTCCGGGTCGATCGCGTCGTACTGGACTGGGAAGCCGCGTACGGCAAGAAGTACGTCCTTGAGGTGTCCGGGAACGGCACCGACTGGACCCCCTTCTACACCGAGACGGCGGGCACGGGCGGCTCCGTCACCGCCCACACCTACCCGCAGGAAGTGACGGGCCGCTACGTACGGATGCGCGGCGTCGAACGCGCCACCCCCTGGGGCTACTCGCTGCACGCCTTCAAGGTCTACGGCGGGGCGCCCGCCCCGGCCTCGACGACCCGCTCGAACCTCGCCCTGAACCACCCCGCCTACTCCAACCGCTATCAGCACGCGGGGAATTCACCGTCCTTCGCGACCGACGGCGGCTGGCCCGCCGACCTCAAGGCCGATCAGACCCGCTGGTCAAGCGACTGGAACGCCAACCGCTGGATCGCGGTCGACCTGGGCGCGCGCTCCACCATCGACACCGTGGACCTGTACTGGGAGGCGGCCTACGCGGTCGACTACGAACTCCAGGTATCCGACGACAACCAGACCTGGCGCACGGTCCACAAACCCTCCGCCGCGGAGGTCGCCGCGCGCCGGGCGGACGTCAAGTCGCCCGGCGACGCGGTGGGCCGGCACGACAGCGTGCGGCTCTCGCAGCCCGCGACAGGCCGCTACGTACGGATGCTCGGCAAGGAACGCCAGTCCTTCTACAACCCGGCCCCGGCCACCGCCCAATTCGGCTACTCCCTCTACGAGTTCCAGGTGTGGGGCACGGGCGGCAGCGCGTCCGCCGCGTATCCGGCGCTGCCGGGCGAGCAGTCGGGGGCGTACCGGACGACGTTCTTCGACGACTTCACCGCGGGGAGCCTGGACCGCTCCAAGTGGCGGGTGGTGCGCACCGGCACGGAGATGGGTTCGGTCAACGGCGAGTCGCAGGCGTACGTCGACTCCACGAACAACATCCGTACGGAGAACGGAAATCTCGTCCTCCAGGCCAAGTACTGCGACAACTGCACCACCGCGGGCGGCGGCACCTATGACTTCACCTCGGGCCGCATCGACACCAACACCACGTTCGACTTCACGTACGGCAAGGTCAGTGCCCGCATGAAGCTGCCCGTCGGGGACGGGTTCTGGCCCGCGTTCTGGATGCTGGGCAGCGACGTGGACGACCCGGACGTCTCATGGCCCGCCTCCGGCGAGACCGACATCATGGAGAACATCGGCTACGCGGACTGGACGAGCTCCGCCCTGCACGGCCCCGGCTACTCGGCGGACGGCAACGTCGGCGCCCGCCAGACGTATCCGAACGGCGGCACCGCCGACCAGTGGCACACGTACGCCGTGGAGTGGACGCCGACGGGCATGCGCTTCTCTGTCGACGACCGCCTCGTCCAGGAGACGACGCGCAACAAGCTGGAGTCCACGCGCGGCGAATGGGTCTTCGACCACCACCAGTACGTCATCCTCAACCTCGCCCTCGGCGGCGCCTACCCGGCGGGCTGGAACAAGGTCACCCAGCCGTACTGGGGCCTCCCGCAGTCCAGCGTCGACAAGGTCGCGGCGGGCGGGGCCAAGGCGGAGATCGACTGGGTTCGGGTGGAACAGAAGGGGTGACCCTGCCCTCGTCGCTTACCTGGCAGGAGCCGCGTCGTCGGCGATGCGGCTCCCGCGAAAAAATACCGGGCGGACACCGTCGCTCCTCTGTTAGCGTCCCCCGCATGAAGCGCGCTGCGATGACGACGACGCCGGAGAGTGTCCCGGCGCGCTGACCGATGTTCCAGTCGAAAGCCCCGGGGCGAGTGCCCCGGGGCTTCGCCATGGTCACTCGCCCGATGTACGCCCTACGTACGCGAGGAGACCGCCATGCATGACCACCGCAGGCTCGGCCGCGAGCTCGACCTGTTCGACACCGACCCGCTGATCGGCGCGGGACTGCCGTACTGGCTGCCGGACGGCGCGGCCGTCCGGCACACCCTGGAGGAGTACATCCGCGCCGCCGAGCGCAAGGCGGGCTACCGGCACGTGTACTCACCGGTCCTCGGCAAGCGGGAGCTGTACGAGATCTCGGGGCACTGGTCCCACTACAGCGAGGACATGTTCCCGCCGATGGACCTCGGCGGCGAGCAGGTCGTCCTGCGGCCGAGCCTCTGCCCCCACCACGCGGTGATCTACCGCTCGCGTCCGCACAGCTACCGCGAACTCCCCCTGCGCATGGCCGAGTTGGGCGGAATGTACCGCTCCGAACTCTCGGGCGTGCTGGGCGGCCTGACCCGGGTCCGCGCCATCCACCTCAACGACGCGCACATCTTCTGCACCCTGGACCAGGTCGCCGACGAGGCACGCTCCGCCCTGGAGATGATCCGCCGCGCGTATGAGGCCCTCGGCATCACCCCGGCCCGCTACCGGCTCTCCCTGCCGGGTCCCGGCGGCAAGTACGTCGCCGCTCCCGGGATGTGGCAGCGGTCCACCGCCCTGCTGACCGACGTCCTCGACCGCTCCGGCCTGCCCTACGAGGCGGTGGAGGGGGAAGCCGCGTTCTACGGACCCAAGATCGACGTCCAGGTCACCGACGGAGCGGGCCGGGAGTCCACTCTCTCCACCGTCCAGGTCGACTTCCACCAGCCCGACCGCTTCGACCTGCACTACATCGGCGCGGACGGCGCGAAGCACCGCCCGGTCATGGTCCACCGCAGCATCATCGGCAGCGTGGAGCGAGCCGTCGCCCACCTCATCGAACAGCACGGCGGCGCCTTCCCGGCCTGGCTCGCCCCCACCCAGCTGGCCGTCCTGCCCATCTCCGACGCCGAACTGCCGAACGCCGTGGCGTTCGCGCGGCGCTGCGGGGAGCTCGGGCTGCGGGCCGAGATCGCGGGGCCGGAGCGCGGCACCCTGGGCGCCCGCGTCAGGGAGGCCCGCCTGGTGCCCTACCAGGCGGTCATCGGCGCCAAGGAGGCCGCCGACGACCGTGTCGCCCTGCGGCTGCGAGACGGGCGCCGGCTCGACCCGCTGCCCGCCGACGACGCCCTCGCCCGCATCGGCGCGCTCGTCGAGGCCCACAGCACCGACCTGTGGGAACACGGGCGCCCGCACCGCCGAGGGGGCTCAGAAGGCGTATCTGACGCGTAGCCACGGCGCGTGCGCCGCGAGCAGTTGCTGGATGCGCGTCAGTGACTGCTGCTTGATGTCATGGGCGTAGCGGACATTGAGTACCCCGTTCCGTGAGCGCTTGGTCTCCTGGGCCTCCGGCTGCCACAGCATGTCCTCGGCGCGGGGGTGCCATCCCAGATTGACCTCGTGGAGCGCCTCGTTGTGGGTCAGCATGATGACCTCGGCCGCCGCCTGCTCCTTCACGCGGGCGGGCAGGACGTCGTCGAGGTGGGTCAGCAGGTCGGCCCAGTCGCGCTGCCACCCCGGGCGCAGCACGACGGGCGAGAGGTTGAAGTGGACCTCGTACCCGGCGTCGAGGAAGTCGGGCGCGGCGGCGATGCGCTCCTCGACGGGGCTGGTGCGGATGTCCAGCAGCCGGACGTCGGCGGCGGGCATGAGGGAGAAGCGCACCCGGGTGCGCCCCTGCGGGTCGAGCGCGAGCAGGTCGGGGTTGACGAACTTGGTCGCGAAGGAGGCCTTCGCCGTCGGCAGGCCGCGGAACGCGGCGACCAGATCGGCCGTGTTGTCACAGACCAGGGCGTCGACGGAGCAGTCACCGTTCTCGCCGATGTCGTAGACCCAGGCCCGGGGGTCGCACTGGTTGGGTTCCGTCTTGGGGCCCTGGGCGCGCACGTGCCGTCGGACGTGGGCGACGATCGCCTCGATGTTGGTGAACAGCGTGATGGGGTTCGCGAAGCCCTTGCGGCGCGGGACGTAGCAGTAGGCGCAGGCCATCGCGCAGCCGTTGGAGGGGCCCGGCGCGATCCAGTCGGCGGATCTGCCGTTGGGGCGGGTGGCGAGGGTGTGCTTGACGCCGAGGACGAGCGTCTCGGTCTTGATGCGGACCCACCGGGCGACGTTGCCGTCGTTGCCGTGAAGGGCGGGGATGCGCCAGTGGCTCTCGACCTCGGTCACGCGCACTCCCGGCAGCCGGGCCATGATCTGCTGGCCGCGCGGCGAGTCGAGGGCCGCGGGCTCGGCGTACACCTCCCGCACGTCGAGCATCCGCCGGGCCCGCGGACTGTCCCGGAAGGCTCCGCCCCCGGGCGCGGCGGCCGGGGCCGGCGAGCTGTCCGTCCACCCGAAGAGAGCCTGCTGCTCAGGCTCTTCCGAGGCAGCCCCTGCCGCCGACCGCTCCACGTACTGGCCCTTTCCGCGTGCGTACCGGGTGAACCCGCGGGTCAGCGGCCCTTCTCAGCAGGCTCCAGAATCGCGACGCACTCCACGTGATGCGTCATCGGGAACAGATCGAACGCCCGCAGCGACCGCACCCGGTAGCCGCCGTCGCGGAAGTACCCCAGGTCCCGGGCCAGCGCGGCCGGGTCGCAGGCCACGTAGGCGATCCTTCGGGCGCCCAGGCCCGTGAGGTGCTTCACCGTCTGCTTGCCCGCGCCCGCGCGCGGCGGGTCGAGGACGATCAGGTCGACCTCCGTGATGCCGGTGCGCGGCAGGGTGGCCTCGACCTTGCCCTGTTCGATGCGGACGCGGTCGAAGGCGGCCAGGTTGTGGCGGGCGTCCTCGACGGCCCGCTTGCCGGACTCGATGCCGAGGACCGCGCCCTTGTCGCCGACCCGGTCCGCGATCGCGCCCGCGAAGAGGCCGACGCCGCAGTAGAGGTCGAGGGCCGTGTCGCCCTTGCGGGGCGTCAGGCCCTGCATGACCGCGAGCATCAGCGTCTCCGCGGCCTTCGGGTGGACCTGCCAGAAGCCGCCGTTGCCGACGCGGTACGTGCGGCCGTCGGCGCGCTCGCGGACGAAGGGGCGGCCGTGCACGCGGTGGACGCCGCCGTCCTGTTCGGCGATGCGCAGGACCGAGACCGGCTTGTCCAGCTCCACGAGGGGCAGGCGCGCGCCCGGCTTCGGTTCCAGGATGACCTGGCGGTCCTGGGAGCCCGTGGCGGCGATCGCCTCGACGGACTCCATGCCGGACCAGTCGTGCTTCTCGATGCCCAGCTCGGAGATCCCGGGAGCCGCGATCATGCAGTGCTCGACGGGCTCGACCTCGTGCGAGCGGTGGCGGCGCAGGCCCGCGTTGCCGTCGGGGTCGACCGCGTACTGGACGCGCGTGCGCCACGCCGGGACCTCGCCCGGGGGCAGCTTGTCGCCCTCGGCCGGTACGACGGTGCCGTCCCAGCCCGCCTCCTCGGGGGTGAGGCCCGCGAGGCGCTGGAGCTGCTCGGTGATGACTTCGCCCTTGAGCCGGCGCTGCGCGCCCGGCTTCGCGTGCTGCCAGTCGCAGCCTCCGCAGCGGCCGGGGCCCGCGTAGGGGCAGGGGGCCTCGACGCGGTCCTTCGACGCCTCGATGACGGTCACGGCGTCCGCGCGCAGGAAGCGGGACTCCTCGTCACCGTCGGTCACACGCGCGACGACCTTCTCGCCGGGGAGCGTGTGACGGACGAAAAGGACGCGTCCCTCCGCTGTGCGGGCTACGCAGTGGCCGCCGTGCGCGACCGGGCCCACCTCGACCTCGTACTCCTGCCCGATGAGGGAGGCCGCCTGCGAACCCTCCTTCGAGTTCCCCGCCTGCGATTTCTTCGGTTCTGCCTGCATGGCGGGGTGACTCCACTACGTAAGGGGGCATCGGCCGAGAGAAACGGCCGGACAACAGCCCACCAGTCTACGTGGGTGTTGTCCGGCCGCTCACCAACCGCAGAGGGTCAGGAACCGTGACGGTCAGGACTTCTTGCCGTTCCCGCCACCGTTCCGTGCGCCGTTCCCGTTGCTCGGCTCCTTCGCACGCTTCTCCACCGGCCCCCGCCGCACCGCACCCGGCGCGTTCCACTCCGACCGCTTCCTGGCCCGCTTCTTGGCGGCCTCGGAGGAGTCGAGCTGGTAGGGCACGGAGGTGACCATCACGCCGGGGGTGAAGAGCAGGCGGCCCTTGAGCCGGAGCGCGCTCTGGTTGTGCAGCAGGTGCTCGTACCAGTGGCCCACCACATACTCCGGGATGATCACGCTGACCACGTCGCGCGGGCTCTCCTTGCGGAGGCCCTTGACGTACTCGATGATCGGCCGGGTGATCTCGCGGTAGGGCGAGTCGAGGATCTTCAGCGGGACGTGGATGCCGCGCCGCTCCCACTCGGTCCTGAGGGCCTTGGTCTCCGCCGGGTCGACGTTGATGCTCAGCGCTTCGAGCGTGTCCGAGCGCATCAGCTTGGCGTAGGCAAGGGCGCGCAGCGTCGGGCGGTGGATCTTGGAGACAAGCACGATGGAGTGCACGCGCGAGGGGCGCACGCTGTCCTCGGACGGGGTGTCCGGGGCGGCGATCTCCTCGGCGACGCGGTCGTAGTGCCGGCGGATCGCGGACATCGTCGCGTAGAAGATCACCATGCCGAGCAGCGCCACCCACGCGCCGTGCGTGAACTTCGTGACGAGCACGACGATCAGGACCATGCCGGTGAAGAAGGCGCCGAAGGTGTTGATCGCCCGCGAGCGGATCATGTGGCGCCGCTTGGCCTGGTCCCTCTCCTTGGCCAGATGGCGGTTCCAGTGCCGGACCATGCCGATCTGACTGAGCGTGAAGGAGACGAAGACGCCGACGATGTAGAGCTGGATCAGGCGGGTCGAGTCCGCGCCGTAGATCACGACGAGGAGCGCCGCGGCCCCCGCGAGGAGCACGATGCCGTTGGAGAACGCGAGCCGGTCGCCGCGGGTGTGCAGCTGACGCGGCAGGTATCGGTCCTGGGCGAGGATCGAGCCGAGCAGCGGGAAGCCGTTGTAGGCCGTGTTGGCCGCGAGGAAGAGGACCAGCGCGGTGGCGGCCGCCAGCACGATGAACAGGAAGCTGCCGTTGCCGAAGACGGCCTCGGCGACCTGGGAGATCACCGGGTTCTGGACGTAGTCGGAGCCGACCGGCACCCCGTTGTGGAAGAGGTCCTTGCCCGGGTACTCGGCCATGCGGACCTTGGTCGTCATGGCGAGCGCGATGATGCCGCAGAACATGGTGACGGCGAGGGCGCCCATCAGGGCCAGGGTGCTCGCCGCGTTCTTGCTCTTGGGCTTGCGGAAGGCCGGGACGCCATTGCTGATCGCCTCGACACCGGTGAGCGCGGCACAGCCGGACGAGAACGCCCGCAGGAGCAGGAAGACCAGGGCGAAGCCCGCGAGGCCGCCGTGCTCGGGCTTGATCTCGTAGTCCGCGGTGGGCGCCTTCATCGTCTCGTCGAGGACGATGCCCCGGAAGGCACCCCACGCGATCATGATGAAGACGCCGGCCACGAAGACGTACGTCGGGATGGCGAAGAGCTTCCCGGACTCCTTCACACCGCGCAGGTTCATCACCGTGAGGAGCACGATGACGGCGACGGCGCAGAGGACCTTGTGCTCGACGACGAACGGGACCGCCGAGCCGAGGTTCTCGATGCCCGAGGAGATCGACACCGCCACGGTCAGGACGTAGTCGACGAGCAGCGCGCTCGCGACGGTGAGTCCCGCCTTGGGCCCGAGGTTGGTGTTGGCGACCTCGTAGTCGCCGCCACCGCTCGGGTAGGCGTGCACGTTCTGCCGGTACGACGCGACGACGGTGAACATCAGCACGACGACCGCGACGGCGATCCAGGGGCTGAAGTGGTACGCCGACACACCCGCGATCGAGAGGACTAGGAGCACTTCGCCCGGTGCATAGGCCACGGAGGAGAGCGGGTCGGACGCGAACACGGGTAGAGCGATGCGCTTCGGCAGGAGGGTTTCTCCGAGCCGGTCGCTGCGCAGTGCGCGCCCGATGAGGATCCGTTTGGGCACGTCGGTCAGTTTGGACACGCAGAGGATCGTAAGCGTTCGAATGGGTGCCCGCCCACCCACCACCCCCTAACGGCGCCGGTTAGCCACGACGCGCCGCCGGGGACTCCGCCCAATGCCCGGAAAGCGGACGCTGTTCGGCACTCTCCGGGGCATGCGGCACCTCCCGCGCCCCGTACCGCTCGGCGGTCCGCTGCTCGGCGCGGCGGATCGCGCGGGACGGCCACCAGGTGGCACGCCCGAGGAGGAGCAGCGCCGCCGGAAGGATCATGATGCGGATCACGAACGCGTCCAGCAGGACGGCCGCCGCGAGGACGAAGCCCATCTGCTTCATCTCCAGGATGTGCAGCATCACGAAGCTCGCGAAGACGGTGACCATGACGATCGCGGCGCTGGTGACGACCTTGGCGGAGGAGCCGATGCCCTCGATGACCGCCTGCCGGGTGGGTACGCCGTCCAGTGCGGCCTCGCGGATCCGGCTGACCACGAACACCTGGTAGTCCATCGAGAGCCCGAAGAGGATCACGAAGAGGAAGAGCGGCACCCGCGAGGAGATCCCGCCGAGCGAGATGAACGAGAGCAGTTCCTCGGCCCACTCCCCCTGGAAGACCAGGACGAGGAGTCCGAGCGCGGACGCGGCGGAGAGCAGGTTGAGCACGATGCCGAGCAGTCCGAGGACGACCGAGCGGAACGCGAAGACCGTCATGGCGAAGGTCATCAGGAGCAGGAAGCCGAGGACGAGCGGCAGCTTCTGGTTCTGGTGGTCCACGTAGTCCGTGCCGCGCGGCACCTCGCCGGTGACGGCCGTCTCGACGCCGGGCAGTGTGCCGACGGTCGCGGGGAGATGGTCGTGGCGGAGGTGGTCGAGCGAGGCCTCGGCCTTATCGGAGTACGTCGGGTGTGCGGTGTTCAGCTCCAGGGTGGTGGTCCTGCGGTCCTTCGAGGCGCGCAGGATCGGCGCTCCGGAGGGGTGTGAGAACAGCGGGTCGGTCTGCGCCCTGCGGTCCAGCCGCGTGAGCGCCTCGCGTACGTCGGCGGCCTGCGCCGCATCGGCCCGCACCACGACCAGGTGCCGGACGCGCTGCTCGGGGAAGACTTCGAGCAGCCTGTCGTACCCCTTCATGGCCTCGATGTCGCGCGAGAAGCTGTCGCGGGCCGGGTTCTTGAGCTTCATGTCCAGGGCGGGCAGCGCGAGCCCCAGCATGACGAGGACCGAGAGGCACAGGGTGAGCGCGGGGTGCTTGCGGGCGGGCGTGAGCAGGGCGCTCCAGGCGCGGCCCGGCTTCTTCTCGCCGTACGTCCGGACGGACTTGCCCTGGGCGAGGCGCTTGGCGGCGCGGCGCTCGGTGCGCCGGCCGAGCTTGACCAGGAGGGCGGGCAGCACCGTCACGGAGCTGACCACGGCGACGGCGACCACCAGGATGGTGCCGGTGGCGAGGGAGTCGAAGATGACGTCACGTGCCAGGAAGAGCGCGGTGGTGGAGACGATCACCGCGAGCCCGGAGACCACGATCGCGCGGCCCGCCGTCGCGGCGGCGGCCTCGACCAGGGCCTCCGAGGTGAGGCGGCCGCCCGCGCGGGCCCGTTCCTCGCGCTCGCGCTTGAGGTAGAAGAGCGTGTAGTCGACCCCGACGGCCATGCCGATGAGCAGGATCATGCTCATGCCGACGCCGGTGTCGGGCAGCAGGTGCGAGGCCAGCATCGCCAGGCCCATCGTCGCCATGATCGAGGTGACGGCGAGCAGCAGCGGTACGCCGACCATGACCACCGAGCCGAACACCAGGGCGAGTGTGATCAGCGTGACCGGCAGCGTGATCGCCTCGGAGAACTGCAGGTCCTCGTCGCGCTGGTCGTCGACGCCCTTGCTCACGGAGGCGTCGCCGGTCTCCTCGATCACCAGCCCCGGGTGCGCCTTCGCGGCCTCCTCGGTCTGCGCCTGGAGCGGCGGGACCGACTCCTGGTCCTCCTGCTCGGAGCCGTTCAGCTCCACCTGGACCCGCAGGACCCTGCCGTCGGCCGACGGCACCGGCGGCGCCACCGATGCGACCTCGGGCAGCGACTTCATCCGGGCGGTGACGTCCTTGACGGCGGCAGCGGCGGCCTTCTTGTCGAGCGCCCCCGACTCGGCGCGGATCAGCACCTGTTCGGTGGGCCGCAGCTGGACACCGCCCTCGGTCGCCAGGGCCTCGGCACGGCCGGCCTCGCCGACGCGGAAGTCCTCCGAGGTCGCGCTGTTCATGCCGGCGGCGATGCCGCCTCCCAGGCAGAGCACCACGAACACCAGCCAGCCGACGATCGCCCGCCCTGGATGCAGCGCGCTCCATCTGGCCACGCGCACCGTGACCGATCGCTTCCTCATGACCATCCCCACCCCTTCACGATCCCCAGTCCTTCATATGTAAGTCGAGACTGACAGGTGAAGGAACGAACCGTCAACTGTCATTCGAGGATGCGAGAAGGCGGATTGACAGTGGATCCCGTCATGCGTAAGCCTTGGCTGACAGGTTTCGGGACCAGCGGGAAGACCAGCTGGCAGACCACGAGAAGGCGGGCCATGGACAGCGAAGAGCTGCTCGCCTTCCTCTCCGCCGTCGGCCACGCCCAGCGGATCAGGATCATCACCGAGCTCGCCCCGGGGCAGCTGTACGTCAGCGAACTGGCGCGGCGGCTCGGCGTCTCCCGCCCCCTGCTCTACATGCACCTCGAACGTCTGGAGAAGGCCGGTCTCGTCGTCGGCCGCCTGGAGCTCTCCGACGACGGCAAGGCGCTCAAGTACTTCGAACTGGCGCCGTTCGACGTGCGATTGAACGTGGACACGATCCTCGCGGCCGTCCGGCAGGACGCGTCGGACGAGGACGGACAGCACTCACCTGAGGGGTCTTAATGGACGACGTGATCATCCCGGTCGCCTTCTTCCTGATACTCGCCGGCGCGATCGTGGCCGTCGCCTACTTCCAGACGCAGCGCAACCGCGAGCGCGACCGGCAGTACGCCGAGGCGATGGAGCAGTACCGCGAGGTCGTCGAACGCGCCAGGTCCGAGCAGGAGGCGGCGCGCCTGCAGCTCGTCGAGATGGGCTACCGGCTCAAGTCCGTCGAGAGCCTGCTGCGCAGCGTGGACTGAGAATGCGGCGAGGACCGAGCACCGACAGGTGCACGGGGGTGCCATCGGCGGACCGTGCGTGTGTAGCTTGGGCGTCGGTCTGAGACGCTTTTACCGTTCAGCCTGAGCAAAAAGTATTGACACAGCCGGAAGGACGGGCGTGCACATCGTCATCATGGGCTGCGGGAGAGTCGGATCGGCTCTCGCGCAAACCCTGGAACAACAGGGGCACACGGTCGCCGTGATCGACCAGGACCCCACCGCCTTCCGCCGTCTGGGCTCCGGCTTCGGCGGCCGTCGCGTCACCGGCATCGGCTTCGACCAGGACACCCTGCGCGAGGCCGGCATCGAGGAGGCGGGCGCCTTCGCCGCGGTCAGCAGCGGCGACAACTCGAACATCATCGCCGCCCGCGTGGCCCGCGAGATGTTCGGCATCGAGAACGTCGCCGCGCGCATCTACGACCCGCGCCGCGCCGAGGTCTACCAGCGCCTGGGCATCCCCACCGTCGCCACGGTCCGCTGGACCGCCGACCAGATGCTGCGCAGGCTGCTGCCCTCCGGGGCCGAACCGCTGTGGCGCGACCCCACCGGCGGCGTGCAGCTCGCCGAGGTGCACGCGTCCGCGTCCTGGATCGGCCACAAGATCAGTGAGCTCCAGGAGGAGACCGGCGTACGCGTGGCCTTCCTCACCCGGCTGGGCGAGGCGGTCCTGCCGACCTCGCAGACGGTGCTCCAGGAGGGTGACCTGGTGCACGTGATGATGCGCACCGACGAGGTCGAGAAGGTCGAAGCGGCGTTCGCCGAAGGCCCCGAGGAAGGCGGTCAGTGATGAGGGTCGCCATTGCCGGAGCAGGCGCGGTGGGACGTTCCATCGCCGGTGAGCTCCTGGAGAACGGGCACGAGATCCTGCTCATCGACAAGGCGCCGACCGCCATCTCGGTCGAGCGCGTCCCGCAGGCGGAGTGGCTGCTCGCCGACGCCTGTGAGATCACCTCGCTCGACGAGGCGGCGCTCCAGCGCTGCAACGTGGTGATCGCCGCGACCGGCGACGACAAGGTCAACCTCGTCGTCTCGCTGCTCGCCAAGACCGAGTACGGCGTCCCGCGGGTCGTGGCCCGCGTGAACAACCCCAAGAACGAATGGCTCTTCAACGAGTCCTGGGGCGTCGACGTCGCCGTCTCGACCCCGCGCCTGATGTCCGCGCTCGTCGAGGAGGCGGTGAGCGTCGGCGATCTCGTACGCCTGCTGCGCTTCAGCCACGGCGACGCGAACCTCGTCGAGCTGACGCTGCCGCCCGAGTCGGCGCTCGCCGGCACGACGGTCGGCGACGTGCAGTGGCCCGAGGACACCTCACTGGTCACGATCATCCGCGGCACGCGCGTCCTGGCGCCCACCCCGGACGATTCCCTGGAGGCGGGCGACGAGCTCCTCTTCGTGGCCGCCCAGGCCCGCGAGGAGCAGCTGGAGGACCTCCTGTCGGTACGCCGGGAGGACGCGGCGAGCTAGCTCCGCGCTTCTACGCGGATGGGGGGCGCCCGGTGTCTACCGGGCGCCCCCCATCTCGTACATCTGCTGCTCACATCTGCTCTCTCAGACCTCGCGGCGCTCCGCCTCGCGCTCCTTCTCCGCCTTCTCCGCTGCTTCCATCTCGGCGAAGACGTCGATCGGCGCGGGCGCCTTCGCGAGGAAGACCCAGGTCAGCCAGACGGCGAGCAGGAAGGGCGGGATCTTCAGGGCGATCAGGACCCAGCCGAACTGGGTGGTGTCCGCCCACCAGTAGAGCGGGAAAAGGATCGCGCACTTGGCGAGCAGGATCAGACCCCAGGCCCAACTGGCCTTCGTGTACGCCTTCTTGCGGCCCGGGTTGCGGGTCCGCCAGGAGAGGTTCTCCTTGAAGACCGGGCCGAGGATCAGGCCGATCAGCGGGACGCCCGCGATGGCCGTGACGATGTAGGCGAGGGCGAGGCCCAGGGTGTAGAGCATGCCCGGCAGATAGAAGTCCTTGGCGTTGCCGGTCATCATCGCGAAGACCACGCCGAAGGCGACACCGAAGACGCCGCTGAAGGCGTGCTTGACGGTGTCCTTCGTGATCAGACGGACCGCCACGAGAACCAGGGACACCGCGAGGGCCGCGATGGCCGACATGTGCAGGTCCTTGTTGATCGTGAAGATCGTCACGAAGAGGAGGCCCGGGACGACGGTCTCCACCATGCCCCGCAAGCCGCCGAAGGCCTCGAAGAGCGCGGCCTCGGTCACGGCCCTGGAATCAGCTTCCTGATCCGTGCTTCCTTGGTCCGCAGGCTTGTCGAGGGACGTCACCGGCTACTCCCGTCCGAGGGGTCTGAGTTCGTATTTCGGGTTGAAGAGCACCCGGCGGCCCCGGCTCATCGAGACCCGGCCGGACGCGATCAGCCTGCGCCCCGGCTCTATCCCCACGATGGAGCGCCTGCCGAGCCACACCACGTCCAGAGCCGCGGAACCGTCGAACAGCTCCGCCTCCAGGGCGGGGACGCCGGCGCGTGGTCGCAGGGTGACCGTGCGCAAGGTACCAGTAACCGTGACTATCTGGCGGTCGTGGCAGTCTCCGATGCGGGTGCATCCAGCCGTCGCGGCATCCTCGCGCAGCTCCTCCGACTCCAGATCCTCCTGGGAGGAGGACAGCCGGTCGAGCATGCGCCGGAAACGGCCTGCCGGCTTCTCGGAACCAGGAACAGCACTCATACAGGAAGCGTACCGGGGGTCGCCGACAGCGCCGCAATGGGTGCGCTCATCTGTGCTTATGCCCGCTCAGCACGGCCTTGACCCTTGACTCATCGTTCGAACCTGTAACCCATTCCCGGCTCGGTGATGAAGTGCCGCGGATGCGCGGGGTCCGCCTCCAGCTTGCGGCGCAGCTGCGCCATGTAGACGCGCAGGTAGTTCGTCTCCGTACCGTACGAAGGGCCCCACACCTCCTGGAGCAGCTGCTTCTGGCTGACCAGGCGCCCGGTGTTGCGCACCAGGACTTCGAGGAGGTGCCACTCGGTGGGCGTCAGGCGTACGTCCCGCCCGTCGCGGTGCACCTTCTTGGCGGCCAGGTCGACCGTGAAGTCCTCGGTGTCCACCAGCACGTCGTCCTCGCCCGCTCCGGTGGGCTCCGCCCTGCGGATGGAGGCCCGCAGCCGGGCCAGGAGCTCGTCCATGCCGAAGGGCTTGGTGACGTAGTCGTCGGCGCCCGCGTCGAGCGCCTCGACCTTCTCGTCCGAGCTGTGCCGCGCGGAGAGCACCAGGATCGGGACGCGGGTCCAGCCGCGCAGGCCCTTGATGACCTCGACCCCGTCCATGTCGGGCAGACCGAGGTCGAGCACGATCACGTCGGGGTGGCGAGCGGCGGCGAGCTGGAGCGCGGTGGCTCCGTCCGGGGCCGCGTCCACGTCGTACTTGCGCGCCTTCAGGTTGATCACGAGGGCGCGTACGATCTGCGGCTCGTCGTCGACCACGAGCACCCGGGTCATCCGTACCTGCCTTTCGGGCTTCTGGGTCTTGTCGGTGGTGGCGGTCATGAGGTCATGTGCGCGGAGAGGTCCGGCAGGGCCTGTGGTCCGCCCGCAGCCGCCCGCAGCGTGAGGACCATGGTGAGTCCCCCTCCGGGGGTGTCCTCGGCCTCCAGCGTGCCTCCCATGGACTCGACGAAGCCGCGTGCGACCGCTAGGCCCAGGCCGACGCCCGCGCCGCGCGGAGCGTCACCGTAGCGCTGGAACGGCTCGAAGATGCGGTCCTTGGCGGCATCCGGGACGCCGGGGCCGCGGTCCACGACGCGCAGCTCGACGCGGTCGCCGAGCGTGCTCGCGGAGACCAGGACCGGCTCGGCGTCGAGGCTGTACTTGACCGCGTTCTCGACGATGTTGGCGACGGCGCGCTCCAGGAGGCCCTTGTCGACGGAGACCATGGGCAGCGTCTCGGGGATGTCGAGGTCCGCGCTGCCGTCGGGGACACCGCCGAGCGCCATCGGGACGACCTCGTCGAGGTCGATCGCGCGGATCAGCGGGGTGACGGTGCCGGTCTGCAGGCGGGACATGTCCAGGAGGTTGCCGACCAGGTGGTCCAGGCGGTCGGCGCCGTCCTCGATGCCTTCGAGGAGCTCGGCCTGGTCCTCCTCGGACCAGGACACGTCGTCGGAGCGCAGGGACGAGACGGCGGCCTTGATGCCGGCCAGGGGCGTCCGCAAGTCATGGCTGACGGCGGCGAGCAGCGCCGTGCGGATGCGGTTGCCCTCGGCGAGGGTGCGGGCCTGGTCCGCCTCGGACTTCAGGCGCTGGCGGTCCAGGACGACGGCGGCCTGCGCGGCGAACGCGGCGAGCACCCGGCGGTCCTCGGCGGGCAGCACCCGGCCGGACAGGGCGAGCGCCATGTGGTCGCCCACCGGCATGTCCACGTCGGCGTCCTCGGGGCGGTCGAGCATGCGGCCCTCACCGACCCGGCCCGCGCAGGTCCAGGGGGCGACGTCGCTCGCGCGCTCCAGGAGGGCCACCGAGTCCATGCTGAAGGTCTCGCGTACGCGTTCGAGCAGGGCGTCCAGCGAGGTCTCGCCGCGCAGCACGCTGCCCGCGAGGAAGGAGAGTATCTCCGACTCCGCACGGAGCCTGGCTGCCTGGTGGGTGCGGCGGGCGGCGAGGTCCACGACGGAGGCCACGGAGATCGCGACGCCCACGAAGACGATGATCGCGACGATGTTCTTGGAGTCGGAGATCGTCCACAGGTGCAGCGGCGGCGTGAAGTAGTAGTTCAGGAGCAGCGAGCCGAACGCCGCCGACGCCAGGGCCGGCAGGAGCCCGCCCAGCAGTGCGGCGGCGACCGTGAGCGTCAGGAACAGCAGCATGTCGTTGGCGAGACCCAGGTTCGCGTCCACATGGGTCAGGAGCAGCGTCAGGAGCGCCGGGCCGCCCACGCCCACCAGCCAGCCCCAGATGCTGCGGGAGCGCCCCAGCCGGGCCCCGCGCGCCACGGGCAGGCCGCGCCCCTTGGCGACCTCGCCGTGCGTGACGATGTGGACGTCCAGGTCGGGGCCCGAGTCGCGGGCCACCGTGGCGCCGACACCGGGCCCGAAGATGTACTGCCAGGTCTTGCGGCGCGAGGAGCCGAGGACGATCTGGGTGGCGTTCACGCCGCGGGCGAAGTCGAGGAGCGCGGCCGGTATGTCGTCGCCGATGACGTGGTGGAAGGTGCCGCCCAGGTCCTCGACGAGCGTGCGCTGGACCGCGAGCTCCTTGGGCGATGCCGCGGTGAGGCCGTCGCTGCGGGCGATGTAGACGGCGAGGATCTCGCTGCCCGAGCCCTTGGCGGCCATCCGGGAGGCGCGGCGGATCAGCGTGCGGCCCTCGGGGCCGCCGGTGAGGCCGACGGCGATGCGCTCGCGGGCCTGCCAGGTGGAGCGGATGCCGTGCTCTCCGCGGTACTGCTGGAGGTACTCGTCGACCCGGTCGGCGACCCAGAGCAGCGCGAGCTCGCGCAGGGCGGTGAGGTTGCCGGGCCGGAAGTAGTTGGACAGGGCCGCGTCGACCCGGTCGGGCTTGTAGATGTTGCCGTGCGCCATGCGGCGGCGCAGCGCCTGGGGCGACATGTCGACCAGCTCGATCTGGTCCGCGCGCCGCACCACCTCGTCCGGCACGGTCTCGCGCTGGCGTACGCCGGTGATCGACTCGACGACGTCGCCGAGGGACTCCAGGTGCTGGATGTTCACGGTCGAGACGACGTCGATGCCCGCCGCGAGGAGTTCCTCGACGTCCTGCCAGCGCTTGGCGTTGCGGGAGCCGGGGACGTTCGTGTGCGCCAGTTCGTCCACGAGGGCGACGGCGGGGGCGCGCTCCAGGACGGCGTCGACGTCCATCTCGGTGAAGAGGGTGCCGCGGTAGTCCAGGTCCTTGCGGGGCACCTGCTCCAGGCCGTGCAGCATCACCTCGGTACGTGGCCTGCCGTGGTGCTCCACGAAGGCCACGACGCAGTCGGTGCCGCGCTCGATGCGGCGGTGCGCCTCGGACAGCATGGCGTACGTCTTGCCGACGCCCGGTGCCGAACCGAGGTATATCCGAAGCTTGCCGCGTGCCATGGCCCCATTGTCTTCCCGAATCCGCTCTGTACGCAGTGTCGACCTTACGGCCAGCAATTCCGACAAAACGGACCAGGGGGCATCCGGGTGCGCTCCTTGACACAACCCTGATGGGGCAGAGGCCGGGCGCCGGTATCGTCACCGGGCGCCCGGCCGAAAGGTGTGGATCAGCTGGGGTTGTCGGCGTGGGTCAGGGTCTCCCAGGCGACGAACAGGTTGTTGGAGCCGGCCGGGCGGTTCTTCTCGGTGAGCTTCTGGGTGTTGCTCATGGCCTGGCCGAGGCGGTTGTGGAGCGCGTTGTAGCCGACCTCGGTGACGGGCCCGAGGCCCCGGTCGAGCGAGCCGCCGCAGAGTGAGCTCGGCGGGGCCTCGCCCAGCTCGTACTTGGCCTGGAAGCCGAGGCCCTGGCGCAGCCGCTCGCCGACGTCGGTCTTGTAGAGGTCCTCGCCCTGGATGCGGCTGATCTCGGCGACGTGGGAGATCGCGGAGAGTCCGTACCCGGTATGGGTGAAGTCGCGGCACGTCTCCTGGGTGAGCCCGGTGGTGAAGGTGTCCTGCCCCTGCCAGTACTTGACGATCTTCGCGCGGGTGTCCAGGTTCTGGCTCGGCACGGTCTTGGGCAGGGCGCCGTCGGAGGCGAGATAGACGTACGCGGCGGTGCGCGTACGGAACTTCGCCATCGCCTTGTCGTACGACGCCTTGTCCTCGATGAAGACGGAGATGCCGATGGCGGCCTCCATCATCGACAGCTCCCAGTTGCCGTTGGAGTTGGAGCCGTTGATGATCTCGGGCAGGTAGACATTGCGCAGCATCGTCGCGAAGCGGCCCGAGTCGCCCCAGCCGCCGGTGTACGTGTGCTTGATGATCTCGGCGGCCCTGGGCCAGGAGGAACCCGCCCAGCCGGTCTGCAGGGGCGCGTTGCTGTTGGTGTGGTCCTTGATGGTGCCGGACCAGGCGTCCATCAGCTCGATGGACTTCTTGGCGTAGCGGTCGTCACGGGTGATGTACCAGGCGAGTGCCGTGGTGTACGCGGCTATCGCGTCCTCGCGCTCGTCCGTGCACCCGTAGTTGGGGTCGGAGTAGGAGCCGCACTCGACGACCGCGCGGGGCTTGGGCGTGCGGGACAGGGAGGCGTACTTGCTCCCCATCATCTGGTCGTAGGCGCCCTTCCAGGGCTGGGCGCCCGCGTTGACCTTCTCCCGGGTGAAGTCGAGCTGGCCGCGCGAGACGGTGACTCCGGGGTGCGCGAAGGTGCTGGGCGCGGCGTCCGCGCGCTCGGCGCCGGGCCAGGCGAGGAAAGCGGCAACCAGGGCGGTCACCACGGGGGCGAGGGTCGCGAGGACTGTCGTGCGGGATCTGCGGCGGTGGCGCACGGGTGTGGGGGCGTCAGCCATGCGAAGGGCCATCCATTCTCGAATGTTCTCGTATGTGAACTTCAAGTACCTTTCTGAACACGCGTGTTGGGCCGAGACCATAAGTACGGACCAGCCTTCCGTCAAGGCGTGAAGTCGCCGGTGCCGTGCACGCGAAAGCGCAGGGCCTCTGCCGGGAAAGGCAGAGGCCCTGCTCAGAAGGGGCGGCGAAGGGACGGCGTCAGCGGCTTTCCGCCACGAGCTCCTTCAGCGCGATGTTGAGCTGGAGGACGTTGACGCGGGGCTCGCCCACGAAACCGAGGATCCGGCCGTCGGTGTGCTCGTCGACCAGTTTCACGACCTTGTTCACGGCGAGGCCGTTCTTCGCGGCCACCCGGTGCGCCTGCAGCTCCGCGTACGCCGGGGAGATGTGCGGGTCCAGGCCCGAGCCGGACGAGGTGACGGCCTCCGCCGGCACGTCCGACGGCTTGACCTCGTAGTCGGCCGTGGAGTTGTCCTTGACCACGGCGGCCTTGGCGGCCCTGACGTTCGCGATCAGGTCCTTGTTGTCGCCGGCCAGGTTCGTCGCACCCGAGAGGATCAGGTTGTACCGGGTGTTCACGCCCGCGTCCTGGTTGGAGCCGAGGCCGTTGGACGGCCGGGGCTGGAACCACTTCAGGTCGGGCGCCGCCGCCTCCTGGCCCTTCTTCAGGGGCAGGTCGTAGCGCTGCCCGATGAGCTCGGAGCCGACGACCTTGCCCTCGCTCTTGATCTCGGACCCGTTGGCCTTGTCGTTGAAGAGCCCCTGGGCGATGCCCGTCACGGCGAGCGGGTAGATGACACCGCAGATCACGGTCAGCACGAGCAGGGCACGCAGGCCCGCCCCCAGCAACCGCGCCGTACTTCCAACTGAGTTGTTCATGACGATCAGCACGCTTTCCAGAAACTACAGCCCGGGGATGAGGGAGATGACCAGATCGATGATCTTGATGCCGATGAACGGGGCGACGAGACCGCCGAGCCCGTAGATCCCGAGGTTGCGCCGCAGCATCTTGTCGGCGCTCATCGGCCGGTAGCGCACGCCCTTCAGGGCCAGCGGCACCAGGGCGATGATGATGAGCGCGTTGAAGATGACGGCGGAGAGGATCGCCGACTCCGGGGACGACAGGTTCATGATGTTGAGCTTGTCGAGGCCCGGGTAGACCACCGCGAACATGGCGGGGATGATCGCGAAGTACTTCGCGACGTCGTTGGCGATCGAGAAGGTCGTCAACGCACCCCGGGTGATCAGGAGTTGCTTGCCGATCTCGACGATCTCGATGAGCTTGGTGGGGTTGGAGTCCAGGTCCACCATGTTCCCGGCCTCCTTGGCGGCCGAGGTCCCGGTGTTCATCGCCACGCCCACGTCCGCCTGGGCAAGCGCGGGCGCGTCGTTGGTGCCGTCACCGGTCATCGCGACGAGCTTGCCGCCGGCCTGCTCGCGCTTGATCAGCGCCATCTTGTCCTCGGGCGTGGCCTCGGCGAGGAAGTCATCCACGCCCGCCTCGTCCGCGATCGCCTTGGCGGTCAGCGGGTTGTCACCCGTGATCATGACCGTCTTGATGCCCATGCGCCGCAGCTCGTCGAACCGCTCCCGCATGCCTTCCTTGACGACGTCCTTGAGGTGGATGACGCCGAGTACGCGCGCACCCCTGTCGTCCTCGACGGCGACAAGCAGCGGCGTGCCTCCGGCCTGCGAGATCCTGTCGGTCAGGGACCGGGCGTCCTCCGAGACGGTGCCGCCGTTCTCGGTGACCCAGGCGACGACCGAACCGGTCGCGCCCTTGCGGACCTTGCGTCCACCGCCGCCCTCGACGAGGTCGACGCCCGACATCCGCGTCTGCGCGGTGAAGGCGACCCACTCGGCCCCCTCCAACTCGCCCTGGTGGCGCTCACGAAGCCCGTACTTCGCCTTCGCCAGGACGACGATGGAGCGGCCCTCGGGCGTCTCGTCGGCCAGCGACGAGAGCTGGGCGGCGTCCGCGAGCTCGGCCTCGGTCGTCCCGCGCACCGGCACGAACTCGGCGGCCTGCCGGTTGCCGAGCGTGATGGTGCCCGTCTTGTCGAGCAGCAGCGTCGAGACATCACCCGCGGCCTCGACGGCCCGCCCCGACATCGCCAGGACGTTGCGCTGGACCAGGCGGTCCATGCCCGCGATGCCGATCGCGGAGAGCAGCGCACCGATGGTCGTCGGGATCAGGCACACCAGGAGCGCGGCCAGCACGATCATGGACTGCTCGGCACCGGCGTATACGGCGAACGGCTGCAGCGTGACGACGGCGAGCAGGAAGACGATGGTGAGGGACGCGAGCAGGATGTTGAGCGCGATCTCGTTGGGCGTCTTCTGGCGGGCTGCGCCCTCGACCAGGTTGATCATCCGGTCGATGAACGTCTCACCCGGCTTGGTCGTGATCTTGATGACGATGCGGTCGGAGAGGACCTTCGTGCCGCCGGTGACGGCGGACCTGTCACCGCCCGACTCCCGGATGACCGGGGCCGATTCACCGGTGATCGCCGACTCGTCGACGCTCGCGACCCCCTCGACGACGTCTCCGTCGCCGGGGATCACATCGCCCGCCTCGCAGACCACGAGGTCGCCGATGCGCAGGCCGGTGCCGGGCACCTGCTCCTCGTTCGTGCCGTTCAGGCGCCGCGCGACCGTGTCGGTCTTGGCCTTGCGCAGGGTGTCCGCCTGCGCCTTTCCGCGGCCCTCGGCCACCGCCTCCGCCAGGTTGGCGAAGATCGTGGTCAGCCAGAGCCAGACCGCGATCGCCCAGCCGAACCAGTCCGCCGGGTCCTTGACCGCGAGGACGGTGGTGATCACCGAACCGACGAGTACCACGAACATCACGGGCGACTTGACCATCACCCGCGGATCGAGCTTCCGCACGGCGTCCGGGAAGGACTTCAGGAGCTGCTTGGGGTCGAACAGACCCCCGCCGACACGGCTGGCGTCCTTGGCGTCCTTGTGCCCGCCGGGCACGTCCTGGTGCGGCGCACGGGTGGGAGTAGCGGTGGACATGGAGCCGGGCTCCTCTGGCTTCTTTATATCGGTGGTCATGACGCCAGCCCCTCAGCGAGCGGCCCGAGGGCGAGCGCGGGGAAGTAGGTCAGCCCGGTGATGATCATGATGGTGCCGACCAGCAGACCGGTGAACAGCGGCTTCTCGGTGCGCAGGGTGCCCGCCGTCGCCGGGATCGGCTTCTGCTCCGCCAGCGAACCCGCGAGCGCGAGAACGAAGACCATCGGCAGGAAGCGGCCGAGCAGCATCGCGAGTCCGATCGTGGTGTTGAACCAGTTCGTGTCCGCGCTCAGTCCGGCGAACGCCGAACCGTTGTTGTTGGCGCCCGAGGTGTAGGCGTAGAGGATCTCGGAGAAGCCGTGCGCCCCGGAGTTGAGCATCGAGTCCTTGGGCGTCGGCAGGGCCATCGACACCGCCGTGAAGCCGAGCACCAGGGCGGGGGTGATGAGGATGTAGCAGGCCGCCAGCTTGATCTCGCGGGTGCCGATCTTCTTGCCCAGGTACTCGGGCGTACGGCCCACCATGAGCCCGGCGATGAACACCGCGATGATGGCCATGATCAGCATGCCGTACAGACCCGACCCCGTACCGCCGGGTGCGATCTCGCCCAACTGCATGCCCAGGAGGTCGAGTCCGCCGCCGAAGCCGGTGTTGGAGGAGTGGAAGGAGTTGACCGCGCCCGTGGAGGTAAGCGTGGTGGCGACCGAGAAGATCGCCGACCCCGCGATCCCGAACCGCGTCTCCTTGCCCTCCATCGCCCCGCCCGCGACATCGAAGGCGGGAGCCCCGTGGTGGAACTCCGTCCACATCATCAGGGCGGTGAACCCGACCCAGATCGTCACCATCGTCGCCAGGATCGCGTAGCCCTGCCGCACTCTGCCGACCATGCGGCCGAAGGTACGGGTCAGGGCGAACGGGATCACCAGGATGAGGAAGACCTCGAACAGGTTGGAGAGCCCGTTCGGATTCTCGAAGGGGTGGGCGGAGTTGGCGTTGAAGTAGCCGCCTCCGTTGGTGCCCAGTTCCTTGATGACCTCCTGGGAGGCCACCGCCCCGCCGTTCCACTCCTGGCTGCCGCCGAGGAACTGGCCGACGCCGTGGATGCCGGAGAAGTTCTGCATCGCACCACAGGCGACGAGGACGATCGCGCCGATCACCGAGATCGGAACGAGAATGCGGACGACACCGCGCACCAGGTCGGACCAGAAGTTCCCCAGCTCCCCCGTCCGCGACCGGGCGAAGCCCCGCACCAGGGCCACCGCTACGGCGATGCCCACGGCCGCGGACACGAAGTTCTGCACCGCGAGGCCGCCGGTCTGCACGACGTGGCCCATGGCCTGCTCGCCGTAGTACGACTGCCAGTTGGTGTTCGCCACGAACGACGCGGCGGTGTTGAAGGCCTGGTCCGGGTCGATCGACTTGAAGCCGAGCGACCCGGGCAGCGTGCCCTGGAGCCGCTGCAGGAGGTACAGGAACAGCACGCTCACGGCGGAGAAGGCGAGCACTCCGCGCAGATAGGCGGGCCAGCGCATCTCGGCGTCCGGGTTGGCGCCGATGCCCTTGTAGATCCACTTCTCCACGCGCAGATGCTTGTCGGAGGAGTAGACCTTGGCCATGTGGTCACCGAGCGGACGGTAGGCCAGGGCGAGCGCCACGATCAGCGCCAGGAACTGGAGCGCACCAGCAAGAACAGGGCTCATATCCGTACTCAGAACCTCTCCGGGAACACGAGAGCGAGGACGAGATAGCCCAGCAGGGCGACGGCCACGACGAGACCGACGATGTTCTCGGCAGTCACAGCTTCGCCACCCCCTTGGCGATGAACGCCACCAGCGCGAATACCGCGATCGTGGTGACGACGAAGGCCACGTCGGCCATCGTGTGCTCCTAGATGAGATGCGAATGATCTGACCTCTTGAGCAAACCTCCTCCGTGGCTGGAAACGACCACCGTTGACGGCTCCCTTACGTCCGCTGGCGCTCCCTTGACGACTCTCTTACGTCTGTCCGCTCGGCACCGCTCCGACCTGCGAAAACGCCGATGGGCCGCACTCCCGTGAGGGAGTACGGCCCACCGGCCTGCAACTCGTGGTCAGGGCGCCCGGGGCGCCTCAGCACGTCTGGGGGCGTCTAGCGCACCTCGGTGATCTCAGGTCCGCGCTGGAGCTGGCCCATGCCGCCCGAGAAGCGCGAGCCCTCCTGCTGCTCCTGCTGGACGGTGCCCTCGGCGACCATCTGCGCGTCGTCCGGCAGCTTCAGGACGATCGGGTCACGGGGCGCCATCGGGCCATCGCCGCGCACGATGACGGTGTCGCGGAAGATCTGCTCCAGGAGACCCGCGGCCTGCGGCTGCACCGCGCCCTGGCCGGAGATGACCCCGCGCAGGAACCACCGCGGACCGTCGACACCGATGAAGCGCACGACCTGCACGCCGCCCGTGCCGTCCGGCAGCTGCACCGGCACCTGCGCACGCAGCTCCCAGCCGAGGGGACCCTCGACCTCGTCGATGACACCGCCCTGCTGGGTGATGCCCGAGGCGATCTCCTCGCGGACCTCGCCCCAGATGCCCGCCTTCTTGGGGGCGGCGAAGCCCTGGAGCTGGATGGCACTGTCCTGGAGCACGACCGTCGCGGCGACGATCGCGTCACCCGCGACCTCCACGCGCAGTTCCATGCCCTCGACGCCGGGCACGAAGAGGCCGCCCAGGTCGACACGGCCCTCGCCGGGCTCGCGGACTTCCGATACGTCCCAGGGACCGTCGGGACGGGGCTCGGGCTCGAGCCTCACGCGCGACGGCGCCGCGGCCGAGTCGTCGGTGCCTGCACCGTTACGGTCCTCGACGCCCTGCTCGGCCTCGCCCGCCGCGTCCTCGGCGGCACTGTCCTTCTTGCGACGTCCGAACACGTCACTGTCCTTCCCGGTCAGATACGACCGATGCGTATCGATTCCCACCCGTTTTGTCACCCGAGCCTGCGCCCACGGCGGCATGGCCGCCGGTGGACCCGAAGCCCCCCTCGGCCCGCGCCGAGCCGGGAAGCTCCGCCACCTCGTGGAAGCGCACCTTCTCGACCTGCTGGACGACCAGTTGGGCAATCCGGTCGAAGCGCTCGAACCGCACGCGCTCGCGCGGGTCGAGATTCACCACGATCACCTTGATCTCTCCACGGTACCCGGCATCCACCGTCCCTGGGGCATTCACCAGGGCGACACCGCAGCGGGCGGCGAGACCGGATCGCGGGTGCACGAAGGCCGCGTACCCCTCCGGCAGCGCGATAGACACGCCGGTGGGCAGTACCGCCCGTTCACCCGGGGCGAGTTCGCACCCTTCGGTGGTCCGCAGATCCGCTCCGGCGTCACCGGGCTGCGCGTACGACGGCAGCGGTACCTCGGGGTCGACGCGGCGGATCAGCACGTCGAGCTCCGGACGGGATGCGGGGATCACGGGTTCACCTCGAAGGCACGTGCGCGGCGGAGCTGGTCCGGGTCGTCCATGGCGGCCCGGATCTCCTCCGGACGGCCGTTGTCGATGAAGTGGTCGACCTTGACCTCGATGAAGAGGGCCTCGGCACGGACGGCCACGGGCCCCTCGGGGCCGCCGATCCGCCCGGTGGCCCGGGAGTAGATCTTGCGTCCGGCGACGGCGGTCACCTCTGCCTCGAGAAAGAGCACGGTGCCCAGCGGGACGGGCCGCACGAAGTCGGTCTCCAGCCGGCCGGTCACGGCGATCACCCGCAGCAGCCAGTTCAGCGAGCCGAGCGTCTCGTCCAGCGCCGTCGCGAGCACCCCGCCGTGGGCGAGGCCCGGGGCACCCTGGTGAGCCTCCCGGACGGTGAACTCGGCGGTGACGCCCACGCCTTCACCGGCACGTGCCGCGAGGTGCAGCCCGTGGGCCTGTCCTTCGCCACAGCCGAAGCAGTGCTCGTAGTGGGCTCCGATGAGCTCGCCGGGGGCGGGCGCGTCGGGGTGGCGGACGGGCGCTATTGCGTCGGCCGGGGGCGTCAGAGCTGCTGAAGTACCACTCACAGCCGCAGACCTTACCCGCGAGTCCGCTCACTCAGCTCATCGTGCCAAGCTTGCATACATGCAGCCTTACGAAGAACGCCTGACGGCGCCCCGTTCCTGGTGGCTTGTCTCGCTCCTGGTCGGCATCGCGATGGCGCTGATCATGCTCCCCTTCGGCACCCTGCCCCTGCTCGGCGGCCTGGTCGCCGGGACAGCGGTCGCCGCGGTCGTCACCAGTTCGTACGGCTCCCCCCGGATCCGCGTGGTGGCGGGCTCGCTCGTGGCCGGCGACGCGAAGATCCCGGTCTCCGCCCTGGGTGAGCCCCAGGTGCTCGACGCGGAGGAGGCGCGCGCCTGGCGCGGTCCGAAGGCCGACCCGCGCGCCTTCATGCTGCTGCGCGCCTACATCCCCACGGCGCTGCGCGTCGAGATCACGGACCCGCAGGACCCGACTCCGTACGTGTACGTGTCGACGCGGAACCCCGAGGCGCTGGCGGCGGCGCTCACGGCGGTCCGGACCTCGTAGGTTCCGGGGTCGTACCGGGGGCCTGCCGCGTCAGCGCCCCAGTTCCTTGGACGGCTTGGCGGCGCGCAGCGGGTGCAGGGGGTCGAGAGGCTTCACGGGCTGCTCAAGGGGCGGCAGCTCCGGCAGGGCGTCCCAGGACACCTGCGCCCTCCGCAGGTCCGCACGGACCCGCTCAGCGAGCTTCCTGGTGTCCCGGCGGTTCATCACCGCCCCGACCGCGGCGCCCACCATGAAGGGCATCAGGTTCGGCAGGTTCCGCACCATGCGCTTCATGATCTGCTGGCGCAGCTCGCGCTTCATCTGGCCGCCGAGCGCCGCGTTGATCGACGCGGGCTTCACCACGTCGATGCCGCGCTCCTCGGTCCACGCGGTGAGGTAGGCGGAGCTTCGCTCCTTGAGGTTGCCCGGCGGGCGCCGGCCGTAGACCTCGTGGAGTTCGGCGATCAGCTTCAGCTCGATCGCCGCGACCCCGGTGATCTCGGCGGCCATCTCCGCGGGCATCGCGGGCGGCACGGGCATCATCGCGGCGGCGCCGACCCCGGCACCGACCGTCGAGGTCGCGTTGGCCGCGCCGGAGATGAGTTTGTCCGCGAGCCGCTCGGCGTCCAGGCCCGGGAACTGTCTGCGAAGGGTGTTCAGGTCGCGGATCGGGACCCGCGGGGCGTTCTCGATGATCCGGTCGGCGAGATAGCCGATGCCGGCCTTGGCGCCGCGTCCGCTCTTGCGTACGCCCGCCTTGACTCCGTCCGTGACGGCGGCAACGCGGCCCATGGACACATGGGTCCAGGACGCCTTGTCGGCCGCCGTCTCGTCGTGTGCCACCTCTGGTGCCACCTCTGGGACGTTCGCCGGTCCGAGCGAGGCCGTTCCTGTGGGGGAAAAGCCCCGCTCGTCGTCACGCACGCCGTCCGGGACGGCGCTTTCTTGGTCCGCTCCGCGCTTGCGGAAGCGGCGCTTCCTCGGCGGGGTCGAGCCTGTCACGGCCGACCCTGCCCTAGTCGCAGTCGCGGCAGATCGGCTGGCCGTTCTTCTCCCTGGCCAGCTGGCTGCGGTGGTGCACCAGGAAGCAGCTCATGCAGGTGAACTCGTCCTGCTGCTTCGGGAGCACCCGAACGGCGAGCTCCTCGTTCGAAAGATCCGCGCCGGGCAGTTCGAGGCCCTCTGCGGCCTCGAACTCGTCGACGTCTACGGCTGACGTCGACTTGTCGTTCCGACGTGCCTTGAGTTCCTCGATGCTGTCCTCGTTGACGTCATCGTCGGTCTTACGTGGGGTGTCGTAGTCCGTTGCCATGTCGCTCTCCCCCTCTGGGTGTCTGCGGTGTCTCAGCGCACGTAACGCGTGAGAGGCCGGACTTGTGCCCGACCTGAGGCGGAGATTTTGCCTCACATCAAGGTCTGTTACTCAATCGACACCCAACCGCACCCCTCAAGAGGTGATCGGTTTGGATGGCGATCGGGACCGTACACGGTCCGAATGTCGCACTTCACAGGCGCCACCCCGTGTACTTCCCGTGATCAAGACCCCTGAAAACCCGGATTTTCCCGGCTTTCCGACGACTTTCACGATCACGGAGAGTAGATGGCCGAAAATTCGCCCGTGTGATCGATCGCACACGAAATATCCAGGAACAGGTCCCGAAAATTCCGCGCAAAGCGAACATCGCGGCGCGTCCGCGGCAGCATCTCAGAGAGGAAGGGTGACTCGCATCACGAGCCCTCCCCCCTCGCGCGGCTCCGCGATGATACGGCCCCCGTGGGCCCGCGCCACCGACCGGGCGATCGACAGGCCGAGTCCCACGCCCTTGTCGCTGCCCGTGCGCTCGGTCCTGAGCCGCCGGAACGGCTCGAAGAGGTTGTCGATCTCGTACGCGGGCACCACGGGGCCCGTGTTCGACACCACCAGGACCGCCTGGCCGTGCTGGGCCTCCGTCGTGACCTCGACCCAGCCCCCGTCCGGCACGTTGTACCTGACGGCGTTCTGGACGAGGTTCAGGGCGATCCGTTCCAGGAGGACGCCGTTGCCCTGGACGACGGCCGCGCCCCGGCTCCCGCGGACCTCCACGCCCTTCGCGTCCGCCTCGGCGAGCACCTGGTCGACGGCGCGGTCGGCGACCTCGGCGAGGTCGACAGGCTTGCGCTCCACGATCTGGTTGTCGCTGCGGGCGAGCAGCAGCAAGCCCTCCACGAGCTGCTCGCTGCGTTCGTTGGTCGCCAGGAGCGTCTTGCCGAGCTGCTGGAGCTCGGGGGGCGCCCCCGGGTCGGAGAGGTGCACCTCGAGCAGCGTGCGGTTGATCGCGAGCGGGGTGCGCAGCTCGTGCGAGGCATTGCCGACGAACCGCTGCTGGGCGGTGAAGGCCCGCTCCAGACGGTCCAGCATCTCGTCGAAGGTGTCCGAGAGCTCCTTCAACTCGTCGTCCGGCCCGTCCAGTTCGATGCGCCGGGACAGGTCCGTGCCGGCCACCCTGCGCGCGGTGCGCGTGATGCGGCCGAGCGGCGACAGGACGCGGCCCGCCATCGCGTAGCCGAAGGCGAAGGCGATCACCGCGAGCCCCAGGAGGGCGAGCAGCGAGCGGCTCAGGAGGTTGTCCAGGGCGTCCTGGCGCTGTTCGTTGACGCAGTGGTTCATGGCGCTGTTGAGCTCGCCGGCGGACGGCTCGTGCGGGAAGTTGCAGGTGGTGCTGGCCACCTGGCCAGAGACGATCTTGAACGGCAGGTCGCTGCCCACGTTCAGGGCCTGCGCGGCGAGCAGATAGATGATCGAGAGCAGCAGGATGCCCGCGATCAGGAACATGCCGCCGTACAGCAGCGTGAGCCGTATGCGGATCGTGGGGCGCAGCCACGGGAAGGGCGGTTCGGCCTTCCTGGGGTCCCAGGTGGGTTTCGGGGGCGCCGTCGGTGGCGCCGGGGTCGCGGCCACCGGGGATCAGATCCGGTAGCCGGAGCCGGGCACCGTCACGATGACGGCGGGCTCGCCGAGCTTTCGCCGCAGGGTCATGACGGTCACCCGGACCACGTTCGTGAACGGGTCGGTGTTCTCGTCCCAGGCCTTTTCGAGCAGTTGCTCGGCGGAGACGACGGCACCCTCGCTGCGCAGCAGCACCTCGAGGACGGCGAACTCCTTGGGGGCGAGCTGGATCTCCTTGCCGTCGCGGAAGATCTCGCGGCGGTTCGGGTCGAGCTTGATCCCGGCGCGCTCCAGGACGGGCGGGAGCGGCACGCTCGTACGCCTGCCGAGGGCACGCACGCGTGCCGTGAGCTCGCTGAACGCGAACGGCTTGGGGAGATAGTCGTCGGCGCCGATCTCCAGGCCCTCGACACGGTCGCTGACGTCGCCCGACGCGGTGAGCATCAGGACGCGGGTCGGCATGCCGAGCTCGACGATCTTGCGGCAGACGTCGTCCCCGTGCACGAGCGGGAGGTCCCGGTCGAGCACCACGACGTCGTAGTCATTGACCCCGATGCGTTCCAGGGCGGCCGCTCCGTCGTACACGACGTCGACGGCCATGGCCTCCCGGCGCAGTCCGGTGGCCACCGCATCGGCGAGCAGCTGCTCGTCCTCGACGACGAGTACGCGCACGGCGCTGTCCTTCCTCTGTGCCCCTGCGGGCAGGTCTGTTCCTGGGGTGTGGCCTCCATCCTGCCCCTTTCGGCCATAAACCGGCTGTAAGGCGGTGTCCTGGCCGGGGAATGCGGGATTTTCTCCGGCGGTTGAGGTTTCCGTGGAAGAGAGCGAGGGGAGGACGACCTCACACCCCGCGATCACGCTTTGTATGTGGCGCGCCACAACCCGCTTTCTCCAGGGCGGCTTGAGACGTGATCGCCCCTTCTTGAACGGCACACCCCCGTGCCATCGACCCACGACCCAGCCGAGGGGGCGCAACCATGGACGCTTTTACCGCAGGACTGCTGCAGCGCATAAAGGCCACGGAGTCCGACCTCACGATGGCCCGTGAGACGGGCGACGACTTCCTTGCCGAGGTCGAGCAGGCCGAGCTGGAGGATCTGCACCGGCTGGCCGCCGAGCACGGCGTGGAGGTCGGCGTGCTGCACGCCTGATCCATTCGTACGCAGAGGGGCCCCGGCATCCGTGGACGAGATGCCGGGGCCCCTCTGCGTGCGGATCCGTGCGGCCGGTCAGTCGTGCCAGGCGCCGAGCTCCTCCAGGCGGCCCTGCAGGTCCTCGAAGAGGCCGGGTGGGGCCGCGATGGCCAGCTCGCCCGTGGGCGCCTCTCCGGGGCGTCCACCGGTCAGCGCGCCCGCTTCCCGCGCGACGAGGTCACCGGCCGCGAAGTCCCACGGGTTGAGGCCGCGCTCGTAGTACGCGTCCAGCCGGCCGAGCGCGACGTCGCACAGGTCGATCGCCGCCGAGCCGCCCCGGCGGATGTCCCGGACCAGCGGGATCAGCTGCCGGGCCACCTCGGCCTGGTGGGCGCGGCGCTCGGCGATGTACCCGAACCCCGTGCCGACGAGGGCTTGTTCGAACGGGGGCGCGGGGCGGGTGTGCGCCGGATCGTCGTTGACGAAGGCGCCCTCCCCGAGGACGGCCCGGTAGGTCTCGCCGCGCATCGGGGCGTGCACCACGCCGACCAGCGTCTCGCCGTCCTTGCGGGCCGCGATGGACACCGACCAGTCCGGGCGTCCGTACAGGTAGTTGACGGTGCCGTCGATCGGGTCGATCACCCACTGGACGCCGCTGCTGCCCTCGGAGCTCGCGCCCTCCTCGCCGAGCACGCCGTCGTCCGGCCTGCGCTCGGCGAGGAAGCCGGTGATCAGCTTCTCGGAGGCGATGTCCATCTCGGTGACGACATCGACCGCGCTGGTCTTCGTGGCGGCCACGCCCAGGTCGTCGGGGCGCCCGTCACGCAGGAAGGCTCCGGCGCGGTGCGCGGCCTCCAGGGCGACGCCGAGGAGTTCGGCCTTCAGCTGCTGGTCTGCGGGGTCGGTCACGGTGCTCCTTGTGCCTTCGCTGTCGGCGGTCACGCGTACGGGCTGTCGGCGCCCGCGGCCGCGGGCTTGGGCGCGCGGGCCGGGCAGCAGCCCACCGGGCACAGGTCGTGGCTCGCGCCGAGCGCGCCCAGGGCGCAGGGCGTGACCGCGCGCCCGCTCTCCGCACCGGCCCGCTCCAGGACGAGGTCCCGCACCGCGGCGGCGAACCGCGGGTCGGCGCCGACCGTGGCGGAGCGGCGGACCGGGAGGCCCAGTTCGGCGGCCTTCGCCTCGGCCTCGGTGTCGAGGTCGTACAGGACCTCCATGTGGTCCGAGACGAAGCCGATCGGGACCATCACCACCGCGGGCGCGCCCGCCGCCTGCCGCTCCTCCAGGTGGTCGCAGATGTCCGGCTCCAGCCACGGGATGTGCGGGGCGCCGCTGCGCGACTGGTAGACGAGCTGCCAGGGGTGTTCGACGCCGGTCTCCTCGCGCACCGCCTCGGCGATGAGCTCGGCCACGTCCAGATGCTCCGCGACGTACGCGCCGCCGTCCCCGTGGTCCTCGACGCGGCCCGAGGTGTCGGCGGCGGCGGTCGGGATGGAGTGCGTCGTGAAGGCGAGGTGTGCCCCGTCCCGTACGTCACCGGGGAGGTCGGCCAGGGACTTCAGGACCCCGTCGATCATGGGGCGGACGAAGCCGGGGTGGTTGAAGTAGTGCCGCAGCTTGTCGACGCGCGGCACCTCAAGTCCCTCGGAGGCGAGCACGGCGAGGGAGTCGGCCAGGTTCTCGCGGTACTGCCGGCAGCCCGAGTACGAGGCGTACGCGCTGGTCGCGAGGACGATCACCCGGCGGTGGCCGTCCCGGACGAGCTCGCGCAGGGTGTCGGTCAGATAGGGCGCCCAGTTGCGGTTGCCCCAGTAGACCGGCAGGTCGAGGCCGTGCTCCGCGAAGTCCTTGCGCAGGGCGTCGAGCAGGGCGCGGTTCTGGTCGTTGATCGGGCTGACCCCGCCGAATCGGAAGTAGTGCTGCCCCACCTCCTTGAGCCGCTCCTTGGGGATGCCGCGGCCCCGCGTCACGTTCTCCAGGAACGGGACCACGTCGTCCGGGCCTTCGGGGCCGCCGAACGAGAGCAGCAGCAGGGCGTCATAGGGAGAGGCATCAAGCGCATCGGACATGCATCCGATCCTGCCACCCGTCACTGACAGCCGAAAATCATGGTGCGTCCGGCCCTGTCGCGAACGTAAGCTGTATGGGCCATCTTTACGCCTTACCGGGGCCCCTTCGTAGGAAGCCGCCTCGGCGCCTCAGCGGAGTCCCACGTGCCAAGCCCCTACCGCGCCATCTTCGCCGCCCCCGGCACCAAGGGGTTCTCGACGGCGGGCTTCCTCGGGCGGATGCCGCTGTCGATGATGGGCATCGGCATCGTGACGATGGTGTCCCAGCTCACGGGGCGGTACGGACTCGCGGGCGCACTCTCCGCGACCGTCGCGCTCTCGGCCGCCGCGATCGGCCCGCAGATCTCGCGTCTCGTCGACCGGTACGGCCAGCGCCGGGTGCTGCGGCCCGCGACCCTGGCGTCCCTGGTGGCGGTCGCCGGTCTGCTGCTCTGCGCGAAGTACGGGCTCCCGGACTGGACGCTCTTCGCCTTCGCCGCCCTCGTCGGCTGCGTGCCGAGCGTGGGCTCGATGATCAGGGCTCGCTGGGCGGTGCTCTACCGGGACACCCCGCAGTTGCACACCGCGTACTCCTTCGAATCCGTGGTGGACGAGATCTGCTTCATCTTCGGGCCGATCATCTCGATCGGTCTCTCCACGGTGTGGTTCCCGGAGGCAGGGCCGCTGCTCGCCGGCGTCTTCCTCGCCGTGGGCGTCTTCTGGCTGACGTCCCAGCGGGCCACCGAGCCCGTGCCGCACGGCCGTGAACACCACACCAAGGGCTCGGCGTTGCGCTCCGGAGGGCTGCAGGTCCTGGTCGCGACCTTCGCGGCGACGGGTGCGATCTTCGGCTCGATCGACGTGGTGACCGTCGCGTACGCCGAGGACCACGGTCACAAGGCGATGGCCAGCCTGGTCCTCGCGGTGTACGCGCTCGGCTCCTGTGTGGCCGGGGCGGCCTTCGGGCTCATGCACTTCAAGGGCGCTCCCGCACCGAGGTGGCTGCTGGGCGTCTGTGCGATGGCCGTGAGTATGATCCCGCTTCAACTGGTCGGGAACCTTTCGTTGCTGGCCGTGGCGTTGTTCATCGCGGGCCTCTCCATAGCGCCGACCATGATCACGACGATGGCCCTCGTCGAACAGCACGTACCACGCGCGAAGCTGACCGAGGGCATGACCTGGGTGAGCACCGGACTCGCGGTCGGCGTCGCGCTCGGCTCCTCCGCGGCCGGCTGGGTCATCGACGCGGCCGGATCGGACGCCGGGTACGCGGTCCCCGGTCTGTCCGGGGCCGTCGCGGTGGCGATCGGGTTCCTTGGGTATCGCCGGCTGAAGAGGCCGGTTCCGCAACGGGGAGGGACCCATGAGCACGGCAGCGGGCACGGGCAGCGGGAAGAGCGCGGCAGCATGGCGTAACTGGGCGGGCAACGTCACCGCCCGTCCGGTCAGGGAGGTCACCCCCGCGTCGGTCGACGAGCTCACCGCCGCGCTGCGGCAGGCCAAGGAGGACGGCCTCAAGGTGAAGCCGGTCGGCACGGGCCACTCCTTCACCGCCGCCGCGGCGACCGACGGCCTCCTGATACGCCCCGAACTCCTCACCGGCATCCGCAGGATCGACCGCGAGGCCGGCACCGTCACGGTGGAAGCGGGCACTCCGCTGAAGCGCCTGAACGCGGCACTCGCCCGCGAGGGCCTCTCGCTCACGAACATGGGCGACATCATGGAGCAGACGGTCTCCGGCGCGACCAGCACCGGGACGCACGGCACGGGCCGCGATTCGGCGTCGATCTCCGCGCAGATCAAGGCACTTGAGCTGGTCACCGCGGACGGCACGGTCCTCACCTGCTCGGAGAAGGAGAATCCCGAGGTCTTCGCGGCGGCCCGGATCGGCCTCGGCGCACTCGGCGTGATCAGCGCGATCACCTTCGCCGTGGAGCCCGTCTTCTTCCTCACCGCCCGCGAGGAACCGATGACCTTCGACAAGGTCACGAGCGAGTTCGACGCGCTCTACGCCGAGAACGAGCACTTCGAGTTCTACTGGTTCCCGCACACCGGCAACTGCACCACCAAACGCAACAACCGCAGCGCGGGCCCCGCCGACCCGCCCGGCAGGGTCAGCGCCTTCGTGGAGGACGAAGTCCTCTCCAACGGCCTCTTCCAGGTGGTCAACACGATCGGCAGGGCCGTCCCCGCGACCATCCCCGGTATCGCCAGGATCTCCAGCAGGGCGCTCTCCGCCCGCACCTACACGGACATTCCCTACAAGGTCTTCACGAGCCCGCGCCGCGTGCGCTTCATGGAGATGGAGTACGCCGTTCCGCGGGCGGCCCTCGTCGAGACGCTGCGCGAGCTGAAGGCGATGGTGGAGCGCTCGAACCTGCGGATCAGCTTCCCCGTGGAGGTCCGTACGGCCCCCGCGGACGACATCACGCTCTCCACGGCCTCGGGCCGGGAGAGCGCGTACATCGCCGTCCACATGTACCGGGGCACGCCCTACCAGGCGTACTTCACCGCCGCCGAGCGGATCTTCACCGCGCACGAGGGCCGGCCCCACTGGGGCAAGATCCACACCCGTGACGCCGACTACTTCGCGCGGGCCTATCCGCGCTTCGCCGAGTTCACGGAGCTGCGCGACCGCCTGGACCCGGACCGCATGTTCGGCAACGCCTACTTGCGCCGCGTCCTGGGCGACTGAGGACCGCCGCCCGCGGGGTGGGCGTCCACGGGGATGGACGCCTACGGAGTGGCGGTCTCTCCCCGCTGTACGTCGTTTCCGTTTCCGGTGTCGTCGCCGCTCGACGGGGTCGGCGTCGGAGTCGGGGTGGGGGTCGGCGTCGGGGTCGGGTCCGTCTTCGAACCGTCGTCGTCCCCGGAGCCCGTGCCGGAGTCCGATCCCTTGTCGGGGTCGTCCTTCGAACCGGAATCCGAGTCATCGCCGTTGTCCGGAGTCTGCGGCTGCGATCCGTCCGGGTCCTGCGACGCGTCGCCGCCTTGCTGCGAACCGTCGTCCGTGCCCGTGGAAGAACCGTCGGACGGCTCCCCGGAGGGATCGGTCGAGGGCGTGGGCTGCTGGTCCGGCGAGCTGTTCCGGCCGGAGAAGCCGTTGCCGATCGTGGTGCCGTGGCCCCCGCTGAAGTCCTCGCCGGAGACGACCTCGTACGTCGTGATGCCGGCCATGGCGACGCCGAAGACGACCGCGGCCGCGATCAGCGGCCGTTTCCAGCTCTTGACCCGGGTGCGGTGCGTGGTGCCGTGGGTGAACTCGTCCGAGGGAAGCGGTGGCACCGCCGGCTCCTCCGGAACGACCGGGGCCGCCTGCCGCAGGACGCGGGTCGCGTCGTCCCGGGGCACCAGCTGCGTGGCGTCGACCGAACCGAGCAGCTGCGTCCTGTCGGGGTCGGCGTCGGTACCCGTGCCGGTGTCGACCGTGGGCAGCAAGGTCGTCCGGTCCGCGTCGACGCCGGTCACCGGCAGCAGAGTCGTGCGGTCCGCGTCGGCATCCGCCACCGGCAGCACGTTCGTGCGATCCGCTTCATCAATGGCCGGAGGCAGCACGGAGGCCGCGTCGGGCTCGACCGCTCTCCCCCATGTCGTCGTCACGGGCCCCGCCCCGGTGTGCGCCGCCGCACCCGTGTACGCCGTCGCCCTGAACGTCTCCGCCACCGGCGCACCCGAGCCGTCGGTCAGCGGAACCTGCCGCGCCCTCGGCTTGGCCTGCACGGTGACGTCACGTATCTGCTCGCCCGTGCGCCGGAAGAAGTGCTGGAAGACCGTGCCGCCGCAGGTCGCGACCGCACTGACCACACCGGCACCGAGGATCGTGCCGTAGACGCCGAAGCTCGACGCGAGCTTCGCCGCCACGACCGCAGCCACGGCGCTCCCCGCCACCTGCGGCACACTCAGGTCGAGGCGCTTCTCCTTCGGCTCCGTCGAGTCGTCCGGCTCCGCCTGGTCCCTCGACTCCTTGCCGGAATCCGGCTTTTCACGCATCTCCGACCCTTGCCTGCCTTTCTCGACTGTCTGCACGAGAAAGGGACGTATGGGTGAAGTGGATAGTTCCGTTTCTGGAGATTCCGTGAAGTGTGCCACTCATGCACCACCCTGCCCGGGTATCCCGGGGCGCCAACTCCCGTCCCCCACGAGAAGTTCGGCGGCGCGGCGGACCACCCGCGTGGCCCGAATGGAGTACTGTTGCGAGCCCTGGGTCCGGTCTCCCACCTGGGTGCCCGGGGCCTTCCAGGACCGCCGGGAGGGGGCTCGCTGCACAGGGTGACCAAATTGGTCACTGAGAGTTGCGAAGAGGTAACCGTGCCATAACGGCGACCTTGGGCCCATGCCCGACACGCCGGGCAACTCGGCAAGGTTGTGGCAGGCTGCACCCGGGCAGGCCACACTCGACTAGCGGAAGCAGCGACGCACGTGACGTCGGCAGGCACCACCCGGGAGGTCCCCATGCCCGAACTGCGTGTCGTGGCCGTCAGCAACGACGGCACACGGCTGGTGCTCAAAGCTGCGGACAGCACGGAGTACACGCTTCCGATCGACGAGCGGCTGCGCGCCGCCGTGCGCGGCGATCGTCCGCGTCTCGGCCAGATCGAGATCGAGGTGGAGAGCCACCTCCGCCCCCGCGACATCCAGGCGCGTATACGTGCCGGTGCCAGCGCGGAGGAAGTCGCCTCGCTCGCCGGAATCCCCGTCGATCGCGTCCGCCGCTTCGAGGGACCCGTGCTCGCCGAGCGCGCCTTCATGGCCGAGCGGGCCCGGAAGACCCCCGTGCGCCGTCCCGGCGAGAACACCGGACCCCAGCTCGGCGAGGCCGTCTCGGAGCGACTGCTCCTGCGCGGCGCCGACAAGGAAACCGTCCAGTGGGACTCCTGGCGCCGCGACGACGGCACCTGGGAGGTCCTGCTCGTCTACCGCGTCGCGACCGAACCGCACTCCGCGAGCTGGACGTACGACCCGCCGCGGCGGCTCGTGCAGGCCGTGGACGACGAGGCCCGCTCGCTGATCGGCGAGACGGACGACATCGCCGCGCCCGAGCCCAGCTTCCCGTTCGTGCCGCGCATCGCCCGGCTGCCCCGGGACAGGCCCTCGCTCGACCGGCCGCTGGACCGCGCCCTGGACCGGCAGTTGGAGCGCCCGAGCGCGCCGCAGCCCCCGGAGCCCCTGGAGGAGGGCGCGGCCACCGCCGCGACCGCCTCCGTCTCCGAGTCGGAGCGGGACTCGCTCACCAGCCTCCTGGAGGCGGTGCCGAGCTTCCGCGGCGACATGATCGTGCCGGAGCGCCCCGCGCTCCCGCCCACGGATCTCCCGCCCGCCGAAGAGGCCGAGCAGGACCCGGACGCCGAGGAGCCGCCCGCGGCATCGGCCGGGGCGGGTGCCGCGTACGCGGATGTCCTGATGCCGCGCTCGGTGGCCAGCCACCGCGACCGTCTCGTCGGCACCACCGACCGCCAGGCGGAGGCCGACGGCGTCCGTCCCGGACGCCGCGCGGCGGTGCCCAGCTGGGACGAGATCGTCTTCGGCACGCGCCGCAAGAAGCAGGAGTAGCGAGTAGCACTGCCCAGTACGTCAATACGTCGCAGTACGTCGTCGGGGCCCCGCACCGTGCAGGTGCGGGGCCCCGACGGCGTTCCGGCGGCTACTGCGGGTCCGGGCCCGTGGCCACCGGGCGGGACTCGTCCGACGACCACTCCGACCACGAGCCGACGTAGAGCGACGCCGGAATGCCAGCCACCGCGAGGGCGAGCACCTCGTGGGCGCCGGACACGCCCGATCCGCAGTAGACGCCGACCTCGGAAGTGTCGGAAGCGCCCAGGGAATTGAAGCGGTCCGCGAGATCGGCGGCGGGCCTGAAGGTGCCGTCCGCCCCGACGTTCTCCGTGGTCGGTGCGGAGACCGCCCCCGGGATGTGTCCGCCGACGCGGTCGATGGGCTCGACGTCACCGCGGTAGCGCTCGGCCGCGCGGGCGTCCAGGAGCAGTCCGGAGCGGGCCAGAGCCGCCGCGGCGTCGGCGTCGAGGAGGTCCGTGGTGTTCGTCTCGGGGACGAACGAGCCCTCGGCCGCCGGGCGCTCGTCGCCCGACTTCAGCGGACCGTCCCACGCCGCGAGCCCTCCGTCGAGCACCCGCACCGAGGGATGCCCCGTCCAGCGCAGCAGCCACCAGGCGCGTGCGGCGGCCCAGCCCTGCCCGCCGTCGTACACGACCACGTCCCGGCCGGCCGAGATCCCGGCCGCCCGCATCACCGCTCCGAAGTGCTCCACATCCGGCAGGGGATGCCGTCCGGCCGCGCCCGCCGGGCCCGCGAGATCGGCGTCCAGATCGACGAAGACGGCGCCCGGGATGTGCCCCTTCTCGTACTCGGCCCGCCCGTCGAAGGCGGGGGCGCCCGCCGCCTTGGCGGTGCTCAGCTGCCAGCGGATGTCCAGGAGCGCCGGCGGGTTCTCGCCCGCCAGGTCGCTCGCGAGTTCGGATGCGGAGATGATGGCATTCATGGGCCCATCCTCGCGCACGGGGTGGCCGCGTCGGCCAGGTCCGGCTACCCTGCTCCGCCGTACGTCCGACGAACACGTGGCGTGCAGAACCGGGCACGCCCTGTACTGCCGAACGACACCACCGAGCAATCGCGCGTTTACGGATGAGAAACGGCAAACCGGGCATCCTCTGGGCGGAGCCGGGGCAAGCGGCGCGGCCGGGGCGCGCGGCGCCACGGGTGGTGCGAGCATCTGCACGGGCGGGCAAACGCACGGCACAGGCACGTGCGTTCGAAAGCGGAGCCGAGCGGCCACCATGACGGGCCGAGGAGAGAGTGACGATGACGGAGGCATGGGGGTCGACGGGTCAGCGTGACGGCTTGGGGGCCGTCCGCCGCGCGCCCGGCACACCCACCTGGGTGAGCCTGATGGCGCATGGCCTGGCCGCGACCCAGGAGTTCTACGGAGCGTTGTTCGGCTGGGAGTTCCGGCCTGGCCCGGACCAGCTCGGGCCCTACGTACGGGCACTGCTCGACGGCCATGAGGTCGCCGGGATCGGACAGCTGCCGCCCGACCACCATCTGCCGATCGCCTGGACTCCGTACCTGGCGTCGGACGACGTGGACGCGACGGCCGAGGCCGTGCGGCACTGCTGCGGCACGATCGGTGTCGGCCCACTGGACGCGGGCCCGGCCGGGCGGATGGCCATCGCGGTGGACCCCGCGGGCGCGGTGTTCGGGATCTGGCAGGCGGCGGAGCATCTGGGCGCCGCCCTCGTCGGGGAGCCCGGAGCACCGGCGTGGAACGAGCTGGTCACCCACGAGACGGCAGGGGTCGTCAAGTTCTACGAGGCGGTCTTCGGATACACCGAGGAGGCGGCCGCACCGGCCGACTTCGACTACGTGACGCTCCAGGTCGACGGGCGGCCCGTGGCGTCGGTGCGCGGTGTGGGCCAGGCGCTGCCGCGGGACCGCGGCGCGCACTGGATGACGTACTTCGAAGTCGCCGACGTGGACGAGTCGGTGGAACGGGTCGTCGAACTCGGCGGCCACGTCGTGAAGCCCGCGGAGGCGGGCACGCATGGGCGGGTGGCCACGGTCGCCGACCCGGAAGGCGCCGTCTTCACGCTGGTGCGATCCGAGAACTGACTCAGACGGCGGAGGACGTGTCGACCGGCAGCACGTCGGGCGACAGGGCTCCCGCCTGCGAGGTCGCCGCCGTCATCCGGCGCCTGTGGTGACGGCGGCACAGCACCTCGTAACCCACCTCGTCCGCCGCGTGGTTGACGTCGCCGACGACGACCTGGGCGCCTTCGACGACCATCGCACCGCCTATGGTGCGGGCGTTGTGGGTGGCGCGGGCGCCGCACCAGCACAGCGCCTCGACCTGCAACACCTCGACGCGGTCGGCGAGTTCGACCAGGCGCTGCGAGCCCGGGAAGAGCTTGGAGCGGAAGTCCGTGGTGATGCCGAAGGCGAACACGTCCAGGCCCAGGTCGTCGACGACGCGCGCCAGCTGGTCGATCTGGCCGGGCGCGAGGAACTGCGCCTCGTCCGCGATCACATAGTCCGCGCGGCCGCCCTTCGAGAGGTGGTCGACGAGATGGGCGTAGAAGTCGAAGTGGTCGGCGGCCTCGATCGCGTCCGTGACGAGGCCGAGCCGCGAGGAGAGCTTGCCCTCGCCCGCGCGGTCGTCACGGGTGAAGATCATCCCCTTCAGTCCGCGGGCCGAGCGGTTGTGCTCGATCTGCAGAGCCAGGGTGCTCTTTCCGCAGTCCATCGTTCCGGAGAAGAACACCAGCTCGGGCATGGGGAGTTGCAGCCTTTCGAGACGTACGGGGGGACGGCGTGGGCCGGGAGTCCGGTCAGGAGCGCACTTCGATGAGCGGGACGAGCTGCTCGACGGCGGTCATGGAGCCGTGCATGCCGACCAGGGCGGACTCCTTCGGCTCCTTCTCGGTGGCGATGATCGCCACGTCGTCGTGGGCCGCCGCGATGACGTCGCCGAAGCGTGCGTACACCCGCTCGTCGACGGCGTCGGGCGGGCCGAACCAGCCCGCGGCGATCGCCTCGTCCCGGCTCGCGATCCAGAACTGCTCGCCGAGCACCTCGCGCCAGACGGTCAGGACGTCGTTCTCGGCGCCCGGCACCGCGTACACATGGCGCGCGCGGCCCTCGCCGCCGAGGAGGGCGACGCCGGCGCGCAGCTCCCAGTCCTCGTCGAAGTCGATGCGCGACTGCTCGTCGAAGGGGATGTCGAGCATGCCGTGGTCGGCGGTGACGTACAGGGCGCTGCGCGGCGGCAGTTGCTCGGCCAGGCGCTGGACCAGGCGGTCGACGTACATGAGCTGGCCGCGCCAGGCGTCGGAGTCGACACCGAAGCGGTGGCCCTTGCCGTCCACCTCCGCGTAGTACGTGTAGACCAGCGAACGGTCGCCCGCGCCCAGTTGCTCGGCCGCGAGGTCCATGCGGTCCTCGCCGGAGAGCTTGCCGCGGAAGCTGCCGCCGCTCAGCGCGATCTTGGTGAGCGGGGTGTTCTGGAACGTCGGGGACGACACCTGGGCGGTGTGCACGCCCGCCGCGTGGGCCTGCTGGAAGACGGTGGGGTACGGCTGCCACTTGCGCGGGTCCGTCCACGGGTTCCAGCGGAGCTGGTTCATCAGCTCGCCGGTGGCCGGGTTGCGGACCGTATAGCCGGGCAGGCCGTGCGAGGCGGGCGGCAGGCCCGTGCCGACCGAGGCCAGGGAGGTCGCGGTGGTCGCGGGGAAGCCCGAGGTGATCGGGCGTCCCGTGCCGCCCCGGGACGAGCCGATGAGCGAGGTCAGGAAAGGCGCCTCGTCCGGGTGGGCCCGGAGCTGCTCCCAGCCCAGGCCGTCGATCAGGAAGACGCAGTTCCGGTCGGCCGGCGCGAGTTCCGGGATGACGGGCGCGAAGCCCTCGACGCCCTGGTGGGCGACGAGCGTGGGCAGCAGGTCGGCGAGCGAGCCGACGCCGTACTCGGGCAGGGGTGCGGAGTCGAGGGAGAGCGGCTGCACGTCGTCCCAGGCGGGCAGGGACATCAGCGGGCGGTGTCCGCGGTCGCCTCGGACAGTGCCTGCGCGAAGGCCAGGGTCTGGCGCACGGTGTCCGGGCCGTCGCCCGCCTCGCTGACGCGGAGGCTGAGGTCGTCGGCGGTGGAGCTGCCGGTGTACCCGTGGTCCGCCTCGCAGTTGGGGTCGCCGCAGGCGGCGGGCTCCAGGTCGATGCGTGACACGGCGCCCCAGCCGATGGTCAGGACGACCTCACGGGGCAGCGAGCCCGGCACGTACTTCTCGGGGTTGGCGACGACGCGGCTGACGACCACGGACGAGATCCGGCCGATTTTCACGGACTCCGTGGAGGTCGTCGCGTACGGCGTCGGGGAGGTACTGTCCGCCGCCTGCTCGTCCGTGTGGCTGACGATGAAGCGGGTGCCGGTCAGGACGAGGACCGTCACGTGCCGGCGCACTTCGTTCGCGTCGAACGTGGTCTCCTGGTGGACCAGGTACGACCCGATGGGCTCGCCGCCGATCGCGGCCTCCACCGCCTCGGCCACGAGGGCCGGGTAGTAGCCGCTGCGCTCGATCGCCGCGCGCAGCCCCTGGGTCGTCGTACCGGTCTTTGCCATGCCGTCCATCCTACGACCCGGCGGAGGGGGCGCGGTGCCCCACTGGCCGCCTCAGTACCCGGGCAGGGCCCGCGGGCCGAGGTCGCTGCGGGCCGGCGGGGGCGCGAGCCGCACGGAGGCACCGAGCACGGAGAGGCCGCGCTGGGCGACGACCACGGGCTCCAGGGACACCGCGACCACCTCGGGGTGATCGTCCACGAGGCGCGAGACCCGCTGGAGCAGCTCCTCCAGGGCCGGGGTGTCGACCGGCGCCGAACCGCGCCAGCCGAAGAGGAGCGGAGCGGTCCGGATGGACCTGACCAGGGAACCCGCGTCGCGCTCGGTGACCGGGACGAGACGGTGCCCGGTGTCGCCGAGCAGCTCGGAGGCGGCTCCCGCGAGCCCGAACGAGAGCACCGCTCCGGCCGCCGGGTCGATGACCGCGCGGACGACGGTGTCGACGCCGCGGGGTGCCATCGCCTGCACGACGGGTCGCAGCTCCGCGGGCTTGCCGAAGGTGTCGGTCAATTCGACGTAGGCGCGGCGCAATTGTTCTTCGTCGGCCAGGTCGAGGCGCACACCGCCGAGATCGGCGCGGTGGCGCAGGTGCGGGGCCGTGGTCTTCAGGGCCACGGGATAGCCGAGCGCGCGGGCCGCCGCCACGGCCGCGTCCGGGTCTGGCGCGGGCAGGGCATCCCGTACGTCGATGCCGTACCGCCCGAGCAGTTCGCGGGCGTCGTCCTGGGCGAGGGTGGCGCCGCGCGGGTCGTCCTGCTCGGCGAGGAGCTCGTCGATCCGCCGGGCGGTGCCGCTCTCGTCGATGTCCTCGTACTCATGAACCTTGCCGGGCTCCTTGGCCTCGCGCCGCCACTGGGCGTACTTCACGGCCTCGGCGAGCGCCCGGACGGCGCGTTCGGCGGCGGGGTAGGCGGGGATGACAGTGCGGTCGTCCTCCGTCGTCACGGTGCGGTCGTCCGCCTCCGCTGTGGGCAGGCGTTCCGCAGGGGGGGACTGCTCGGCAAAGCCTCCGCTGCCGGGTGCCGGAACGGGGGCGTCAGGGCGAGTACGGGTGGCGGCGGCCAAGGCTTCGGCGAGGCCGCCGAGCTCCACGTGGACGACGGCCACGGGCTTGGCGGGGCAGCCGGCAGCCGCGGCCCGCAGCTCGGTGGCGAGCACCTCGCCTTCGGGTGACGCCGTGGCCCCGTCCTCGCCCACCCAGGGGATGGCGGTGACGATCACCGAGTCGCAGGCATCGTCCGACAAGGCCTCGGCGAGCGCCGCACGGAAGTCCGCCGGGGTCGCCGCCGTGGTGAGGTCCCGCGGAGGGAGGGGCCGAAGCCCGTCGGCGACGCACGCGTCGTACGTGAGAAGGCCGAGCGACTCGGAGTTCCCGAGAATCGCCACCCGCGGCCCGGAGGGCAGCGGCTGCCCGGCGAGGAGCAGTCCCGCGTCCACCATCTCGGTGACGGTGTCGACCCGGATGACCCCCGCCTGGCGGAGCAGCGCCGACACCGTGGCGTGCGGCAGCCGCGTGGCCTGCACCGCGTGCCCCGTTGGCGCGATCCCGCTGTGCCGCGCGCCCTGCACCACGACCAGCGGCTTCGCCGTCGCCGCGCGCCGGGCGAGCCGGGTGAACTTGCGCGGGTTGCCGATGGATTCGAGGTACATCAGGGCGACATCGGTGTCGGGGTCCTCGTACCAGTACTGAAGGACGTCGTTGCCGGACACGTCCGCGCGGTTGCCCGCGCTCACGAAGGTCGACAGGCCCGCGCCACGCCGGTGGAGTCCGGAGAGCAGCGCGATGCCGATCGCGCCGGACTGGGTGAAGAGGCCGATCCTGCCGCGCTCGGGGGGATGCGGGGCCAGCGAGGCGTTGAGCCGTACCTCCGGTGAGGTGTTGATGACCCCAAAGGCGTTCGGGCCGAGGATGCGCGTTCCGTACGACCGCGCCTGGCGCACCAGTTCGCGCTGCCGCTCCCGCCCCTCGGGGCCGCTCTCCGCGTACCCGGCGGAGATCACGACGAGCCCGAGCACCCCGCGCTCACCGCACTCGTCGACGGCTTGCGGCACCCGCTCGGCGGGCACGGTGACGACGGCGAGCTCGACGGTCTCCTCGATGTCGCGCACGGAGCGGTACGCGGGCACCCCGTCGATCTCGCCACCCTCCTCGAACGCGCTGTTCACCGCGTACAGCCGCCCGGTGAAGCCCGCCTCGCGAAGGTTCCGGAGCACGCTGCGCCCCACTCCCCCGGGCGTGCGTCCGACGCCGATCACGGCGACCGACTTCGGCGTGAGCAGCCGCTGCACCGACCGCGCCTCGGCCCGCTGCTCACGCGCGCGCTGCACGGCGAGCGAGCGGTCGGTGGGCTCCAGATCGAATTCGAGACGTACGACGCCGTCCTCGAAGCTGCGCTTCTGCTGGTAGCCCGCATCCGTGAACACCTTGATCATCTTGGTGTTCGCGGGCAGCACCTCGGCGGCGAAGCGGCGGATGCCGCGCTCCCTGGCGACGGCGGCGATGTGTTCGAGGAGGGTGGAGGCGACGCCCCTGCCCTGGTGGGCGTCCTGCACGAGGAAGGCGACCTCGGCCTCGTCGGCGGGCGCGCTCGCGGACATGCCGCGCGAGTCGATGCGGTCGAAGCGCACGGTGGCGATGAACTCGCCGCCCACGGTGGCCGCGAGGCCCACCCGGTCCACCTGGTCGTGATGGGTGAAGCGGTGCACGTCCTTGGCGGACAGGCGGGGGTAGGGGGCGAAGAAGCGGTAGTACTTCGACTCGTCCGAGACCTGTTCATAGAAGCTGACCAGGCGGTCCGCGTCCTCGGCCGTGATCGGCCTGATCCGTGCGGTGCCTCCGTCACGCAGGACGACATCGGCTTCCCAGTGGGAGGGGTATGCGTGCCGGTCCGACGGGGTCTGCATGGGCCCAGGGTACGGGTCGCGGGGGCGCGTCGGCCGGGGCACGCTAGGAGACGTCGAAGGGCGGGACGAGGACCCGAGGCGGGAGGACGTACGGTCGACGGAGCAGGGACCTACGGCCGCCGCCGTACGGACCACCGGTCGGCGCCGTACGGACCATCGGCCGGCGGAGCACTCGTGGCGGCATGAGACACTGGTCTAGACAAGTGTGAGACACCTGGAAGGGCAGCAACACATGGCTGAGCGCCGCGTCAACGTCGGCTGGGCCGAGGGCCTTCACGCCCGACCCGCCTCCATCTTCGTCCGCGCGGCCACCGCCGCCGGCGTCCCCGTGACGATCGCCAAGGCTGACGGCAACCCCGTGAACGCCGCCTCCATGCTCGCGGTGCTCGGTCTGGGCGCGCAGGGCGGCGAGGAGATCGTGCTCGCCTCCGACGCCGAGGGCGCGGACGCCGCTCTCGACCGTCTGGCGAAGCTGGTCGCGGACGGCCTCGAGGAACTCCCCGAGACCGTCTAGTAAAGACTGGTACTCATACGCCGAAGGGCCCGCCCCAAATAGGGGCGGGCCCTTCGGCGTTTCTGGTTCCGCTTGCCGGATATCAGTCGTCGACATTGAATTCGGGCAGCAGAAATAATCCCCCGCCGAATAACTCTTCTTTGTATACGGCGCCTCTGTTAATGCCGCAGGCCCACTGCGTTTACGGGATGTTGCGAACCCCTCACACCGGGGATGCCGCGGCCCTGCACGAAGCGCGGCCGGTGCGCGGAGGTGGTCCGTTCCGTGTGCTGCGCGGTGAGCGCGCGGGCCCGCTCCGCGTCGCCGCGCGCCACCGCGTCGACGATCGCGGCATGCTCGGCCCAGGCCTCGGCGGGCGCCGCCGACGTCTCCACCACGTACATCCAGGCGATCTTGTGCCGGAGCTGGGTGAGCAGTGCCGTGAGGCCCGGACTGCCGCCTGCCTGGGCGAGCGTCTCGTGGAACCAGCCGCCGAGTGAGCGCAGATCCTCGCTCCGGCCGTGCCGCGACCGCTCCTGGCCGAGCCTGACAAGGCCGCGCAGGACCTTCAGGTGCGCCTCCGTGCGGCGCTGTGCGGCGCGGGCGGCGCCCAGCGGCTCCAGGAGCGCGCGGATCTCCAGGAGGTCGGCGGCCTCCTCCTCGGTCGGTTCCGCCACGCACGCGCCCGCGTGCCTGCGCGTGACGACGAAGCCCTCGGCCTCCAGGGTGCGCAGGGCCTCGCGCACGGGGACGCGGGAGACTCCGTAGCGGCGCGCGAGCAGTTCCTCGGTGAGCCGGCCGCCCCGTTCGTAGACACCGGAGACGATGTCGTCCCGGATGGCCGTGCATACCGAGTGCGCGGGAATGCGCATGACTGACCTCCGCCTTAATCCCCGCGAAACGCGGTCGATCGACGCCTGTTCTGTGACTCTATTGCAGAGCCGCCGAATTTCCGACGGTCGGCCGAAATCCAGGGATACTTTTGGCCAAAGGCGATAGGGGCACGAGGAACGCGGAACGGCGAAAGCCCCGGCTCTCGACGAGCCGGGGCTTTCGGTGAATCAGGTGCGCTTCGCGCGACCGCCGGGGATCAGACGTCCGGGAATCAGACGTTGACGCCGTGCGAGCGGAGGTACGAGATCGGGTCGATGTCCGTGCCGTACTCCTCGCCGGTGCGGGCCTCGAAGTGGAGGTGCGGGCCGCTGGAGTTGCCCGTGGAGCCGGAGAGGCCGATCTGCTGGCCCGGCGTGACCGCCTGACCGACCGTGACACCGAGGGACGACATGTGGCCGTACTGGGTGTACGTGCCGTCGTTCATCTTGATGACCACGTTGTTGCCGTAGGCGCCGCCCCAGCCGGCCTCGACGACGGTGCCGGAACCGACCGCGTGGACCGAGGTACCGGACGCGGCGTGGAAGTCGATGCCGGTGTGGCTGCCGGAGGACCACATGGCGCCGCCGGTCTGGTAGCCCGTGGAGACGTACGAGCCGCTGACCGGGGCCACGTAGGTGTTCAGGCGCTTGCGCTCGGCCTCGCGAGCGGCACGCTCCTTGGCCTCGCGCTCCTTCTTGGCCTTGGCCTTCGCCTCGGCCTCGGCCTTGCGCTTCGCCTCTTCGGCCTTCTTCTTGGCGGCCTCTTCGGCCTTCTTGGCGGCTGCGGCGTCGTCGGCGGCCTGCTGCTGGGCAGCGGCCTGCGCGTCGATGCTCTGGGCGAGCGAGTCGCCCACGGAGATGGCCTGGGTGAGGCCGGTGTGCTCAAGGGCCGCAGCGTCGTCGGCGGCGAGCGCCGGAGCGGCCAGGCCTCCGATGACACCGGTGGTGGTGAGGGCTGCGACGCCCGCCACGTTCGCGGTCGTACGCGTGAGGCGGCTCGGGCGACGGTGCTTCCCGGTGGCACGGGTGAACGCCATGAAGCGGCTGATCCTTTCCTTCCTTCTCGCCTACCGGGTTAGCTGACGGGTTCGGAGCAGGAAGGTCTCCTACGAGTCCCTCACCTGACGGCAAGGTTCCCGATTCACCCCAAGGGGACATGTGGGTCCCCGGCTCCCCTGGCTCGCGCCGTACGGGGACTCGGCGATGACTGTCCGGTGCCGCGGGTGCGGCGTACTGCATGACGAACAGCCGGGATGACGCTAAGCGGGCCATCTTTCAAACGACAAACGGATCAGTGTTTTTGTAGCGCACGCCACAGGGCAGACACGTAACCTCCATAGCAATTCGGACATATGAGGACCCCAGTAGCCAATTCCCGCCACTGGGGTCCCGACATGTCCTGACTGCCACTCAGCCGGTGACCACACTCACTTCACCGATGCCGAGCGCCCTGACGGGCTCCTCGATCCGCGCGGCGTCACCGACGAGCACCGTCACCAGGCGGTCCACCGGGAAGGCGCTCACGACGGCAGCAGTGGCCTCCACGGTGCCGGTGGCGGCCAACTGGCGGTACAGCTGAGCCTGGAAGTCGTCCGGCAGGTGCTGCTCGACCTGGTCGGCGAGGGTGGCCGCGACGGACGCCGCCATCTCGTACTTGAGCGGGGCGACGCCCACCAGGTTCTGCACGGCGACGTCGCGCTCGGCGTCCGTGAGGCCCTCGGCGGCGAGCGTACGCAGCACCTTCCACAGGTCGTCGAGCGCCGGGCCCGTGGACTCGGTGTCCACGGAGCCGCTGATGGCGAGCATCGCGGCGCCGCTTCCGTCCGGCGTGGAACGCAGGACCTGGGCGAACGACCGTACGCCGTAGGTGTATCCCTTCTCCTCGCGCAGGACGCGGTCCAGGCGCGAGGTGAGGGTGCCGCCCAGGCAGTACGTGCCGAGCACCTGTGCGGGCCAGACGCGGTCGTGCCGGTCCGGTCCCACGCGTCCGATGAGCAGCTGCGTCTGCACGGCTCCGGGGCGGTCCACGATGACGACACGCCCGGTGTCGTCCGCGGTCACCGGAGGCACCGGACGCGGTTCGGCGGTGCCGCCCGTCCAGGCGCCGACGGTGTCGGCGAGGACGGCGTCCAGGTCGACGCCGGTCAGGTCGCCCACGATGACGGCCGTCGCCGTGGCGGGACGCACGTGCTTCTCGTAGAAGGTGCGCACCGCCGCCGAGTCGATGGCCGTGACCGTCTCCTCCGTGCCCTGGCGGGGGCGCGACATGCGGGCGGTCGCCGGGAAGAGCTGCCGGGAGAGCTCCTTGGCGGCGCGCCGCCCCGGGTTGGCGGCCTCGTGCGGGATCTCGTCCAGGCGGTTGCGCACGAGGCGTTCGATCTCGCTGTCCGCGAAGGCGGGGGCGCGCAGGGCGTCGGAGAGCAGGCCCATCGCCTTGGGGAGGCGGGAGACCGGGACTTCGAGGGAGACGCGGACGCCGGGGTGGTCGGCGTGCGCGTCCATGGTGGCGCCGCAGCGGTCGAGTTCGGCGGCGAAGTCCTCGGCGGAGTGCTTGTCGGTGCCTTCGTTGAAGGCCCTCGCCATGATCGTGGCGACGCCGTCGAGGCCCTCGGGCTCGGCGTCCAGCGGTGCCTCGAGGTGGATCTCCACCGCGACGACCTGCTGGCCGGGGCGGTGGCAGCGCAGCACGGTGAGGCCGTTGTCCAGGGTGGCGCGCTCGGGCGCGGGGAAGGCCCACGGCCGTGCGGTGCCCGCCTGGGGCTGCGGGTGGAACTGCATCGTTGCGGCCTCGCTCACTTCGCGGCCTCCTCTTCGTCCTCGTCGGTGGCTTCGGCGGGCGCGATGGGCTCGTACACGAGCACCGCGCGGTTGTCCGGGCGCAGCCGGGCCGCCGCGGCCGCCCTGACCTCTTCCGCGGTGACGTCGAGGACGCGCCCGACGGCGGTGAGGGCGAGCTGCGGGTCGCCGAACAGGACGGCGTACCGGCACAGTTCGTCCGCGCGGCCCGACACCGTGGAGAGCCGGTCCAGCCACTCGCGCTCCAGCTGTGCCTGGGCGCGCTCCATCTCCTCTTCGGTGGGGCCCTCTTCCGCGAAGCGGGCGAGCTCCTCGTCGACGGCGGCCTCGATGACGGGGACCTCGACGTCACCGGACGTCTTCACGTCGAGCCAGCCGAGCGAGGGGGCTCCGGCGAGCCGCAGCAGGCCGAACCCGGCCGCCACGGCGGTGCGGTCGCGGCGCACGAGGCGGTTGTAGAGCCGGGAGGACTCGCCGCTGCCGAGGACCGTGAGCGCCAGGTCGGCGGCGTCGCACGCGCGCGTGCCGTCCTCCGGGAGGCGGTAGGCGGCCATCAGGGCGCGGGCCGGGACCTCCTCCTCGATGACCTCGCGCAGCTCCTTGCCGATCGTGTCGGGCAGCGATCCGTCGCGCGGCGGCTGCTTGCCGTCGTGCGAGGGGATGGATCCGAAGTACTTCTCGACCCAGGCGAGGGTCTCCTGCGGGTCGATGTCGCCGACGATCGAAAGGACAGCGTTGTTGGGCGCGTAGTACGTGCGGAAGAACGCCCGCGCGTCCTCCAAGGTCGCCGCGTCCAGGTCGGCCATGGAGCCGATCGGGGTGTGGTGGTAAGGGTGGCCCTCGGGGTACGAGAGGGCGGTCAGCTTCTCGAAGGCCGTGCCGTACGGAACGTTGTCGTAGCGCTGGCGGCGCTCGTTCTTGACGACGTCGCGCTGGTTCTCCATGGATTCTTCGTCGAGCGCGGAGAGCAGCGAGCCCATGCGGTCGGCTTCCAGCCACAGGGCCAGCTCGAGCTGGTGTGTGGGCATGGTCTCGAAGTAGTTGGTGCGCTCGAAGCTCGTGGTGCCGTTGAGCGACCCGCCCGCTCCCTGCACCAGCTCGAAGTGCCCGTTGCCGTGCACCTGCTTCGAACCCTGGAACATGAGGTGCTCGAAGAGGTGCGCGAGGCCCGTACGGCCCTTCACCTCGTGCCGTGAGCCGACGTCGTACCAGAGGCAGACCGCGGCGACCGGGGTCAGGTGGTCCTCGGAGAGCACCACGCGCAGGCCGTTGGCCAGCCGGTGCTCGGTCGCTGTCAGGCCGCCGGAACCGGCCTCGGCTGTGGCCGTGTGACCCATGGGCATGTACGTCCCTTCGATCGCGAAAAGCTGGAAATTCTGCCAGTCCTGACACTGTATGCAAGCGTGCGGACAACCTGTGAAGTTCCCGCTCCGCGCTCGGCGTAGCCGGCCCCGAAGTCCGGGTCGTGGTCGGCGTTGTCAGTGGGACAGTCCACAATGGTCGGCGTCAGATCCCGTTGATGCCCTGGCAGACACATTGAAGGAGCCGCAGCAGCGATGGCCCGCCGCAGCACGAAGACCCCGCCGCCCGATGACTCGTTCGAGGAGAAGATCCTCGACATCGACGTCGTCGACGAGATGCAGGGCTCCTTCCTCGAGTACGCGTATTCGGTCATCTACTCGCGCGCCCTGCCGGACGCCCGCGACGGCATGAAGCCGGTGCACCGGCGCATCGTCTACCAGATGAACGAGATGGGCCTGCGCCCCGACCGCGGCTATGTGAAGTGCGCCCGCGTCGTCGGCGAGGTCATGGGTAAGTTGCACCCGCACGGCGACGCGTCGATCTACGACGCCCTGGTGCGCATGGCCCAGCCCTTCTCCATGCGCCTGCCGCTGGTGGACGGCCACGGAAACTTCGGCTCGCTCGGCAACGACGACCCGCCGGCCGCCATGCGGTACACCGAGTGCAAGATGGCCGACGCCACGTCCCTGATGACGGAGTCGATCGAAGAGAACACGGTCGACTTCGAGTCGAACTACGACGGCCAGGAGCAGGAGCCGGTCACCCTTCCGGCGGCCTACCCGAACCTTCTGGTGAACGGCTCGTCCGGCATCGCCGTCGGCATGGCGACGAACATGCCGCCGCACAACCTCGGCGAGGTCATCGCCGCCGCCCGCCACCTGATCAAGCACCCCGGGGCCGACCTGGAGACGCTGATGCGTTTCGTGCCGGGCCCTGACCTGCCCACGGGTGGCCGCATCGTCGGCCTGACCGGGGTCAAGGACGCGTACGAATCGGGGCGTGGCACCTTCAAGATCCGCGCGACGGTGGCCGTCGAGAACGTGACCGCGCGCCGCAAGGGCCTGGTCGTCACCGAACTGCCCTTCTCCGTGGGCCCCGAGAAGGTCATCTCCAAGATCAAGGACCTGGTCGGCTCGAAGAAGCTCCAGGGCATCGCCGACGTCAAGGACCTCACGGACCGCTCGCACGGCCTGCGCCTGGTCATCGAGATCAAGAACGGCTTCGTCCCGGAGGCCGTCCTGGAGCAGCTCTACAAACTGACGCCGATGGAGGAGTCCTTCGGCATCAACAACGTGGCCCTGGTGGACGGCCAGCCGCTCACCCTCGGCCTCAAGGAACTCCTTGAGGTCTATCTCGACCACCGCTTCACCGTCGTGCGCCGCCGCAGCGAGTTCCGTCGCAGCAAGAAGCAGGCGCGGCTGCACCTGGTGGAGGGCCTCCTCGTCGCCCTCCTGGACATCGACGAGGTCATCCGCCTCATCCGCTCCAGCGACAACTCCGCACAGGCCAAGGAGCGCCTGATGGAGCGCTTCTCGCTGAGCGAGATCCAGACGCAGTACATCCTCGACACGCCGCTGCGCCGCCTCACCAAGTTCGACCGCATCGAGCTGGAGTCGGAGCGCGACAAGCTCAACGCCGAGATCGAGGAGCTGACCCGGATCCTGGAGTCGGACGCCGAGCTGCGCAAGCTGGTCTCCGCCGAACTGGCCGCCGTGGCCAAGAAGTTCGGCACGGATCGGCGCACGGTGCTCCTGGAGTCGTCGGGCACCCCGGCGCCCACGGTGTCGCTGCAGGTGGCGGACGACCCGTGTCGCGTGCTCCTCTCCTCGACCGGCCTCCTCGCCCGTACGGCGAACGGCGAGCCGTTCGCCGAGAGCGACACCAAGCGCGTCAAGCACGACGTGATCATCTCCGCCGTGCCCGCGACCGCGCGGGGCGAGGTGGGCGCGGTGACGTCCGGGGGACGGCTCCTCCGCCTCTCCGTGGTGGACCTGCCGCAGCTCCCGGAGACGCATGCGGCACCGAACCTCTCCGGAGGCGCGCCGGTCTCGGAGCTGCTCTCCCTGGAGGCGGACGAGAAGCTGATCTGCCTGATGACCCTGGACGAGTCCTCACCGGGCCTCGCGCTCGGCACCGAGCAGGGCGTGGTCAAGCGCGTGGTCCCGGACTATCCCTCGAACAAGGAAGAGCTGGAGGTCATCACCCTCAAGGACGGTGACCGGATCGTCGGCGCGGCCGAGCTGCGCACGGGCGAGGAGGACCTGGTCTTCATCACGGACGACGCCCAGCTCCTCCGGTACCAGGCCTCGCAGGTCCGCCCGCAGGGCCGTCCCGCGGGCGGCATGACGGGCATCAAGCTCGCGGACGGCGTCAAGGTCATCTCCTTCGTGGCGGTGGACCCGGCCGTGGACGCCGTGGTCTTCACGGTGGCGGGTTCGCGCGGCACGCTCGACGACTCGGTGCAGACGACGGCCAAGGTGACGCCGTTCGACCAGTACCCCCGCAAGGGCCGGGCCACGGGCGGCGTACGCGTCCAGCGCTTCCTAAAGGGCGAGGACTGCCTGAGCTTCGCGTGGGCGGGCCCGACGCCACCGCTCGCGGCCCAGCGCAGCGGCCTGCCGGCGGAGCTGCCGGAGATCGACCCGCGCCGCGACGGCTCGGGCGTCTCCCTGTCGAAGCCGGTGGCGGCGGTGGCGGGCCCGGCGTAGTCAGTCGCGCCGCGGTTCCTGGACCCCCTGCGGCTCCTGGACCTCCTGCACATACCGAAGTACGCCCCACATGCTGTGCTCATCGGCACCGGCCTGTGGGGCGTACGCGCGCGAGGCCTCCAGTTCCTTCTCCAGGCCCGGTACGTCGATGCCGGACCCGATGAGGACGAGCTGGGTGAGGCGGGGCTCGCCCGCTGCCCACGGCTCGGGGTAGAAGCGCAGAAAACGCCCCACGGCGTGCACGGCGTACTTGTTGCGCGGGTCTTCGGCGCCGAAATCGACGTACCCCTTGATGCGGTAGAGCCCCTCGGGCCGACTGTCGAGCAGGGCCATGAACGGGCGGGGAGCCATGGGCACTTCGGAGGAGAAGGAGAGGCTTTCGTAGGCGGAGTGCAGATGGCCGTGGTGCCCGTCCTCGGGCTCATGCTGATGCAGGTCGTCGAAGGACAACTGCCCCACGCGCTCCCCCACGGGCTTCCGGTCGAGAAGCAGCTCGACGTCGACGCGCCCGTAGGAGGCGGGGACCACGGCCGCACGATCGGTGAACCCGCGGACAAGGCCGAGGATCCGCTCCCGCTCCGCCTCGGGGACGCGATCGACCTTGTTGACGACAACAAGATCGGCGATCCCCAGGTGCCGGTCGACCTCGGGATGCCGCTCACGCGTGGCGTCGAACTCGACGGCGTCGACGACCTCGACGAGCCCCCCGTACACGATGTGCGGGTTCTCGCTGGCCAGGACCATCTTCACGAGCTCCTGCGGCTCGGCGAGCCCGCTGGCCTCGACGACGATGACGTCGATACGGGCGGCGGGCCGGGCGAGCCGCTCCAGGTACTCGTCGAGCTCACTGGCGTCCACGGCACAGCAGAGACATCCATTGCCGAGCGAGACGGTGGAGTCACCGAGCTGCCCGGCGACGGCCATGGCGTCGATCTCGATGGACCCGAAGTCATTGACGATCGCCCCGATCCGGCTCCCGCCGCTGCGGTGCAGCAGATGATTGAGCAAGGTCGTCTTGCCCGAACCGAGGAAGCCTGTGAGGACGACGACCGGGATCTGCCGGGCGCTCGGCTGAGTCAACGTGCGACCCCTTTCACACTGACGCGTGCACCGGCGCGGGCACCGGCTCTCGTACGACGAATGGCTGCCGCCCCAGGATACGAGCGCGTAGAAACCCCGCGAAGTGAACGATTGTTAGCGGCGCAGGCGGGGCACACATCTGGCACGGCGCCGGGACATGCGACCACAGCTGCCTTCCGTGCGCCTCCTCTCCGCCTCCCTGCCGATCAGAGCCGCTCGGCATCCTGGAAGGCGGCAAGCGCGCCGCCCATCGCTCGCCGGTCCTCACCCTGTCGACCCGCACCGACGACCGGCGGGCGGTCGCTGATCCGGGGGAGACATGGCCACACAGGTTTTTGGAATACGAGCAATGGGTTCCGCCGTCGGGGCAGGCCTCGCCTTCGCGTTCGGCGCCTTCGCCCTGCTCGCCGCACAACAGCGCCGGTACACCGAACTCCGGCTGCAGGTCGACAAGGCCGAGCAGGCGGACCGGCGCCGCACCATGATGGCGGAACAGCACGAACTGCAGCTCTACCTGCTGCGGAAAGCAATCGACGATCCGGACCTGGCTGCCGTGTTCAGCATCGCCGAGGCGGAGTCTCCCGCTCAGCAGCGGCAGTTCCTCTTCGCCAACGCGCTCTATACGAACGCCCTGCTGGCCTACCGCGTCGGCGTGGTCAATTGGGAGGAGCTGCACGGGCACGTTCGCGTGATGTGCGCGAACCCGATCTTCCGCCAGTACTGGCAGGCGACACGTCATCAGCGTGCCAGTCTCCAGGACTCGTCGGACGAGGCCCGGGTGGGATACATGACGGACATCCTCATCCGCGAGCTGGAGGAGTCCGAGTCCGACGAGTGGTGGGTGGTGGGGGAACCTCCGTCCGAGGACCAACCGCCGCACCAGGGCAAGCCGCCATCCGAGGGTCAACCACCTACCACTTAGGGGCAAGTTGGTCGAGGCGCGCACAGTACTGGGATAACGGGAGGCTACCCTTACCCCGCTCTTACCGTCTTTAATCCTAAGGAGCGGGATCCTCTTGAAGATCGTGCGCCGCATCGGTGCGTCTCCACGCGAACGTGGCAGTCTCACCGGCGACACCTGCCCCGATATTTTCGAGCTCAGCGACGGCAACTTCGCCGTCATCGGGACAGAGGCCACAGCATCTCTCGACAGCGAGCTGCCCTCTGACGCCGCTCGCGCCGACCACGAACGCATCGTGATCATCAGCAGGGAGACGCTCATCCGCGCAAAAGCGGACATCCCCAGCATCTGAGGCTGGGGCGCAGTGCTGAGACAGGCAGGCACCCGCCTTCGCCTGTCCGTCGAGGCCGGGGCCCCGGTCACCCCGTTGAGACCCGCCTCCGGAAAGCACGGCCCGCCCTCCGCGGACAAGGGGCCTCACCCGTCCCCCTTTACGCCCACATTCACCACGTGAGGTCCGGCGCCTGATCGGCACCGGACCTCACGTGTGTCTCAGCTGTGTGTCTCAGCGCAATGACGGCACCGGCACCGGTGGGACGGGCGCCGGCGGGACAGGCCCCACATAGCGCGCCGCAGGCCGGATGATCTTCGAGTCCTCCGCCTGCTCCAGGATGTTGGCCCCCCAGCCCACCACCCTCGCCGCCGCGAACGTGGGTGTGAACATCTCGCGCGGCAGGCCGCACAGTTCCATGACGACGCCCGCGTAGAACTCCACGTTGGTGTGCAGCTCGCGCCCCGGCTTCAGTTCGGCGAGGATCGCCTCGACCTGGCGCTCGACCTCGACCGCGAACTCCACCATCCGCCCGCCGAATTGCTGCGCGATGCCTCGCAGCATGCGCGAACGCGGGTCCTCCGTGCGGTAGACGGGATGACCGAAGCCCATGATCCGGTCCCCCGCGAGCACCCGCTCGCGGATCCATCCGTCGATGCGGTCGGGCGTACCGATGGCGTCGAGCGTGTCGAGCGCACGGCTCGGCGCCCCACCGTGCAGCGGACCCGACAGCGCGCCCACGGCCCCCACCAGACAGGCCGCGACGTCCGCGCCGGTCGAGGTGATCACCCTGGCCGTGAACGTGGATGCGTTGAATCCATGGTCGATGGTTGAGATGAGGTACTGCTCGATCGCCCTCGCACGGTCCGGGTCCGGCTCCGAACCCGTCAGCATGTAGAGGTAGTTGGCCGCGTACGAAAGGTCGTCGCGCGGCTCGACGGGGTCGAGCCCCTGTCCCAGCCGGTACAGCGCCGTGAGCAGCGTCGGCACTACGGCGGACGCGGCGAGGGCATCGGCGCGGCGCCGGTCGGCGTCGATGTCGTACACCGGGCGGAAGCCCTTCGCCGCGCCGAAGAGCGACAGGGCCGTACGCAGCCCGGAGAGCGGCCCCGACAGGGCGCTGGCGCGGGCTATGGCGGGCAGCGCGGCGCGCACCTCGTCCGGGAGCCTGCGCAGGGCCGCGGTCCGTGCGGCGAAGGCGGTGCGCTGCCCCGCGTCCGGGAGCTCGCCGTGGAACATCAGATGCCATATGTCCTCGAAGCCGCGGGTCTGCGCGAGCTCGACGGCCGAGTACTGGCGGTAGTGGTAGAAGCCCTCGTATCCCCTGACGTCCCCGAGCCGGGTCTCGGTCACGACGACGCCCGCGAGCCCGCGGGGAACCTCCACGGGGCCGGTGGGGGTGGTGGTGGAGCCATTGATCGGCATGTTCTTCCTCGACTTCCTCCCTGGACTTGATTCGACTGTCCATGCTTGACTAAATCTCTGTCAATATTGATTGAGTCAATGTCGCGTCTAGCTGGATACGGTGTCGCCCATGACGGATCAAGAGGCCACCCCGAAGGAAGGCCGGCGCCTCAGCACCCGGGAAGCCGCGGAGCTGCTCGGCGTGAAGCCGGAGACCGTGTACGCCTACGTGAGCCGCGGCCAGCTCACCAGCCGCCGCGGCCCCGGCGCCCGGGGCAGCACCTTCGACGCCAAGGAGGTCGAGTCGCTCGCCCGCAAGAACCGCCGGGAACCCGCCGCCACTGCTGCGAGCGGCGAACTCTCCGTCCGCACCCGCATCACGCTCATCGACAAGGACCGCTACTACTACCGGGGCGTCGACGCGCGGGAACTGAGCCTGGCGCACTCCTACGAAGAGGTCGCCGAGTGGCTGTGGACCGGCGTCATGCGCCCCGGAATCCGCTTCACCGCCCCCGAGGAGACCACCCGCGCCGCCCGCCGCGCCATCAACGCGCTGCCCGAGCACAGCGGCCCGACCGACCGTCTGCGGGTGGCCGCCATCTCGGCCGCGGCAGCCGACCCCCTCCGCTTCGACCTCTCCGAAGAGGCCGTCATCGGCACCGCACGCACCCTCATCCCCACCCTGGTCACGGCCCTGCCCCCGGTCAGCCGCGCCCACGAGGACGAGGGCCCCCTGGCCCACCGGCTCTGGGCACGCCTCAGCGGCCAGCAGCCCCACGACGCGTCCCTGCACGCCCTGGACACCGCGCTCGCCCTGCTCGTGGACCACGACCTCGCCGCCTCCACGCTCGCCGCCCGCGTCGCCGCCTCCGCCCGCGCCCACCCGTACGCGGCGGTGTCGGCCGGCCTCGGCGTCCTGGAGGGCCCGCTGCACGGCGCGGCGAGCGGCCTCGCGCACCGCATGCTCCTGGACGTCCTGGACCGCGGCAGCGCGGCCCCCGTGGTGGCCGACGAGCTCCGCGCGGGCCGCCGCGTCCCGGGCCTCGGCCACCGTCTCTACCCCGGCGACGACCCACGCGCGGAGGCCCTGTTCGCCCTCTTGGAGGTCATCCCCAAGGCGGGCCCCGCCCTGGCGGCGGCCCGCGACGTGGTCGCCACCACGGCCCGCCACACGGACCTGCACGCCAATGTCGACCTGGCCCTCGCCGTCCTGACCGCCTCGTCCGGGATGCCCGCCGAAGCAGGCGAGACGATCTTCGCCGTGGCGCGCACGGCCGGCTGGATCGCACACGCCCTGGAGGAGTACGGGGAACGTCCGTTGCGTATGCGCCCCAGCGGGCAGTACGTCGGGCTGCGTCCGCCCCAGCCGCTGCCCGTGCCCGACGGCGGCTGAATCACCCCGGACCCGGCCCCGGGTTAGGCTCGCCTCCGTGAGTACGTGTGCCACCGCTTCGCGGGATCTGGACGAGCCTCTCGCGGGGACCGCGGCCACCGCCAGGACCTGGCTGCTGCTGGAACAGCCCGGCCCGTGGGGCGCCAGAGCGCTCACTTCGAGCCACCTTGATCCGGAGGTCGGCCGCGCCCTGGAGGCCGCCGCCGAGGGAACGGGCGTACGCATCGCGCTCATCCGCCGCCCCGGCCGCCACGCTGACAGCCACCCTTCAGCGCGGCGCCGGGTGTACGTGGCCCACACCGCGCCCGGCAACACCTGGCTGCGCGGCGGCGTCACGGACCGGCCGGAGGAGTTGCTCGGCCTGGACTTCACCGCTCTCGGAGCGGGTGACCACGGCGGGTTCGGCACCCCGTACACAGGCGACCCGCTCGCCCTGGTCTGCACGAACGGCAAGCGTGACCGCTGCTGCGCGCTCCTGGGCAGGCCGCTCGCCGCCGCACTCGCCGCGTCCGGTGAACAAGGCGCCTGGGAAGTCACTCATCTGGTTGGTCACCGCTTCTCCCCCACACTGCTGGTCCTGCCCCACGGCTACGCATACGGCCGCTCTGGTCCGGACGCCGTCAAGGAGATCCTCGACGGCGTGCGTACGGGCCGCGTGGTGACCGAGGGCTGCCGGGGCAGTTCCGCCTGGGATCGCCCGGGGCAGGCCGCCGAGCTCGCGGTGCGCGCCGCCACCGGCGAGGACGCCGCGGGAGCCCTGAGCGTCGTCCACACGCACGGCACGGCCCCACGCTGGAACGTGACGGTGGCCCACACCGACGGACGGAACTGGTGCGTGACCGTCGCCCAGGAGGCCTCGCAGCCGCCACGGCCGGAGAGCTGCGGCGCGGCACTCGCGGCCCCGGCGCGCATGGATGTCGTGGCCGTGCGGCCGATCGCGTACGGAACCGTGCGGGAGATCCCCGCCACAGTCACTTCGGAGTAGCCCTCCGCTCGCCGTACCGTTCGCATCATGAGCCCGACCTCCCCTGCCCGACGACTCCGCCTCGGCCTGCCGCGGCGCGTCTTCTCGCAGGTCCTGCTGATGCAGCTGGCGATCGCCGCCGGGGTCGCCGTGCTCGCCACGGGGCTCTTCCTCGCGCCGCTCAGCGATCAGCTGGACGACCAGGCGATGCGCCGCGCGCTCGCCATCGCGCAGACCACGGCCGCCCAGCCGCAGATCGCCGATGACCTGCGCTCCTCGAAGCCGGCCGTCGACGGGCCCGTGCAGACGGAAGCGGAACGGATCCGGCGCGCCAGCGGCGCCGAGTACGTCGTGATCATGAACAAGGACGGCGTGCGCTGGTCCCACACCGACCACGACGAGATCGGCCGGGTCGTCTCCACCGACCCCAGCGACGCGCTCGCCGGGGACGAGGTCATGGAGATCGACGACGGCACCCTGGGCCGCTCGGCCCGCGGCAAGGTGCCGCTGCGGGACATCGACGGGGACATCGTGGGCGCCGTCTCCGTGGGCATCGAGTACGACAGCGTCCGCGCCCGGTTGATCCACGCGATCCCAGGGCTCTTCGCCTACGCGGGCGGGGCGCTCGCCGTCGGTGCCCTCGCCGCCTATCTGATCTCACGCAGGGTACAGCGGCAGACCCGTGACCTGGCCTTCTCCGATATCTCGGCCCTCCTTGCCGAACGCGAGGCCATGCTGCACAGCATCCGCGAAGGCGTGGTGGCACTGGATCGCGCCGGTCGCGTCCGACTCCTCAACGACGAGGCCCAGCGCCTCCTCGGCATCGGAACGGAAGCCATCGGGCAACCGCTCGACACCGCGCTCGGCCCGGGACGTACGACCGACGTGCTCGCCGGACGGGTCACCGGCACCGACCTCCTGACCGTGCGCGGCCAGCGCGTCCTGGTCGCCAACCGCATGCCCACGGACGACGGGGGCGCCGTCGCCACCCTGCGCGACCGCACCGAACTGGAGCAGCTGGGCCGCGAACTGGACTCCACCCGCGGCCTCATCGACGCACTGCGCGCCCAGGACCACGAACACGCCAACCGCATGCACACCCTGCTCGGCCTCCTGGAGCTGGAGATGTACGAGGAGGCGGCGGAGTTCGTCGGCGAGGTGGCGGGCGCGCACCGGGTGACCGCCGAGCAGATCACGGAGAAGATCGGCGATCCGCTGCTCGCCGCCCTCCTGGTGGGCAAGGCCACAGTCGCCGCCGAGCGCGGGGTCGCCCTCGCCGTCCCGCGCGAGACCGCGCTGCCCGACCGGCTGATCGACCCGGGCGGCCTGGTCACCATCGTCGGCAACCTCGTAGACAACGCACTCGACGCGGCGGCGGGCACGCCCCACGCGCGCGTGGAGGTCGATGTGCGCACCGAGGGGCGCGCCGTCGTCCTTCGGGTGAGCGACACGGGCCCTGGCGTACCGCCCGAGCAACGCGAGACGATCTTCATGGAGGGCTGGTCCACCAAGGAGCCTCCGGCACACGGCAAGCGCGGCATCGGGCTCGCCCTGGTCCGCAGGCTCGCCGAGCGGCAAGGGGGCAGCGCACGGGCCGACGCGTCGCCCGACGGGGGCGCCGAGTTCACCGTCGTCCTGCCCGAAGCCCTCGCCCAGGCCGAGCTGGCCCCCACGTCCGAACTGGCCCCCACGGAGGAGACACGATGATCGAGGTGCTCGTCGTGGACGACGACGTCCGGGTCGCGGACGTCAACGCCGCCTACGTGGCGAAGGTCCCCGGCTTCCGGGTGGCCGCGAAGGCCCACAGCGCGGCCGAGGCGCTGCGGCTCGTCGATGAGCTCCCCGTCGACCTGGTGCTCCTCGACCACTACCTGCCGGACGAGACGGGTCTCGCGGTGGTCCGTACGCTGCGTGAGCGCGGCCACCAGACCGACGTGATCATGGTGACCGCCGCGCGCGATGTGGCCACCGTCCAGGCCGCGATGCGCCACGGCGCCCTGCAGTACCTGGTCAAGCCGTTCTCCTACGCGGGACTTCGCGCGAAGCTCGACGCGTACGCGACCTTGCGCCGCACGCTGGACGGCGGGGGTGAGGCCGAGCAGGCCGAAGTCGACCGCATCTTCGGCGCACTGTCGGCGACTCCGGCACCGGAGCTGCCCAAAGGGCACTCCCCCACCACGGCCGAGCTGGTCCGCAGGGCCCTGATGGGCGCGGAAGGGCCGCTGTCCGCCCAGGAGCTGGCCGACCGCACCCGGTTGAGCCGCCAGACCGCCCAGCGCTATCTGAAGCTTCTGGAGCGCTCCGGCCGGGTCCGGCTCAGCCTCAAGTACGGCGACACGGGCCGCCCGGAGCACCGCTACGAATGGGCGTCGAGCGCTTCCTAGCGGAACCTCCGCGGGAGGGCTTTGCGAGACCCTCGCGGGAGGGCTTGCACACCGCGGCCCTCACACCGCTCCCGCCCCGGTGAGCGACCGCACCTCGGTCTCCGCGTGCTTGGCCTCGTCGGCGGGCTCCGCCGAGGTGACCGTGCCCAGCCATCCGGCGAGGAAGCCCAGCGGGATGGAGACGAGCCCCGGGTTCTCCAGCGGGAAGTACTGGAAGTCCACCCCGGGGAACAGGGAGCTCGGCCCTCCGGAGACGACGGGTGACAGCACGACGAGCGCCAGGGAGGGCACCAGGCCGCCGTAGACGGACCAGACCGCGCCCCGCGTGGTGAAGTTCCGCCAGAACAGCGAGTAGAGCAGCACGGGCAGATTCGCGGACGCGGCCACCGCGAAGGCGAGACCCACCAGGAACGCCACGTTGAGATCGCGGGCGAGCAGCCCCAGGCCGATCGCGACCACACCGATCCCGGCAGCCGCGAGGCGTGCCACCGCCACCTCGCTGCGCGGCTTCGCGTGCTTGCGCCGCAGCGACGCGTACAGGTCGTGGGCCACGGACGCCGAGGAGGCGAGCGTGATCCCGGCGACGACGGCGAGGATCGTGGCGAAGGCGATCGCGGCGACGACCGCAAAAAGAACCGTTCCGCCTGTGGAGTCCGCGCCGCCGCCCAGATCGAGCGCGAGCAGGGGAACTGCCGTGTTCCCCGCGGCATTCGATCCCCGTACGGCGTCGGAGCCCACGATCGCGGCGGCGCCGAAGCCGAGCACGATCGTCATCAGGTAGAAGCTGCCGATGAGACCGATGGACCAGACGACGGAGCGGCGGGCGGCCCGCGCGGTCGGCACCGTGTAGAAGCGGGAGAGGATGTGCGGCAGCCCGGCCGTGCCGAGGACGAGCGCGAGCCCGAGGCTGATGAAGTCCAGGCGCGAGGTCCAGTCACCGCCGTACTTCAGTCCGGGCGCGAGGAACTTGCTGCCGTGTCCGCTGCGGTCGGCCGCGGTCCGCAGCAAGTGGTCGAAGTCGCCGTGGAAACGCACCAGCACGAGCACGGTCAGCGCGATCGCACCGCACATCAGCAGGACCGCCTTGACGATCTGGATCCAGGTGGTGGCTCGCATCCCTCCCAACGACACATAGATGACCATGAGCGCGCCGACGCCGATGACCGTCCAGGCCTGCGCCGCCCCGCTCGTCCCGCCGAGCAACAGCGCCACCAGTGAGCCCGCCCCCACCATCTGCGCCACCAGATAGAGAACGGACACGGTCACGGAGGAAGTTCCCGCCGCGATACGCACGGGCCGCTCCCTCATCCGGGAGGCGACGACATCGGCGAGCGTGAACCGGCCGCAGTTGCGCACCAGTTCGGCCACCAGGAACAGCACGACCAGCCAGGCGACGAGGAAGCCCACCGAGTAGAGCAGCCCGTCGTACCCGAAGAGCGCGATCAGTCCGGAGATGCCGAGGAAGGAGGCGGCCGACATGTAGTCGCCCGCGATGGCGAATCCATTCTCCATGGGCGAGAAGAGCCGCCCGCCGGCATAGAACTCCTCCGCCGAGCCGTGTCGGTTCCGGCTCACCCATGTCGTGATGGCGAGCGTGACGGCCACGAACACGCCGAAGAGCAGCAGTGCGAGCGTCTGGTGGTCCGCGGTCATCGCTCACTCCCCCGGGCAGGCTCCTGCTCGCCCCGCCGGTCGTGTTCCCGTTGCGCGAGGACCCTTCTCTGGTCCTGTTCGCGCTTCTGCTCGAACACGGCCCACCGCAGATCGAGCGCCGCGTGATCCCTCCTGAGTCGGGCGTGCCGGGCATACGCCCAGGTCAGCAGGAAAGTCGTGAGGAACTGTCCGAGCCCGGCGAGCATGGCGACGTTCACGGCTCCGGCGACGGGCCGCGCCATCAGCCCCGGTGCCGTCGTCGCCGTCACCACATACGCGACGTACCAGGTGAAGAAGAGCGCCACCCCGGGGACGACGAACCGCCGGTACCGGCCGCGCACCTCCTGGAAGGCAGCACTGCGCTGGACCTCCAGATAGATGTCGGCCGCGGTCGCGAGCCGCTCCGGCGCGGCTCGGGGCGGCGCCACGGGCGCCGGCGCACCCGTGCCGTCCAACTCGCCCCAGCCGGACGCAAGCGCGTCGTACCAGGGATCCCTCGGATCACCGGTCCGCGCCTGCCCCGCATCGCGCCCGTCGTGCTTCTCCACCGAACTCTCCTTGTCCGCAGCCTTGTTCGGCCGCGTGCCCAAGGATGGACAGATCGGGAAGATCCCTGACTCTTCTCTCTCTGCTCTTCACCCCATCAGGTGAAGGGCCGCATCGAAGACCCCACTCAGCCGGGCCTGACCGTCGGCGGCTTGGCGAGCCCGTGGCCATAGGCGTAACGGACCGCCTGCGCACGGTCCTTGAGGCCCGTCTTGGCGAAGAGATTGTTGATGTGTGTCTTCACCGTCGCGGTGGAGACCTGCATCGCGCGGGCGATCTCCTGGTTCGTCATCCCTTCGGCGATCAGGACCAGCACTTCGGTCTCGCGCGTGGTGAGGCCGTCGGGCGGCTCCGGTGCGGGTGCGGGCTGCTCGGGCTCCGACAGCCGCTCCAGCAACCGCCGCTGGATCCGGGGCGAGAGGCCCGCGTCGCCCGAGAGCACGTCCTCGACGGCGCGCACGATCTCGTCCCCACCGGCGTCCTTGGTGAGATAGCCGCGCGCACCGGCTCTCAGCGCGGGGAAGAGCGAGTCGTCGTCCGCGAACGTGGTCAGCACGACGACCTGCGTCCCTGGGTACTCGGCGCGGATCCGGCGGGTGGCCTCCGCACCGTCCACCCGCGGCATGCGCAGGTCCATCAGGACGACATCCGGGGCGAGTTCCGCGACGAGCCGCACGGCCTCCTCGCCGTCGCCCCCGGAGCCCACGACCTCGATACCGGGCAACAGCCCCAGCAGCATCACGATGCCCTCGCGCACCACCGTCTGGTCGTCGACCACGACCACCCGCGCCGGCGCCTTGGCGCCGCCCTCCCCCGTCATGTGGGCACCTTCAGCGTCACGATGAACCCCTCCTCGCCAGGCCCGGCCGTCAGTGAGCCGCCCAGCAGCTCCGCCCGCTCCCGCATGCCGATCAGACCGTACCCGGCCCCGGACGCCGCCAGTTCGCCCGGCGGTCCGCCGGAGTCCCGTATGTCCAGCGTCACTTCCCCCTCTTCGTACGCGAGACGCACGAACACCTTGGCGCCCGGAGCGTGTTTGCGGACATTCGTCAGGGCCTCCTGCGCGACCCGGCGCACCGCCTGAGACGCCTCTGCGGGCAGAGCCCGCCGCGAGCCCGTCACGGACACCGAAGCCCTGTCCGAGACGACCAGCTCACGCAGGAAGTCCTCGACGGGCGTCATCTCGCCGCGCAGCGCGGAGAGCGCCTGCCGGGTCTCCGCGAGCCCTTCTCGGGCCATGGAGCGCGCCGCCACCACCCGGTCGAGTATCTGCTCGCGCGTCGCGTCACCTTCGATCAGCAGACGTGCCGCCTCCAAGTGGACGAGCTGCGCGGAAAGGCTGTGCGCGAGCACGTCATGGATCTCCCTGGCGATGCGCGCCCGCTCCGCCAGGGCGGCCGTCTCGGCCTCCGCGGTGCGGGCGGCCCGCTCCTGGGCGAGCAACCGATGGGCGTTGCCCCGCGCGTCGGCATCGAGCCGCAGCGTGTATCCGGCCAGCGCGAGGCCGACGACGATGAGGGCCGTGACGAGCCAGCTGTCGTCGTTATGTGTCGCGAACGCGGCCAGCGCCAAAGGCATGCAGCCCGCGGCCACCACAAGGGGCAGTCGCTCCAGGGCCAGGAAGGCGGCGCCGCACCAGAGGACGAGAGCCAGCACACTCCAGCCGCCCAGCTGCGCGGCGTACCCCGACCCCACCAGGAGGGCCAGCAGAGTGACCGAAGGCCACAGCCGATGGTCGAAGGACGTACGGAGGAACGCCCAGACGAGCCCGCCGCACAGCACGACCAGACCGACCCCGGCCGCCAGGCGCCAGCCCCTGTCGTGATGGAACGCGTTCCACAGCAGGCTGCCGCCGATCGCCACCCGCAGGACCCTGACGAACCACAGTCGGGCGACGCTCTGCCCCTCCCGGGTGAGCCCTTCCCGGGAGGGCCATCTCATCCACCGGTCCGAGATCACACGGGGTCCTTCCGCATCGGCTCGTACGCCGCGTCCGCAACACCGTACGCCGGGCGGAGCAGGCCGGCCCGCTGCGCCAGCATGCCGCTGCGCACCAAGAGGGTGGCCGCGAGCGCCAGCATCAGCGCGGCACTGCCCTGCCGCACCCCTAGCAGCGCGCCGACGCCGAACAGGCCGAGCCGCAGCGCGATACCGGCGCCCCAGACGATGGCGGTGGCCTTGGTCCCCTTGCCCCACACGGCACCGTCAGGCGCTGTCCATACGTGCGTGGTCCGCGCCCAGCCGAAGCCGATGGCCAGACCGACGAGAAGCTCCGCGGCGAGCAGAACGACAGCCGCCGTCCGGTGGTGGGGGTCCAGCACGTCGGGCTCGCGCACGGCCATGAAGACCAGCACGGCGGGTATGACCCACCAGCGCCTGTCCGCGGTGATCTGCTGCGCCTTGAACTGGCGCACGATGACGAGCGCGACTACTGCGCAGACCACCAGACCATTGGTGAGCCCAGACATGACGGCCTCCGTGGGGCGAGGAAGAGCGGAGCCGATCCGATGGGGATCGACACCTTCGACGCTACGGAAAAGACCTGGTCAGGGCATCGGAGCAGGGGTGGAACGTGGGTGGAGCCAAGGGCTCCACCCACGGGTGGAGTGCGTTTCGCGCGAGCGGAACACACCAGCCTCGCGGGAGCGCTACGCGTCGATGCGCGAACGGTCCAGCGTCGCCGCCGAGCTCGTGATGAATTCCTTGCGGGGCGCGACGTCGTTGCCCATCAGCAGATCGAAGACCTGCTCGGCAGCGTCCAGGTCGCCGATGTTGACCCGCCGCAGCGTGCGGTAGCGGGGGTCCATGGTGGTCTCCGCCAGCTGGTCCGCGTCCATCTCGCCGAGGCCCTTGTAGCGCTGGATGGAGTCCTTGAAGCGGATCCCCTTGCGCTGGTACTCCAGGAGCGTCTCGCGCAGCTCGTTGTCCGAGTACGTGTAGACGTACTTGTCCTGGCCCTTCTTCGGCTGCACCAGCTCGATCCGGTGCAGGGGCGGCACGGCCGCGAAGACCCGGCCCGCCTCCACCATCGGACGCATGTAGCGCTGGAAGAGGGTGAGCAGCAGGATCCGGATGTGAGCGCCGTCGACGTCGGCGTCGACAAGAAGAATGATCTTCCCGTAGCGCGCCGCGTCGATGTCGAAGGTCCGGCCGGAACCAGCCCCTATGACCTGGATGATCGCGCCGCACTCGGCGTTCTTCAGCATGTCCGTCACGGACGCCTTCTGAACGTTGAGAATCTTGCCGCGGATGGGCAGGAGGGCCTGGAACTCGGAGTTCCGCGCCAGCTTGGCGGTGCCGAGCGCCGAGTCTCCCTCGACGATGAAAAGCTCGCTGCGCTCCACGTCGTCACTGCGGCAGTCGGCGAGCTTCGCGGGCAGCGAGGAGGACTCCAGGGCCGTCTTCCGGCGCTGGGCGTCCTTGTGCTGCCGGGCCGCGATGCGCGTGCGGGCCGCGGCGACGGCCTTCTCCATCACGGCGCGCGCCTGAGCCTTGGCGTCGCGCTTGGTGGACGTCAGGAACGCCTTGAGCTCCTTGGCGACGACGTTGGAGACGATGCGGTTGGCCGCGGAGGTGCCGAGCACCTCCTTGGTCTGGCCCTCGAACTGCGGCTCGGCGAGACGCACCGTGACGACCGCGGTCAGCCCCTCCAGGGCGTCGTCCTTGACGATGTCGTCCTCGGCGACGCGGAGCACCTTCTGGGTCCGCAGCACCTCGTTCATCGTCTTGGTGAGGGAGCGCTCGAAGCCCGACACATGGGTGCCGCCCTTGGGGGTGGCGATGATGTTGACGAAGGACCGCAGCGTCGTGTCGTAGCCCGTGCCCCAGCGCATGGCGACGTCCACGACGAGCTCACGGGTGACCTCGGTGGGGGTCATCTGGCCGTGGTCGTCGAGGACGGGGACGGTCTCCTTGAAGCTGCCCTGCCCGGTGAGGCGCAGGACGTCGCAGACGGCCTTGTCCTGGGCGAGGTACTCACAGAACTCGCTGATGCCGCCGTCGAAGCGGAAGGACTCCTCGCCCTTGGTGCCGCCGTCGCCGAGGCCGTACTCGTCGCGTACGACGATGGTCAGGCCCGGCACCAGGAACGCGGTCTGCCGGGCACGCTGGTGCAGCGTCTCCAGGTTGAGCTTGGCGTCCTTGAGGAAGATCTGGCGGTCCGCCCAGTAGCGCACCCGCGTGCCGGTGCGGGTCTTGGGGATCTTCTTGGCCTTGCGCAGCTTGGCCGACGAGTCGAAGTCGGCGTCGGGGCCGGGCTTGGCGAAGGCGCCGGGGACACCGCGACGGAAGCTGATCGCGTGGGTGTGCCCCGCGCGGTCCACCTCTACGTCGAGGCGTGCGGACAGGGCATTCACCACGGAGGCACCCACTCCGTGCAGGCCGCCGGAGGCAGCGTAGGAGCCACCGCCGAACTTGCCGCCCGCGTGGAGCTTCGTCATGACGACCTCGACTCCGGAGAGACCGGTCTTGGGCTCGACATCCACCGGGATGCCTCGGCCGTTGTCCCGGACCTCTACGGAGGCGTCGTCGTGGAGGATGACTTCGATGTGGTCGCAGTAGCCGCCCAAGGCCTCGTCGACGGAGTTGTCGATGATCTCCCAGAGGCAGTGCAGCAGGCCACGGCTGTCCGTCGACCCGATGTACATGCCAGGACGCTTGCGAACGGCCTCAAGCCCCTCCAGGACGAGCAGGTGCCGCGCGGTGTAGTTGGAACCGTCCCGGTCTGCTCCGGTCAGCAATGCTGTGGACGGCACGGACGTCTCGGCGGTCACGCGGTTCGCTCCTCGCTGAATTTCAAAAGGGCCCCTTGGGGTAAGGACCCGGCTTCGGTTGCCGCTCAGAGGGTACCGAGGCCTGGTAGAGCCGTTGTAACGCCACCCTCGTCACAACTCACACTAGTCCAGTGCCGCACGCTTGTTCGATCCCTCGATTGAGTGAAGCGCACGTCACGTTCCCTTCCAGGCATGAACCATTTAGGCTCCGGGCACGTCCTCATGAACAACCGGCAACCCAGCCGGCGGACGACCGACCTGACAGACAGCGCGAAACCGTACGACACGTAAGAGACGTAATACGGCACATTCGCCGCCAACCGGCAGCAGACAGCCGCCTCGGAAAAAACTTCGAGGAAAAGCCACGAGCGGGAACGTTTTCGGCCTGGTTGGATGTTGACCCTGGTACGACAGCTCGTCGAGCTAGAGAAGAGGCGACGTGACTACTGTTCTGACCCCCGCGAGCCCCCTGACGGCCGCTGATCGCTGCGACCGCTGCGGCGCCCAGGCATACCTGCGCGTCGTCCTGTTGAGCGGCGGTGAACTGCTCTTCTGCGCCCACCACGGTCGCAAGTTCGAGCCGGAACTCAAGAAGATCGCCGCTGAGATACAGGACGAGACGGAGCGGCTGACAGCCGTCCCGGAGACCACTGACGAGGATCGCTGACACCTCGCACCCACGACGAGCCATCCGGCGCACGCCAGGCCGGTGAACGGGCGGCCGTCCCTGCCAACCCCAGGGACGGCCGCCCGCTCGCGTTAGACGGGCACCCAGGCGCCTCCTCGGCGGCCCCTGGCGGCGCCCCCCTCCCCCCTCACGGACAACTCCCGTGTTTTCAGCCGCGCAGAGGCATGTCCTGCGCGACACCCGAGATCCGCGTGTAGACCCCGGGACTCCCGGCCCGCCCGCAGCCGCTCCCCCACGACACCAGGCCGATCAGCCGCCCACGGGCGATGAGCGGACCACCGCTGTCCCCCTGACAGGCATCGCGCCCGCCCTGAAGTTCCCCCGCGCACAGCATGGATGCGGCCGCGTACGTTCCGTCAGAATTGCCCGGGTAGGCCTTCTCGCACGTCGCGTCGGGCAGTACGCGCACCTGCGCGGCGTGCAACGTCCGCGCGTAATCACCCGACCCCGTCGTGTCACCCCACCCGTAGACCGAGGCCTGCGTCCCGGGTTCGTACGCCTGGTCGCCCGCACCGGCCATGGGGAGCACGTGGCCCTGTGGAAGCGGGCTCGCCAGCGACAGCACGGCGACGTCGCCCGAGTTCGAGAAGCTGTCGTACTCCGGATTGACCTCCGCCCGGCGCACCGAGATCTCCCGGCCCTGCGACGTACCCAGGTCGTCCCGGCCGACGATCACCTTCAGGTCACTCATCTCGCTCAGCCGTACTCCCAGGACTTCCTCTCCCATGCAGTGCGCCGCGGTGAGGACCGTCGAGCGGCCGACCACCACTCCTCCGCAGAACTGACCCGAACGCGTACCCCCGAACCGGTCACGGCTGGAGAGCGCCACCACCCAGGGACTGTCGGCCACCCGGACCTGACTGCCCCCGATGACGATGCTGTCGGCCGCCGCGGGGGCCGGAGAGGCCAGCGGCAGCGCCACCGTGGGGGCGACAAGGGCCAACGCCGCCGTGAAGGTGCGAGCGAAAGGACGAGGCATGCGATCTCCTCACTCTGGGTTCTCGTGAAACACCCACAGTGATCCAGCACGTCACACCCCGCACCCGCGCCACGCGCGTCCGCGTCAGGGCGGACACACATCGGACAAACAGAAGACCCGAGGCCTCGCATGAGGCCTCGGGTCTTCCTTGTGGAGCGCTGGTGACTAGTCGAGGTAGTCGCGCAGGACCTGCGAACGCGACGGGTGACGCAGCTTCGACATCGTCTTCGACTCGATCTGGCGGATGCGCTCACGCGTCACCCCGTAGACCTTGCCGATCTCGTCGAGGGTCTTCGGCTGGCCGTCCGTGAGACCGAAGCGCATGGAGACCACGCCCGCCTCACGCTCGGACAGGGTGTCGAGCACGGAGTGCAGCTGCTCCTGGAGGAGCGTGAAGCTGACCGCGTCGGCCGGAACGACCGCCTCGGAGTCCTCGATGAGGTCACCGAACTCGCTGTCGCCGTCCTCACCCAGGGGGGTGTGGAGGGAGATCGGCTCACGGCCGTACTTCTGGACCTCGATGACCTTCTCCGGGGTCATGTCGAGTTCCTTGGCCAGCTCCTCCGGGGTGGGCTCACGGCCCAGGTCCTGGAGCATCTGGCGCTGCACGCGCGCGAGCTTGTTGATGACCTCGACCATGTGCACCGGGATACGGATGGTGCGGGCCTGGTCGGCCATGGCGCGAGTGATCGCCTGCCGGATCCACCAGGTGGCGTACGTGGAGAACTTGTAGCCCTTGGTGTAGTCGAACTTCTCGACCGCGCGGATCAGACCGAGGTTGCCCTCCTGGATGAGGTCCAGGAAGAGCATGCCGCGGCCGGTGTAGCGCTTGGCCAGGGAGACCACCAGGCGGAGGTTGGCCTCCAGGAGGTGGTTCTTGGCGCGGCGCCCGTCCTCGGCAATGATCTCCAGCTCGCGCTTGAGCTTGGGGGCGAGCTTGTCGGCGTTCGCCAGCTTGTCCTCGGCGAACAGGCCGGCCTCGATGCGCTTGGCGAGCTCGACCTCCTGCTCGGCGTTGAGCAGCGGGACCTTGCCGATCTGCTTCAGGTAGTCCTTGACGGGGTCGGCGGTGGCACCGGCCGCGGCGACCTGCTGGGCCGGCGCGTCGTCCTCGTCCTCGTCGGACAGTACGAAGCCCTTTGCGCCCTCTTCCTCGGGCTCGCCCTCACCGGGCTTGCCCTTGGCGGGCGTCTCCTCGGTGGCTTCGTCGTCCAGGATCTCGTCGTCCTGCTTGGACGCACTCTTCTTGGCCGTCGCCTTCTTGGCGACGGTCTTCTTGGCGACGGCCTTCTTGGCCGTCGTCTTCTTGGCTGCGACCTTCTTCGCGGGCGCGTCCTCAGCTGCGACGTCTACGGCCGACGCCTCGGGGGCGGCGGTCGCGGTGGCCTGCTTAGCCGTGACCGTCTTGGCCGCGACAGTCTTGGTCGCGGTGCGCTTGGCCGGGCTCTTCGCTGCGACGCTCTTGCGGGGGCGTTTCGGCTCCGCGGCACTGACCATCAGCGTCACACCCTCTTCCTCGAGGATCTGGTTGAGGCTGCGCAGAACGTTCTTCCACTGAGTGGCCGGAATCTGGTCAGCTTCGAAGGCACGACGCACGTCATCGCCGGCGATCTGCCCATCAGCCTTTCCCCGCTCGATGAGCGCCATGACAGAGACGGATTCGGCGATCTCCGGCGGGAGCGTACGGGATGTGCTGGCCGACACGAACAACCTCTCGGAACGTTGGAAAACGGCTTCCGGCCCCGTCCATTGTGGACCAGGACCGACGACCGACGACTGGGGATGGGCCGACGGCGCAGGCGGGGCCGGGGAGCTGTACAGCGTCGCGAACGACCGCTGCATTCCCTCCTCGGCTATCACCTCTTAGGTCATCGCGCTGCCCCGACGAGCGTTACGCCCAATCTACGTGGCCCGAGTCACACCCCGTAAGCGCTCAAAAGCGGCCAGATACGGTCAGAGGTGTCCAGACCCGAGCCCTGAGGGCCCTCCGGACGGCAACGACCGCGTCGCCGGGACTCTGCCGGATCCCCGAGGAACCCACAGAGTCCCGGCGACGCCACCGCGCCAACGGAGTGATGAGGTGGGGCCGCGAGACGCATGAGGCGGCCGTACGGACGCAGGCCCGGCCGTCAGTGCTCGCGGGGGGCGGGCACGACGCGCTCGACCTCCGGGTGGACGGTGAGCAGCTGGCGCATGGCGGCCTCGGCGCCGGGTCCGTCGCCCGCCCCGAGGGCATCGACGATGCGCGAGTGGTGCACCAGCGACGCCTCGGTGGGGCGGTCGCAGCCGACGACCGGGCCGCCCGAGACCTGGAGCGCGGCCGAGACGATGCCCGACAGGTGCTCCAGCATGCGGTTGCTCGCGAGCTGGATGAGCAGCGAGTGGAACTCCGCGTCGGCACGGGAGAAGGTGATCCCGTCACCCTGGCTCAGGGCGTGGCCCATGATCTCGACCATGTCGGCGAGCCGCTGCTGCACCTCCTCGCGGCCGTGGCCCGCGGCGAGCCGGGCGGCGAGGGGCTCGATCGTCCAGCGCAGCTCGCTGAGTTCGCGGCGCTGGTCGTCACGCTGCGGCCCGAACGCGCGCCATTCGATGATGTCCGGGTCCAGCAGGTTCCAGTCACTGACGGGCCGCACGCGCGTGCCCACATTCGGCCTGGCACTGACCAGGCCCTTGGCCTCGAGAACACGCAGCGATTCACGGACGACGGTGCGGGAGACCTCGAAACGCTGGCCGATCTCCTCGGGGACCAGCGGACGGTCGGCTCCCAGGTCGCCGGAGACGATCATCTGGCCGAGCTGCTGGACGAGTTGGCCGTGCAGGCCACGGCCGCGGCTGCCGGCGCTGCGTCGTCCCACGCGGCCGAGGTCCTGGTCGGCGCTGTCCCACGAGGGCGCGACGACGCGGTCGGCACCCGGGGCCTCGGCGTAGGGGTAGCGGTCGAGTTCGCCCGGGCCGGCGAGGCCGGAGTCTGCGGAGCGGGCGGCGGTCATCATGGTGTGCGCAAGGGTACTCACGGAACCTTTGTCGGCGTGGCTCCCAAGTCCCTTGAGGTCTTTGGTGAAAAGCACACGAAAGGGTGATCGCTTACCCCGCCGCAATTGACGCCTTATCGGAAAGAAATGGGCGTTCTCCGGGGAGTTGTGCGCAGCACGGGAACGGAAGCGACGGACGGTCGTTATCGAGCCCTGCCGCGCATCCCTGTGAGCAGATATGCGCAGAGCAGAGCGGTCACCGACAACATCAGCGCACTACCCACAGGTTGGGCGACCATCCGGACTCCGCCGGCCAGATATCGCTCGACACCGAACGGCCACTGCACCAGTGCGAGGTCGCGCAACCTCCCGGGAAGCCCCGCCGCCGATCGCACAGACGGTCCCTCCAAGGCCTTTTGTACGAGCGGTACGACGAGGATCGGCACCGCGAGAACCGCGGCGAGACCGGCGGTCGTGGACCGGAAGACTCCGCCGGCGAGCACCCCCGCCCAGGCGCATCCCGCAACCAGGGCGACCCAACTCGCGCTCAACGAGACCCAGTCGGCGGGAACTCTGGTGACCTCTTCTCCGTATACCAGGTGCAGGAGCGCGGCGTCGGAGGCAATGACGAGCAGGCACAGCAGGAGCGCGGTGGCGGCCGCGACGATCAACTTGGCGCTGAGCAGCCCCAAGCGGCGGGGGACGGTGCCCCGGTCGGCAGCCAGGGCGGGATGACGGAATTCCTCACCGAAGGCGAGGGCGCCGAGCAGTCCGGCGCCAAGCGCCGCGGGCGGCAAGGGGAGTTCCTGGGGCCAGGCGGCCAGTAGGTGAGCCTGAGGCGTGTGACCACTCCTGGCGAGGAAGACGCACAGGACCGCGGAGACGGCGAGCACAGCGGCCATGGTGAGGTAGCCGGTGCCGACACCGGTGGCGCGGCGCAGCTCGTAGCGCAGGGGGCGTAGGGGGCCACGGGCAGGCCGGATGCAGATCGGGGGCGGCAAGGGGGACGGCACCGCAGGAACCGGCTGGGCGGCGGCGATCGGAGTCGTGACGGTGACCGGGTCCGTGGTGGCGAGCGGAATGAGGTTCTTGGGCGCGGGCACGGGGTCAGCCTCTGCCGGGGTGGAGGCCTCGGCTCCGGCCGTCGAGTCGTCTCCTGCCGGGCCCCCGTCCGCGTCACCCGGAGGCACTGCGCCGACAGGCTCGGGAGCGGGCACAGCAGCCTCTGCCGCAGGCCCCGCGTCCCCGATCTCGTCGGCAAGTTGGTGGACGAGGATTCCGTGACGGAAGGCGGTCTCTCCGATGTCGGCACAGGTGCTGCCGTACACCGAGAGCCGGTTGCCGTCCTCCTTGACCACCTCGATGGAGCGTTGCCCGGCACGGGCCTCCTTGGACAGCAGCGTGCCGAGCCGCGCCGCGTGCGGACTGCGCACCGCGACCCGGGGGCGCAGCCGGGTGCGGGCGAAGTCACCGGCTTCCTGGTCGGCCACCAGCCGGCCCGCTTCCAGCGTGACGACGCGGTCGGCGATCCGCGCGGCCTCCTTGGGGTCGGCCGTGGAGAACAGGACGGTCCCGCCCTGGGTGGCGTGCGCGCGCAGAATCCCGTGCAGCCAGCCGCCCTCCCGGGCCGAGAGCCCGTCTGCGGGCCCGTCGAGGACGAGCGTGTGCGGGTCGGCGAGCAGCGCGCAGGCCAGCCCGAGACGGCGGTCCATACCTCGCGAGAGCGTGCCGAGCCGCTGATCTCGGAGGCTGACGAGACCGACGACCTCGAGTACGTCGTCGGCGCGCTGGACGGGCACGCCAGCGGCCGCGCACAGCATGCGCAGCTGACCGCGGACCGTGCGGCCGGGGTGCCCCGGAACCTCGCCCAGCAGGACGCCCACCTCGCGCGACGGATGGGTGATCCGGTGCAGCGGACGCCCCCGGAAGTAGGTGACTCCTCGGCCCTGTTGGATTTCGAGCATGAGCCTCAGCGCCGTCGTCTTGCCGGCGCCCTGCGCGCCGAGCAGCGCCGTGACACGGCCTGTTCGCGCCTCGAAGGACACGTCGTCGACGGCGGGCGGCAGCTCCTGGCGGGGATTGCTTGTCAGTCCGATGGCCTGGATCATCGCTTCTCTCGCGGGATGTGCGACCGCTCGGCGGCCAGAGTTCGTCCGCCGGGTCGGGGACGGACGAACCCCGTGGGTACTCCTGCAAGATAACGCTATATTTCCGGCATTTCGGTCAGGGTGTGGGCCGCGGGTGTCCCTCACCCGGCCAGACCGGCACCAGACCGTCAGGTGACCAGCAGGGCAACCCGCAGTGCGACTCTCAGACCTCGGGGCGCAGCATCGGCGGGTTGAGCAGGGTCGCGCCGCCCGCGCGGAAGAGCTGGGCGGGGCGACCGCCCTGGCGGGTGGTGGTACCGCCGGTCGGGACGAGGAAGCCCGGCGTGCCGGTCACCTTGCGGTGGAAGTTGCGCGGATCGAGCACGACGCCCCACACGGCTTCGTATACCCGTCGCAGCTCACCGACGGTGAACTCGGGCGGGCAGAAGGCCGTCGCCAGCGACGAGTACTCGATCTTCGAACGGGCGCGCTCCACGCCGTCCGCCAGGATCTGCGTGTGGTCGAAGGCGAGCGGCGCCGCCTGCTCGCCCTCACGGCCGTACCCACCCTGGTTGAGCAGTGCCTCGACCGGCGCCCAGCGGGCACTGTTCGCATCACCGCCGGCCCGCGGCGCGGGGAGGTCGGGAGCGAGCGCGAGATGGGCGACGCTGACGACCCGCATCCGAGGATCCCGCTTGGGATCGCCGTACGTGGCGAGCTGCTCCAGGTGCGCGCCGTTCGCCTGCGCCGGAGAGTCCGGATCGTGGGCGCACAGCCCCGTCTCCTCGACCAGCTCCCGCGCGGCGGCCGCCGACAAGTCCTCGTCGTCCCGCACGAAACCGCCGGGGAGCGCCCAACGACCTTGGAACGGCGACTCGCCCCGGCGTACCGCAAGCGCGCAGAGCGCATGGCGACGCACGGTCAGCACGACCAGATCGACAGTGACAGCAAAGGGCGGGAAGGCCGACGGGTCGTAGGGCGACATGCCGCGATCATAGTCGTCTGCCTGACGATAAACAGCTCCTCAGGCATCCGATCCCGGTCGGATTCGCCGTGCCCCGCGTCGGATTTGAGCCACACCCGCCGCAGGTGTGCTGCCCTCCCCACAGGTCCTCCCTCCGCAGTCACACCCCCAGCTGCAGTCCTTCGGCAGCCTCCTCGACCATGGCGAGGCCGAGCCTGCTGACGCGCACGGAGAACGGGGCGCCCGCGACGCGCAGCGCCGTCAGCCCAAGCTCCCCCAGGGGCGCGCTGCGAACGGGACGCAACGTCACCGTGCCCGACGGGGCGTCGGGCCGGATCCCGGCGAGCGCCGTGAGCAGCAGCACCCCGGCAGCCGCGGCGGTGGCCGCCGGGCGGCAGGAAGCGGGATGCGGCAACGGAGCACTGCCCTCCGTGCGCTGCTCCCCCGCGTACATCTCAGGCAGCCGGCAGTCGAACGCCTCGGCCGCCGCCAGCACCCCTCGCAGCAGCGCGCTCGCCTCCTTCTCGTAGCCCGCGGCGGCCAGACCCGCGACGGCGACCGCCGTCTCATGGACACGCACCGCCCCGCCACGATGGCCGTAAGGGTTGTACGCGGCTTCCTTGGCGCCCAGGCTCCGCAGCCCCCATCCCGAGTCCATGTCGGGCCCGCCCAGGAGCCGGGCGAGCTGCTCGGTCCGCACCTTGTCCAGCAGTCCCGGCGCGAGTACGCCCGACCCGAGCAACCCCGTGTCGAGGAGGTGCGCGGCTCCACCGGTGAGGTGGGACACGGGACGGCCGTCGGCCAGGCAGGCCGCGGCCGGCCGCCCACCCGTCCGGTCCTCCACCCAGAAGTCCTCCCGGAACGCGCCCCGCAGCCGCTCCGCCCAGTGCCGCAGGTCCGCACCTCCCGGACGGCCGTGCGCGTCGAGCAGGTCGGCGCCGAGCAGCGCGGCCCGGTGGGCATGGGCCTGGGTCTCGCAGCGCGCGGGCCCACCCGGATACGGGTCCGGCAGGGGCCCTCCGTCCGCCGCGGCAAGCAGCCACCGCAGGCAACGCTCGGCCGCAGGCAGCAACTCCTCCGTCTCCTGAGCCGACAGCCCCCAACGCCATGCCTCCGCCAACAGCACCGGAAAGAGCAGCGACGCCTCGACTCCCGTGCACCCGGGCGGCAGATGCGGCCCCGCGTTCCGCAGCGGCCCGGGGATCATGCCCGCCCTGGGCCCCTTGCCCACGAGTTGACGGCGGGCGAGCATACGCAGCGTCCCCGCGGCGATCCGGGTGCCGAGCGGCAAGGCCATGCGGGCGGCCGCGAGCGCCTCGGCCGGCGCGAGGCCGCAGCGCCATGGCGCCCCCGCCGCCAGGTGGACGTCGGTCGGGTGCTCGGGGTCCCGCAGCAGCAACGCCTGGAGATCCTCCACGGATCGGTCCAGCAGGGTCCGGGCCCTGGGGTCGTCGCCCGCGGCCCGCGCCGTGGCGAGGGAGCGCGAAGCCCCGTGCCCGACCGCCCGCACCGGGCCCGCGCCCTCCGGCCGTACCCGGAGCTCCAGGCTCCAGGTGCCGCCCGGCGGCAGCTCCACCTCCCAGCGCAGCAGCCCCGCGGAGGCCAGCGCGTCCGCGGGCCCCGGGTGTGCGCTGACCACACAGGTGCCCGGCGGCGAGGACCAGCGCATCCCGGAGTCGTGCACACTGGCGGGCAGTTCGGGACCTGTATTGCCGGAAGCGACCGCTCCGAGCTCTGCCAGGTCCGTGCCGAGCGACACCTCCACGGGGAGCCGCAGGTGCCGGCCGGCGGCACTGCGCAGGATGATCCGCTCCGTGCCGTCCGCGTACCGGGTCCGCTCGACGATCACGTCCGGATCCGGGCCACCGTCCGCGGAGGGCCGCAGCGTCGCCACGAAGCGAGCGCAGTCGGCCGAGAGCATCCGCGCCTGCACGGCGATCGGCTCGCGCCCCGCCACGCGTAGCTGGCAGCGGGACAGCAGCCTGCGCCCCGCGCGGTAGAACCCCTCGAGTCCCCGGCCGGTCAACTGCCCCTGGTCCGTGGAGATCGCAAGAGCGGGCATGGCGACACAGATCAGTGTGGCGTGCGCGGGCGGCAGCTGAGCGAGGCGACGCAGCGCGGGAGCCTGCGCGGGTCCGCCAGGAGGAAGCGGAGATCGCGGCGCGGGCCTCCGGGCCCCCTCTCTGCCGGAGACACCGGAGACACCGGAGACACCAGAGACGCCGGAGCCAGGAGACGGGGCGGGCAGGGGCATGAGGTGGCCTCTTCTGCGCTGTCCGCGCTACGGGAAGTCGGAGGTCGTACGGCGGCTCGACCCAGGCACAGGTACCGCCACTCAGGTGAACGGACCCGCCCCGCCCCGAGTCACGCCTGCGGGACGGTAAGCCACCCGCCCGGCCCCGGCCTTCCGCGTGCGGCCTCCCCGATGACAGCCGTCCGGCCTCTGTCCCCCGACTCCGGACCCCCGCCTTCACGTGTCGTTCCTCGCTGCGCGCCGGATGGTGCGACGGCGGTTCTGCGGACCCGTGCTCGGCCTGTCGGCGGCCCGTGAGCCGGTGCCACCCTTCGGGCGTGCTGGGCGGCGGCGTCGCGGAGCGGCACCCACCGGCTCATCCGTGGCGTTCGAGGGCTCCGCGGAGAGGGGCAGCTCGGTCTGAACCCCCTTCGCGTCACGGTCGGTTCGCTCCCTGCGCAAGCAGCGGCGGATCGGCTCGGGGTCCAGATCTCCGGTGCAGGCATGGTGCAGGAGTTGCGCGAAGGTGTAACTCGGATCGGCACACAGCGCCATGTCCAAGGCCTCCTGGCCCTCCGCGGTGTCACCGAGGGACCACGCGACCCAGCCCGCGAGCGCCAGTGGTGCCGCGGCATGCTCCCCGTAGGCACCGACGCAGCGACGGGCCAGGGCCCTCCAGAGACGAAGCGCCGATGACGCGGAGTCCCCTTCCATCCACTCCGCGGCCCGATCACGCGTCGTACGGTCCTGGAGACCGAGGATCAGCGCCGCGGCCTCGTCGTGCGCGAGGAGCTCGTCGTCCTGGAGGTCCGCCTCCAGCCTGTCGGCGACCGACGGCGCGGCGACGATGCGCGCCATGATCCTTCGGGCCAGGTCAAGCGTGTCAGCGGCGACCTCCGCGTGCCCGTCCTCTTCCAGGATGCGATGCACGATCGCCATGCCGGCCGCGTCGAGCGCGGCCTCCTGGTCCGCCGCGGCGACGGATTCCCATGGGGCGAGCCGCGCCCTCATTTCCCTTGGAGTGACGCCCACCTGGAGGCCTGCGTAGGCCGTGGCCGCGGCCAGGACCGAAGTGCCGGGCCGCAGCAGTGGCACACCCTCCGGCGGGCAGCACTGCTTGTTCGGACAGCAGTAGGTCCAGAAGGTGCCCGCCGAGATGCACACGACCTCGAACACGGGGACGTCGAGGCTTCCGCAGGCGGTGCGGAGCACCTGCGCCAGCGGTCGGAGGCGCTCCATGACCTGCCGGCCCGATTCGGCGCCCACGGGTTCCACGCACAGGAAGGCGACAATGCCGTCGGGCCGGGCCCCGCGCCGCTCACAACCGCCCACCAGGCACTGGGCGAGCTGCTGCGCGACGGGCGGCCAGTCCTCCTCGCGCCCGGGAATACCGAGGCGCACCCGCCCACCGAACCGCCCCCGCTCGCCGTGCAGAGCAATGAGGACGACGCTCTCCTCGGGCCGGAACCCGAGCAAGTACGGCAGGGCATCCGCGAGTTCGGCGGGGGTGCGCAAGGTGACCGTCGTCTCGTCGATGGAGCCGGTGGGCTCGATGGGATTGATCGGATTGGCGGAGCCAGTTGAATCGGCCGGGTCGATGGAGCCTGCTGAGTCGGCCGGGCGAATGGAGTCTGCCGGGCCGATGGAGTCAGTCGAGTCGTTCGTGCTGTTCGTGTCGTTTTGTTCGCTGTGGTTCGCCATGCGCCGACTCTCCCGCGAATCACCAGGTTCCGGTTTGCCCTGTGGATAAGTGCGGTCAGGGGCACGCCAAGAGTTATCCACAGCTCGGCGGACTCGTTCGCGCAATGTCAGACCCATCGGGTTGCATGGGGGCATGAGCAACGAAGATCTACGCACGGCGGCCGATGCCGTACTCGCCCGCCTCGTCGGCGGCCCCGCGCCCACAAGCGGTGAGGTGCCCCCGTCGGACGGTCCACGACTGCGTGAGGACCAGTGGCGAGCGATCGAAGCGCTCGTCGCCGACAAGCGACGCGCCCTGGTCGTGCAGCGCACGGGCTGGGGAAAGTCCGCCGTGTACTTCGTCGCGACCGCACTGCTGCGGGAGCGGGGCAGCGGCCCCACCGTGATCGTCTCCCCGCTGCTCGCGCTCATGCGCAACCAGGTGGAGTCGGCCGCCCGGGCCGGGATCCGCGCCCGCACGATCAACTCCTCCAACACGGAGGAGTGGGAGACCATCCAGGCCGAGGTGGCCTCCGGCGACGTGGACGTCCTCCTCGTCAGCCCGGAGCGCCTGAACAATCCGGACTTCCGCGATCAGGTCCTGCCCAAGCTCGCCGCCGCGACCGGCCTGCTCGTGGTCGACGAAGCGCACTGCATCTCGGACTGGGGCCATGACTTCCGGCCCGACTACCGACGGTTGCGCACGATGCTCGCCGACCTGCCGCCGGGCGTCCCCGTCCTGGCCACCACCGCGACCGCCAACGCACGTGTGACAGCCGACGTGGCCGAGCAGCTGGGCACCGGCGGCACCTCGGACGCGCTCGTGCTGCGCGGCCCCCTCGACCGGGAGAGCCTGAGCCTGAGCGTTCTGCAACTTCCCGACGCGGCACACCGGTTGGCCTGGCTGGCCGACCACCTGGACGAGCTGCCGGGCTCGGGGATCATCTATACGCTCACGGTCGCCGCCGCCGAGGAGATCACCGCCTTCCTGCGGCAGTGCGGCCACACCGTCACCTCGTACACCGGAAAGACGGAGAACGCGGACCGCCAGCAGGCCGAGGAGGATCTGCTCGCCAACCGCGTGAAGGCCCTGGTCGCCACCTCCGCCCTGGGGATGGGCTTCGACAAGCCCGACCTCGGCTTCGTGGTGCATCTCGGCTCTCCCTCCTCCCCGATCGCCTACTACCAGCAGGTCGGCCGCGCGGGCCGCGGTGTCGACCACGCGGAGGTGCTGCTCCTGCCGGGCAAGGAGGACGAGGCGATCTGGAACTACTTCGCCTCCCTCGCCTTCCCGCCCGAGGAGCAGGTCAGGCGCACGCTGGACGTGCTGGCGCAGGCGGGCAGGCCCCTGTCACTGCCCGCCTTGGAGCCGTTGGTCGAGCTGCGCCGGTCACGCCTCGAGACGATGCTCAAGGTCCTCGACGTGGACGGCGCGGTCCGGCGCGTCAAGGGCGGCTGGACCTCCACGGGGATGCCCTGGGCGTACGACGCCGAGCGCTATGCCTGGGTCGCCAAGCAGCGGCAGACGGAACAGCAGGCGATGCGTGAATACGCCGCGACTCCCGGCTGCCGGATGGAGTTCCTGCGGCGGCAGCTGGACGACGAGGCCGCCACCCCCTGTGGCCGCTGCGACAACTGCGCGGGAGCACGCTTCACCGACGCCGTGTCCTCCGGAGCGCTCGACACGGCGCGGGGCGAACTGGTCCGCGCGGGCGTGGACGTGGAACCCCGGAGGATGTGGCCGACCGGGCTCGCCGCGGTCGGCGTCGACCTCAAGGGACGTATCCCCGTGGGGGAACAGGCTTCCCAGGGCCGGGCCCTTGGACGGCTTTCGGACATCGGGTGGGGCAACCGGCTCCGGCCGATGCTCGCCCCGCAGTCCCCTGACGGGCCCGTGCCCGACGACGTGGCGAAGGCCGTGGTCGGCGTCCTCGCCGACTGGGCGAAGGGCCCCGGCGGCTGGGCCTCGGGCAGCGCCGACGCCCAGCCACGGCCGGCAGGCGTCGTGACCATGTCCTCCCACACCAGGCCCCAGCTGATCCAGTCGCTGGGTGCCCGCATCGCGGAGATCGGCCGCCTTCCACTCCTCGGCTCCATCGAGTACGCCGCCGGGGCCGACACGGCACATGCGCCGAGGAGCAACAGCGCTCAGCGCCTGCGCGCCCTGGACGGGACACTCACCGTGTCCTCTGAGCTCGCCGCGGCGCTCCAGGAAGCGGGCGGCCCCGTACTTCTCGTCGACGATCTGACGGACAGCGGCTGGACCCTGGCGGTGGCCGCGCGCATGCTCCGCCGTGCCGGAGCCAAGGGGGTGTTGCCGCTGGTCCTGGCCGTGCAAGGCTGACGCAAGCGTCGATGTGGGGCCCCGTGGGCAGGGATATAGAAGACGCATCACCAGATACCGGTCGGCGGTCCCAATTGCTCGTTGCCGCAAGGCAATCCGACGGGAAGAATTGGTATCGCTCCCCGCGCGGCTCCCCGTGGCCCGGCAGGAACGTGCCGCGGTGCGCTCCCCCAGTCCGACCCCGCCCTCTGGGCGCGTAGCCGAAGGGAGGACCGTGACCTTCGGATTCGCTCCGTCCGCTGCGGCATCGATGTCGGGGTTCTCGACGTCCGCTGATATGTCCGCCGATTCCCCCAACCGTCTGGGCCGGATGCTCGAGCCAGCGGAGTGGTCGGCCGCGGGAATTCCCCTGCTGCGCAATCCGCGTGAGGTCGTCAGCGGCCTGCACGCACGGCATCGTCCGACGCCCGAGACAGCCGTCGTCGCCGTCCTCGATCCTGAGGAACGGCTCCGGGCGAGCGCTTCGTTCACGCGGCGGCCGAGCGCGGCGGACGGCTGGGTGTTCCGCAACGCGCTGCTCGCGCAGCTGCGCCGGGTCATCCCGCACGATCTGCGGCGCCGCACTCCGGTGCGTACGGCCGTCCTGCTCTACTGCCGTGACGGTGACGCGCGTTGGACGCCGGAGGACGGGGCGTGGATGTGGGGACTGCGGGACGCCTGCACGCTGCACGGGCTGCGCTGCGGCGCCTACATCACGCTGACCCGTGACGGCTGGCAGGTCCTCGGTGAGGGGCGCGGCGGCCGTCGGCCCAGCACCGGCTCACACCCCGAGGCCTTCGCCGACACCGATCCGCCACCACCGATACGCACCGGCGGCGCCGCGTCCGAGGTACTGCGCCGGGTGGCGGCACGCTGAGGCGTCCTCCGGACCACCCGCCGCGAGGCGGGTGACAGGCATGGACCGGTGCGTACCCGGGCTCGTCCGCGTCGCGTGGTACGCGGCGCACACAGCCTGAAGCTCACCCGGCCATGCCACGGACACCGGCCGCCCCACGCCCGACTCCGTCCACCCGGCCTCGAACGTCAGGCGTTCGATCGTCGGGCGGCCGAAGCCGGAGCCCGGGCCGCGGATGTCAGACGGCGAACGTCAGACGCCCGCGCCCAGCATCGCGTTGATGCGCTGCGGGTCACCGCAGACGATCAGCAGGACTCCGGCCCGGGTGAGCGCCGTCGGCAGTGCGCCGACCGCGGCCTCCTCGCTGCCGCCGTTGATGGCGACGACGACCACGGGGCGGGGCGCGGCACGGTCCAGGGCGGCGGCGTCGGCGTAGAAGACGTCGTCACCCGCGTCGTGCTGAGCCCAGTAGGAGGTCTCGCCGAACGACAGCTCGTGCGTGGCCCACGGGTGCGGGTCGCCGGTGGTGATCACCAGGACCTCACCCGGGGCGCGACCCGAGTCGAGCAGCAGGTCAACGGCTTCCTCGGCGGCGTCGAGCGCCCCCTCGGCGGAAGCCGGGACCAGCTGGATCTGCGGAACCGAAGCACCGGCATCCGTGGCGGAGCCCGCGGGGGGACCAGCGGGAACCGTCGGAGCGGCGGAAGCGGCCGGGGCGGGAAGCCCTGGCTTGGCGGCCGGCTCGTGCGACGTGCGCTGCGCCGGCGGCATCGGCCGGGCGGGGCCCGGTCGGCCAGGACGCGGCGCAGCCGCGGGACGCGGGCCGGGTACGGGGCGGGGGGTCGGCGTGATGCGGCCACTGGCCGGGGTCACGCGGGGACCCTGGGCACTCTCGTGAATCTGAGGCTCCTCGGGACTGAGAGGCATGCGTTGTTGTCTATCAAACGCCGGTGCGAGTCGCATCGGCGGGTGGCACTTGAGTGCGAGTGGAACTGCCGGAAGCGTCAGAAATCGAAGCCGAGTTGGCCCTCGATTGCCGGAACGTTTCCATCCGCCCAGCTGCGGGCCTTCTTGAGGTGCCGCCACTGGGGCAGCGCATCAAGATACGCCCACGACATCCGGTGGTACGGGGTGGGCCCCCGCTCCGCCAGCGCGGCCTTGTGCACCGGCGACGGATAGCCGGCGTTGGCCGCAAAACCGAAGTCTGCATGTTCGATACCCAGTTCGGCCATCATTTTGTCGCGCCGAACCTTGGCGATCACCGACGCCGCGGCGACGGCCACACAGGATTGATCGCCCTTGATCACCGTACGAACCTGCCAGGGAGTTCCGAGATAGTCGTGCTTCCCGTCGAGGATCACCGCTTCCGGTCGTACCGGAAGCTCCTCCAGGGCGCGCACCGCGGCGAGCCGCAGTGCGGCGGTCATCCCCATCTCGTCGATCTCCTCGGGCGAGGAGTGCCCCAGGGCATAGGCCGTGACCCAGCTCTCCAGCTCCCCGGCGAGTGTGGTGCGCCGCTTGGGAGTGATCAGCTTGGAATCGGTGAGCCCTTCGGGCGGCCTGCGCAGTCCCGTGATCGCCGCACATACGGTGACCGGTCCCGCCCACGCTCCGCGTCCGACTTCGTCGACTCCGGCAACGATCTTCGCTCCGGTGGTAGCGCGAAGGGAGCGCTCGACGGTGTGGGTGGGTGGTTCGTACGGCATGGCGCCAGCAAGCGTACGCCGCCGCATGCCACCCGCGACACCCGGGCCTACCGACGCAGCATCGGAACCATGACCTGATCGATCAGCTCCGTGAACTCTTCGTCCCCCCATTCGCTGCCGCACACCTTGGATCGGTACATCATCATCGCCGGGATGACGTCGTACACGTAGGAACTCGCGGCCTCGGCGCGCACCTCACCGCGCTCGACTCCCCGGCGTATGACTTCTTTGATCAGTTCCACGCTCGGTCCGATGACCCCGTCGAAGATCACCCCATGGAATCGCTCGGCCGCCACCGTGTCGCACTCGTGAAGCACCGCGCGGAGAGCGAATCCGGGCCGCGAGAACATCGCCTCACGCATCTGCCTGCACAGCTGAACGAGATCTTCCCGCACGTCTCCACAGTCCGGTGCGGAGTCGAGTTTCGGGAGGCCGGCCTGGAGTGCGTCCACGACGAGATCCTCCTTGGAGGGCCAGCGGCGATAGACGGCGGCCTTGCCGGTCTGCGCACTCGCGGCCACACCTTCCATCGTCAGACCGTTCCAGCCGACGGTGCTGAGCTGCTCGAGCGCGGCATCAAGGATCGCCCGTTCCAGCACAGGGCCCCGGCGGCGCAGGGAGGCCGTTTGAGCGGCTGCGGCGCTCCAGCGCGAAGTAACCATCGATATCTCTCCGTTGGAGTACGAGGCAGTGTCAGTGAACGGTTGCGTTCACTGATGGGGAGTCACTACCGTTAACGGGACAGTGAACGGGCGCGTTCACTAACGCACTTGTGGGGGACCCATAGTGACAACCTCTCAGTTAGCCAAAGACCGGAAGCCCGGTGCCGCCCGCCGAGAAGGCCGGCCCGGTATCGCCCTGACCGTCATCGCGGCCTGCCAACTCATGGTGGTCCTCGACGCAACAATTGTGAACATCGCGCTGCCGCACATTCAGGACGCGCTCGAATTCTCCACCACTGACCTCACTTGGGTCGTCAGCGCGTACACGCTCACCTTCGGTGGCCTGCTGCTTCTCGGCGGCCGGGCCGGTGACATCCTCGGCCGCCGCCGGGTCTTCATGACCGGCATCCTGGTCTTCACCCTCGCCTCGCTCCTGGGCGGATTCGCCCAGGAACCCTGGCAGTTGCTGGCCGCGCGCGCCCTGCAGGGCGTAGGTGGCGCGATCGCGTCGCCCACCTCCCTGGCCCTCATCACCACGACGTTTCCCGAAGGCCCCGAGCGCAACCGCGCGTTCGGTGTCTTCGCGGCCGTCTCCGCGGGCGGCGGCGCCATCGGCCTCCTGGCCGGCGGCATGCTCACGGAGTGGCTCGACTGGCGCTGGGTGCTGTTCGTGAACGTACCCATCGGCATCCTGATCGCCTTCCTCGCCCCGCTCTACATCAGCGAGTCCGAGCGTCATCCGGGCCGTTTCGACATCGCGGGCGCCCTCACGTCGACCCTCGGCATGGCCTCCCTGGTCTACGGATTCATCCGGGCGGCCGAGGACGGCTGGCGCGACAGTCTCACCCTGGGGTCGTTCGGCGCGGCGATCGTGCTGCTCCTCGCCTTCGCCCTGATCGAGAGCCGGGCCAGGGAACCGATCACTCCGCTGAAGATGTTCGCCGACCGCAACCGCTCGGGTTCGTACGTGATCATGCTGAGCCTGGCTGCGGCGATGTTCGGCATGTTCTTCTTCATCGTGCTCTTCGTCCAGAACGTGCTGGACTACACACCGATCGAAGCGGGCCTCGCCTTCCTGCCGGTCACGGTCGCGATCGTGGCGGGCGCGGGCATCTCCCAACGGCTGCTTCCGGTCCTCGGCCCCAAGCCGTTCATGGTGACCGGCTCGGCCCTCGTGGCCCTCGGGCTCGGCTGGCTGACCCTCATCGGCCCGGACAGTTCGTATGCGGGCGGAGTGCTCGGACCGATGCTCCTGTTCGGCTTCGGCATGGGTCTGAACTTCGTGACCCTTACATTGACAGCCGTCTCCGGAGTAGCCCCACACGAGGCAGGCGCGGCATCAGGCCTGCTCAACGCGACGCAGCAGGTGGGCGGTTCCCTCGGCCTCTCCATCCTGACCACGGTGTTCGGTACGGCGAGCCGGAACGAGGGCAAGGAACAGATGGCGGACTTCATGGCGAACGCTTCGCCGGAACAGAAGGCCTCCTTCGCCAAGACCGGCGAGCTGCCCGCGCCCTGGGGACACGAAGTGCTGTCCCAGGGGATCTCGACGGCCTTCATCCCGGCCGTCGCCATGGCCCTGCTCGCGCTGGTCACCGCCCTGGTGGTCGTCCGGGTACGCAAGAGCGACATGGAGGCGTTGTCCGGCACGGCGAGCACGGCGGGTCCAGCGGGCGGCTAGCCGCTGGCTACTGGCCGCTGGCTGCTGGCTGCTGGCTGCTGGCTGCTGGCTGCTGGCTGCTGGCTGCTGGCTGGAGCATGGAGAGGCGTACGTGCCGGGTCGTCCACGGGGCGAGAGCGGCCCGGCACTCGCCTCCGTGGACAGCGGCGCATGGCCGCCTCCGTAGACGCCCGGCGCCGCACTCTCACCGTCCAGGAGACCGGTGTCCCGCCCAGAGGGCGATCAGCGGTACGTGGTCTCCTCGCCAACGCCTGTGCAGTCCGCCGAGGATGCCGTCGGCGGCCGGTCCTCGATGATCTCCCTGGCCCGCGCCTCCCCCAGACTGGTGGCGTACCAAGGACCGCGCTCGGCCCCGAGGTCCTTCGCGATGCCCTCAAGGGCGCAGGAGCGCAATGGCTCCGGCAGCCCGTCGACCTCCGGAACAGCATCGGCGGACAGCCCACGCGCGTACTCCAGGTCGAACTTCCCGGTGTCCTCGTAGCGCTGCACATTGCGCTCGGCGATGAGCGCGTCGGGCGAGAGGAGTCCGAAGGCCAGCACCCCGGCCGCGGCACTCGCGGCGACAGCGCGCGGCAGCCAACGGGCGCCCCAGACTCCGGCCGCCATGATCAATACGATGACCAGGCCGAGCCAGAGCTCCACGGCCACGACCGAGACCCTCAGCCGGGTCAGCCCGTACGCCTCGACGTACATGTCCATGCGCCGCACCGCCGACGCGACGACGACGAGCGTGAGGGCGCAGAGCGTCCCGAGCACGGCCCGCACCAGCCTTCGGTCTCGTGCCCCGTCCCGCGGCGCCCAGCGCAGGGCGAGGACGATGACGACGAGGGTGAGCAGCGTGGCGAGCAGCAGCTGCCAGAAGCCCTGGCGCGCGTACGCGGAGTACGAGAGGTCGGTCTTCTCCAGGACCGCGTTGTAGCCGCCGAAGAGCACGGCGAGTTGCACCACGTTGAACGCCGCGAACAGCAGGTTCAGAACGATCAGCGGCAGCGCCCACTCGACGCGGCCCCGCTCCCGGCCGGGACCTACGACGAGCCGGTCCCAGCGCACGGGCGCGGCAGCGGTGTGCGCCGCGGCGAGCGCTCCGACGACGCCGAGCGCGAAGAGCAGCAGACGCCACGGCCCTTCGGCGACGGAGGCGTCGGGCATCAGGTCGCCCAGCAGCCCCGCGAAGGCGGCGTCGGCCCCGGCGAACAGCGCGCCGAAGACCAGCAGCAGCACGACGGTCACCGCGGCCGCCCGCAGCACGGGACCGCTCCGGGACCCGCTCGCACGTCCCCGCACCCCGCGCCAGCCCCAGCCAAGGCCGGAGAGGACCGCTTCGAAGAGACCGACCGGGCCGAGCAGCACGCCGGGCCAGGTACGGCAGCCGTGCAGCGCGAGTGAGCCGAGGGCAACGGCGGACACGATGGCGAGGAACGACGGCCAGCCGGCGTCCCGCAGCGCGGGCACCACAAGCAGCGCGAGGCCGCCGATCGCCCAGGTCAGCGTCCATGGGCGCAGCCTGCGACCGGCCTGCTCGGCGGCGAAATACGCGGCAAGCGCGGCGGGCAGGGCGACGATCAGCAGATTGATCGCGAGGCCGTCGCCGAGCAGCATCATGCTCAGCAGGCCGGTCACGAACACCGCGCCGAGCGTGCCCGTCCGGACCGGGGCGGGCGGGTCGGCCCGCAGATCGGCCAGCAGCGGCTCGTGCTTGTACCCGCCTCCCGGGTACGCCCAGTCGGGCCGAGGCACTGGGCTGCCCGCCACGGCACGCGGGCCTGGCACGGCGTCCTGGGGTTCTGCGGGCGCCTCGCTGCCGTCGTCGGCGTGACCGCCGCCGGCGCCCCCTCGCGGACGTCTCAGCGGTTCTCCGGCTGAACCTCGTGGAGCTGGCGCATCTGGACCTGACCCAGCTGAAGGCTCAGGCGTGGACGGTGCATCGGACACGGGACCCCCTCCCGGCCGGTCCGCACGTGCGGCGGACGGCACGCGCGCGTGGCGGGCCGCCGGGCGACCGGCATCTCGTTGAGGACACGCAAGTCATGATCAACTCGCGGCCTGCCGGAAAGAGTAGCCGCGAGGCCGCCGACAGCCCTGCCATCGCCCACGCTGTGGCATGACCGTGACAGTCACACATGACCGCGACAGTCACACACCGGAATCCCGAAGTCAGCCCACCGTGACCGGCACCCAGCCGGGCAGATCCTCGGTCTGCTCCAGCCACGCGCCGGAGGGCGCCCCGCCCTCGCCGGAAGCAACCACTCCGCCCACGATGGCGCAGGTCGTGTCCATGTCGCCGCCCACCTGGGCGGTGGACCAGATGGCCCGCTCATAGTCGCCCAGGCCACGAGCGGCCGACCACAGCGCGAACGGCACCGTGTCATGAGCCGTCGTGCGGCGCCCGCATCCGAGGACCGCCGCGACCGTCGCCGCGTCCCCGTAGTCGAGCATGTCCCGGGCGCGCCGGAGCCCCGCTCCCACGGCACTGCGGGGCACGAGGTCGATGACGCCGTCGAGCAGCGCCTTCGGTGCGGGCGGCCCGGCGGGGTCGGCCGCCAGCGCCGCGGCGGCGGCCACCGCCATGGCTCCCACGACCGCCTCACGGTGCTGGTGCGTGGGGTAGGCGGAGATCTCCGCCTGGTGCGTCGCCTGCTCCGGATCGTCCGCGTACCAGGCGCCGAGCGGCGCGATCCGCATGGCCGCCCCGTTGCCCCAGGAGCCCTGCCCCTTGAACAGCGCGGAGGCCAGCTCCCGCCAGTCCCCGCCCTCACGGACCTGCCTGAGCAGCCGGTTCACGGCCGGGCCGTAGCCGCGGTCGAAGTCATGGTGCTCGGCGAACGACAGTGCGAGCGCGTCTTGGTCGATCCGGTCGTGGCGGACCAGGACCGCGAACACGGAGCAGGCCATCTCGGTGTCGTCGGTCCACTGCCAGGGGCCTGGGGGCGCTTCCCCGCGCTTGAGCAGCGGGTAGTTCGCGGGCACGAAGAACTGAGAGCCCAGTGCGTCCCCCACCGCCAGTCCACGCAGGCTGGCCAGAGCGCGGGCCAGGCGCCGGTCGGGAGAGGAGTCAGCGGTCATCGCTCTGCCACTCTATCCGGTGACGCCGTACGGCTCGGGTTCGCGCCAGCGTTCGAACGGCCGGTCCAGTGTGTACTTGCCGTCGTCGCCGAGCACCAGCGTCCGCATCTCGCCGTTCCCGGGGTTGGACAGCGACTCGAACTCCGCCACCGACCAGTGGAACCAGCGCATGCAGAACAGCCGCATGGTCAGGCCGTGGGTGACGAGGAGGACGTTCGGCGGATGATCCGGCGCCTCGAAGCTCCGGTACAGGCTCTCCAGGAACGCGCCCACCCTGTCGTACACGTCGGCTCCCGACTCGCCCTGGGCGAAGCGGTAGAAGAAGTGCCCGTACGCGTCGCGGTACGCCTTCTGCAGTCTGACGTCGTCCCTGTCCTGCCAGTTTCCCCAGTCCTGCTCCCGCAGCCGCGGCTCCTCGCGGATCCGCACCAGCTCGGGGTCGAGCCGCAGGGCCCGGAATGTCTCATGGGTGCGCCGGTAGGGCGAGACGTACACACTCACCCGCTCCTGGCCGACGGCCTCCCGTAGCTGCTCACCCGTCTCGTCCGCCTGCCGCCACCCCTTCTCGGTGAGCGCCAGCGCGTGGTCGGGTTCGCGTTCGTACACGGTGTCGTCGGCGTTTCCGGCCGACTCGCCGTGCCGGACAAGGAAGATGCGCTGCGGACGTGCCATACGGAAACCCTAGATCGGGCCCTCCCCGGGAGCTCAACCGGTCGGCCGTCCGGGCTCCATCCGGCGTAGGCGGACGCCGCCACCGACGGCGCCGTCACCACAGCGGGACAGCGGCGGGCCCGCCCGGCAGCAGGTCATACGCCAGGTCGCCGCAGCACGTCACCCGCGCGCGACGTCACACCGTCCACGACGGCTCCAGTTCCACGATGTCACCGGCCAGGGCCGCGACGTCCGCCTCCGTCTGGGCCCGCAGCGAGAGACGCTCCACCCGTTCCCTGCGGTACTTCCCGTGCTCGGCGGCCGACTGCCACATCGAGAGGACGAGGAACTCGTGCCCGGGTGCTTCACCGAAGAGCCCGCGCACCATCCCCGGGGAGCCCGCCATCGCCGGGTTCCAGACCTTCTCCTGCATGAGCGCGAAGTGCTCCACCCGTGCCTCGTGGACCCGGCAGTGCGCCACCCGGACCACGTCGGCGTCGGCGAAGCGCGGCTCGAAGCCCGTCTTCACGTCGAATCGGTGGTCGAAGAGCTTGATCTGGATGTCCTTGAAGGTGCCTGACTGCGTGGCGGCGAGCCGGTCGTGGGACCGCGCCATGAAGGAGTCGTAGAAGGCCCGGCTCTCCCAGAAGCCGAAAACGTGCGCCACGCCCGGCCGCTCCCGACTCCACCCCCCGCCCTGTCCCCGGAACCCCGGCTCCCCCAGAAGCCCCGCCCACTTCCGCTGCCCCCGCTCGAACCCCCGTCGGTCCACCACGGTGCAGCGAATCCACTTGACCAGCACCGCGCCATCGTACGGCGCCGAGCGTGGCCCGGGTCACGCTCCGGCGTAGTGCGCCCGGATCAGCTCGGCGCGATCCTCGGCGCTCAGTTCAATACCGAACTCACGGTCGAGAACATCCCCCAACTCCCGGGCGGATACGTCACGTTCGTCCGATGTGCCGTCCGGTCGCGTCACCGTCAAACGTTCACCTACCAAAGTGCGGCGCACATTCGGAGCGGCCCTCTGGATCACCGGGCGGCGGATGAACGACGACATGGGGTGGGTCGATGTGTAGTGGTTCATCACTACGTAGTCGACGGGAAGCCGTTCTTCCAGCGTGTATTCGTAGAGGTCGAACCAGCCGCCCGCGTGCTCGGTACGCAACACCCGCGCGCCGTTCGCCTCCTGGACGATCCGGAACCGCCACTCTCCTTGTCGCACGTCCTGCCGGACATCGCCCTCGTCCCCCATGGGGACCGGTTCGAGCAGTCCCAGGCCGCCGAAACCGACATCACAGTGCCACTGCTGTCCGTCCGCCTCGACCTTCAGGAGCATGTGCGTCACCGCGCGGCGCGACGAGGCACCCGCCCGGACGCGCGCACCGAGCCCCGTGACGGCGAAGCCGATCCGCTCCAGGACCGCGGCGAACAGGAGGTTCTGCTCGTAGCAGTAGCCGCCTCTGCGCCGCCGCACCAGCTTGTCCTGCAGCGCCACCAGATCCAGCGGCACGGGCCGGCCGACCATCATCTCCAGATTCTCGAAAGGGATCGACGCCACATGCGCGCGATGGAGCGCCCGGAGGGTGTCGAAGTCAGGCTTCATGTCCCCCTTGTGGCCGACTCTGGCCACATAGGCCTCGATGTCCGCTTCTTCCCCGTTCCATGTCATGGAGGCAATGATCCACACGACCGCGCCCGCATGCCAACAGCCTTTCCCACCGGCGAAATTCAGCGATGTCAGTCATGCGTCGTAGCGTGTCTGTTGGACATGCCTAGAGCATCGGCGCTAGCGGGGACTACGAGGAGGGGGATCTCTGGTGAGCAGTGTCAGCAAGGGAATTGAGAAGGTCGAGGTGGGGCTCAAGTGGGATCCGAGCCCTGTCGGCTCGCGGCCGCACGATCTCGACATCATCGCCGGTACGTATACGGCGGAGGCTCCGCACGGCAGCCCCGTATACCTGGTGCACTTCGGCAGCCGCTCCCCCGACGGGACGATCACTCTCAACAGGGACAGCAAGACGGGACAGGGCTTCGGTTTCGACGAGGTCATGACCCTGGAGCTCGGCCGGCTGGCGGCCACGTACGCGCGCGTGGTGGTCGGCGTGGCCATACAGCCCCACGAGGGGGAGAAGGTCTTCGGCGACATCCCGAGCACCTCCGTCCGTATCCGTCACGGGTACACGGACCTCTCCCTGACCGACCTCTCCGGAGTCTCCGGGTCCACGGCGGCCACCGTCGCCGAGTTCACCCGGGACGAGTCGGGCGCGTGGTCCTTCCGGGAGATCATCCGCGGTTTCGACGCGGACCCGACGTCCTTCGCCGCGCTGATGGGCGGAGAGTTCTGAGAACGCGGTGAGGGGTCGGCGGAGCCGACCGGCTCCGCCAACCCCTCACTCGGCTAGATCAGCCGGTCAGCTGCACCCGCTGGTCGAGCCGCAGCCCTCGCAGATGTAGCAGGAGCCTGCCCGCTGCATCTTCGTCCCGCAGGAGAAGCACAACGGCGCGTCGGCCTGGATACCGAGCTGCATCTCGACGAGCTCGGCGCTGGTGTGCGCCTGCTGCGGAGCGGGCTTCTCGGCCTCGGCCTTCGGCGTGGCGACCGCCTTCAGGACCTCGGGCTGCCGGGGAGCGGACTGTGCCAGACCCTCGACGTCGACGTCCGATTCGTCCATGGACGGCTCGTACGAACCCGTCTCCAGGTGACGCTGACGCTCCTCGGCCGAGTGGATGCCGAGCGCGGAGCGCGTCTCGAAGGGCAGGAAGTCCAGCGCCAGGCGACGGAAGATGTAGTCGACGATCGACTGCGCCATCCGCACGTCCGGGTCGTCCGTCATGCCGGCCGGCTCGAAGCGCATGTTCGTGAACTTCGAGACGTACGTCTCCAGCGGAACGCCGTACTGCAGGCCCACGGAGACCGCGATCGAGAAGGCGTCCATCATGCCGGCGAGGGTCGAGCCCTGCTTGGACATCTTCAGGAAGACCTCGCCGAGACCGTCGTCCGGGTAGGAGTTGGCGGTCATGTAGCCCTCGGCGCCACCCACGGTGAAGGAGGTGGTGATCCCCGGGCGGCCCTTGGGAAGGCGCTTGCGGACGGGGCGGTACTCGACCACCTTCTCGACCGCGGCACGGATCGTGTCCTCGGTCTTAGCGGTGACCTCGGCCTTCTCCTGCTCCTTCTTCTTGGCGGAGAGGGGCTGGCCGACCTTGCAGTTGTCGCGGTAGATGGCGAGCGCCTTGACGCCCATCTTCCACGCCTCGTAGTAGACCTCTTCGACGTCCTCGACGGTGGCCGTCTCGGGGAGGTTGACCGTCTTGGAGAGCGCGCCGGAGATCCACGGCTGGATGGCCGCCATCATCCGGACGTGGCCCATCGCGGAGATGGAACGCTCGCCCATCGCGCAGTCGAAGACCTCGTAGTGCTCGGGCTTCAGACCGGGGGCGTCGATCACATTGCCGTGGTCGGCGATGTGGGCGACGATCGCCTCGATCTGCTCCTCCTGGTAGCCCAGGCGACGCAGGGCCTGCGGCACGGTGCCGTTGACGATCTGCATCGAGCCGCCGCCGACGAGCTTCTTGAACTTGACCAGGGCGAGGTCGGGCTCCAGGCCCGTGGTGTCGCAGGACATCGCCAGACCGATGGTGCCGGTCGGGGCGATGACGGACGCCTGGGAGTTACGGAAACCGTTCTTCTCGCCGAGGCGGAGCACGTCCTGCCAGGCCTCCGTGGCGGCGGCCCAGATCGGGGTGTCCAGGTCGTCGACGCGGGGGGCCGTGGCGTTGGCGTCGGAGTGCTGCTTCATGACGCGCTTGTGCGGCGTGGCGTTCTTGGCGTAGCCGTCGTAGGGACCGACGACCGCGGCGAGCTCGGCCGAGCGCTTGTACGACGTACCCGTCATCAGCGAGGTGATGGCGCCGGCCAGGGAGCGGCCGCCGTCGGAGTCGTACGCGTGACCGGTGGCCATCAGCAGGGCGCCGAGGTTGGCGTAGCCGATGCCCAGCTGGCGGAAGGCGCGGGTGTTCTCGCCGATCTTCTGCGTCGGGAAGTCCGCGAAGCAGATCGAGATGTCCATCGCGGTGATGACCAGCTCGACGACCTTCGAGAAGCGCTCGGCGTCGAAGGACTGGGTGCCCAGGCCGTCGTCCTTGAGGAACTTCATCAGGTTCAGCGAGGCGAGGTTGCAGGACGTGTTGTCCAGGTGCATGTACTCGCTGCACGGGTTCGAGCCGTTGATCCGGCCGGACTCCGGGCAGGTGTGCCAGGCGTTGATGGTGTCGTCGTACTGGATGCCGGGGTCGGCGCAGGCCCACGCGGCCTCGGCCATCTTGCGGAAGAGCGACTTGGCGTCGACCTCCTCGATGACGTCGCCCGTCATGCGGGACGTCAGGCCGAACTTGCCGCCCTCCTCGACCGCCTTCATGAACGTGTCGTTCACGCGGACCGAGTTGTTGGCGTTCTGGTACTGGACGGACGTGATGTCGTCGCCGCCCAGGTCCATGTCGAAGCCCGCGTCACGCAGGGCGCGGATCTTCTCCTCTTCCTTCACCTTGGTCTCGATGAAGCCCTCGATGTCGGGGTGGTCGACGTCGAGGATGACCATCTTGGCCGCGCGGCGCGTGGCGCCACCCGACTTGATCGTTCCTGCGGACGCGTCGGCACCTCGCATGAAGGAGACCGGTCCCGAGGCGTTGCCGCCGGAGGACAGCAGTTCCTTGGAGGAACGGATGCGGGAGAGGTTCAGGCCGGCGCCGGAGCCGCCCTTGAAGATCATCCCCTCTTCCTTGTACCAGTCGAGGATCGAGTCCATGGAGTCGTCGACAGCCAGGATGAAGCAGGCGGAGACCTGCTGCGGCTGGGGCGTGCCCACGTTGAACCAGACCGGCGAGTTGAAGCTGAAGATCTGGTGCAGGAGGGCGTACGCCAGCTCGTGCTCGAAGATCTCGGCGTCGGCGGGCGAAGCGAAGTAGCTGTAGTCCTCGCCGGCCTTCCGGTACGTCTTCACGATGCGGTCGATCAGCTGCTTGAGGCCGGTCTCGCGCTGCGGGGTGCCAACGGCCCCGCGGAAGTACTTGCTGGTGACGATGTTGACCGCGTTCACCGACCAGAAGTCGGGGAACTCGACGCCACGCTGCTCGAAGTTGACCGAGCCGTCGCGCCAGTTGGTCATGACGACGTCTCGGCGCTCCCAGACCACCTCGTCGTACGGATGCACGCCGGGCGTCGTATGGATGCGCTCGATACGCAGACCCTTGCTGGCCTTGGATCCCTTGGCGCGGGAACCTCGTGCCGGGCCGCTCGTCGTCTCGGTCATGCCGCCTCCCTGTATCAGGCTAAAACGCCCTGAAGTGCCACGATGTTCCCGTGACACGGTGTTGTCTGGTGCCGCGAAGCCCACGAAGGCGCCCCGCAAGCAGGTCTGTGTGTGTCGCCGTCGGCCGCTGGGGCCGGTCAGTCGGCGGCAGTGGCGGGCACCGGGACTTCGACAGTCCCTCCGGGCCCGCAGTCGTTCACGCCGGGCTCCCCGCCGGCGCCCTGCGGCTCTTCGTCGAGCCGCTTTTCCCGCTGGTCCCTCAGCTCCCCGACGGCAGCCTCGAAGTCGTCGAGCGAGTCGAACGCCCGATACACGGAGGCGAAGCGCAGGTAGGCCACGAGGTCCAGCTCCTGCAGCGGACCGAGTATGGCCAGACCCACGTCGTGCGTGGTCAGTTCGGCACTCCCGGTGGCCCGCACCGCCTCTTCGACCCGCTGGCCGAGCTGGGCGAGGGCGTCCTCGGTGACCGGCCGCCCCTGGCACGCCTTCCGTACGCCGTTGATCACCTTCGTACGGCTGAACGGTTCGGTCACGCCGCTGCGCTTGACCACCATCAGCGAACACGTCTCCACGGTCGTGAAACGACGGGAGCAGTCGGGACACTGACGGCGCCTGCGGATCGAGGTGCCGTCGTCGGTGGTGCGGCTGTCGACCACGCGACTGTCGGGGTGCCTGCAGAAGGGGCAGTGCATGAAACTCCCAACCCTCCTTCACGACACGACTCATAGGCCTCAACAGGCCCATGGGGCCCTCGAAGCAGCCCCAAGCATAGGCGATGCCCGAGGCCTGGAAAGACCCGGGACCACAACTTCTGGGCTGCGGCTGCAATCCAACCACTAGATCTGGGGTTTGGCCGTAAATCCGGCCCCATCGCGTGTCGCGTACCCACGGCCCGCCGGGAACGGCACGAGCTCACCTCGCGCGCCGCACGAGAAGGGGGCGGTGCCGGGTTGACCGGGCGACGAGTGGCAGTATGGGAGCCCCACCGAGGGGGCCACGACCCTGGCGGTGAAGCGTACCGTAATGAACCGAAATGCCAGTCGGCTCGAACGTTAGCCATACACCCAGACGCATGATCGCGGCAGGCATTCTGCGATTTTTCACTCGAACGTGTGTTTGGCGCAACCTTTCGAAAGCAACTACCGTTGGCTAACTAGGGAGACAATCTCGAGAGGGGCCGACCGACGTGACCACCACCGCAGACAGTGCCACCATCACTGCCCAGGACCGCCAGAGCCGACTCGAGCCGGTGCATGCCATGAATGACGCCACGAACCCGGAGGGCCCCAAGCCCACACGCTCCCTGCCGGGTCGACCTCCGGGCATCCGCGCCGACAGTTCGGGCCTCACCGACCGACAGCGCCGTGTCATCGAGGTCATCAGGGACTCGGTGCAGCGGCGGGGGTACCCGCCGTCCATGCGGGAGATCGGGCAGGCGGTAGGCCTCTCCAGCACCTCATCGGTCGCTCACCAGCTGATGGCCCTGGAGCGCAAGGGCTTCCTGCGCCGCGACCCGCACCGCCCGCGTGCGTACGAGGTGCGGGGCTCGGACCAGCCCAGCAGCCAGCCCACGGACACCGCGGGCAAGCCCGCCGCTTCGTATGTCCCGCTGGTCGGCCGCATCGCAGCCGGTGGCCCGATCCTCGCCGAGGAGTCGGTGGAGGACGTCTTCCCGCTCCCCCGGCAGCTCGTCGGCGACGGTGAGCTGTTCGTCCTCAAGGTCGTCGGCGACTCGATGATCGAGGCCGCGATTTGCGACGGCGACTGGGTGACGGTGCGCCGCCAGCCGGTCGCCGAGAACGGCGACATCGTCGCCGCCATGCTCGACGGCGAAGCGACGGTGAAGCGGTTCAAGCGCGAGGACGGACACGTGTGGCTGCTGCCTCACAACTCCGCGTACCAGCCCATCCCCGGTGACGAGGCGACGATCCTCGGCAAGGTGGTGGCGGTGCTGCGGCGAGTGTGAGCATCCGCCCCTGACCGGGCCCCGGAACCAACTGCGCCGGTTCCGGGGCCCTGCTGCGTCTCCAGGCATCGGCTCCAGAGGCCCGGAGGGGCTTCTGGAGCCGGCCGCCTCTCTACTCCTCTGCGGCCTCGTCCTCGCCGTCCACCTGAGGATTGGCCTTGGGATCGGGCTTGGGGTTGGGCTTGGGATCCGCCCTGGCCGCCGCGTCGATCGCGGCCAGGGAGCGGCGCGCCTGATTACGGTCCGTCGTGTACCAGAAGTCGGGAAGCGAAGCCCGCAGATAGCTGCCGTAGCGCGCGGTCGCGAGCCGGGGGTCCAGGATGGCGACCACTCCACGGTCCGCCGAGGCCCGCACCAGCCGCCCCGCGCCCTGCGCCATCAAGAGCGCCGCGTGCGTCGCGGCGATCGCCATGAAGCCGTTGCCACCGGCGTCGTCCACCGCCTTCTGGCGCGCGCTCATCAGGGGGTCGTCGGGTCGCGGGAAGGGGATCTTGTCCATGACCACCAACTGGCAGCTGGCGCCGGGCACGTCGACGCCCTGCCACAACGAAAGCGTCCCGAACAGGCAGGTCCGCGAGTCCGCCGCGAAGTTCTTGATCAGCTCGCCCAGCGTCTCCTCGCCCTGCAGCAGGATGGGCATGTCAAGGCGGCCACGGAGCTCCTCGGCAGCGTTCTGAGCGGCGCGCATGGAGGAGAACAGGCCGAGCGTACGACCGCCCGCCGCCTCGATCAGCTCGGCCAGCTCCTCGATCATGTCGCTGCGCGTGCCTTCACGCCCCGGCCGGGCCAGGTGCTGGGCGACGTACAGGATCCCCTGCTTGCGGTAGTCGAAGGGCGAGCCGACGTCGAGGCCCTTCCAGACCGGAGCGTCCTCCGACGCGGTGCCCTCGGGGGCGAGCCCCAGGGAGGCCCCCACCCCGTTGAAGTCGCCGCCGAGCTTGAGGGTGGCGGAGGTGAGGACCACGGAGCGATCGCTGAAGAGCTTCTCGCGGAGCAGGCCCGACACGGACATGGGCGCCACCCGCAGCGAGGCTCCGAAGCGGTCGTGCCGTTCGTACCAGACGACGTCCCACTCGGAGCCGTTCGTGATGCGCTCCGCCACGTCGTGGATCGTCTCGACGGAGGCAAGGGCCTGTTTGCGTACGGCGTCCTCGTCCTGGACCGACTTGTCGCGGGTTGAGCCGAGGGCCGAGATGACCGTACGGGCGGCGTCACGCAGGGCCATCAGCGCGTACCCGAGGTCCTCCGGGACCTCCTCGAGGCGGCCGGGGAGCGCCAGCTCCATCACTCGCTCGAAGCCTTCGGAGGCGGTCTGGAGCTGGTCTGCCGCCTTTTCGTTGACGAGCTTGGCGGCTCGGCGCACGGCGCGGTTGACCTGGCCCGGGGTGAGCTCCCCGGTGGCGACGCCGGTCACCCGGGAGACCAGTTCGTGGGCCTCGTCCACGATCAGCACTTCGTGCTGAGGAAGGATGGGGGCGCCCTCGATGGCATCGATCGCGAGGAGCGCGTGGTTGGTGACGACGACCTCGGAGAGCTTGGCCCGCTCCCGCGCCGCCTCGGCGAAGCAGTCCGCTCCGTACGCACACTTCGACGCACCCAGGCACTCCCTGGAGGAGACGGACACCTGGGACCAGGCGCGGTCGGAGACCCCGGGTGTGAGGTCGTCCCGGTCGCCGGTCTCAGTCTCGTCCGCCCAGTCGCGCATCCGCAGCAGGTCCTGGCCGAGCCTGCTGGTGGGGGCGGCGGCCTCGAACTGATCGAAGAGGCCCGGGCCCTCCTCCTCTTCCTGCGGCACCCCTTCGTGGAGGCGATGCAGGCACAGATAGTTCGACCGGCCCTTGAGCATGGCGAACTGGGGGCGGCGGCGCAGCAGCGGATGCAGGGCATCCACCGTCCGCGGCAGATCGCGCTCCACGAGCTGACGCTGCAGCGCGAGCGTGGCCGTCGCCACCACCACGCGCTCGCCGTGCGCGAGCGCGGGCACCAGATAGCCGAGGGACTTGCCCGTGCCGGTCCCGGCCTGGATCAGCAGATGGGAACCGTCGTCGATCGCCTCGGCGACGGTCTCGGCCATCGTCACCTGGCCAGGGCGCTCTGTGCCGCCGACGGCGGTGACGGCGGCGTGCAGGAGCTCGGGAAGGGAGGGCTTTGTCATAGCGCGACCACCCTACGGGTCTCCACTGACAATCCTTCGATCACGGCTGATGCAGAGGATTCGGCACGCTCCCGTGCACGGCGGCATGCGGGCGCTCGGGGCGGTCCCGGTAGCCGTCCAGGTGAAGCCGGTTCCGGTTGAGGCACAGCCGCTCGATGCGCTCGGTGAGCAGGTCGAACATCTCGTACCGCTCCTTGAGCTGTGGGGCGCGCGCCTGATGGCGGAGGATCTCGGCGCGGACAAGAGACCAGAAGGTGTGCTCCGGGATGCCCAGCTGCTTCTCGCAGAGCGGGGCGAGATAGCGGAAGACACCCACGAAGAGCCCCGCGTGGATGAACTGCGTGAGGAAGTCGGGACGTTCGGTGAGCAGTACGTCACGGACGTCGTCCGGCATCGACGCGTGCTCGGGAAGGGCCTCGGCGCTGACGTTGATGTCGTCGACGAAGTCCTTCACCGCGAGCCGGACGGGTACGTCCTTGTCGTCGAAGACGACGATGGCGTTCTCCCCATGAGGGGAGAACACGGTGCCGTACCGGTACAGGAACTGCAGGAGCGGCGGCAGCAGGGCGCCGAAGAGGCGCCGCAGCCAGGCCTCGGGGGCCAGACCCGAGCGGTCGACCAGCTCGGCAACGAAGGCCCTGCCGTGCGCGTCGGTGTGCAACAAGGAGGCAAGCGTGCGGGCGCGCTCGTCGGGAGCGAGATACCGGGTGATCGGTTCGCGCCAGATCGCGCCGAGCAGCTCTTTGTACTGGTAAGGGGCCTCGGGAAGGCCGTCGTACAGCGGGTGCTCGACGGTCACCGACGCGACCTCGCCGAGCAGGATCACCCGGCATTCGTCACGCAGGAAGGGGTCGGCGTCGCGCAGGGCGTGCATCCACGCGGTGACGGCGGGGGCCGCCAGGGTGCGTTCGGTCGGGAGCCCGCGCCACACCAGGGTGTTGAGGACCGACAGCGGCAGCTTGACCGTGTGCCGGTCGGGACGGGACAGATTCAGGAACGTACGAATGGACTGCTGGGGCAACCGCAGATCGCCGTCGGTGGGCAGGGGCACGATCGCGCCCGCGGCGACGGAAGGGGCGAAGAGGGGCAGGATGATGTCGTCCCACTGCCACGGATGCACCGGCAAGAACAGATAGGCGTGCGGTTCGAGGCCGCGTGCCCTGAGTATGCCCGCGAAGGACTCCCTTGTGGCGGGGGTGAGTTCACGTGTGTAGAGCTTCTGTGCCGTGTCCACGCCGGCGACGCCTCGGTAGGCGGCGATGTCGGTGTGCACCGCGATCCACGGGAGCTGCGTGGTGCGGCGGGCCTCGGGCGCCCACTGGGCGGTGTCACTGGAGGAGAAACCGATGCGGCCCTTGTTGAGGACGAGCCAGGGGTGGCCGGTCTGGTGCCCTTCGAGTTCGGCGTAGCCGAGGTCGGCGAGCTGCGCCGCGGTACGGGCCGTCTGGTCGAGCCGGGCGTCGGCGGAGAGCGTGACGGTCAGCTCGCGGATGAGGTGGCCGAGGGTGGCGCCGTCGATTCCCAGGGTGCGGCGGGCCCGGGTGAGGAAGCGGAGGGGATCGCCGAAGGGGAGCGGCGGTCCCTCGCCTTCGGTCAGGGCGAGGCTGGCCGGGTCGACATGCCAACTGCCGTACGAGCCGCGGCTGGCTCGGAAGAGGAGGCGGGACGCCTTCGGTCCCGGGACTTCGCCGCGCTCGCCGTCTTCTACGCCTATGCCGACGCCATCGCCATCGGCTTGGGCTGGGGCATCGCACTCGGCGTCGGCGCCGGCGTCGACATCGGCGTCAAGGCGGAGGCTGTAAGCGTCCCCTTTCCCGTCGCCCGTCGTCGGTCCGGCGGGGACGGGCTTGATGATCTCCTCGTAGGCGAACTCGCCGACCATTTTGGCGAGGAGGCGGCGCCCGCATCTCGCCCACCTGTCCGCGGTCAGCTCGGGCGGATCGTAGAGAGCGGACGGCTCTCGGGACGTCGGGGGGACGGACGGGTTCGGCACGGGCACTCCTCCGGGAGGGAACCGGATCAGGTCGAGCGGTGTACTAAGAGTGAGCGGGTCAGAGCACTGCGCGCAGGGCCCGGTCACGGACCATGAGCGCCGCGCGCTTGTCGGGGAGATCGACTTCGGCGGCGAAGCGGAAGCCGGCGCTCAGGAATGCGGAGACGGAGGGGGTGTTGCGAAGGTCGGGTTCTGCGATGACGCGCCCGCATGAGGCGCGACGGTCGAGCACAAGGTCGGCGACGGCTCTCAGCAGAGAGGTGCCGAGCCCTCGGCCACGGTCGGCGACACCGCCGATGAGGAGGTGAAGACCGGTGTCGTGCGGGCGGGCCGGATAGTGCCGGGCCAGCGCGTCGAGGTCCGCGCGGTAGACCTCCCAGTAACTCATCGGCGTGCCGTCCAGGACACCGAGGCAGGGGACGCTGCGTCCGTCACCGTCGATCTGGGCACGCAGATGTGCCTCCGTGACGGCATCGGGGCCGGCCAGCTCCCAGAATGCCGCCACGGCGGGGTCGTTCATCCACCGGCTGATGAGGGGGAGATCACGTTCGGTACGTACGGGGACGAGTTGGAAGACACCGGCCGAGGTGGTCGCAGGGCCCCAGTCGGCGACGTTGTCGAGCAGGTCGTCGGCTGACGATGCGGCCCTACGTGCCGGGGCCTTGTCTGCCGTGCGTGCGTCGGCTCCGATGCGTCCGGCGTACGCGCCCTGCGCCACGGCCGCGTCACTCGCGCCGAACAGTGCGATGAGTTCGTCCGGGAGCCGCAGGTCCAGGGTGTCCTGGATGTCTGCCCCGTCAGCGACGGAGGGCTCGGTCACGGATTCGACGACGGAGGACTCGGTGGCGGAGGACTCGGTGGCGGGCTCGGTTCCGGCGTCGGTGCTCGCATCGGGGGGAGGCGGAGGCACGGCGTCGCTCCTCTCAAAAAGAGTGGGTCATGTTCCTCAGGGATGAAGGGGGTTGGCGATGGAGACGTAGACGGACTGGGTGTCGACCGGGCCCACGAGTTCGTCGAGACCGCGGAGACGGGTCAGCAGGTTGGCCTTGCACCGCAGCACGGGTGAGTCGAGAAGCAGCGCGGGCAGTGGAGTGCGCAGCGCAGCCGGACCGGAGACGGTGTCGCCGAGGAAGCGGCGGAACGCCGCGAGCAAAAGCTGCTCGTCGGCCAGGCGTTGGGCGCCCAGAGCTCCGATGAGACCGAGGACGTTGTTGATGCCGAGGTAGTAGGCGAAGCGCTCGTCCGCCACTTCGTCCGACACGAAGGTGTCGCTGTGCTCGCCGATGCCGGGAAGCCTTCGGCCGAGTTCGGCGCGTCGGGACTCACGGAAGTAGTAGCCCTGGTTGTCGCGGTAGCGGCCGCCCACAGGCCAGCCATCGGCGTCGAGCAGCAGGAGCGTGTTCTGCTGGTGGGCTTCCAGGGCGACACCTGCCTCGCTGTCCAGCCAGAGCACGGGGCGTACGACGTTCTCCAGGTAGCGCAGGAACCACTCCGTGGCGACGGCTCCCCGGGGGCGGCCCGTCCGTCCGGCGAGGCGGGTGACGATCTCGCCGAGCCGGGAGCGCATCGGAGCGCGGTCGTGCCCTGTGGAGTGCGGTGACGGCCTGGGCGAGACGAGTCCCGCGATGCAGGTGGCGTCGTCTCCGGGGCCGAAGGGGTTGTGCCGGATCATGACGTCGAGCCCGGTCACGGGGGCGCCGTCGGGGCCGGTCACGGCGAGCCAGGCCGGGTCGCGGATCACGTCGAAGCCCGGGTGGACCGCCTGCCACTGCTCGGCGAGGCCGCTGCGCAGCAACCGGTGGACCTCGACGCCGCGGTGGAGTTCCTTGCGGAGATTCTCACGACGGGAGTTGGTGATGCGCAGGCCGAGCGACAGCTTCAGCATGGCCGGGGCACCCGAGCGGTAGAGGGTGCGTACGGAGGAGGTCGGGTACCACGGTGCGCCGTGGGGGCCGAGGTCCTGGAGGAGGCCCGCTTCCAGGAGAGCGGCGGTGGCGGGGCGGTGCCTGAGCTCGCGCATCTGCCACGGATGCAGCGGCAGGGCGACGTGACCTTGTGGCAGCGGCAGGTCCGGACCGGCGAGGCGGGCGGTGAGCTGCTCGGCCGGGAGGGTCCGTCCGCGCTCGGTCCAGGCCGAGTCCGTGGCGAGGACGGACGGGGCGACAGCGAGCCAGTGCAGGGCGAAGGCGCCGCGCAACTCCGGTGAGTAGAGCCGGGATTCGGTGTCCGAGAGGCCCTCGCGGCTCTTCGGAGTGGGGTGCAGGGGGTGGCCGAGGAGCAGGGACTGTTCTGCGGCGAGGAAGAGGTCGGGCTCGTCGCCGGGGTTGTTCCGGCGGTCGGCGATGAAAGTGGCGGTGCGCCGCACCGAATCGGCGACGCGGCCGACGAGGTCCCCTCCCTCGACCCGATCGCCGTCGCTGTCGCCGTCGCTGCCAGGGCTGGGGATGGGGTTGGCGCCTGTGACCATGCCGGCCCACGCCTCTGCCTGCCCGTCCGGATCGGTGGCTCCGCTCCGCTGGCCGGTCTCGCGGCCCAGCAGGGCGGCGACGGTGACGGCGTCGGCCGGGGGTGCGCTCTGGGGGCCGTCTTCCAGGTACGGGAGGCCGAAGCGGTGCCAGCCGGTGGCCGACCAGTAGTACACGGGGACGAGGAGGGCGGTGCCGCTGGCTTCGAGCGGGATACGGAGTGCGCCCTGTTCGGGGGCGGGGAAGTCGTTCTCGCGTACCCAGCAGCGCAGGAGGTTCTCGATGGCGGCCACCTGCGCGGCGGTGTGCGGATCGGGGTGCTCCAGGAGATCGGCGGTCGCGCCTCGCAGTTGCCCGGACTGCCGGCCTCCCTTCTGCCGGGGGACCGTACCGGGCTCCGCCACCAGCGAGGATTGCGTGCCGCACGCGCCTGGGACGTGGGGGTGGGGTGGACCGTCGGATGCGGGGGTGGCGTTCAAGAGGGCTTCCTTGTGAAGTCGTTCGGGCTCCGGGGCGACGGGCTGGAGCTGTGCTGATGTCTCGTGGCCGTCCGTGAGGTGGAACGGCCCGGGTCCGGTGTGGCTATCCGTGGTGCGGACGCGCCGCCGCGGAGATCGCGTCGGAGAGGCGGTCGAGGATTGCGGCCGCCTGCTCGTCCGTGATGGTGAGAGGAGGAAGGAGGCGTACGACGCTGGAGTGCCGTCCACCCAGCTCGACGATGAGGCCGCGGCGCAGGCATTCGCGTTGCACCGCTGCGGCGATTTCGGGCGCCGGGGACGGCGGCCGCGGGGAGCGCGACAGGAGTCCGGCGGTGGCACTCGGGGTGCCGTTGCCGCCCGAAGTGCCTGTGCCGTCCGGCGCGGCCGGGTCCACGAGTTCGACGCCGATCATCAGGCCCCTGCCGCGGACATCGCCGATGCAGGGGTGTTCGGAGGCCAGGGAGCGCAGTTGGGCGAGCATGCGGGTGCCCAGAACTCCCGCGCGTTCCGCGAGGCCGTTCTCACGGACGTACGCGAGGGTGGCCGCGCCCGCAGCCATGGCGAGCTGATTGCCGCGGAAGGTGCCCGCGTGGGCGCCGGGCTGCCAGACGTCGAGGTCGTCGCGGTAGATCACGACCGCCAGGGGCAGGCTGCCACCGATGGCCTTGGAGAGCACCATCACGTCCGGGACCACGCCGCTGTGCTCGACGGCCCAGAAGGCACCGGTGCGCCCGACGCCGGTCTGGACCTCGTCCGCGATGAGCGGGATCGAGCGTGCGGCGGTGAGCTCGCGCATCCGGCGCAGCCAGTCGTCGGGGGCGGGGATCACGCCGCCCTCGCCCTGCACGGGTTCGAGGATCATCCCGGCCGGCTGGGGCACACCCGACTTGGCGTCGTCGAGGAGGTTCTCGGTCCAGCGGGCCGCGAGTTCCGCGCCGTCCGCACCACCGATGCCGAACGGGCAGCGGTAGTCCTGCGGGTAGGGCAGGCGCGCGACGCGTACGTCCGGTGCGCCGCCGGATGCTTCGAGCGCCCCTGCCGTCATCCCGTGGTAGGCGCCGGTGAACGCGAGCATGCCCTCGCGCCCGGTCGCCGTCCGCACGAGTTTGAGCGCGGCTTCCACCGCGTCCGTGCCGGCTGGGCCGCAGAACTGGATCCGCGCGCGGTCGGCGAGGCCATGGGGCAGCGTGTGGAACAGCTCGGTGGTGAAGGCGTCCTTGACCGGTGTGGCCAGGTCGAGGACGTGCAGCGGAGCCCCCGAGTCGAGGACCTTTCGGATCGCCTCGAGCACGACCGGATGGTTGTGCCCGAGGGCGAGGGTCCCCGCACCCGAGAGGCAGTCGAGATAGCGCTGCCCGTCGGCGCCCTCGATCGTCAGACCGCGCGCCCGTACCGGCACGATCGGCAGGGCGCGCGCATAGGTGCGCGCCGCCGACTCACGCGCCGACTGGCGTCGCAGGATTCCCTCATGTGCTGCGGAGTGCCCCGCGGTAACCGCCGCGGGCGCCGGCTCGGTCACGGCCACGACTGTTGGTCCTCCCGCTGGGAATGGGCGCTTCCCACTCGATCTGGGCTGGTGCGCCGACGAGTTGGCAGAGGAGATGAACGCAGGCCGCCAGTCCCCCGTACGTACCAACGACGGGGGCTGCGGGGGAACACGGGTAATCGGAAGATCCTTGCCGTGACGGAACCGTTGCCGTTCCGTCGGTAGTCCCCTACGGCACCGGCATAGTGTGGGGTGCCGTTCATCCGCAACAGGGTGTGCAGCGCCACCAAAGTCGGTGCTCAACGCACCGTGCGGCGCACGATGTCCGGCATGTGCACGTTGTCGAAGCCCAGGGGGATTCTCTCTATGCGACCCATACGCCCGCTCAAGACCGCTCGTCGTGGGAGGAGCGCGCGCGGCAGAACCTCCCCCGTGGCGGCCGCTGTCGCCATCGGCGCGGCGCTCGTTCTGACCGCGACCGCCTGCGGCCCGAGCGAGGACAACGCGGGCGACGATCCGTCCGCCTCCCAGCCCGCCGACGACGGCAACGACGGCGACAAGGTCAGGCTTCCGCAGGACCTCCAGGACCGGCTCAAGGAGCACGGCATCGACCTGGACAAGTGGAAGGACGGGGCCTGGAAGAACTGGGACAAGGACGACTGGCTCCGCGAAGCCGGTGACTACGTCAACCCGATCATCGACGGTCTGTGGGACTCGGACCGCATGCGGGACGCGGACAAGAACCCCGACCGCGGCGTCGACGACAACGACATCTCCGGTGACCAGGGCGTGACCGACCCGACGCCCGAGCCGGTGGAGGCGGCGGCCCTGAAGACGCCGTACGACGCCAGCGCTCCCGCCTCGGGCAAGCTGTTCTTCGACGCTCCCGAGGGCTCGATGGTCTGCTCGGCCACCGTCGTCGAGGACCCGGCGCACCCGGGCAAGTCCAACATGGTGTGGACCGCGGGTCACTGCGTGCACGCGGGCGCCAAGGGCGGCTGGTACCGCAACATCGCCTTCGTGCCCTCGTACAACAACAGCGGCAAGTCGGCCGCCGAGCTGGAGAACGCCCCCAAGGAAGAGGTGGCTCCGCACGGCGTCTGGTGGGGTGACTGGGCACAGACCTCCGACCAGTGGATCGAGAAGGGCGGCCCGACGGGCGGCACGGGCGCGCCGTACGACTTCGCGGTCATCCACGTGACGCCCGAGAAGGGCAGCGAGGGCCAGTCGCTCGAGGAGCAGGTCGGTTCGGCTCTCCCGGTGGACTTCAACGCCCCGGCCGTGCCCCAGATCAGCGACATGACGGCGACCGGCTACCCGGCGGCTCCGCCGTTCGACGGCCAGAAGGCGTTCCAGTGCGCCGACAAGCCGGGCCGGCTCTCGATCAGCAAGCCCGACCCGACGATGTACCGCATCGGCTGCACGATGACCGGCGGTTCGTCCGGCGGCGGCTGGGTCGCCGAGGGCTCGGACGGCAAGCCCGCCCTGGTCTCCAACACCTCCATCGGCCCGGTGTCGGCCGGCTGGCTGGCCGGTCCGCGGCTCGGCAAGGAAGCCAAGGGCATCTACGGCGCGGTGAGCAAGAAGTTCGCCGACAAGTAGCCGACGCGTAGCTGACCAGCAAAGGCTGCTCGAAGTACGACGGCGGGGTCGCCGGAAACCTTCACGACCCCGCCGTCATTCGTCCCCAATCACATGGGCATAGTGGGGTGTTGCATCGGCGGGGCGCTCCCGGAGCCGCCACGCCGACACATGACAAGTACATGGCAATTGCAGCAATTACACGTTCAATTCGGGGGTTACAGCACCATGCGTTCCACTCGTGCGCCCTTCGCGCGCAGTCGCGGGCACCGTCTCGCACTCGCCGCCACCGGGCTCGCCGCAACTCTGGCACTCACCGCCACGGCCTGCGGCCCCAGCGACGACAAGGCAAGCGACAAGGCTGATTCCGGCACCGCGCAGGGCGCCGACAAGGGGTCCGACACCAGTTCCGACACCGGTTCCGATGCCAAGCTGCCCGGCGACATCGCCGACAAGCTGAAGGACCACGGCATCGATCCCGACAAGTGGAAGGACGGGGCCTGGAAGAACTGGGACAAGGACGACTGGCTCCGCGAGTCCAAGGACTTCGTCAACCCGGTCATCGAGGGCCTCTGGAAGCCCGAGCGGATGAAGAAGGCCAAGGACCCGAACAAGACGATCGCCGCGAAGGACGCCCCGGCCGACCAGGGCGCGACCGACCCCGAGCCGTCGCCGGTCCAGGCCAAGCGCGAGAAGACGCCGTACCACGAGAACGCCGCCCCGGTCGGGAAGATCTTCTTCGACTCCCCCGAGGGCTCGATGGTCTGCTCCGGCACGGTCGTGACGGACCCGCGCAACCCGGGCAAGTCCAACCTCGTGTGGACCGCGGGCCACTGCGTGCACGCCGGTGCCGCCGGTGGCTGGTACCGCAACATCACCTTCGTGCCGGCGTACAACGACCTCGGCAAGTCCGAGGCGGAGCTGAGCAACGCCGCCCCGCAGGAGGTCTCCCCCTACGGCCAGTACTGGGCCGACTGGGTCTCGACCTCCGCCGAGTGGATCGACCAGGGCGCCGCTTCGGGCGGTGCCGGTGCACCGTACGACTACGCCGTCATGCACGTGAAGCCGAAGCAGGGCGCCAAGTCGCTCGAGGAGACGGTCGGCAACGCGCTGGACGTGGACTTCTCGACGCCGTCGGCGCAGAGCGTGAGCTCGATGGGCGCCTGGGGCTACCCCGCCGCCCCGCCGTACGACGGCCAGATCATGCACAAGTGCATCGACAAGCCGGGCCGCCTCTCGCTGACCTCCGCCCAGCCGACGATGTACCGCATCGGCTGCACCATGACCGGCGGTTCGTCCGGCGGCGGCTGGTTCCGCATGGTGGGCGACAAGACCCGGCTGGTCTCGAACACCTCGATCGGCCCGGCCGAGAACACCTGGCTGGCCGGACCGCAGCTGGGCAAGGGCGCCGAGCAGGTCTACGACATGATGAGCAAGAAGTACGGCTCCCAATAGCCGTACGGCGGGCGACCGCCGCACCTCGCACATGACATGACGAAGGCCCGCCCCCTACGAGAGGGGGCGGGCCTTCGTCATATGGACCGCGTGAACCACGCCTGTCCGAGCCTGCTGTCAGCCTGCGACGGGAACGTACGGCGTGAGATCCGCCGCCAGTTCCGCGTGCACCTTCGCCTTGAGCAGCGTGCCCTCGGCGGTGTGCTCCTCGGAGAGCACCTCACCCTCGCCGTGCGCCCGGGAGATGAGCTGACCCTGCGTGTACGGCACGAGGGCCTCGATCTCGACCTCGGGCCGCGGGAGTTCGGTGTCGATGAGCGCGAGCAGCTCGTCGATACCGGCACCCGTGCGCGCGGAGACCGCGATCGCGTGCTTCTCGTTGCGCAGCAGCCGCTGGAGGACCAGTGGATCGGCCGCGTCCGCCTTGTTGACGATCACGATCTCGGGCACGTCGGTCGCGCCCACATCACGGATCACCTCGCGCACGGCGGCGAGCTGCTCCTCCGGCACCGGGTGCGAGCCGTCCACCACGTGCAGGATCAGGTCGGACTCGCCGACCTCCTCCATCGTGGAACGGAACGCCTCGACGAGGTGGTGCGGCAGGTGCCGCACGAACCCGACGGTGTCGGCCAGGGTGTAGGTCCGGCCGCTCGGCGTCTCGGCCCGGCGCACGGTCGGGTCGAGGGTGGCGAACAGCGAGTTCTCCACCAGGACGCCCGCGCCCGTGAGGCGGTTGAGCAGGGAGGACTTGCCCGCGTTCGTGTAACCGGCGATCGCGACCGAAGGCACCTTGTTGCGCTTGCGCTCCTGGCGCTTGATGTCGCGGCCCGTCTTCATCTCCGCGATCTCCCGGCGCATCTTCGCCATCTTCTCGCGGATCCGACGGCGGTCCGTCTCGATCTTGGTCTCACCGGGACCACGTGTCGCCATTCCGCCGCCACCGCTGGAACCGCCGCCGCCCATCTGACGGGAGAGCGACTGACCCCAGCCGCGAAGGCGCGGGAGCATGTACTGCATCTGGGCAAGGGCGACCTGCGCCTTGCCCTCTCGGGACTTGGCGTGCTGGGCGAAGATGTCGAGGATCAGGGCGGTCCTGTCGACCACCTTGACCTTGACGACGTCTTCGAGGTGAATCAGCTGGCCAGGGCTCAGCTCACCGTCACAGACGACGGTGTCGGCCCCGGTCTCGAGGACGATGTCACGCAGCTCCTGCGCCTTACCGGATCCGATGTACGTCGCCGGGTCGGGCTTGTCGCGGCGCTGGATGACGCCGTCGAGCACGAGCGCGCCTGCCGTCTCGGCCAGGGCGGCCAGCTCGGCGACGGAGTTCTCCGCGTCCTGCACCGTGCCCGAGGTCCACACGCCTACGAGGACCACTCGCTCCAGACGGAGCTGTCGGTACTCGACTTCGGTGACGTCCTCGAGCTCGGTGGAGAGGCCGGCGACACGGCGCAGGGCCGCGCGCTCGGAGCGGTCGAACTGTTCGCCGTCCCGCTCTCCGTCGATCTCGTGGCTCCAGGCGACGTCCTCTTCCATCAGGGCATCGGCCCGAAGACCTTCGGGGTAGTTCTGCGCGAGGCTCTGCGCGTCCTGGGAAGGGGAAGAAGAGGAGGTCATTGGATCCTTACGTCGATGGGATTCTTCATAGGCGACAACGCTCGGGGCCGCCCCAGGATTCCCCGGGCCGGCCGGTGCCGGCCCTGAGATCACCCCGAAGGGTTTTCCCGGGCCCGCAGCGACGCCGACCTGAAGATGGTTGCACGGAACGGCCCGTCTCGTCACGCAGATTATTTCCCGGCTGCGGCTGCCTTACGCCAGTCCGGATGGCCCGGCATCGGCGGCGTCTTCGCGCCGTACAGCCAGGCGTCGAAGAAGCCGCTCAGGTCGCGGCCCGAGATCGTCGAGGCGAGCCGCACGAAGTCCGCGGTCGTCGCGTTGCCGTCCCGGTAGGTGCGCACGAAGTCGCGCTCCAGGCGGTCGAAGTCGTCCTGCCCGATCTCCTGCCGCAGCGCGTAGAGCACCAGCGCGCTGCCGTCGTACACCACCGGGCGGAAGATGCTGATCTTCTGGCCCGGCGCGGGTCCCTTCGGCGCGGCCGGCGGTCCGCCCGCGGCACGCCAGCCGTCCGACTGCCGATAGGCCTCACGCATCCGCTTCCGCAGGGGCTTCTTCGACTTCTCCTCGGCGAAGAGGGCCTCGTACCAGGTGGCGTGCCCTTCGTTGAGCCAGAGATCGGACCAGGACCTCGGGCTCACGCTGTCGCCGAACCACTGGTGCGCCAGCTCGTGCACCATGATCGAGTCCACATACCACTCAGGGAACTCGGGCCGCTTGAACAGGTCGCGCTCGAAGAGGGACAGGGTCTGCGTCTCTAGTTCGAAGCCGGTCTGTGCCTGAGCCATCAGCACGCCGTACGCCTCGAAGGGGTAGCGGCCGACCTTCCCCTCCATCCAGCTGATCTGGTCAGGCGTCTTCTTCAGCCAGCGCTCCATCACCTTGCGGTCCTTGGTGGGCACCACATCGCGTACGGGGAGGCCGTGCGGCCCGGAGCGGTGCACCACGGTGGAGCGGCCGATGGACACCTGCGCCAGTTCCGTGGCCATGGGGTGGCGGGTGCGGAAGACCCGCGTGGTGGTGGACCCCATATGCGCCGTGGCGACCGGCAGTCCGTTGGCGACGGCGGTGAGCGCCTTCGGGGTGGTCACGCGGAACGTGAACTGTGCCTTGTCGGCGGGGTGGTCGTTGCACGGGAACACACGGTGCCCGGCGTCTGCCTGATTGGCCATGGCGAGCCCGTCGGCGGTCGGCACCCAGCCACCGTCCTGGTCCTTCGTGGGAGCGGGATCGCTGGTGTGCCGGACGGTGATCCGCATCTGCTCGCCCTGGCTCAGCGGCTGCGCCGGCGTGACGACCAGATCCTCACCGGTGGTCTCGAAGCGGGCTGGTTCGCCGTTGACGTCGACGGAGCGGACCTTGCCGTGGGCGAAGTCGAGGTTGACCCGCTCCAGCGGGGCGCTCGCACGGGCGTCGATCACCGTCACTGCATCGAGCGGCTTCTTGTTGTCACCGCCGTACGTGAAGGCGATGTCGTACGACATGACGTCGTACCCGGGATTGCCCAGGTGCGGGAAGAGCCGGTCGCCGATGCCGAGCGGCTTGGCCGGTGACGGCGCGCCCGCGGCGAGGAGGGTGGCGGAGGTGGCCGCGGCCAGGAGCGCGGTCGCGATGCGGAGAGTCCTCGGCCGTGAGGCCTTGACCCGGGGGGTGAGCAGCATGAACTACCGCTATCAGCGCGAACCTTCCGGACCGGTGTCGGCGCGCGACGTGCCACTCGAACGAGTTGCCAGTAGGCGGCCGGGGCGACGCCGACACCCCGTGGCCGACGCCTACGAAGTCGCCGCCGTGGGGTGCTGGGCACGGCTGACGTCGTACACCCCGGGCACCGCCCGCATGGCGCGCATCAGCCCCGGAAGGTGCGCCGCGTCCGGCAGTTGCAGCGTGTACGTGTGACGCACGCGCTGCTGGCTCGGCGGCTCGACGGTCGCCGACATGACCTCGACGCCCTCCAGGGCGATGGCTTCGGTGAGGTCCGCCAGCAGATGCGCACGCCCGAACGATTCGGCGATCAGTGTCACCCGGCACTCCGCGCTGTCTCCCCAGCGCACGCCGACCTCGGCACGCCCCACCTCCTTCATGCGCGCGACGGCGGGACACTCGACGCGGTGCACGGTGACGACGCCGCCGCGGACGGCGAAGGCGGTCACCTCGTCGGGCGGGACGGGCGTACAGCAGCCCGCGAGCCGTACGCTCGCGCCTTCCCTGTCCACCACGGCGTTCGCCGCGGCGGGGCGCGGGAAGTCCGAGGCCTGCGGCGGGGGCGCGGGGGCTGTCTTCTCCGGGGGTGACGCCGCGGGCGCCGACGCGGGCGTGGGGTGGGTCGTGAGCCAGCGCCGGATGGCGATCCTCGCGGCGGGCGTGCGCGCGTGGTCGAGCCACTCGCGCGATGGTCCGGACGCCGCGTCCTGTCCCATGAGCAACTGGACCGTGTCACCGTCCCGCAGGACCGTGCTCAGCGTCGCCAGGCGTCCGTTGACACGTGCTCCGATGCAGGCGTGGGCGTCCTCGCCGTACTGGGCGTAGGCGGCGTCGACGCAGCTCGCGCCCGCGGGCAGTCCCAGGGTGCCGCCGTCGGGGCGGAAGACGGCGATCTCGCGGTCCTGGGCGAGGTCTTCGCGGAGCGTGGACCAGAACGTGTCCGGGTCGGGGGCCGCTTCCTGCCAGTCGAGGAGGCGGGAGAGCCAGCCGGGCCGGGTCGGGTCGGCGCGCTCACCCTCGACGGCGTCGTCGGAGGGGGCGTTGCTTCCGGCGTCGGACTGCTCCTCCGAAGGAGGAGCGTACGGATTGCGCAGGGCGACGACGCCGGCCTCGGCCACCTTGTGCATCTGATGCGTACGGATGAGGACTTCGGCGACCTCTCCGTCCGGGCGGGCCACGGCCGTGTGCAGCGATTGGTAGAGGTTGAACTTCGGTACGGCGATGAAGTCCTTGAACTCCGAGACCACCGGCGTGAAGCAGGTGTGCAGCTCACCGAGGACGCCGTAACAGTCCGCGTCCTCGTTCACCAGGACCAGGAGGCGTCCGAAGTCGGCCGCGCGCATCTCGCCGCGTTTGCGGTGCACCCGGTGGACCGAGAAGTAGTGCCGCGGCCTGATGAGGACTTCGGCGGCGATGCCCGCCTCGCGCAGCACCGCGCGGACGTCGTCCGCCGTCCCTTCCAGCGGGTCTCCCCCGTGCGCGGCGTTGGCCTCGATCAGCTCCTGGACCCGGGAGTACTCCTCCGGGAGGAGGATCGCGAAGACGAGGTCCTCGAGCTCGGTCTTGAGCGCCTGCACGCCGAGGCGTTCGGCGAGCGGAATGAGCACGTCCCGCGTCACCTTGGCGATCCGTGCCTGTTTCTCGGGGCGCATGACACCGAGCGTGCGCATGTTGTGCAGGCGGTCGGCGAGTTTGATCGACATGACGCGTACGTCGTTGCCGGTGGCCACGAGCATCTTGCGGAAGGTCTCGGGCTCGGCGGCCGCTCCGTAGTCGACCTTTTCCAGCTTCGTGACGCCGTCGACCAGATAGCAGACGTCGTCGCCGAACTCCGTGCGCACCTGATCGAGTGTCACGTCCGTGTCCTCGACGGTGTCGTGGAGCAGCGACGCGGTCAAGGTCGTGGTCTCGGCGCCCAGTTGGGCCAGGATCAGGGTCACCGCGAGCGGATGTGTGATGTACGGCTCACCGCTCTTGCGCATCTGGCCGCGGTGGGAGGACTCCGCCAGGACCCACGCGCGCCGCAAGGGCTCCAGATCCGCGTCCGGGTAGTGGGCGCGATGGGCTTCCGCCACATGGCCGATCGCATCCGGCAAGCGGTCCCGGGTGGCGGGCCCCATCAGGGCCGCCCGGCCGAGCCTGCGCAGGTCAAGCCGTGGACGACCGCGCCTGCGCTGCGCTGCGGGCGTCGCGGGGCCAGACATCGCGGGGTTTGTGGCCTCCGCACTCATGGGCACCTCCGGCTGCTCCGACCGGCGGTGAGCGGACGACGGCGTGCTCCGTCCGGGCCGGTGCTTGATGCTACCGAGCCCACCACGCGCCGCTGACCGCCTCTCGCCGAGCGTGAAACGGATCACCCATTCGAGCGACAGTTCACGGGTTTACAGTTTCGAACCATTTCGCGTCGATCTCGCCTTCGACGACGATCACCGCGGGGCCCGTCATCTCGATCTCGCCGTCGGGCCGCTCGGTGATCACCAGGCTCCCACCAGGCAGATCGACGGTGTACGTGACCGGCGAACCGGTCGCCGCGGGGTCCGCCCCGTCCCTGCGCGCCGCCGCGACGGCCACGGCGCACGCTCCCGTGCCGCACGAGCGGGTCTCGCCCGCGCCGCGCTCGTGCACCCGCATGGCGACGTGACGAGGGCCACGGTCGACGACGAACTCGACGTTCACACCGTCCGGGTAGGCCGAGGCGGGGCTGAATGGCGGCGGGTCGTACAGGTTGCCCGCGTGGCTCAGGTCGTCCACGAAGGCGACCGCGTGCGGGTTGCCCATGTTCACGTTGCGCGCCGGCCACTGGTGATCGGCCACGGAGACGCTGACGTCCCCTTCGGGGAAGGACGCCTTGCCCATGCCGACGGTGACATCCCCGCCGGCCGCCGCCTTGGCGATGTGCACAGTCTTCACGCCGCCCCGGGTGGCGACGGCCAGATCGCCCTCACCCACCAGTCCGGCGCGCTGCAGATAGCGGGCGAAGACGCGCACGCCGTTGCCGCACATCTCCGCGATCGAGCCGTCGCCGTTGCGGTAGTCCATGAACCATTCGGCCTCGGCGGCCAAGTGGCGCACCTCGGGGTGGGCCGCGGAACGCACGACGTGCAGCAGACCGTCGCCCCCGATGCCCGCACGGCGGTCGCACAGGGCGGCGACAGCGGCCGGGGGCAGCTCGATGGCGTTCTCGGGGTCAGGGATGATCACGAAGTCGTTCTCGGTCCCGTGCCCCTTGAGGAAGGCGATCCGCGTGCTCATTCCTCGATCGTACGGGGTGCCGACGACAGTCCGTCGTCAAGGTGCCCACCAGGGCCCTGACCTCGTACGACGCCGTCAGCGAAGGCGCGCCACCCGCCACACGGCGAGGACGGCGACGGCGAGGAACACCAGGGCGTACGCGGAGACGATCCGCCAGTCCGGGCGGCGTCCGGAACCGCGCTCCGGGAGCCCCGGCCAGGTGTGCCCCACGCGGCGGGCGGCCATCATGCCCCAGCCCGCGGCGCAGCTGCTGATCAGGAGTCCGAGCATGGCGACGACGGCGCCGCCGTCCCCGAACTCGAAGGCCAGCGGGAAGGCGAACATCAGCGATCCGGCGGCGGCGAGGATGACGATCGGTGCGAGCTGCCAGATGCGCAGACGGCGCTGCGGGCGTAGTTCGACCTCGACCTCCGCCGCGACCATGGCGTCCGCGACGGGACCGTCGTCGGTCACGCCGTCCGGCACCACGTCAGGTCCGTCCGGGGTCAGCTCGCCGCCGTCATGCGCGGTGTCTCGAGGGCCGGCCTCCATCGCCATCCGCCCTCCCACTTCGGACTCCACTGGTCGATCGATGGTCGATGATGGCACGGCGCCAGGGGCCGGGATGACCGCCGGAGCGTCCCGATGCCATCACGTGATCAGGCTGTGACCGCTCGTTCGACCAACGCCATTGCTTGTCCTGGGAGTTCCCCTCGATCGGCGATGGCGCCACTGAGCCAGTGCACCCGGGGATCGCGGCGGAACCACGAGTCCTGACGGCGTGCGAAACGCTTGGTCGCGCGCACCGTCTCCGTGCGCGCCTCGTCGTCGGTGCACTCCCCCGCGAGCGCCGCGAGCACCTGCTGGTAGCCGAGCGCGCGTGACGCCGTACGCCCCTCGCGCAGGCCCACGGCCTCCAGTGCGCGCACCTCGTCGACGAGGCCCGCGTCCCACATGCGGTCCACGCGCGTGGCGATGCGTTCGTCGAGCTCGGGGCGGCCGACGTCGACGCCGATCTGGACGGTGTCGTAGACGGAGTCGTGGCCGGGGAGGTTGGCGGTGAAGGGCTTGCCGGTGATCTCGATGACCTCAAGGGCGCGGACGATCCGGCGGCCGTTGCTGGGGAGGATGGCCTGGCCCGCTCCGGGGTCGGCGGCGGCGAGGCGGGCATGGAGCGCGCCGGAGCCGTGGAGCGCGAGCTCTTCCTCCAGGCGGGCCCGGATCGCGGGGTCCGTGCCGGGGAACTCCAGGTGGTCGACGGCGCCCCTGACGTAGAGCCCTGAGCCGCCGACCAGGATCGGCCAGCGTCCGTCGGCAAGGAGGCGGTCGATCTCGGCCCGCGCCAGCTTCTGGTACTCGGCGACGCTCGCCGCTTCCGTGACATCCCAGATGTCGAGGAGGTGGTGCGGCACGCCGTCGCGCTCTTCGAGCGTCAGCTTGGCGGTGCCGATGTCCATCCCTGTGTAGAGCTGCATGGAGTCGGCGTTGACGACTTCACCGCCGAGGCGTTGGGCCAGAAAAACGCCTAGATCGGACTTTCCTGCCGCGGTGGGCCCGACGACGGCGATGACCCGCGGTGCGGGAGCTGCTCTACTCACCGCCCCAGTCTCGCAAATCCCGCGACGACTTCCCGAACGAGCTACGTGACGCCACACGTCCGGGGTCGTTGCCTGTTGCGAGGTTCCGGCCGCCGGTTTCGAGGATCGGCGACCCGGGCGGCGCAACAGGGCGCACCGGGCGGCGCGGGATTTCGCCCACACGAGTACCGTATGGAGTAGATATGGGCGTTTTTGCACGGTTTCGCAGGAAGTCCAAGGACGCGGAAGAGGCGTCAACGGCCGAGGCTGCCGCCGGCACCCTGACAGCCGAGCCGGAAGCGGCCGAGGAGTCCTCCGAGTCCGGGACCGGCAAGGAAGAGACCAAGGCCGAAGCCACCGTCGAGGACGGGCCCAAGGCCGCGACCGAGGCCGAGGAGAAGTCCGAGAAGAAGGCCGAGGCGAAGGCCGGTACCGAGGCCGCGTCTGAGACCGAGACGGAGTCCAAGGACAAGTCCGAGGCCAAACCCGAGGACACGTCGGACGACACCGAAGCGGCTGCCGCGGAGAACGTGGACATCCCCAAGCAGCAGTCCGCGGAGAAGGCCGCCGACAACGACGAGGCCGACGAAGGCGCCCGCAAGTGACTCTCCCAGCGAGGGAAGGTAACCGATGGGCTTCCTGCAGAACCTGAAGGACAAGCTCGCCCCGGCGAAGGACAAGGTCGCGGGCCTCGCGCAGCAGCACGGGGACAAGATCGACCAAGGTCTCGAAAAGGCCGCGAAGGTGGTCGACGACAAGACCAAGGGCAAGTACAGCGACAAGATCCAGACGGGGACGGGCAAGGCGAAAGAAGCCATGGACCGCCTCGCCGGGACGCCCGACGAGGGCAAGGGCACGGGTGGCGGCCCCAGTGGCGGCACGACCCCTCCGACGCCTCCTCCGGCTCCCTGAACCACCGGCTGCATCACTCGTCGGCACACCGGCCGTCACACGGCGCCGGAGCGCCGGCTGAGTACGTCGGCCGGGCCACCGTCACCGGCTGAACGACTTCGGCGGACGGCCGTGGAGCGCCACCAGCTCCGCGGCCGTCGCCGTGCGTCGACCGCCGTCGGCCACGAGCGGCGCCGGCCCCTCGGTGGGGCTACGACCAGGCCGCGACCAGGTACCCCACGCCGTACGGAGCGTCCTCGTAGAGCAGCTCGCCGCTCAGGCCCGCTCCCTCGGCCGCACCCGCGAGCACCTGCCACGGCGCCCGGCCCGCCGCCTTCAGTTCGTACGCCAGCTCCTCGTCCAGCGTCTTGAGCGCATCGACGTCCGCAGCGCCCAGCGCACGGGCGGCCTCCGCGTCGAACCCGGCCGCCCGCTCGTCGAGATACCCCGGCGCCTTCAGCGTGCGGCACGCGCTGGCGTCGCCCATCACCAGCAGAGCCACGCGGTCGGCCCGAGCAGCGATCTCCCCTCCGACTTGGATACACCGCTCGGCCGCCAGAGGTTCCCCCACGCCGAGCCCTTCCAGCGGTGCCGCCGACCACTCCGTACGGTCGAGGAGCCAGGCGGCGACGGCGAGCGAGGGCGGAAGCTCACGCTCCGCCGCGTCCGAACCGCCTGTCATACGGGGCATGCCGCCGGAACGTCCCAGCCGTACGTCCAGGTCCACGCCGAAGCCGCGGAAGGACCCCCGCGCGCCCTGCGGATGCGGTCCGCGGCCGTTCTGCTCGGCGGGGCCGATCACGATGAGCCGGTCGACCCGTGCGGCGGCGAGCACCCCGATGGCGTCCGTGCACGCGGCGCGCGCGGCGTCCAGTTCGGGGGCAGCACCCGCGGCGACCTGGGGGACGAGCAGGGGCGGGCAGGGGCAGACGGCTGCGGCGACAAGCATGATCCGCAGCGTAACGCGCGCTAGTGAGAGATCGGGCCGGAGTCCCACTCCAGCTCTGAGATCGAGAAGCGGTACGGGAAGGAGCCCCCGGACGAGCCGTCGCCGATCACCATCCAGCCGTCGGCCGTGCGGTAGCGCCGCATCCGTACGGGATAGCGCGGGTGCTTCGGGCGGTACAGGCGGACGAACTCCGCGAACCGCTCCACCGCTTCGTCATGTGTGCCGTCCACCGTGGCCATCAGCTCGAACAGATGCCATGCCCCCGGCCCCGGCGGGTTCTCCATCATCAGCGCCCAGCGCGCCATCGGCCCATCCCCCGTCGTTCCACTGCGCCCGTTGTCCGCCCGACCTGTCAGTCGCAGCCGCAGCCGCTTCCGGAGGCCACCGGGAGCGGCTCGGGGGCGCCCACCTTCGGCAGCCCGAGCATCACGCCCGCGGGCTTGGCGGCCGCCTCGGCGTTGCGCTTCTCCCAGGCGTCACCCGCGCGCGTGGGGCGCACGTTCAGGACGGCACCCTCGGCGAGCAGGTGGTGCGGCGCCGCGTACGTGATCTCCACCGTCACCACGTCACCAGGGCGGACCTCGGTCTCGGGCTTGGTGAAGTGGACCAGACGGTTGTCGGGGGCGCGTCCGGAGAGGCGGTGGGTGGCGCCGTCCTTGCGGCCCTCGCCCTCGGCCACCATCAGGTCGAGCGTCCTGCCGACCTGCTTCTTGTTCTCGTCCCAGGCGATCTCCTCCTGGAGGGCGGACAGACGCATGTAGCGCGCCTGGACGACCTCCTTGGGGATCTGCCCCTCCATGGTCGCCGCGGGCGTACCGGGGCGCTTGGAGTACTGGAAGGTGAAGGCATTGGCGAAGCGGGCCTCGCGGACCACGTGCATCGTCTGCTCGAAGTCCTCCTCGGTCTCCCCGGGGAAGCCGACGATGATGTCGGTGGTGATCGCGGCCTCGGGCATCGCGGCGCGGACCTTCTCGATGATGCCGAGGAAGCGGTCCTGGCGGTACGAGCGGCGCATCGCCTTCAGGATCGGGTCCGAACCCGACTGGAGCGGCATATGGAGCTGCGGCATGACGTTCGGCGTCTCGGCCATGGCGGCGATCACGTCGTCCGTGAAGTCGCGCGGGTGCGGGGACGTGAAGCGCACGCGCTCCAGGCCCTCGATCTTCCCGCAGGCCCGGAGGAGCTTGCTGAAGGCCTCGCGGTCACCGATGTCCGAGCCGTACGCGTTCACGTTCTGGCCGAGCAGGGTGATCTCGGAGACGCCCTCGGCGACGAGCGCCTCGATCTCGGCGAGGATGTCGCCGGTCCTGCGGTCCTTCTCCTTGCCGCGCAGGGCGGGCACGATGCAGAACGTGCAGGTGTTGTTGCAGCCCACGGAGATGGAGACCCAGGCCGCGTAGGCGCTCTCGCGGCGCGTGGGCAGCGTCGAGGGGAACGCCTCCAGGGACTCGGCGATCTCGACCTGCGCCTCTTCCTGGACGCGGGCCCTCTCCAGGAGCACCGGCAGCTTGCCGATGTTGTGGGTGCCGAAGACGACGTCGACCCAGGGGGCCTTCTCGACGATGGTGTCGCGGTCCTTCTGGGCCAGGCAGCCGCCGACGGCGATCTGCATGCCGGGCCGCTTGGTCTTCATCGGCGCCAGGCGGCCGAGGTTCCCGTACAGACGGTTGTCGGCGTTCTCCCGCACGGCGCACGTGTTGAAGACGACCACGTCGGCGTCGCCGTCCGAGCCCTCGGGCGCGCGTTCGTAGCCGGCGCCCTCCAGGAGCCCGGAGAGGCGCTCCGAATCGTGGACGTTCATCTGGCACCCGTAAGTGCGTACCTCGTACGTTCCTTTAACGCCCACTGCCTGTCCCCGGTCGCCGCTGCTCATGTGACAAGGGTAGGCGGTCGCGGGAGTGTCCCCGCCGGGAGCTCGGCCCTGGCCATCACTGCGAGTGGCCTGGCAGGATCGCGCGCATGTTCACGGCACTCCCCCGCCTCAGCAGGCGCCGCGCACTCCAGGGTGCGGCGGCCGCCCTTGTGGTCTTCGGGCTCCTGATGTGGTGGCTCGTCCCGGTGGGCGACGACTCTCCGGGGGGCCGGATGACGTTCAGCACGGGCGTGAAGAACGCGGTGTACGAGCGGTACGGCAAGCTCCTGCGGACCGCGATCTCCCATGACATGCCCAAGGTGGACGTGGAGCTGCTCAACAGCGAGGGATCGCAGCAGAACGTCGAGCGGGTGGCCACGGGGAAGGCCGATTTCACCATCGCCGCCGCCGACGCCGTCGAGAAGTACCGCCTGGAGGGGCGGGCGGGCGCGGAGCGGCTGCGGGGCTGTGCGCGGCTGTATGACGACTACGTCCAGCTCGTCGTCCGGCGCACTTCTGGCATCGACAGGGCGAAGGACCTGCGGGGCAAGAAGGTGGCCGTGGGGCAGCCGCGCTCGGGCGTGCGGCTGATAGCGGAACGCGTGCTCAAGGCCGCCGACCTCGATCCCGGAAAGGACCTCACGTCGGTGAACGCCGGTATCGACACGGCGCCCGATCTTCTCAAGAATGGCGACATCGACGCCTTCTTCTGGTCGGGCGGACTGCCGACCAGCACCGTCGCCAAGCTCTCCGAGGAGTTCGACATCCGTCTCGTCCCGCTCGGCGACCTCGTGGACGCGCTGCACGAGCAGGGCGGGGCCTCCCGCTACTACCGGGCGGCGGTGATGCCCGCCGACGCCTATCCCGCCGTCCAGCAGCACGACGCCGTACCGACCCTGGCCGTGGCGAACCTCCTGGTCACCACGGACCGGGCGGACCCGAAGCTGACCGAGGGGCTGACCCGCACGGTGATCGACAGCCGTGATCACATCGGTGGCGAGGTGCACGCGGCCCAGTTGGTGGACCTGCGAACCGCGCTCTACACGGACCCGCTCGACCTGCACGAGGGTGCGCGCCGCTACTACCAGTCGGTCAAGCCGTAGCCATCAAGCGGCGTGCCCGTAGCCGTCAGGCCGCGCGCCCGGGTTCGCCGCGCGGCACGCCGACGGTCACCCGCAGCCCGTGCGGCTCATTCTGTTCGTATGTGATGGAACCGCCGCCCGCGGTGAGCAGGGCGCGCGAGATGGACAGGCCGAGGCCCGATCCCTTTACGTTCTGATGGCGGTTGCTGCGCCAGAAGCGGTCTCCGATGCGGGCGAGTTCGTCCTCTGTGAGGCCGGGTCCGCCGTCCGTGATCACTACGGTCGTCAGCTCACCGGTCCAGGAGACCTCCACCCGCACCTCCTCGCCCTCGGGCGTGAACTTGAGGGCGTTGTCGATCACCGCGTCCAGGGCACTGGACAGGGCGACCGGGTCGGCCCAGCCGGTGGTCGCCGGGCAGAGTCCCGTCAGCCGTACCCCGTGCTCCTCGGCGAGCGGCCGCCAGGCTCCGACGCGTTCGGCCGCGAGCTCCCCGATGTCGGTGAGCCGCAGGTCGGCCGCGGCGTGCTCGGCGAGCGCGAGGCCCAGCAGGTCGTCGAGCACCTGGGCGAGGCGTTTGCCCTCGGTGCGCACGGAGGCGATCTCCTCGTTCCCCTCGGGCAGTTCGAGGGCGAGCAGCTCGATACGGAGCAGCAGGGCGGAGAGCGGGTTGCGCAGTTGGTGCGAGGCATCGGCGACGAAGGCCCGCTGCTGCTCGAGGACGTCCTGGACGTTGTCGGCCATCTCGTTGAACGACCGGGCCAGGCGCCTCAGTTCCGGTGGTCCGCCCGCGGCCGCGACCCGCGACTTCAGGCGCCCGGTCGCGATGTCGTGCGTGGTCGCGTCCAAGACCCGCACCGGGCGCAGCACCCAGCCGGTGAGGCGCAGTGCGGCACCGACGGCGAGGAGCATCGCCGCCGACTCGCCGGCGCCGATGAGCAGCCATCCCTGCAGCGTCTTCGAACGCATGCGTCCCGTGGGCGAGTCGGTGACGACGACGGCGATGACGTCCCCGTCCCTGATCACCGGCGACGCGACGACGAGCCGGCCGCGCCGCCAGGGCCAGACCTGCCGCGGATCGTGGCTTCCACGGGACCTGAGGGCCTCTTCGAAGGCCTCCCGCACCTCGGCGCCCCGCGGGGGCAGGAACCAGTCCCCGGGGGCGAGAGCCATGGGCTCACGGTCCCGGAAGAAGACGCCCGCCTTGATCCCGTAGACCTGGTGGTAGTAGTCGAGTTCGGTCTGGAGGGTTTCTCGTCGTTCGTCCTTGTCCCGCAGGCGTGAACCCGTGGGGCGTTTCGTGACGAACTGCGCGAGTGCCGCGAACCGGGCCGTGTCGTCGATCCGGTCGATGACCACCTTCTGCTGCTGCGCCGCCGCCACGCTCACCGCGAGCGGGAAGCCGAGCGCGAGCAGCACACCCGCCATGAGGACGATGAGCAGCGGGAGGAGGCGAGAGCGCACCTGACCTCGCTACTCGCTACGCGGCCGGGGCGACGAGCCGGTAGCCCACGCCCCGTACCGTCTCGATCAGGGCCGGCATGTGCAACTTGGAGCGCAGGGAAGCGACATGCACCTCGAGCGTGCGCCCCGTTCCCTCCCAGCTGGTGCGCCACACCTCGCTGATGATCTGCTCCCGGCGGAACACCACGCCGGGCCGCTGCGCGAGGAGTGCGAGCAGGTCGAACTCCTTACGGGTCAGCTGCACCGTCGAACCGCTCACACTGACCTGCCGGGTGGGCAGTTCGATGCATACGGAGCCGAGGCGCAGTTCGCTGTCGGCGGGGCCGGCCGCGGCACCCGACGGGGGCCGCCGGATGACCGCGTGGATACGCGCGATCAGCTCCCCCGTGTCGTACGGCTTCACTACGTAGTCATCGGCCCCGAGATTCAGGCCGTGGATCCGCGAGCGCACGTCGGCACGCGCCGTCACCATGATCACGGGCGTCGATCCGCGCTTGCGGATCTTTCCGCACACTTCGTAGCCGTCCTGATCCGGCAGTCCCAGATCGAGGAGCACGACTCCGAAGGGTGTCGTCGCGCCGGGCAGCAGGGCCTGCAGTGCTTCTTCGCCACTGCGGGCGTGCACGACATCGAAGCCGTGCCTGGCCAGGACCGCGGACAGGGCGGCGGCCACATGATCGTCGTCCTCGACGAGGAGCAGTCTCATACGGGCCCCTCCGGTTCATCGGTCGTTCCGTTCGCGCTCGCCGACGGCCGGTACGCGCGCGTGCTACAGGCACCAAGGCATCCACGCCGATAGATAAGGACCACGTCAAGAGGGTTCGGGTCACGGGCACGTTCCGTTATGTAGCCGGTACGCGCGTGGGGCGTCCCCTTCACACGTAGTGTCCGGTTGCGGCCGGATCGTTATGCTCAATTTCCCCTCAGATGTAATGACGCTGGTCGCACCGGGTTACTACTGTCCTCCCAACCGAGGAGGATGGAGCAACAAGCCGTGACCGAAGTATCGGTGACCAAGGACGCCATACCGCCCGGGGCGGACGACCTGGTCGTGCTGAAGAACGTCAACAAGCACTTCGGCGCTCTGCACGTCCTCCAGGACATCGACCTGACCATCACCCGCGGTGAGGTCGTCGTCGTGATCGGCCCCTCCGGGTCGGGCAAGTCGACACTGTGCCGCGCCATCAACCGCCTGGAGACGGTCGAATCGGGAGACATCTCGATCGACGGCAAGCCGCTGCCCCAGGAGGGCAAGGAGCTCGCCCGTCTCCGCGCGGACGTGGGCATGGTCTTCCAGTCCTTCAACCTTTTCGCGCACAAGACCGTGCTCGAGAACGTGATGCTGGGCCAGATCAAGGTGCGCAAGACGTCCAAGGCGGAAGCAGAGACGAAGGCGCGCGGTCTCCTGGACCGCGTAGGCGTCGCCACGCAGGCCGACAAGTACCCCGCGCAGCTCTCCGGCGGCCAGCAGCAACGCGTAGCGATCGCCCGCGCGTTGGCCATGGACCCCAAGGTGATGCTCTTCGACGAGCCCACGTCGGCGCTCGACCCGGAGATGATCAACGAGGTCCTGGAGGTCATGCAGCAGCTCGCACGGGACGGCATGACCATGGTCGTGGTCACCCACGAGATGGGCTTCGCCCGCTCGGCGGCCAACCGCGTCGTCTTCATGGCGGACGGTCGGATCGTCGAAGAGGCCGTGCCGGACCAGTTCTTCAGCAACCCGCGCAGCGACCGGGCCAAGGACTTCCTTTCGAAGATCCTTCACCACTGACGCGTGTCTCTCCCCTGCGTATCAACCCTCGTCTGCCGAAACAAAGGATGTTCACCATGAAGGCTCGCAAGGTCACCGCGGCAGCCGCCGTCGTACTCGCGCTCTCCGTCTCCGCCACCGCCTGTGGTTCGGACGACAAGGACGACAAGGGGTCCGGTGGTGGCAAGAAGATCACCATCGGCATCAAGTTCGACCAGCCTGGCATCGGCCTGAAGACGCCGGACGGCTACACGGGCTTCGACGTCGATGTCGCGACCTACGTCGCCAAGGAGCTCGGCTACAAGGCCGACGACATCGAGTGGAAAGAAACGCCCAGCGCTGACCGCGAGACCGCCCTGGAGCGCGGTGACGTGAAGTTCATCGCGGCGTCGTACTCCATCAACGACGAGCGCGAGAAGAAGGTCGACTTCGCGGGACCGTACCTCCTCGCGCACCAGGACCTCCTCGTCCGGTCCGACGACAAGATCACCAAGGGCACGGACCTCAACGGCAAGAAGCTCTGCTCGGTCACCGGCTCCACCTCGGCGCAGAACGTCAAGAAGGAAATCGCGCCGAAGGCCCAGCTGCGCCAGAACAGCACCTACTCCGAGTGCATCGACGGGCTGGGCAGCGGCACCATCGACGCGCTGACCACCGACGACTCGATCCTCGCGGGCTACGCGGCGCAGGAGCAGTACAAGGGCAAGTTCAAGCTCGCCGGCCTGAAGCTGACGAACGAGAACTACGGCATCGGCGTCAAGAAGGGCGACACGAAGCTCAAGGACAAGATCAACAAGGCCCTCGAGAAGATGGTCTCGGACAAGTCCTGGGACAAGGCCGTCAAGGAGAACTTCGGTCCGGCCGGTTACAAGAACGAGCCCGCCCCGAAGATCGGCGACATCGTCAAGTGACCTCGTGGGGCCGGCTCCTGAAGCCGGTCCGCTGACAGGGCACACGCCGGTACGCCGCCGCCCGAGCGCGGCGGCGTACCTCGCCATCACCACATGCGAGAGCGCGGGAGATCGTGTTCGACTTTCTTGAAGACTACGACTTGCTCGAGGCCTTCTGGATGACGGTGAAGCTCACCGTCTTCGCAGGCATCGGCTCCTTGGTCTGGGGCACTCTGCTGGCCGCCATGCGGGTCAGCCCGGTTCCGGTCATGCGTTGGTTCGGCACCGCTTACGTCAACATCGTGCGGAACATCCCGCTGACCGTCATCATCGTGTTCAGCTCGCTCGGGCTCGCCGACGTCTTCGGCATGACCATGGGCGCAGCTGACGACGTCGACACCATGACCTTCCGTCTCTCGGTGCTCGGCCTCGGGGCCTACACGGCGGCGTTCGTCTGCGAGGCGGTGCGGTCCGGCATCAACACCGTGCCGGTGGGCCAGGCGGAAGCCGCACGCGCCCTCGGGCTGAGCTTCAGCCAGGTCCTCGGTCTCATCGTGCTGCCGCAGGCCTTCCGGTCCGTGATCGGCCCCCTCACCAACGTGCTGATCGCCCTGACCAAGAACACCACGGTCGCGGCGGCCATCGGTGTGGCGGAGGCGGCTCTACTGATGAGGGAAATGCTCGAGAATGAGGCCCAGTTGTTCCTCATCGCCGCGATATTCGCCTTCGGGTTCGTGGTGCTGACCCTGCCGACGGGCCTCATACTCGGGTGGCTCGGCAAGCGCCTGGCGGTGAAGCGATGACCTCCGTCCTCTACGACGCTCCCGGGCCACGCGCCAAGCGGCGCAACGTCCTTCTCTCCGTGCTCTTCCTTGCTCTCCTGCTCCTGGGATTCTGGTGGGCCTGGTCCGCCATGTCCGACAAGGGGCAGCTGGACTGGGCCAAGTGGGAGCCCTGGCTGGCCGATTCCGAGTCCTGGACGACGTATCTGCTGCCGGGCCTCGCGAACACGCTGAAGGCCGCGGGCCTCGCCATGGTGATCGCCCTTCCGCTGGGAGCACTCTTCGGTATCGCGCGGCTCTCCGATCACCGGTGGGTGAGGATTCCCGCCGCTGTGGTCGTCGAGTTCTTCCGGGCGATCCCGGTGCTGATCCTGATGGTCTTCGCCAACCAGTTCTACTCGGACTCCACCGACATCAGCGTCGACGACCGCCCGATGTACGCCGTGGTCACGGGCCTGGTGCTCTACAACGCCTCGGTCCTCGCCGAGATCGTGCGGGCGGGCATCCTGTCGCTGCCCAAGGGCCAGACGGAAGCCGCCAAGGCGATCGGTCTGCGCAAGGGCCAGACGATGACCAGCGTGCTGCTGCCGCAGTCCGTGACGGCGATGCTGCCGGCACTGGTCAGCCAGCTCGTCGTCATCGTCAAGGACACCGCGCTCGGCGGCGCGATGCTCAGCTTCGCCGAACTGCTCAGCTCCCGTAAGACGGCGGCGTCGTACTACGCGAGCGTCATCCCCAGCTTCATCATCGTCGCGGTGATCTTCATCGTGCTGAACCTGCTGATCACCGGCCTGGCCTCCTGGCTGGAGCGCCGCATGCGGCGCTCCAAGAAGAGCACGGGTGCCGTGGTGGGCCCTGAAGCGCTCGAGAACCTGGAGACGATCGGCCCCAAGACGATCCGCATGGATCACGGTGAGAACACTGGTGGAGGCTTTGGGGGCGGCACCGCCTAGCGCCGATACCCCGATCACTCGGTGAGAACACGGAGGCAGTGGCATATCGCCACTGCCTCCGTCGTTACACGTTCGCCCAAGCGCCACGGCAGCCGGTCGGTAACTTGACGCGGGCACCAGCGGTGGGTTGCATACGTTCTGTGATCGTGCACCGGGCTCCAACTGCCAGTTCCTGTACGTACGTCCAGCGCTCCCGGGCCCTTGCGGCGGGAGGGTACGCACCGTGGACCCGGTGATCGTCGTCGGCGCGGGCCCCGTGGGGCTCACGCTCGCCCTGGCTCTCGCGCGTCACTCCGTACCCACTGTCGTACTCGACGAAGGGCCCGGCAAGGACGAGCAGCGGCCCGCGCGGACCGTCATCCTGCGGGATGACACCGCGGCCCTCATGGAGCGGCTCGCCGGTCACTCGTTCGGTGATCAGGACTCGGGAGCGCGGTGGGGCGGCTGGCGGTCCCTGCGGCGCAAGCAGCTGATGCGGGAGCTCACGTTCAGTGACGAGATGCCGGCCCCGCTGCACGTGCCCCAGCATGTGCTGACAGGAGCCCTGCGCGCGGCCATCGCCGAGGAGCGGCTGGTCAAGGTCGCGGTGGAGAGCAAGCTCGACTCCCTGGAGCAGGACGCGGGCGGCCTGACCGCCCACACTCGCGGCCCCAAGGACACCTGGTGGCGGGGCAGTTATCTGGTGGGCTGCGACGGGCCCCGGTCGACCGTGCGCAAGCTCCTCGACGTCCGCTTCCCGGGGCGCACGGCCGTCGAGCGACACGCCGTGGCCGCACTGCGCACGGAACTTCCCGGACCCGGCCAGGCGTTGTTGCATCGGATGCCTCCGTGGCGCCACGGAGGCGCCGAGGTGACGGGCCGTCCGCTCGCCGACGGGGTGTGGCGGCTCGACTGGCTGCTCCCGCCACGCGGCGAGCTCGTGACGCCGGACGCGCTCGTGGTGCGCATCCGCGAGACCCTCGCGGGCTGGTGCGGCGGCTCCACACCGCCGTACGAACTGCTCGACACCGGCGTGCACACCGTCCACCACCGGCTGGCCCGCCGGTGGCGGGTCGGCCGTGCCTTCCTCGCGGGCGACGCCGCGCATCTGCTCGGGGCGCTCGGGACGCAAGGGCTCGACGAAGGGCTGCGGGACGCGGACAACCTCGCCTGGAAGCTGGCGCTTGCCTGGCACCACGGCGCACGGGACGCCCTGCTCGACAGTTATCAGACCGAGCGGCGGGCCAGTGTCGCCGCACGCCTGCGCGCCGCCGACCAGTCGCTGCCGATACTGCGGGGCGGCAAGGGCCTGCGCTCCTATGTGCCGGGGTCCGCGCGCGGGCACGACACCCTCCTCACCGACGGACACGTGGGGCGCGGCCCCCTCGGCGCGCCCGCATCGTACGCGGACTCACCGCTGGCACCTCCGCCCTCCGAGTCCGAGGTTGTCGTGAACACGGAGCCGGGGGCTCCCGTGACCGATGTACCGGTGACGGCGCCCGACGGGTCCTTCGTACAGCTGCGCGACCGGCTCGGCGTGGGTCGGCTGCTCGTCGTCCTCGTCGCACCCGGCACGGTGGTGTGGGAACGACGGCACTGGGTGTCGGCCGGGATCATGCCCCGGCTCGCCGCCGCCGTCGCGGCACTGCCGCACCCGGCGGAACTCCTCGTCGCGGAGAGTTACCCAGGGGCCCCCGCGCACTCGGTGCTGCTCATCCGCCCCGACGGTCACCTGGTCACCGCGCTCGGCGGGGTGCGCCCCGCCGAGCTGTATACGGCGGCCGAGGCGGCCCTGGGCGGACCTGCTGCGAAACGGCGTTCGGACGGCGCGGCGACCCCGGAGAAGGCGCAGAGCACGGCCGCCGCGAGCCGTCCGACCACACAGTGAGAAGGAGTTGACCGGCACGCAGCGTCATGGTCTACTCCGAAATGTGACCGACACCGATGTGCGCCTGTGGCGGAGGGTCCATATGGACCTCGTCCGCTATGCGGGCTGCGTGTGTCGTCCGTCCTGCTGAATTCGCCCTCGTTTTCCCAGCGCGCGCTGCCTTCTTCTCGGTGCGCGCTTCCGCGAACTTCCAGGACGGTCTCCGTGTCTGTTTCTCTCTCCACCGCGCCTGCTTCCACGGCAGCGTCCGCGCCCACCGCCGCCGAGCTCCTCGAATTCGTGCGTCGTAGCGCCGCCGACCCCGAGCTCGTCGCCTCACTGCCGCTCGACCCCGAGGGCCGCACCTGGGTGCGCCTCGAAGGGCCCGGCGGCAGCGAGGCCTGGCTGATCGGCTGGCCGCCGGGCACCGGCACCGGGTGGCACGACCACGCGGAGTCGGTCGGTGCCTTCCTCACCGCTGCGGGCACGCTCAAGGAGAACTCGCTCGCCGCCCGGCTGCCCACCGACGGATGGAAGACCCTGGAGCTGTCCGAAGGGGTGGACCGCGAGCGGGAGTTGACGGCCGGCAAGGGCAGGGCGTTCGGCCAGAACCACGTGCATGAAGTTCTGAACGAGTCCACCAGCGAGCACGCGATCTCCGTGCACGCCTACTATCCGCCGCTCCCCCGCATCCGCCGCTACAGCCGTACGGGCGCGGTCCTGCGCCTGGAGTCCGTGGAGCGCCCGGAGGACTGGCAGTGAGTGCGCACCCCGAAGGCGTACGCCCCATAGGGGAGCACCCCGCGGCCGAACGCCCCGTCGGGATCGACGAGTTGCTGGAGCGCGTGCGGCTCGACCTCCACCGGGTCACTCCGGAGGAGGCGCGTGACACCACGGCCGAGGGAGGGCTCCTGGTCGACATCCGGTACGCGGCCCTGCGCGAGCGTGACGGCCTGATCCCCGGAGCCCTCGTCGTCGAGCGCAACGAACTGGAGTGGCGCCTGGACCCGCAGGGCAGCCACCGTGCGGCGGAGGCCGTCAGCCACGACCTGCGGGTCGTGGTCGTCTGCAACGAGGGCTACGCGTCGAGCCTCGCGGCCGTCTCCTTGCGGCAGTTGGGACTGCGGCACGCTACTGACCTCATCGGCGGGTTCCAGGCGTGGAAGGCCGCTGGGCTCCCTGTCACGGACGTCGCGGATATCGCGGCCGTCGCGGACTGAGCACGCGCGTGTGCGCCCCTTACCCGATTCGGTAAGGGGCGCATCGGTAACCAGTAAGGGGCGCCCACCATTGCGTACTGCCGCTTACTCCTTGGCCGTTGCCACCGTGACAGGGCGGGGCTTGAGAGCGGCTCGCCCCGGGAGCGCGGTCGCGGTGAGGGCGAGCAGAGCCGCGACGGCCACCACGGATACGTACACCAAGGGCGTGACCGAGGGTGCGGCGCTGCCGGTCATGCCGATGCTGAACGCGGTCAGGACGGCGAGCGCGATGCCGCTGCCGAGGGCCGTGCCGATGAGCAGGACTGACAGCGCCTCGGTGCGCAGCATGCCGAGGACCTGGCGGCGGCTCGCGCCCGCGAGGCGCAGCATCGCGAACTCGCGGATGCGCTCGGAGACCGACATGGCGAGGGTGTTGACGACGGCGATCGCGGTGAAGGCCAGGATGAGGCCCATGGCGAGGTAGTTCACCTCGGCGTTCGCCTGCTGGCGCTCGGCCTGGAGGTTGTCGACGGCGGCCGGGGCGAGAACCCGTACGCCCGGGAACTTCGCGACGCCTGCCGCGAGTTGTTCCTGTGTACGGTCGCTCTTGATCAGGACCGTGGCGGCGAGCGGGTTGTCGACGTGGCGGGCGACCAGGTCGTGCGCCATGGTCAGGTCCCCGAACCCGAGCCCGCGCGCGTACACGGCGCTGACCTTGAGCATGGTCTTCGTGCCGTCGCCGAGCGTGAGTCTCAGAGTGCTGCCGGGCTTCAATCCGAGCTGGTCGGCGGCCAGTTCACTGACGGCGACGCTGCCCTTGCCGAAGCCGTCCAGGGATCCGGCGGTGACGTCCGGGTTCCAGGTGCGGGTGAGCCCTGCCGTGCTGACGCCCTGCGCCGGGTACTTGTCGAGCCCCACGCGCACGGTGGTGCGGACGACCTCGGTGGCGGCCTCGACGCCCTCGGTCGTACGCAGCTTCCGCGCGGCCTCGGCCGGGATGCCCGGGCCCTGGGCGGCCAGTACCCAGTCGGCCCGGATGCCCTCGCGGGCCTGGGCGCGGGCCGCGTCGCCGAGGGTGGGCTGGACGAACAGGACGGTGCAGGTCATGCCGATGAGGAGGGCGAGCGGGGTGACGGCCGCCGCCATCCGGGCCGCGTTGCCGCGGAGGTTGGCGTGCGCGAGGCGGCCACCGGGGCCGGAGAGCCGCAGCGGGGTGCGCAGCACGGCAGCAGCCGCCCTGACCACGAGCGGACCGAGGAGCGCGATGGCGGAGGAAAGGACGACAACGGCCAGGAACGTCACGGGGGTCGACGCGGGCTCGGTGCGCAGCACACTGAGCACGGCGACGAGCACGGCGCCCCCGGCGAGGAGGACGAGACCCGCGATGATGCGGCTCCACGGCGGCCGGGTGCGCTGGACACGCGCTTCGGCGAGAGCCTCGGCCGGGCGGATACGGGCGATGCGGCGGGCCGAGAGGCGGGCCGCGGCCCAGGCCCCGAGCAGCGTCGCGGCCACGGCGGCTAGGGGCGGGAAGACGCTCACGGCCCGCTCCAGGGTGGCGGGGACGGCACCCATGTCCACGAACCTGCCGTGCAGCCAGCCGCCGAGCGGGATTCCGGCGAGCGAGCCCATGACGCCCGCGGCCGCTCCGACGATCAGGGCCTCGCGGCCGAGGAGCCCCCGGATCTGCTTAGGGGTGGCGGCGATGGCGCGGAGCAGGGCGAGTTCGCGGTGGCGCTGCTGCACGGAGAGGGCGAAGGTGCCGACGACCACGAGGATGGCGACGAGGAGGGAGGTGCCGCCCATCGCGCCGCCCATGCTGACCAGCTTGACGCGGGCGCCCGCCGCGTCGAGGAACTCCACCGGGCCACGGTCGTCGCCTGTGCTGACCTGCGCCTTCGTACCGGCGAGGGCGTCGGTGACCGCCTCCTTGAGCTCTCCCGTCCCGGTGCCCTCGGCCGGCACGATGCCGAGGGCGGTGATCTTGCCGGGGTGCGCGGCCAGCCGCTCGGCCTCTCCGGCGGAGAAGAAGAGGGACGTCTGGTGAGCGAGGGCGCCTTCGGAGGGGGCGGCTACTCCGGTGATGCGGTAGGAGCGCGGGGCCTGTGTCGACTGGACGGTGAGGCGGTCGCCGGTCTTGAGGTGGGCGCGCCCGGCGAGGCCGCGGTCGATGACGAGGTCGCCGGTGGCGCGCGGGGCCCTGCCCTCGACGAGGCGGAAGGGGGTCAGCGCGGCCGACTCCCAGGCGTGGCCGTACGCGGGCTTGTCGGCGAGGTCACCGGCCGCGGGCGTCAATGGCTGGGCGAGGAACGTGAGTTCGGGCACGACTTTCCCGACGCCCGGCACGCCCTTGAGCTTCCGCGCGATGTCCTCCGACAGCCAGGCCCGCTCGGCGATCGGCTTGGCCTTGTGCTTGACCTTGGTCTTGCCCTTCTTGTGCTTGACCGTGGTCCGGTGGACGTTCTGGTCGGCGGAGACGACCACGGGGGCGGCGGCATAGCGCTCGGTCCGGATGGTGCCGCGCAGGCCGGTTTCCAGGAGGGTGCCGCAGGCCGTGATGAGCGCGGCGGCGCACATCAGTGCCAGGAAGGCGCCGAGGAATCCGCCCTTGCGGTCTCGGACGGTCTGCAGTGCGTAGCGCAGCATCATGATGTGGCCTCGGGCTCGGAGGAGTGGGAGGGGAGAGGGGCGGGGTGGGGCGCAGGCATGGGCGCGGGGGTATCGGCCGCCGGGAAGGCCAGGAGCCGGGTGAGTACGGTGCGGGCCTCGGCCGGGGTCTCGGTGTCGGGGCGCTTGTAGCGGTTGAGCAGGGCGATGTACTCCTCGAAGAACTCGCGGAGTTCGCGAAGCGTCAGCCGGATGGTGCCGCGCGAGTACGGAAACGCGTCGGCCCACTCCCCGAGTTCGGCGCCCGCGTTACCCGCTTCTCGCTGCAGCTGCTCGAAGAGCTCCAGGTCGGCGGCGTACGAGAGGCGGTTCACCTCGTCCATCACGAGCCGCGTCTCGGCGTTCTGCTTGCTGCGTGGCGGGAAGCGCCGGTCGCCGGGGATCGCGCGCCACCAGCGTTCGCGGCCGTGGCCGGTGCCCGCGGTCTCCTCGACGAAGCCGTAGCGGGCGAGCTCGCGCAGGTGGTAGCTGGTCGCGCCGGTGTTGAGGCCGAGCGCCCTGGCGAGCGTCGCTGAGGTGGCCGGGCCGTGCACGGTGAGGCGCTGCAGCATCTGCTGACGCCGGGGCTGCGCGAGCGCCTTGAGGACGCGAAGGTCGCTCAGCTCCTCCGGGGCGCCGCTGGTCGTGCCGGGTTCCTTTGCCATGCGTACACAGTCGCCTGTGCACAGGTTCCTTTGCAGTGCGGCGGACCGGCGTCTTCAGCGGGGGGTTATCCCCACCCTGCGGGCCGACAGGCCGGTGTACAAGGCGAGTTGGGGAGGGCTGTGGAGCGAATCCGTGCGGGGGGGGCGAGGCCCCACGGTTAGCGGGGCGGGGCCTCACGGTGAGGTGATGCCCGGCGGAACGAAGCCTGTGGAGCAAAAGGCGGCCCTATGGAGCGAAGCCCTGTCGCGCGAGGCGCACCTTCGACGTGAGCCCCCGTGGAACGCGAAAGGGCCGGGCCGCGGTTCACACCGCGCTGCCCGGCCCTGACCTGGGCCCCACCCCCGCGAGGGCCCTGGTCGGCTCAGTCCCCGTCGTACCCCAAGTCCTCCGCGTCCTCGCCCTCTTCCTCGATGGCCTGCCGGACGATCCGGAGCGCAAGCCCTTCCGAGTAGCCCTTGCGGGCGAGCATGCCCGCGAGGCGGCGCAGTCGCTTGTCGCGGTCGAGGCCCCGCGTGGCACGGAGCTTGCGGGCGACGAGCTCGCGTGCCGTCGCCTCCTCCTGCTCCGAGTCGAGCTGTCCGACAGCCTCCTCGATCAGCACGGCGTCCACGCCCTTCGTGCGCAGCTCCTGCGCGAGCGCCCGTCGGGCCAGACCCCGGCCGTGGTGCCGGGACTCCACCCACGCGCCCGCGAAGGCACCATCATTGATCAGGCCGACCTCTTCGAAGCGGGTCAGCACCTCATCCGCCACGTCCTCCGGGATGTCCCGCTTGCGCAGCGCGTCGGCCAGCTGTTTGCGCGTGCGCGGGGTCCCGGTGAGCAGCCGCAGACAGATCGCCCGCGCCTTCTCACCCGGATCCGCTGTCGGCGGCTCCCCCTTCTCGGCCCTCGACGAGGAAGGGGGGCCGCTGTCCTGTGAACCACCGCCCCGGCTTTCACCGAAGCCGCCACGCCGTCGGCGGCCCTTCCGGCCGCCGCCCCCGCGGAAGCCGGTGCCGTCACCCTCCTGGTCGGCGCCACCCTGATCCGCACCGTCCGCGAGGCCTCTGCCCGCGGGATCGGTGTGGTGCTCGGGAACGATCTGGTCCGCCCAGTCCGTGCGCCGCGTCATGGATCAGCTCTTGGCCGCGGCGGCCTTGGGCTTGGTGGCCTTGGCCGCCGGTGCGGGCACCGTCTTGGCGGCGTCCTCGGCCGTGCCCGTCGCACCCGCCGCGTCCTTGCCCGGCTCCGCTGCGGCCGGCTCCTCCGCCTTCGGCTTCACGCCGACGCCCAGCTTCTCCTTGATCTTCCGCTCGATCTCGTTGGCGAGGTCGGGGTTGTCCTTGAGGAAGTTGCGGGCGTTCTCCTTGCCCTGGCCGAGCTGGTCGCCCTCGTACGTGTACCAGGCGCCCGCCTTGCGGACGAAGCCGTTGTCCACGCCCATGTCGATCAGGCCGCCCTCGCGGCTGATGCCCTGGCCGTAGAGGATGTCGAACTCGGCCTGCTTGAAGGGCGGCGCGACCTTGTTCTTGACGACCTTGACGCGGGTGCGGTTGCCGACCGCGTCCGTGCCGTCCTTGAGGGTCTCGATCCGGCGGATGTCGAGCCGCACCGAGGCGTAGAACTTCAGCGCGCGGCCACCGGTCGTGGTCTCCGGCGAGCCGAACATCACGCCGATCTTCTCGCGCAGCTGGTTGATGAAGATCGCGGTGGTCTTGGACTGGTTGAGCGCGCTGGTGATCTTCCGGAGCGCCTGGCTCATCAGGCGGGCCTGCAGACCCACGTGCGAGTCGCCCATCTCGCCCTCGATTTCCGCGCGCGGCACCAGGGCCGCGACGGAGTCGATGACGATCAGGTCGAGCGCGCCGGAGCGGACCAGCATGTCGACGATCTCAAGAGCCTGCTCGCCGTTGTCCGGCTGGGACAGGATCAGGTTGTCGATGTCGACGCCCAGCTTCTTCGCGTACTCGGGGTCGAGTGCGTGCTCGGCGTCCACGAAGGCGACGGCGCCGCCCGCGCGCTGTGCGTTCGCCACGGCGTGCAGCGTCAGCGTCGTCTTACCGGAGGACTCCGGTCCGTACACCTCCACCACACGGCCGCGCGGGATGCCGCCGACGCCGAGCGCGACGTCGAGCGCGGTCGATCCGGTGGGGATGACCTCGATGGGGTCGTTCGGCCGCTCGCCCATGCGCATCACTGCGCCCTTGCCGAATTGCCGTTCAATCTGTGCGAGCGCGGCTTCGAGCGCCTTCTCGCGGTCGGTTCCTGCCATGGGTTCCACCCGATTTGCTTGTGTCGATCGCTTCACGTCAATGACGCTAGCGCCTGCCACTGACAATCCGCCCCGACGCCCGTCCGGCCTGTGGATAACTCGAGGCGATCGCCCCGCCGGAATCCGCCGGAGCCCCAGGGATCCCCCCGCGAAAACCCCGGGAAAACGCCGCCAGGCAACCCATAAGAATGGATGTTCGATTTTGGTGTCAAGCGCACCACGCGGGTCCCACCGAGAGTACGGAAGGGGCCGGTCCGCCCGGCGCACCTCGCCCGTCCGATCCTTCGCGCCGCGCTCCCGAGGGGGAATCCTCGGCTACTCGCGTTCGCCCGAGCCCGGCGCTGAGCCCGAGGCCTCGTCCGAGGCGACCTCGGCCTCCGACGCCGCCCCCGGGTGGTTCGGCCCGCGCATCGCGCGCCTCATGCGCGTGAGGAGGGACACTCCGCCCTTGCGCCGGTGCCCGTGGACGCGCGGGTCGTCCGTGACGTCGTACCGCTTCACGTACGCCCCCAGGAAGGCCTGCAGGGTCGCGATCGCCGGGATGGAGATCAGGGCGCCGACCGCGCCGAGGAGGGCCGTGCCCGCGATGACCGAGCCGAAGGCGACCGCCGGGTGGATGTCCACGCTCTTGGCGGTGAGCTTGGGCTGCAGGACGTAGTTCTCGAACTGCTGGTAGACCACGACGAAGATCAGCACCCACAGCGCGTACCAGGGGTTCACCGTGAAGGCGATCAGCATCGGCAGCGCGCCCGCGAGATACGTGCCGATGGTGGGGATGAACTGCGAGACCAGGCCGACCCACACCGCGAGCACGGGCGCGTACGGCACGCCGAGGGCCTGCAGCAGGACGTAGTGCGCGACTCCGGAGATCAGGGCCATCAGACCGCGCGAGTAGAGATAGCCGCCGGTCTTGTCGACCGCGATCTCCCAGGCGCGGAGCACCTCGGCCTGGCGGGCGGGCGGCAGCACCGAGCAGAGGGCACGCCGCAGCCGCGGGCCGTCGGCTGCGAAGTAGAACGAGAACAGCAGGACCGTCAGGAGCTGGAAGAGACCCCCGAGGACCTGCGCCGACACGTCCAGGACGCCGCTGGCGCTGTTCTGCACGTACTTCTGGAGCCAGTCCGAGTGGACGAGGCTGTCCTGGATCTCGACCCGGGAGAGCTCCGTGTGGAACGTCTGGTTGATCCAGCTGATGACCTTGTCGAGGTAGTCGGGGAAGTCCTCGACCATGTCCACGATCTGGCCCGCGAGCATCGATCCCATGAGCGTGATGAAGCCCGCGCTCGCGATCAGGACACCGAGGAAGACCAGGAAGGTGGCGAAGCCCCTGCGCAGCCCGCGCGCGGCCATCCAGCTCACCGCGGGCTCGACCGCGAGTGCCAGGAAGAACGCGATCAGGATGTTGATCAACAGCCCGGTCAGCTGGTGGAAGGCCCAACTGCCCAGCTGGAAACAGGCGATGAGTGCGAGGGCGAGCACCATGGCGCGCGGCAGCCAGCGCGGCATGCTGGCGGCCCGCCCGGTTTCCGCCCCGTTCGGGGGCTGTGCGGGCGGCGTCGTGCCGAGCGGAGCTACATCCTGAGTGACCTGCGCGGTCTCGTCTGTCGATGCCACGGGGCCAGTCTCGCCCACGTCACCGACATTCGGCCCCCGCCCCCGCTCCTTCACGCTCGACGGCGCCCGCTACGGGCTACCGGAAGACGGCGAAGTATCCGGCCGTCAGCGCCTTTCGGCCGGTACGTCCATGGCCGCGCAGACGGCGCGCCAGACATCCTTGGCCTCCCAGCCCGCGTCCAGTGCCTGATGCACCGTGCGCCCGCCGAGCTCGGCCATCACATGATCGCGAGCGAACGAGTCGGCGTACCCCTGCCCGAAGTGGTCCGCCATCCGCTCCCAGAAAACCGTCAACCGCATGCATTCAGTATCGCTCCCTTGAGAGTGCAGCCTGGCGCAGGGGGCTCACCGAAGGCGCTTTCCGGCCTACGGTCTGTGCATGGCCGAAACCGGAGCATCCCCGCATGGCGCGCCCTCACCGGTCGCGCGCGCCGAGCACTTCGTCTGGCTCACCGCGCGCGTCCTTGAGCAGCGGCGGTTTGCTTACCACTTCCTGAGCGGCGCGGGCGGCGCGGGAGCCGACCCCTCGGGCGACGCGGTCGAGACCGCCCTGGCCGCGTACAGCACCGAGGACGGCGGGTACGGGTACGCGCTCGAACCGGATCTGCGCGGCCCTGTCAGTCAGCCCCTGCACGTCGGCCACGCGCTGCGCGTCCTGGACTCGATCCGACGCTGCGGCGGGCAGCGGGTGGAACGCGTGTGCCGCTACCTGACGTCGGTGTCGACGTCCGACGGCGCCCTCCCGGCGATCCATCCCGGCCAACGCGGTTACCCCTCGGCCCCGTTCATGCCCGTGGTGGACGATCCGCCCAGCGAACTCCTGGCCACCGGCCCCGTAGTGGGCCTGTTGCACCGCAACGAGGTGTGGCACGCCTGGCTGTTCAGGGCCACCGACTTCTGCTGGGCCGCGGTGGACTCCCTGGACAAGTCCCATCCGTACGAGCTCCAGGCGGCCGTCGCCTTCCTCGACGGGGCGCCCGACCGCCCGCGCGCGGAGGCGGCCGCCGACCGGCTCGGCAGGATCGCGCGGGAGCAGCGCCTCGTGACGCTCGACCCCGAGCGGTTGGACGCGTATCCCGTGGCACCGGGCTACGCACCGGGTGAGCACCACTTCGCGCACGACTACGCGAAGGTCCCCGAGTCGCTCGCGCGCGCGTGGTTCACCGACGAGGAGATGGCGCGCTCCCTGGACTTCCTCGAGCGGGAGCAGCAGGAGGACGGCGGCTGGCCGATCCTCCCCCGTAGCTCAACGCATGGGGGGACCCCCACGCGGCAGTGGGCGCCGGGCAGCGCCCTCGAAGCCCGCCCGATCGTCACCATCGAGGCGCTGCGCACGCTTCGGGCGTACGGACGGCCCATCGCCTGACAGGGCCTCGCGCTCCCCTCTCAGCAGTCCCCGGCCTCCCTCAGCAGGAGCGCCGCGATGGCGAGTGCGGTGCCGCGCGGCGCCGACAGGTCGATGCCGGTGAGTTCGCCGATCTTCGCGAGGCGGTTGTCGACGGTGTTGGGGTGCAGGCCGAGGGCGGCGGCGGTCGCCCTGCGCTCCTGCTGATGGCCCAGGTGGGTACGGAGCGTCTCCAGGAGCTCGGGGCGGTCGGCCACCGGGTCGAGCAGTGCGGAGATGAGGTGGCTGCTCTCGTTGCGACGGGAGAGGTGGTACTCGAGGAGCACGTCCTCCATGCGGTGCAGTGCCGGAGGCAGGCCGCACGCGCGCGTGATGCGCAGTATCTCGGTCGCGGTCCTGGCCGCGTCGGTGATGGCCTCGGGTCCGGCGGCATCCACGGCGGCCACACGTACGGGAAGGCCGCAGGCCTTGCTGAGGCGGCGCGGCAGGTCTTCGGGAGGCCGGCAGTCCCGGGGCACGATGCCCCGACCGCCCTCGCCTTCCAGGAGCGCGAGCACCTCCACCCCGAAGGCGTGGTCCAGTGCGGTCTGTACGCGCCGCAGGCGGCGCCGTACCGCTACGGGGCCCTCGGCCGGCGCCTCGTCGAAACCGACCGCCAGGACGAGCACCGGCCCGGCCAGGCGCAGTTGGTCGAGCAGCACATGGCCGGGCGGCACCATGCCGTCGAGCAGACCGCGGATCAGGGAACCGCGCTGGGCGCGCTGCTCGGCCTCCAGGGCGGACCGCTCGTCCAGGTAGGTCTCGGCCACGGTGCCGACGATGGCGGGGTGCGACTGCAGCAGCACGTCCACGAGTTCGACCAGGGCGGCTTCCTCGCCGGGTCGGGCCTCATCGCGCAGCGCCTGCCACAGGACGTAGACCCCCAGAGCGTGCGTACGCAGCAGCAGGTGCAGCGGCATGCCCTCTTCCGCGCGCTGCGCGGCCCGCTCGCGGAAGAGCCGGTGGCTGCCGGGCTGATCGGTGACACGGCGCAGGAAGAGGCGCACTCCGTGGCGTGCGGTCGCGGCTATCTCCACGTCCTTCACGTCGTCGGGGAGCTCCGCGTACCCGGGCAGCTCCTCGAACGACTCACGGGCCATCCTGCGGGCCAGTTCGTTGACCCTGGGCTCGCAGCGCGCGGCGAGAGACCTCGCCTCGGAGGACAGCGCCACGATGTCTCCTCTTCGGGGGCCGGGCCGCGGTGGTGACGCGTCACATTACAGAGGGCGGCCGGGCGGCGATCAGCCCAGGAGCGCCCGCACTCCGGCGGTGACGACCACGGCCGCCCCGATGACGACCAGGAACGGCGCCCGCAACAGCAGCGCCACGGCCGCCGCCGCGAGCCCCACGGCCTTGGCGTCGAGCTCCAGGACCCGCCCGTCGGCGAAGGCCTGCTGGGCCGTGAGCGCGGCCAGCAGCGCCACGGGCAGCAGGGCGGCCATGCGCTTGACGAGCGGGCGTTCCAGGGCGCCCGCGGGAACCAGCAGGCCCGCGAGCTTCACGAGGTAGCAACCGGCGAAGGTCACGCCGATCGCGATCCAGATGTTCAACGGTCTTCCTTCTGAGTGTCGTCATGCGTGACGTCCTGGGTGCCGTCGGGGCGCGCGTCTCCCATGGCGGCGGGCTTGGAGGCGGACTTGCGGCCCTCTACGTAGAGCACCGCCGGCGCGGCGAGCGCGGCCACCAGGACCGGCACTCCCGCGGGCAGCACGGGCAGCAGGCCGAGCCCCAGGACGACCGCGACGGCGGCAACGGCCCGCTCCGTGGTCGTCCGCAGCATCGGCGCGAGGAGCGCCAGGAAGACAGCCGGTCCCGCGGCGTCGAGCCCCCACACATCGGTGTCGCCGATGGCTTCGGCACCGAGCGCCCCGAGGAGCGTGGTGAGGTTCCACAGCATGTAGAGGCTCAGCCCGGTGACGGTGAAGCCGATGCGGGCGGCCCGCCGGGTCGGCTGGGCGAGCGAGACGGCGGTGGTCTCGTCGATGACCCAGTGGGCGGCGAACGGACGCACCGCGCGCGGGAGGGCGAGCAACTGCGAGAGCCGCAGCCCGTAGAACGCGTTGCGTACGCCGAGGAAGAAGGCCCCCGCCGCGGCGGTGAACGGGTTGCCGCCGCCCGCGAGAGCCCCGACCAGCGCGAACTGCGAGGCGCCCGTGAAGACCAGCAGGCTGAGCGCGCAGGTCTGCAGCACGGTGAGTCCACTGCCGGCCGAGGTCACCCCGAAGGCGAAGCCGGACAGCCCGACGGCGATCCCGACGCCGAGTGCGTCCCGGACGACGGCGGAACCGGGTTTCTCCGGCGCGTCCGCGCCCAATCGCCCGGGAACGCCGGCTGTCGCATCCGCCGGGGTGCCTGCGCTTATGTCTGCGGGTGTCGTCTGTTGTTCTGCCACACATCGGACGGTACGAGCAGGGCCGATTCCCCGTCTTGTACGTTCTTGCGCTCGCGCTGGTACGCCCCCGGCGGCACCCCGACGATGCGCGTGAAGTGCCGGTTCAAGTGCGGCTGGTCGGTGAAGCCCACGGCGACAGCCGCTTCGGACGGTGACGTTCCGGCATCCAAGAGGCGTCGTGCGGCGCGCACCCGCGCGTCGGTGAGCCACGCGTGCGGAGGCATCCCGTACACGTCACGGAAGGCCCGCAGCAGGGCGAAGGGGCCCACTCCGAGGTCGGTGGCGAGCCGCTCCAGGCTCGGCGGGTCGGCGAGCCGCTCCTCAAGGACGGCACGCGCGCGTGCCGCGACCCTGGCGCCCGCCGTGCGCACCGCACGCTGAGGAACGGGCCCGCCGTTCAGCCGCAGCAGCCGGGTCACGGCCACCCGCAGCAGGGTGTCGGCGGCGAGCGCGTTGCCGTCATCGGCGGCTCTCAGCACCCGGTGGACGAGGGCCACGCCGTACGGGTCCTCGATCACCGGACGGAGGAAGCCGGGGGTCCCCCGGATGGTGGTGGTCTCCGCGGCGATGTCGGCGACCAGATCCGGGGACGGATAGACCGCCGCGTACCGCCATCCCTCGGGCGCACCGGCCCGGCCCGTGTGCATCGTGTCGGGGTTGATCAGGGCCAGGGCCCCCGGGCCCGCGTGCTGGTCGGCGCCGCCGTGGTGGAAGACGTCGACACCCTCGGCGATCGCGGCGATCACGTAGTGCTCGTGGGTGTGCCGCACGAACGTCTTGCTGATGTAGTGAGCACGCAGCAGGTCGACTCCGGGCAGCTCCGCGTACCGCCAGTGCCGCGCCTGCTCCGCCGAACCTGCCATGACCTCATTCTGCGACAGCCACGCAACCCCTTCTCCGCAGGTCGGCGCCGTTGTCAGTGGCGGGGTGCACGATGGGGTCATGGTCAGGTCCGCATCCAGTGCTCCCGGCGCCCCCGGCGCCCTTGACGGATTTTCCCCCGCGACCCGCAGCTGGTTCACGGGGGCTTTCTCCGCGCCCACCTCCGCGCAGGCCGGGGCATGGAAGGCCATCGGCGAGGGCTCGGACGTGCTGGTCGTCGCGCCCACCGGCTCGGGCAAGACGCTGGCCGCTTTCCTCGCCGCCCTGGACCAGCTGGCCTCGACGCCACCGCCCGCCGACCCCAAGAAGCGCTGCCGCGTGCTGTACGTGTCTCCGCTGAAGGCCCTCGCGGTCGACGTGGAGCGCAATCTGCGCAGCCCGCTGACCGGCATCCGCCAGGAGTCCGTGCGCCTCGGGCTCCCGGAGCCCGAAGTGCGGGTCGGCATCCGTTCGGGCGACACCCCGCCCGCCGAGCGCCGCTCCCTGGCCACGCGCCCGCCGGACATCCTGATCACCACCCCCGAGTCGCTCTTCCTGATGCTCACCTCGGCCGCGCGGGACGCGCTGGCGGGCATCGAGACGGTGATCCTGGACGAGGTGCACGCCGTCGCGGGCACCAAGCGCGGCGCCCATCTCGCCCTCTCCCTGGAGCGGCTCGACGAGCTGCTGCCGCGGCCCGCCCGCCGCATCGGCCTGTCGGCGACCGTCCGTCCGGTGGACGAGGTGGCGCGCTATCTGTCCCCGCAGCGCAGGGTGGAGATCGTCCAGCCGCCCTCCGGCAAGGAGTTCGACCTCTCCGTGGTCGTGCCGGTCGAGGACCTCGGGGAGCTGGGCGGTTCCCCGGTCGCCGACTCCGACCAGGGCGCGGAGCGCCCCTCGATCTGGCCGCACGTCGAGGAACGCATCACCGACCTCGTCCAGGCACACCGCTCGACCATCGTGTTCGCCAACTCTCGCCGCCTCGCGGAACGCCTGTGCAACAGGCTGAACGAGATCGCGTACGAACGCGCGACGGGCGAGCCCCTCCCCGAGGACCACTCCCCCGCGGAGCTGATGGCCGAGTCGGGCGCGGCCAAGGGCGCCCCTCCGGTGCTGGCCCGCGCCCACCACGGCTCGGTCTCCAAGGAGCAGCGCGCGCTCGTCGAGGAAGACCTGAAGGCAGGCCGTCTGCCGGCCGTGGTCGCCACGTCGAGCCTGGAGCTCGGCATCGACATGGGCGCGGTCGACCTGGTGGTCCAGGTCGAGTCGCCGCCCTCCGTGGCCTCCGGCCTGCAGCGGGTCGGCCGGGCGGGACACCAGGTGGGTGCGGTCTCCACCGGCGTCGTCTTCCCCAAGTACCGCGGTGACCTGGTGCAGGCCGCCGTGGTCACCGAGCGGATGCGGACCGGTTCCATCGAGTCGCTGCGCATCCCGGCCAACCCCTTGGACGTCCTCGCGCAGCAGCTCGTCGCGACGGTCTCCCTCGACACCTGGCAGGTCGACGACCTGCTCGCCCTGGTCCGCCGGGCCGCCTCCTTCGCCTCGCTCCCGGAGTCGGCGTTCACGGCCGTCCTGGACATGCTCGCGGGCCGCTATCCGTCGGACGCCTTCGCGGAGTTGCGTCCCCGCGTGGTCTGGGACCGCGTCGCAGGCACCGTCACCGGACGCCCGGGGGCGCAGCGCCTCGCGGTCACCTCCGGGGGCACGATTCCCGACCGCGGCCTCTTCGGGGTCTTCCTCGCCGGGGCCGACCCCAAGAAGGGCGGGGGCCGCGTCGGAGAGCTCGACGAGGAGATGGTCTACGAGTCCCGGGTGGGTGACGTCTTCACGCTCGGCACCAGCTCGTGGCGCATCGAGGACATCACACGCGACCGCGTGCTCGTCTCCCCCGCTCCCGGTGTCCCGGGCCGCCTCCCCTTCTGGAAGGGCGACCAGCTGGGCCGCCCGCTCGAACTGGGCCGTGCGGTGGGTGCGTTCCTCCGAGAGGTCGGCTCCCTGTCGCGCGACGACGCGCGCGTGCGCCTGCTGGCCGCGGGCCTGGACGACTGGGCGGCCGACAACGTCCAGACGTACCTCACCGAGCAGCGTGAGGCCTGCGGCCACATCCCGGACGACCGCACGATCGTGGTCGAGCGGTTCCGTGACGAGCTGGGCGACTGGCGGGTCGTGGTGCACTCCCCGTTCGGCGCGCAGGTGCACGCCCCCTGGGCGCTCGCCCTCGCCTCCCGGCTGACCGAGCGTTACGGCATGGACGCCCAGGTCATGCACGCCGACGACGGCATCGTGCTGCGCCTGCCGGACGCCGACCTGATGAGCCTGGACCTGCTCGACCAGGAGCCCGCCGACCGGCCTCTGGAGTACGACAGCGAGCAGGCCCCCGTGGGCGCGGGAGACGTCGCCTTCGACAAGGGCGAGGTCAACCAGATCGTCACCGACCAGGTGGGCGGCTCGGCCCTGTTCGCCTCGCGCTTCCGCGAATGCGCCGCCCGCGCGCTGCTGCTGCCGCGCCGCAGCCCCGGAAAGCGCACTCCGCTGTGGCAGCAGCGCCAGCGCGCCGCGCAACTGCTCCAGGTGGCCAGCGAGTTCGGGTCGTTCCCCATCGTCCTGGAAGCGGTCAGGGAGTGCCTCCAGGACGTCTTCGACGTACCCGGCCTCACGGAACTGATGGGCGACATCGAGTCCCGCAAGGTCCGGCTCGTCGAAGTCACCACCACGGAGCCGTCCCCGTTCGCCCGCTCGCTCCTGTTCGGCTACGTGGCGCAGTTCCTGTACGAGGGTGACTCACCGCTCGCCGAGCGGCGCGCGGCGGCCCTCTCCCTGGACTCCCGGCTGCTCTCGGAGCTCCTCGGCCAGGCCGAGCTGCGCGAGTTGCTCGACGCGGACGTCCTCACGGAGCTGGAGCAGGAGCTCCAGTGGCGCACGGAGGACCGCCGCGTCAAGGACGCCGAGGGCGTCGCCGATCTGCTGCGCCTCCTCGGGCCGCTCACCACCGCCGAGCTGGCCGAGCGCGGCGCCGAGCCGGAGTGGGCGCAGGAGCTGGCCGCCGCCCGCCGCGCGATCAGCGTCCGCATCGCGGGGGCCGACCACTGGGCGGCGATCGAGGACGCGGGCCGTCTGCGCGACGCGCTGGGCACCGCGCTGCCGGTCGGCGTCCCCGAAGCGTTCACCGAGCCGGTCAAGGACCCCCTGGGGGACCTCGTCGCGCGGTACGCCCGCACGCACGGCCCGTTCACCTCGGCGACGGCCGCGGCCCGGTTCGGGCTCGGCGCCGCCGTCACCGAGGGCGCGCTGCAGCGCCTCGCCGCCAACGGACGTGTCGTGCAAGGAGAGTTCCATCCGGCGGGCATCGGCCAGGAGTGGTGCGACGCGGCCGTCCTGCGCCGGCTGCGCCGCCGCTCCCTCGCGGCCCTCCGGCATGAGCTGGAGCCGGTGCCGCCCGCCGCGCTCGCCCAGTTCCTGCCCCAGTGGCAGCACTTGGGCGGGCACGGGCTCCGGGGCGTGGACGGACTGGTGCGCGCCGTCGAGCAGTTGCAGGGGGCGACCGTGCCCGCGTCCGCGCTGGAGAAGCTCGTCCTGCCCTCCCGTGTGTCCGGTTACACACCGGCGATGCTCGACGAACTCACCGCCGCCGGAGAGGTGGTGTGGGCCGGGGCCGGGTCCCTGCCGGGCAAGGACGGCTGGGTCTCCCTGTATCTCGCCGACGCCGCGCCCCTACTGCTGCCGCAGGCCCACCCCCTGGAGCTCACCGCACTGCACCAGTCGGTCCTGGACGCCCTCTCCGGGGGGTACGGCCTCTTCTTCCGGCAGATCGCCGACCAGGTCCGCGCCACCACCCACCCCGAGGCGTCCGACCCCCAACTGGCCGACGTGATCTGGGATCTGTCCTGGTCCGGACGGCTCACGAACGACACGCTGGCCCCGATGCGCTCCCTCCTCGGCTCGGGCCGCACGGCCGGCGCCACGGCCCATCGCGCCAAGCGCTCCATCCCGCGCGGGCGGTATGGCGCGCTGACCGGCGCGGCCCGCCCCATGTCGTCGCGTACGGGCCCGCCGACCGTGGCGGGCCGCTGGTCACTGCTCCCCGCCCACGAACCCGACCCCACTCTGCGCGCCCACGCCCTGGCCCGCACCCTCCTGGACCGGCATGGCGTGGTCACCCGTGGGGCGGTCGCCGCCGAGGGAGTCGAGGGCGGCTTCTCGGCGACGTACCGCGTACTGTCCGCCTTCGAGGACAGCGGTCAGGCGCGGCGCGGCTATGTGGTCGAGGGCCTTGGCGCCGCCCAGTTCGCCATGGACGGCGCGGTGGACCGACTGCGGGCAGCAGCGAACGCCCGTGACCGCGCGGACAGTTCACCGACCGCCATGAACTACTCCCCGCGCCCCTCGGACACCCAGGCTCTCGTCCTGGCCGCCGCCGACCCGGCCAACGCCTACGGAGCCGCGCTCCCCTGGCCCGATCCGCCCACCGACGCGGGGCACAAGCCAGGCCGCAAGGCAGGCTCCCTCGTCGTCCTCGTCGACGGCGAACTGACCCTCTACATGGAACGCGGCGGCAAGACCCTGCTGGCTTGGCCCGCCTCCCCGCAGGACGACATCCCGGCCACTGAGGACGCCCGGCTGCACGCGGCCGCCGAAGCGCTCGCCTCCGCGGCCCGAGCGGGCGCACTCGGCACGGTCACGGTCGAGCGCATCAACGGCGGCTCCTCCCTGACCTCCCCCTTCGCCCCCCTCCTGGAAGGAGCAGGCTTCCACGCCACCCCACGGGGCCTACGCCTGCGCGCGTAGGCCCACCAAGCACACGCGTAACGCCACCGTCCGCGCGTGTAGGTACGCCACGTATACGTGTAACACCACCGCCTGCCCGCAGCGCCGCCCCAAGGCCCACGCCTACGTGCGTCACGCCACCGCCTGCCTCGCGCGCGCCTGCCCGTAAGCCCTACGCCTGCCCGCGCGAGGCCACCGCTCGCTCTCGGCGCAAGACCCACGCCTGCGCACGTCGCACCGCCGCCTACCCGTGCGGCTACACGCAAGGCCACCGCCCGCCCACCTGCCCACGCAAGGCCACACCTGCGCGCACAGCACCGCTCCGTCACCGCCGCTCCGTCACCGCCGCTCCGTCACCGCCACCCCGTCACCGCCACCCCGCCGGCACCACCCCGCCATCCGCCGCACTCCCGTAACCCCGCGATCCGCCACCCCAACCCGGTCACTCACCCCAACCCGGTCACCCCACCCCGATCACCCGCCGCGTGGCGACGTGCCCCCGCCCCGCCCCCGGCATGCCACCCTGGACCTCATGCCCGAAGGCGACACCGTCCACCAGGCAGCCCGGCGGCTGCACACGGCCCTCGCCGGGCACACCGTCACGCGCTCCGACCTCCGCGTCCCGAAGCTCGCGACCGTAGACCTCACCGGGCGCACCGTCCTGGACGTCACCCCGCGCGGCAAGCACCTCCTCACCCGCTTCGAGGGCGGGCTCACCCTCCACTCCCACCTCCGCATGGACGGCTCCTGGAAGGTGTACGCCCCCGGCGAGCGCTGGAGAGGCGGGCCCGGTCACCAGATCAGGGCGATCCTGGGCACCGCCGAGCGCACAGCCGTCGGCTACCGGCTCCCGGTGCTCGAACTCCTCCGCACCGCCGACGAGGACAAAGCCGTGGGCCACCTCGGCCCCGACCTGCTGGGCCCCGACTGGGACCCCGAGCAGGCCCTCGCCAACCTCCTGGCGACCCCCGACCGCTCCCTCGGCGAAGCCCTGCTCGACCAGCGCAATCTCGCGGGCATCGGCAACGTCTACAAGAGCGAGCTCTGCTTCCTCCTGGGTGTCACCCCCTGGCTCCCCGTGGGTGAGCTCCCCGACGAGCCGGCCTCCCGTCTCCCCGCCCTCGCCAAGAAGCTCCTGGAAGCGAACCGCGACCGCCCGGCGCGCACCACCACGGGCCGCGACCGCGCGGGCCAGCGCCTGTACGTCTACGGCCGCGCGCCCCGCCCCTGCCTGCGCTGCGGCACCCCCATCCGCGTCGGAGAGCAGGGCGACGGCTCCCGCAGCCGCCCCACGTACTGGTGCCCCGCCTGCCAGCAGGGCCCCACCCCCTGACCCCCGCACTCCACACCCGGCCCGCCACCCTCAACGCCCCATACGGCCACCCCGCACCCCTCAACTCACGCCCACAAACCCACACACACCCACCAGTTGACGCCCCGTCAGATCCCGCCGTACCGTCCCGTCATGCCCCTCACGGCGTACGACCTCAGCGGACGCACCGCATTCGTCACCGGCGCGGCCAGCGGCATCGGCCGGGCCTCGGCCGTACTCCTCGCGGAAGCTGGCGCCACCGTCCACTGCGCCGACCGTGACACTCAGGGACTCCACGAGACGGCCACGCTCATCAAAGCCGCGGGCGGCACCGCGCACACCCACTCCGTGGACGTGTCGGACCGGGCCCAGGTCGAACAGGCCGTCGCGACCGCCACCGCGCCCTCCGGCCGCCTGGACGTCATGGCCGCAATCGCCGGGATCATGCACAGCAGCCCGGTCCTCGAGACCCGCGACGAGGACCTCGACCGGGTCCTGAACATCAACTTCAAGGGCGTTCTGTACGCCTGCCAGGCCGCGGCCCGCGCAATGATCGCGGCGAACGCCGACAAGACCGGGAGGACCAACGGCTCCCGGCGCCCCGGCAGCATCATCACCATGGCCTCGGGCGCCGTGGACACCGGCGGTCCTGGCCTCCTCTGCTACGGCGCCGCGAAAGCCGCGGTCGTCCAGCTCACGAAGACCCTCGCCACCGAGGTGGGCCCGCACGGCATCCGCGTCAACGCCGTCGCGCCGGGCTGGATCCGTACCCCCATGACCAACCGCCACGACACAGACGCCCAGGCGCACACCGAGGGCCTCATGGTCCGGATGTCCCCCTTGGGCCGCGTGGGCGAACCAGAGGACATCGCACACGCCGTCCTGCACCTGGCCTCCGACGCGTCCGCCTTCACGACGGGCCAGATCCTCCGCCCGAACGGCGGCGTCGCCATGCCGTGGTGACAGCACCGACGGCGCTCCGGGCAGCACCCCCGGCCGTACGCCGCCCGGATCGCCACCCGGACTCCGGCCCACCGTCCGGCCGCCGGTCACACCCCGCGAACCCCGCGAACCGGCCGAATCCGAAGACCCGAGAAGCCCGGGAGGCCCGTGCGGCTCGGGCGGCCCGAGAGGCCTTGGCTTCACTCACCGCCCGAGACCACGGCACACAGTGCACCGGCAGCAGACTCAACCCCCACCCACCGGCCGCGACGGCACCCTCCAGGACCCCCGCACCAGGCACGAGCACCAGCCGCAGCACTCCCCACCACCAGAGCGCGCCGAGCGCCAGAGCCGGCGCCCACCGCACGACTCTCCATGCCACGGCCACCACCTCCACACGAGGCCAGACGCGTCAAACCCACTGAGGGCCCGCTTGCCCGCTCACCCTCACCGCACGAGACCCGCCCGACGCCCGGTCGACGCTAGACGCCCGGCTCAACCGGCCGGGAGGGCGCACCACAGGGCACACGAGGCACGGCCACCGACCCCTGAGCAATCACCCGGAACACCCGGCGCTCAACGCAAAGCCACCAGCGATCAGCGATCAGCTCAGCCGTTCTCCGCCTGGAACATCCAGTGATGCTTCTCCAGATCGGCCGTGATCCCGATGAAGATGTCCTGGCTCACCGGATCCGCATCGCCGGTCGCCGCGACCCGCTCCCGCATTCGCGTGATCACCGCGCCGAGGGCGTCCACGAGCGTCCCCACCGCGTCCGCGTCCTTGACCCAGCCGCCCGCGACCTCACCGATGCCGCTGCTCCGTGCCACGGTCGCCGCGCGGCCGTCGGGCGAGACGCCGAGTGTGGAAGCCCTCTCGGCCACCGTGTCGGAGTGCGTCCGTGCCGTGTCCACGACCTCGTCGAGCTGCAGATGGACGGAGCGGAAGCGCGTGCCCACCACGTTCCAGTGGATCTGCTTGGCCACCAGGGAGAGGTCGACCAGGTCCACCAGCGCGCCCTGCAGGGCGTCCGAGACCGTCTTCAGATCCGCATCGGACAGAGGGCTCTTCACGACGTACATCCAGCCTCCAAAGATCATGGGATCGCGTGAGCGAAAATCCCCACCAACCATGGCACAAGTGTGCCAATAGGGACATCCCACAGGAATCTTAGAAGACCAACGAGCCACCTCAAAAAGCCCCCTGAACTCGCCCCAGCGCCTCAACACACACAAAGCCCCGACCGGTAACCCGGCCGGGGCTTCGACACATTCGGTACAACTGAGCGCTCAAACAGCGTGCACAGTCAGCGCAGCATCACGCGGCGACGACGTCCACCGCCTCCGCAGGCGCCTTGATCGTCACCCGTTCCGGCGGCACACCGCTGACCGAGACGGAATTGAGCATGGGGCGAACCGGTGCGCGCACCGGTTCCGTAGCCGCTGCCGACGCAGCCAGTTCGGCGAGGGAGAGCTCATCGCTCACCTCGCGCATGAGCTCGGACATCCGTACGTCAAGCGCGTCGCAGATCGCGGAAAGCAGCTCGGAGGATGCCTCCTTCTGCCCCCGCTCCACCTCGGAAAGATAGCCGAGCGAGACTCGGGCGGACGAGGAGACTTCGCGCAGAGTACGGCCCTGGCGCTGGCGCTGCCGACGCAGCACGTCACCCAGCAGGCGACGGAGCAGAATCATCGGTGGCTCCCTCCTCGGACCGCGTAGCCGCATCCTTCACGCCCCACCGTACCGCCTCGCGCGGCGGCCGTGCGGGGAGCGATGTCGTGTTCACTCAGGGCTGCAAACATCAAGTCCCCCCGTTCTGTTCCGTATCCTGTGCCCGCTCGTTCCCGGCACGTTCGCCGGACAGCCGCTCGACCAGCAGCGTGAGCACGCTCCGTACACTCTCCATACGAATGTCCGAACGCCCACCGTTCAACCTCAGAGCGACTACTTTCCCCTCAGAGCGAAGAGCGGAATCCACTCCGCCGACCGTGGAGAGAGCCCCACTCAGCGCGAAGACAGGCCCGTCGACCGCCACAAAAACGGTCCCGACCGCCTGCCCGTCCTGTGGATCGGGCCCCGCGACGCCCGTGGTCGCGATCCCCCAGTCCGCGCCCATGACCTTGCGCACACCCGCCGCCATCTGCAGCGCCACCTCGGCATCCACGGCACCGCGCTCGGCCAGCAGAGTGCCGTCGACCCCGAGCACGTCGTGCTTCAGTTCGGTCGCGTACGCCGTCACGGACCCCCGGAAGACCCGCGAGGCCCCCGGCACCGCCGTCAGCTCGGCGGCCACCAGGCCCCCGGTGAGCGACTCGGCCACGGCGAGCGTCTCGCCGCGTGCCTGAAGGAGGCGCAGCGCCTCCGCAGCCGGACCGAGGGACATCACGAGGCCGACTCCCGAGTCCCTTCGCCGGGGGCGGCGGCAGCAGCCGCGGAGGCCGCTGAGGCGGCCGACGCCGCACGCGCCTCCGCCAGCCCCCGGCGCCGCAGCACGACGGCCTGCCGTACATAGTCGAGACCGGTCACGACGGTCAGCACGACGGCGACCGCCATCACCCAGAACCGCAGCGTGGCGAGCGGCCCCGTCAGCGCGAGGACGTACATCCCGGCCGCCACGCCCTGCCAGAGCGTCTTCATCTTGCCGCCGCGACTGGCCGGAATGACACCGAAGCGGATCACCCAGAACCGCAGCAGCGTGATCCCGAGCTCACGTCCGAGAATGACGCCCGTCACCCACCACGGCAGATCGCCGAGGTAGGAGAGACAGACCAGCGCCGCGCCCATGATCGCCTTGTCGGCGATCGGGTCGGCGATCTTCCCGAAGTCCGTGACCAGGTTGTACGTGCGTGCCAGGTGTCCGTCGAAGAGGTCCGTGATCATGGCGACGGCGAAGGCCGCCCAGGCCCACGCGCGCCACGCGGGGTCGTACCCGCCGTCGGCGAGCAGCAGCATCACGAAGCCGGGCACGAGCAGCAGCCGGATCACCGTCAACAAGTTGGCGACGTTCCACACGCTGGCCTGATTGACGGCCGCAGCGCCCAACTTCCCGCCGCGCACCGGCTTGGCGCCCTGCGCGCCGGAGCCGCCCGCCGCGGATGCCGGGACTCCGGTCATCTGCGTGCCTCCTCGGCCGGAATCCGGGGCGAGTCCCCCAGAATTTCGCTGTACTCAGCCACCAGGTCCACGCCTTCCGTGCCGACCACCTTTGCCACGACCATACGACCGACCTGCAGGCCGTCCCCACCCGTGGCGCCGGTGAAGCGGATCTGGCCGTCCGTCTCGGGCGCCTGGTGGGCCGCCCGGCCGATCGCGCCGTCCTCGTCGTCCACGGACTCCACGAGCACCTCGACGGTCTCACCGAGACGGTCGGCGGCGCGCTGCGAGGTCAGTTCCTCCGCGAGCCGCGAGATGCGCGCGAGCCGCTCGTCGACGACGTCCTGGTCCAGCTTCTTGTCGTACGTCGCCGCTTCGGTGCCCTCCTCGTCGGAGTACCCGAAGACGCCGATGGCGTCCAGCCGCGCACCCGTGAGGAACCGCTCGAGCTCGGCCACGTCGGCCTCGGTCTCGCCGGGGAAGCCCACGATGAAGTTCGACCGCACGCCGGCCTGCGGGGCCTTCGTCCGAATGGTGTCCAGGAGCTCCAGGAACCGGTCGGTGTCCCCGAAGCGCCGCATGGCCCGCAGCACGCCGGGAGCGGAGTGCTGGAAGGACAGGTCGAAGTAGGGGGCGACCTTCTCCGTGGAGGTCAGTACGTCGATGAGCCCGGGGCGCATCTCGGCGGGCTGCAGGTAGCTGACGCGCACCCGCTCGATCCCGTCGACGGCAGCCAGCTCGGGCAGCAGCGTCTCCAGGAGCCGGATGTCGCCGAGGTCCTTGCCGTACGAGGTGTTGTTCTCGGAGACGAGCATGACCTCCTTGACGCCCTGCTCGGCCAGCCAGCGCGTCTCGCCGAGCACGTCCGAGGGGCGGCGCGAGATGAAGGACCCGCGGAAGGAGGGAATGGCGCAGAACGAGCAGCGCCGGTCGCAGCCGGAGGCCAGCTTCACCGAGGCGACGGGGTTGGTGCCCAGGCGCCGCCGCAGCGGGGCACGCGGACCCGAGGCGGGCGCGACGCCTTCCGGGAGGTCCATGGGCGCGTGACCCGGCAGCGCGACGTCGGAGCCGGCTTCCTGGCGCTCCGCGGGGCTGATCGGCAGCAGCTTGCGCCGGTCACGCGGGGTGTGAGCCTCGACACTGCCACCGCTGAGGATGGTCTGGAGGCGGGTGGAGATGTCGGAGTAGTCGTCGAAGCCGAGGACACCATCGGCTTCGGGGAGGGCGTCGGCGAGCTCCTTGCCGTAACGCTCGGCCATGCAGCCGACCGCCACGACGGCCTGGGTCTTGCCATGCCCCTTGAGGTCATTGGCTTCCAGGAGGGCGTCGACGGAGTCCTTCTTGGCGGCTTCGACGAATCCACAGGTGTTGACTACGGCGACATCCGCGTCTTCGGCGGCCTCGACGAGCTGCCAGCCGTCCGCCTCCAAGCGGCCTGCGAGCTCCTCCGAGTCCACCTCGTTACGGGCGCAGCCAAGAGTGACAAGGGCGACGGTACGGCGTTCGGGCATGCTCTCAAGACTACTTCGTCCCTGCCCGGGCCCCCGCCGCGAGGGTCCCGGGCCGCTGCCGCAAGGGTTCAGCCGACCTCGGGGTCGCCCTTGGTGTAGGTGAGCCGCTCGACCTGGCCGGGCTCGAACTCGTTCTCGACCGTCTTGCCGTTCACGAAGAGCGTGATCGCGCCGGCGTCACCCAGGACCAGGTCGATCTTCTGCTTGTCCTGGAAGGTCTTCGACTTGCCCTGCTCCAGGACGCCGTCGAAGAGCGTCCGGCCGTTGTGGTCCTTGGCCGAGATCCAGCTGCGGCCGTCCGCGGCGTTGACCTTGACCGTGACCTTGTCCCGCGGGGCACCGGCGATCGCGCTGTCCGACGGGTCCGGCTTGGGGTCGGCGGGCTTGTTGGGCGCCGGCTTCGTGGCGGGCTTGCTGGTGGCGGGGGTGGCACCCTCGGCGACCTGCGACTTCGAGCCGTCTTCCTCGTCCCCGCCGCTGAACGCGGTGAAGCCGACGAAGCCGATGACCGCGACGATCGCCGCGACCATGGCGGCGGTCCAGTTGGGACGGCGCGGATCGGACCTGATCCGCTCGGCCTCGAAGAGGGGCGCCGCCGGGGTGGGCGCGGGCGGGCGACCGCCGTGCGCCTCGTCGTACTGGGCCAGCAGAAGGGCGGGGTCGAGCCCCACGGCACGGGCGAGCGTCCGGATGTGGCCGCGGGCGTACACATCTCCGCCACATCGGGAGAAGTCGTCCTGTTCGATCGCGTGCACGATCGGGATGCGCACCCGGGTGGACGTACTGATTTCGTCGACGGTCAGGCCCGCGTCGACACGTGCCTGCTGCAGCGTGCGCCCGATCGAGGGCCGGTCGTCAGCCGGGCTCTCGGCTGCGGGACGGTCGTCCACGGGACGGTCGTCTGTAGGTCGGTGGTCTGAAGGGCGGTCGTCTTCAGGGGAGTTGCCGATGGACACGGGGGCGCCTTTCGAGCGTGTAGCCACCTGCCGGATGTTCAGTCTAGGGGGGTTCGTGAAGGGTGGGGCAACCGGGCGACGGACTTTGTACGCCATCGGAATGGCCCGACATCCTGATGGCGGGGCATGGGGCTGTCCCTCCCCTCAACTTGACGTATGCCGAAGGGAAACGGTTGCCTGCCGCTCCCTTATGGGTGAGCCTCCCCGCGGATCACTGCCAGCACGCCATCCAGCTCATCGGGTTTCACAAGAACGTCACGAGCCTTTGAGCCTTCGCTGGGCCCCACGATGCCGCGCGACTCCATGAGGTCCATGAGCCGTCCGGCCTTCGCGAAACCGACGCGCAGCTTGCGCTGAAGCATTGACGTGGACCCGAATTGAGTGGAAACCACCAGCTCAGCGGCCTGGCAGAGCAGATCGAGATCGTCGCCGATGTCCTCGTCGATCTCCTTCTTCGGCTTGCTGCCCACGGTGACGTCTTCCCGGAAGACGGGCGCCATCTGGTCCTTGCAGTGCTGGACCACCGCGTGGATCTCGTCCTCGGTGACAAAGGCGCCCTGCATTCGGGTGGGCTTGTTCGCGCCCATCGGGAGGAAGAGCCCGTCACCCTTGCCGATCAGCTTCTCGGCGCCCGGCTGGTCGAGGATGACGCGGCTGTCGGCGAGCGACGACGTCGCGAAGGCGAGCCGCGAGGGCACGTTCGCCTTGATCAGACCGGTCACGACGTCCACGGACGGCCGCTGCGTGGCGAGCACCAGGTGGATGCCCGCCGCACGCGCGAGCTGCGTGATGCGCACGATCGAGTCCTCGACATCGCGCGGGGCGACCATCATGAGGTCGGCGAGCTCGTCGACGATCACCAGCAGATACGGGTACGGGCTGAGCTCGCGCTCGCTGCCCTCGGGCGTCTTGAGCTTGCCGTCACGGACGGCCTGGTTGAAGTCGTCGATGTGCCGGTAGCCGAACGCCGCCAGGTCGTCGTAGCGCAGGTCCATCTCGCGCACGACCCACTGGAGCGCCTCGGCGGCCCGCTTGGGGTTGGTGATGATGGGTGTGATCAGGTGCGGGATGCCCTCGTACGCGGTGAGCTCGACGCGCTTGGGGTCGACGAGGACCATGCGTACGTCCTCGGGGGTCGCCCGCATCATGATCGACGTGATCAGACAGTTGATGCACGAGGACTTGCCGGAGCCGGTGGCTCCGGCGACCAGGATGTGCGGCATCTTCGCCATGTTGGCCATGACGTAGCCGCCCTCGACGTCCTTGCCGAGCGCCACCAGCATCGGGTGATCGTCCTCGGCCGCGTCCGCCAGACGGAGCACGTCGCCCACGTTGACCATCTCGCGGTCGGTGTTCGGGATCTCGATGCCGACGGCGGACTTGCCGGGGATGGGGCTGATGATGCGGACATCGGGGCTGGCCACCGCGTACGCGATGTTCTTGGCCAGAGCCGTGATCTTCTCGACCTTCACGGCCGGGCCGAGCTCGATCTCGTACCGCGTGACCGTCGGGCCCCGCGTGAAGCCGGTGACGTCCGCGTCGACCTTGAACTCCGTGAACACATTGCTGAGCGAGGCGACGACCGCGTCGTTGGCCGCGCTGCGCGTCTTGCCGGGACCGCCGCGTTCGAGCAGGTCGAGAGAGGGCAGCGAGTACGTGATGTCCCCGGCGAGCTGCAGCTGCTCGGCGCGCGGCGGGAGGTCCCGCGACTTCTCCGGGGCGGATTTCGTCAGGTCCGGTACTCCGGAGTCGTCCGACTCGCCGGGCTTCTTGCGCCGCACGCCGGGCGGCGGGCTGTCCGTGGCGCGCGCGGTGGGCACCGGCGCGGAGCTCTCGGCAGGCTGTTCGGGTGTCGCCGACGGCTTCTCGGGCTTCTCGTGGCGCTCCCCGGAGACGCTCTGCGTGAGGTCGGCGACCAGCGGCGACGGCGGCATGCCGTGCAGGACGGCGCCGTCCAGGGCGGCGGCAGCGGCGGCCGCCACGTCCACCGCGTCCATGGGACGGTCCAGAGAGGGCTGTGACGCCCTGCGGGGCCTGCGGCGGCGGGTGAGCGCCTCTTCCTCCGCCTGGTCCGGGGCGTACGCCTCAGGGGCCTCTGCGCGCCTGCGTGCGCGGGCGGGCAGGGCCTCGCGCCACTGCTCCTCGTACCGCTCGTCGTCCCCGTAGTCGCCCTGCAGGTCTTCGGGTTCCGCCTGGACGATGCCGAGCCTGATGCCGAGCAGCCGCAGCCGCTGCGGGATGGCGTTGACGGGCGTCGCCGTGACCACGAGCAGCCCGAAAACGGTCAGCAGGACGAGCAGCGGTACGGCGAGGACCTCGCCCATGGTGAAGATCAGCGGGGTGGACGTGGCCCAGCCGATGAGGCCGCCCGCGTCCCTTATGGCCGCCATGCCGTCCGCGCGGGCGGGCGAGCCGCAGGCGATGTGCACCTGGCCGAGCACACCGACCACGAGGGCGGACAGGCCGATCACGATGCGGCCGTTCGCCTCGGGCTTCTCGGGGTGCCGGATGAGGCGCACACCGATGACCGCGAGCAGTATCGGAAGAAGCAGATCGAGGCGGCCGAAGGCACCGGTCACCAGCATCTCGACGAGATCGCCCACGGGACCGCGCAGATTCGACCACGTGCCCGCGGCGACGATCAGCGCGATGCCGAGCAGCAGCAGCGCGAGGCCGTCCTTGCGGTGCGCCGGATCGAGTCCCTTGGCGCCTCGCCCTATGCCGCGGAACAGCGCGCCCACGCTGTGCGCGAGACCGAGCCAGAGGGCGCGCGCCAGGCGGTACACACCGCCCGTGGGACTGGGCGCCGGCTTGGGTACGGGCTTCTTCGCCGCGGCTTTCTTGGCGGGCGCCTTCTTCGCCGGGGCCTTCTTGGCCGGCGGCTTCTTGGCGACGGCCTTCTTCGCCGGAGCCTTTGTGGGCGCGGCCGCCTTCTTCGCGGGCGTCTTCTTGGCTGCGGACGGACGTGAGGCCATGGGTCTGAGGTTACCGGTGGAGGCCACTGCGGACACGTGTGCCTACTGCTTCACCCGTTTGTGTCGCCCCTGCGGGGGCGGTGAACTGACGGACGTTCACCGCTCCCGCGTGGGCTCAACTCTGCGAGGACACCGAAGGCGCACCGCTTCCGGTGCCCGGCTCCAGGGCGTCAAGAGCCCGCCGCAAGCCGGTGAGTTTGCGTTCGAGATGGGCAGCGGTGGCGACCGCGGCGGCATCCGCCGAGTCGTCGTCCAGCTGCTTCGAGAGCGCTTCCGCCTGTTCCTCGACCGCCGCGAGGCGGGCGGAGAGCTCGGCCAGAAGCCCTGCGGGCTCCTTGGCGTCACCCGCCGCGGACTTGCCGCCGCCTTCCAGCTGGAGACGCAGCAGGGCTGCCTGCTCCCGCAGTTGGCAGTTCTTCATGTACAGCTCGACGAACACCGAGACCTTCGCGCGCAGCACCCACGGATCGAACGGCTTGGAGATGTAGTCCACCGCACCGGCCGCGTAACCGCGGAACGTGTGATGCGGGCCGTGGTTGATGGCGGTGAGGAAGATGATCGGGATGTCCCGGGTCCGTTCCCGCCGCTTGATGTGCGCGGCGGTCTCGAAACCGTCCATGCCTGGCATCTGGACATCCAGCAGAATGACCGCGAAGTCGTCCGTGAGTAGTGCTTTGAGCGCTTCCTCCCCGGACGATGCCCGTACCAGGGTCTGATCGAGCGCAGAGAGGATGGCCTCCAGCGCCAGCAGATTCTCCGGCCGGTCATCGACCAGGAGGATCTTGGCCTTCTGCACCATGGCCCGCCCTCCTCGCCCCGGCGGTACACCGGGCGCCGCCCCAGGGGACGACTCCCTTACGCCGTCCTTCCTTGTGCCGGTCATCGTAGCCGCACCCCGCCTGTCGCCACACCCTGTCACCGCGATGTCACTGTGCACGTAGCAGAAACGCAGTGGGAGACCAGAAGGTTCCCCGAATACCGTGGTTCTACACGGCTTCGGCCACACTCTGTCAGCAACTCCGCGTAATGAAGCCTCTTCTCGGTCACTCCCCGCGCATCCACTGCTCCATCACCGAGAGCAGATGATCCGGGTCGACCGGCTTCGTAACGTAATCGGACGCCCCGGAGTCGATGGCCTTCTCCCGATCACCCTTCATGGCCTTCGCGGTGAGCGCGATGATCGGGAGCCCGGCGAACTGCGGCATCCTGCGGATCGCCGTCGTCGTCGCATACCCGTCCATCTCCGGCATCATGATGTCCATCAGGACGACCGTCACGTCGTCGTGCTGTTCCAGGACCTCGATGCCCTCGCGGCCGTTCTCCGCGTACAGCACCGAGAGCCCGTGCTGTTCCAGGACGCTGGTGAGCGCGAACACGTTACGGATGTCGTCGTCGACGATGAGCACCTTCTCGCCGCCGAACTGATAGCCGGGACGCGCCTCGGGCGCCTCCTGCCCAGCGGCCGGCCACTGCTCCTCCGAGCGCTGCTCCTGAGGCTCCGCGACACCCTGCCCGGGCAGCACAGGCGGCTGCTCCGACGAGGCGTGCGCGGCCCGACGGCGGCGCCGGAAGAGCGTGCCGGAATCCGGCATCGCGTCCAGCCGCGGCGGCGTGGCCGGCTCGCTGCGCGGGGGCTGCTCGGCCGTGGACGGGCCCTCCTCCAGGGCGGGCCGCGCGACCGTGCCCGGCAGGGGCGCCAGTTGCGTGTAGCCCTGCGGAGGCAGTTCGCTCGGGTGCAGCGGCAAATAGAGCGTGAACGTCGATCCGCGCCCCGGTTCGCTCGCCGCGTGGATCTCGCCGCCGAGGAGGCGCGCGATCTCCCGGCTGATGGACAGCCCAAGGCCCGTGCCGCCGTACTTCCGGCTCGTCGTGCCGTCGGCCTGCTTGAACGCCTCGAAGATGACCCGCATCTTGCTGCCCGCGATCCCGATGCCGGTGTCGCTCACCGAGAAGGCGATCAGGTCCGCGTCCGCGTCCCGCAGCGAACCCGCCTCCAGGAGCTGTTCGCGGATGGCGTTGGGCACATCGGCGTTCGCGTGCCGGATCACCAGCTCGACCGCTCCGGAGTCGGTGAACTTCACCGCGTTGGACAGGAGGTTGCGCAGCACCTGGAGCAGGCGCTGTTCGTCCGTGTGCAGCGTGGCGGGCAGCTCCGGGGACACCCGTACGGAGAAGTCGAGTCCCTTCTCCGCGGTCAGCGGCCGGAACGTGGCCTCTACGTAGTCCACCAGTTGCACCAGAGCGATGCGCGTCGGGGAGACGTCCATCTTGCCCGCCTCGACCTTGGAGAGGTCGAGGATGTCGTTGATCAGCTGCAGCAGGTCCGAGCCCGCGCCATGGATCGTCTCGGCGAACTCGACCTGCTTGGGGGTGAGGTTCGCGTCGGCGTTGTCGGCGAGCAACTTGGCAAGGATCAGCAGCGAGTTGAGCGGCGTCCGCAGCTCGTGCGACATGTTCGCGAGGAACTCGGACTTGTACCGCATCGAGACCGCGAGCTGCTCGGCGCGCTCCTCCAGGACCTGCCTGGCCTCTTCGATCTCGGTGTTCTTGACCTCGATGTCGCGGTTCTGCTGGGCGAGCAGCTCGGCCTTCTCCTCCAGCTCCGCGTTGGAGTCCTGCAGCGCCTTCTGCCGGTTCTCCAACTCAGCCGAACGCTCCCGCAGTTGCTCGGTCAGCTCCTGCGACTGCTTGAGCAGCACCTCGGTCTTCGTGTTGACGCTGATGGTGTTGACGCTTGTCGCGATCATCTCGGCGATCTGGCTGAGGAAGTCCTTCTGGATCTGCGTGAACGGCTGGAAAGCCGCCAGTTCGATCACGCCGAGGACGGTGTTCTCGAAGAGCACCGGAAGGACGATCACCTGCGCGGGCGGCGCCTCACCGAGGCCGGAGGCGATCCGCAGATAGCCGGACGGCGCGTTCTCCACGAGGATCGTGCGCCGCTCCTGGGCCGCCGTGCCGATCAGCGTCTCACCGGGCCGGAAGGATGTCGGCATGGAGCCCATGGAGTAGCCGTAACTACCCATCATGCGCAGCTCGTACGCGTCCCCGTGCTCGGCACCGGGCTCCGTGCCCTCGTCCGTGGGCATCGCCAGGAAGAAGGCGCCGTGCTGCGCGGAGACCACCGGTGTCAGCTCGCTCATGATCAGCGAGGCGACGTCCGCCAGATCGCGGCGACCCTGCATCAGACCGGAGATGCGGGCCAGGTTGCCCTTGAGCCAGTCCTGTTCCTTGTTGGCCAGGGTGGTGTCGCGGAGGTTGGCGATCATCGAGTTGATGTTGTCCTGGAGGACCTGGATCTCGCCCGCCGCGTCCACGTCGATCTTGAGGTTCAGGTCGCCGCGGGTCACCGCGGTGGCGACCTCGGCGATGGCGCGCACCTGACGGGTCAGGTTCCCGGCCATCTCGTTCACCGATTCGGTGAGGTCGCGCCATGTGCCGTCGACGTCCCGCACCCGCGCCTGACCGCCCAGCTGCCCTTCGGTGCCCACCTCGCGGGCCACGCGCGTGACCTGCTCGGCGAAGGACGACAGCTGGTCGACCATCGTGTTGATGGTGGTCTTCAGCTCCAGGATCTCGCCCCGGGCGTCGATGTCGATCTTCTTGGTCAGATCGCCCTTGGCGATCGCGGTGGTGACCATCGCGATGTTGCGGACCTGGCCGGTGAGGTTGGAGGCCATGCCGTTCACGGACTCCGTCAGGTCCTTCCACGTGCCCGACACTCCGGGCACCCGGGCCTGACCGCCGAGGATGCCGTCCGTGCCCACCTCGCGGGCCACCCGGGTCACCTCGTCCGCGAACGAACTCAGCGTCTTCACCATCGTGTTGACGGTGTCGGCGAGCTGCGCGACCTCGCCACGCGCCTCGACGGTGACCTTCTTGGTCAGGTCTCCGTTGGCGACCGCCGCCGCGACCTGGGAGATGTTGCGCACCTGGCCGGTCAGGTTGTTCGCCATCAGGTTGACGTTGTCGCTGAGGTCCTTCCAGGTGCCGGTGACGCCCGGGACCCGCGCCTGCCCGCCGAGGTTGCCCTCGGTGCCCACCTCGCGGGCCACGCGGTTGACCTGCTCGGCGAAGTTCGAGAGCTGGTCGACCATCGTGTTCACGGTGGTGACGAGTTCGAGGATCTCGCCCTTGGCGTCGACGGTGATCTTCTTGGAGAGGTCGCCCATGGCGACGGCGGTGGTGACCTCGGCGATGTTGCGGACCTGAAGGGTCAGGTTGTTCGCCATGCCGTTCACGGACTGCGTGAGGTCCTTCCAGGTGCCGGAGACACCCTGCACCTCGGCCTGGCCGCCCAGGATGCCGTCGGTGCCCACCTCTCGGGCCACCCGGGTCACCTGCTCGGCGAAGGCGGAGAGCTGGTCCACCATCGTGTTGAGGGTGTTCTTCAGCTCCAGGATCTCGCCGCGGGCGTCCACGTCGATCTTCTGCGACAGGTCACCGCGCGCCACCGCGGTCGCGACCTGCGCGATGTTGCGCACCTGGGCGGTGAGGTTGCCGGCCATGCCGTTCACGGAGTCGGTCAGGTCGCGCCACACACCGGCCACTCCGGGCACCTGCGCCTGACCGCCGAGACGGCCTTCCGTGCCCACCTCGCGGGCCACCCGGGTCACTTGGTCCGCGAAGGCGGAGAGCTGGTCGACCATCGTGTTGATGGTGTTCTTCAGCTCCAGGATCTCGCCGCGGGCGTCCACGTCGATCTTCTGGGACAGGTCACCGCGGGCGACCGCCGTCGTGACCTGGGCGATCTGGCGTACCTGGGACGTCAGGTTCCCCGCCATGAAGTTGACGGAGTCGGTGAGTTCCTTCCAGGTGCCGCTGACGCCGTCCACGCGGGCCTGGCCGCCGAGACGGCCCTCCGTACCCACGTCCCGGGCCATCCGCGTGACCTGGTCGGCGAAGGACGACAGCTGGTCCACCATCGTGTTGACGGTGTTCTTCAACTGAAGCATCTCGCCGGACACGTCGACGGTGACCTTCTGCGACAGATCGCCGTTCGCGACCGCCGTCGTCACCTGCGCGATGTTGCGGACCTGGCCCGTGAGGTTGCGGAAGGCCGTGTTGACCGAGTCCGTCAGGTCCTTCCACGTGCCCGCCGCACCCTGCACCTGCGCCTGGCCACCGAGCTCACCCTCCACACCGATCTCGCGCGCTACACGCGTCACTTCGGCACCGAAGGCGGAGAGCTGGTCCACCATCGTGTTCACGGTGTTCTTCAGCTCGAGCATCTCGCCCGCGACGTCGACGGTGACCTTCTGGGACAGATCGCCGTTGGCGACCGCCGTCGTCACCGTCGCGATGTCCCGCACCTGCGTGGTGAGGTTCCGGAAGACCGTGTTCACCGAGTCGGTGAGGTCCTTCCACGTCCCCGCCGCGCCCGGCACGTTCGCCTGACCGCCCAGCTGCCCCTCGGCACCGACCTCGTTCGCGACGCGGGTGACCTCGTCCGCGAACGTACGCAGCGTCTCGGTCATCTGGTTGATGGTCTCGGCGAGTTGAGCGACCTCGCCGCGCGCGCTCACCGTTACCTTCTGGGACAGATCACCGTTCGCGACGGCCGTCGTGACCTGGGCAATCCCCCGCACCTGGGCGGTGAGGTTGCCGGCCATAAGATTCACCGAATCGGTGAGGTCCTTCCACACGCCCGCCACACCCGGCACCTGCGCCTGACCGCCGAGCTCACCCTCCGTACCGACCTCGCGCGCGACGCGCGTCACCTCGGAGGAGAACGACGAGAGCTGGTCCACCATCGTGTTGACGGTGTTCTTCAGCTCCAGCATCTCGCCGGCGACGTGGACCGTCACCTTCCGGGACAAGTCACCCTTGGCGACCGCCGTCGTGACGAGAGCAATGTCACGTACCTGCGCGGTGAGCCGGTACGCCATGGTGTTCACCGAATCCGTGAGGTCTTTCCACGAACCGGACATTCCGCGTACCCGCGCCTGACCGCCCAGCTTGCCCTCGGTACCCACCTCGCTGGCCACCCGGGTGACCTCGTCGGTGAACGTCGAGAGCTGGTCGACCAGGTTGTTGACCGTCCTGCCGACCTTCAGGAACTCCCCGCGCAGAGGATGACCGTTTCCCTCGTCCGCCTGCGCCCGCAGCTCCATCCGCTGCTCCAGGTCGCCCTCGGCGACCGCGGAGAGCACACGCCCGACCTCGGAGACGGGGCGCACGAGATCGTCGACGAGCGCGTTCGACGCGTCGATCGCCGCCGCCCACGAGCCCTCACTCGCGCCGGTTTCCAGCCGTTCCGTGAGCTTTCCCTCACGTCCGACCATGCGCCGGACCCGGGAGATCTCACCGGTCAGATGCAGATTCCGGTCGGCCACCTCGTTGAAGACGGCCGCGATCTCGGACATGACGTCGTCACCGGAGACCGTGAGCCGCTTGCGGAAGTTTCCGTCCCGCATGGCCGCCAGCGCCGCGAGCAACCTGTTCAGGGCAGCCGTGTCCACGGACGTAGTCGCCCCGTTGCGCGGTTTGCGCTGTTTACTCTGGGACTGTCCGTCTTTCGCACGCGTTTTAGTGCCCCGCGTCGCTGCGCCAGACTCCACTGTGTCCCTCCCGCAAGGGTCGACCGTACTGCTCGGGTTACCTGGGCTCTCTCCAAGAAGCTTGCCCAGTGTTTCACCATGGCTGAACCAGGCCATAACAGTTCGGCAGCTTCGCACACCGTCCGCACACCCTCCGGGCGGAAACACTGACGACCGGCACCAGCATGGACGGCGAAGGTAAGTAACCTGGCATCCGGCTGTCCAACCACCCCGGTCCTGCCCGGCCTGGGCGGTGGCACACGTACAAGCGGGCATCGGAGGGGCGGCCGCACCATGGTGGGAGATCTGGGCGTCGATACTCGTACGAGGAGTTCTGTGATCACCGCGCGCGCGGCTGCGACTTTCGACCCCGTCGGGCGTTCCGTCGCGACGGCCCGCTCCTTTGTCCGCGACACCCTCCAGGGCTGGGGGTTCACGGACATCGTCGACGACGCGGTCGTCCTCACCAGCGAGCTGGTCACGAACGCCGTGGTGCACGCCGGGACCGCCGCCGACGTCCTCTGCCTGCGCAGCGAGGACGCCGTACGCATCGAGGTCTCCGACCACTATCCGGAACGTGAGATTCCACTCCAGCAGTCCGCGGCGAGCATGGGCAGCCCCGACCGCGAGGGAGGCCGCGGCCTCCAGCTGTGCGCGGCGCTCGCCACCCGCTGGGGCGTCGACTACTCCCCCACCCACAAACAGGTCTGGTTCCAACTCGACCTCCCCGACCGCTCGGTGGGCACCCGCGCGGCCGGCCCCGCCCTCCCCGCCGAACTCCTCCCGCTCACCGACGGCAGAGTCCGCGTCGCCGTGGTCCAGATCGATCGCGTGGGCGCGATCTCCGCCTGGAACGAAGACGCCGAAGAGCTCTTCGGGTACGTCGCGGAACAGGTCACCGGGAAACCGCTGACCGACTTCGCCGCCTGGCCGCACACCCCGGGCACCAGTACGGGCATCGTGGAAGCGCTCCAACTCTCCCGCTGGGAGGGCAGTTACGGCATCCGCGGCTCCGACGGCCGCGTGACCCCCGTCTACGCCTCGCACCTGCGCGTCCGCGACACCGACGGCGAGCCCTCCACGGTCTGCCTGCTCGTCCGCGACGACGAGCGCGCCGTCCTGCAGACCCCGCTGCGCGGCCCCGCCCCCGAGCCCGGCGCCCTCACCGAGTCGCACACCGCGGACCCCTTCGAGGTCTTCATCGGCTCCCCGGCGCCGGACGACCTCGACGGTCTGCTCCAGCGCACGGTCGAACGCGCCCGCGACATGCTCGACGGCGACGCCGCCTTCCTGCTCCTCGCCACGGACGACGAGACGGAACTGGAGGTCCGTGCCTCCACAGGCCTGCCCTCCGCCCGCCAGCGCTTCGCCCGCGTCCCCGTGGAGGCAGGACCCGGACGGTACGGCTCCGCCCGCATGCCGGCCGTACACGAGGACCTCACGGTCGTCCCCGGCGCCGTCCCCCTCCTCAGCGGCACGGGCATGCGCTCCGTCGTCACGGTCCCGCTGAAGGTCGAGGGCCGCCTCACGGGCTCCCTGGGTGTCGCAGCCGAAGCCCCCGACCGGTACTCGAACGAAGAGGCTCTGCGTCTCCAGTTCGCCGCCGACCGCATCGCCCTGGCCGTCGAGTCCGCGCGCCTCGGCGAGCTGGAGCGCCTGCGCCGCGGCTCGCTCTCCTTCCTCGTCGAGGCCTCCGACCTCCTCGCCGGCACCCTGGACCGCGACCAGACCCTGGCGCTCATGGCCCAGATGACGGTCCCGACGCTCGCCACCTGGTGCGCGGTCTACACGATCGCCGACCAGTCCTCCGAGCCCTATCTCTCGTACGTCCTCCATGAGGACGAGGAGCGCATCGACGGTCTGAAGGCGCTCCTCTCCAAGATCGCCCCTCCCGACCCCGTGCCGACCCCGGGAGCCCGCGTCTGGGCCGCTCCCTCGGAGGCCGCCCACCAGGCCGCCCTGCGCACCTCCATGCGCAGCCTCGGCCTCGGTGAGCCCATGAGCCTGGGCTCGGGCATCGGCACGACGCTCTCCACGGCATCCGCGGTGGGCGGCGAGACGGTCGTCCTGCCCCTGGTCGCCCGCAACCGCGTCATCGGCATGCTCACGCTGGGCAAGCCCTCCGACGAACACTTCCGCCAAGAGATCCTGGAATTGGCCGAAGATCTCTCCCGCCGTGCGGCCCTCGCCCTGGACAACGCCCGCCTGTACTCGGAGCGCATGGCCATCAGCCAGTCCCTCCAGCGCAGCCTGCTGCCGCCGGGGCTTCCGCAGATCCCGGGCGTCGAGGTCGAGGTCATCTACCGCGCGGCCGGCGAGGGCAATGAGGTCGGCGGCGACTTCTACGACCTCTTCCCCATCCGGGACGGCGCGTACGGCTTCGCGATCGGCGACGTCTGCGGCACGGGCCCGGAGGCCGCCGCGGTCACGGGTCTGGCCCGCCACGCCCTGCGCCTCCTGGCCCGCGAGGGCTTCGGTGGCCCCGCGGTCCTGGAACGCCTGAACGCCGCGATCCTCGACGAGGGCGCCCGCAGCCGCTTCCTGACCCTGCTCTACGGGGAGTTGTGGCCGCAGGAGGACGGCTCTGCCGTCCTGAAGATCGTCTGCGCCGGCCATCCGCTCCCGCTCCGCCTGCGCCAGGACGGCACGGTCGAGCCGTACGCGGAGCCCCAGCCGCTCCTCGGCGTCATGGAGGACCTGGAGCTCTACGAACAGACGATGACGCTCGACCCGGGCGACGTCCTGCTCTGCGTGACGGACGGGGTCACCGAGCGCCGCGAAGGCACCCGCATGCTCGGCGACGACGGCCTCGCGGACGTCCTCACCACGTGCACCGGCCTCACCGCGGGCGCGGTCGCGGCCCGCATCATGCGTGCCGTCGAACGCTTCGCGACGGACGCCCCGTCGGACGACATGGCGATCCTCGCGATGCGAGTCCCCGGCCTCCAGAAGGACTAAGGGGGGCGGGGGCCCGCCCCCCTTCTCCCGGGAAACAAAAAAGTCCCCGCCCAACTGGGCGGGGACTTTCTCGACTTACTCTCTGAGCCCCCAAGCGGAATCGAACCGCTGACCTTCTCCTTACCATGGAGACGCTCTACCGACTGAGCTATAGGGGCCTGTTGCCTTTTCGCGGCTTCCCGCGTGGCAACGGAATAAAGCATACCCCGAACAGACGGCTGCTCAGAACCGCCTCCGGCACCGCTCAGAACGCGGGTTGCAGCAGCCCACCGAGAGCGTTGCACGCGGAGACGACCCGCTGCAGTTCACGCCGCGACAGGGAAGCGCCGACGGGCAATGTCAGCGTCTCGTCCGCGGCACGCTCGGTCTCCGGGAGGGATACGTCCCGCCAGAACTTCGGCGTGCGGTGTACGGGCGTCTTCACCGGCACCCGGCAGTCGATTCCCCTGGCCCGCACGGACCGCGCGAAGGCGTCCCGGTCAGGCCGGCCGTTGCCGGGCACCCGCACGACGTACTGCTGATAGCTGTGCCCCTCGACCCCGTCAGGGGTGACGACACCGCTCAATCCTCCGCTGAGATACATCGCGTGCGCCCGACGCTGCGCGAGCTCGTCGAACGGGGCGTCCGACTCGCCCTGTTCCAGTACGAGAATGCCGTGCCGCTGCCCGACGTCCCGAAGCCGCCTGACGTCGGCCGGGTGCCCGAAGCGGTGCACGACGGCCACGGCAGCCGTACGGGAGGTGACGGCGGCGGTCACCGCATCAGGATCGAGGCAGTACGACGCCCGATCTATGTCCGCGAACACGGGCACGGCCCCGGCCAGGACCACGGCCTCGGCGATCTCGACGTTTCCGAACGCCGGCACGATGACCTCGTCACCGGCGCCGACTCCTGCGGCTCGCAACATGCCAACTGTCCCCATGCCTCAGATGCTGGCTGCGGAACGTGAACGGCAAGTGACGCAAAACAAAAAAGAGCTGGTCCCTGAACCGAAGTTCAGGGACCAGCTCCATTAATAATAGTTCGGCGGCGTCCTACTCTCCCACAGGGTCCCCCCTGCAGTACCATCGGCGCTGTGAGGCTTAGCTTCCGGGTTCGGAATGTAACCGGGCGTTTCCCTCACGCTATGACCACCGAAACACTATGAAACTGTCAACCGCACCGTAGTCGTGGCCCGACATACGGGGTTGTTCGTGGTTTCAGAACCAACACAGTGGACGCGAGCAACTGAGGACAAGCCCTCGGCCTATTAGTACCAGTCACCTCCACCCGTTACCGGGCTTCCAGATCTGGCCTATCAACCCAGTCGTCTACTGGGAGCCTTAACCCCTCAAAGGGGGTGGGAATACTCATCTCGAAGCAGGCTTCCCGCTTAGATGCTTTCAGCGGTTATCCTTTCCGAACGTAGCCAACCAGCCATGCCCTTGGCAGGACAACTGGCACACCAGAGGTTCGTCCGTCCCGGTCCTCTCGTACTAGGGACAGCCCTTCTCAATATTCCTACGCGCACAGCGGATAGGGACCGAACTGTCTCACGACGTTCTAAACCCAGCTCGCGTACCGCTTTAATGGGCGAACAGCCCAACCCTTGGGACCGACTCCAGCCCCAGGATGCGACGAGCCGACATCGAGGTGCCAAACCATCCCGTCGATATGGACTCTTGGGGAAGATCAGCCTGTTATCCCCGGGGTACCTTTTATCCGTTGAGCGACGGCGCTTCCACAAGCCACCGCCGGATCACTAGTCCCGACTTTCGTCCCTGCTCGACCCGTCGGTCTCACAGTCAAGCTCCCTTGTGCACTTACACTCAACACCTGATTACCAACCAGGCTGAGGGAACCTTTGGGCGCCTCCGTTACTCTTTGGGAGGCAACCGCCCCAGTTAAACTACCCATCAGACACTGTCCCTGATCCGGATCACGGACCCAGGTTAGACATCCAGCACGACCAGAGTGGTATTTCAACGTTGACTCCACGAACACTGGCGTGCCCGCTTCAAAGTCTCCCACCTATCCTACACAAGCCGAACCGAACACCAATATCAAACTGTAGTAAAGGTCCCGGGGTCTTTCCGTCCTGCTGCGCGAAACGAGCATCTTTACTCGTAGTGCAATTTCACCGGGCCTATGGTTGAGACAGTCGAGAAGTCGTTACGCCATTCGTGCAGGTCGGAACTTACCCGACAAGGAATTTCGCTACCTTAGGATGGTTATAGTTACCACCGCCGTTTACTGGCGCTTAAGTTCTCAGCTTCGCACACCCGAAAGTGCACTAACCGGTCCCCTTAACGTTCCAGCACCGGGCAGGCGTCAGTCCGTATACATCGCCTTACGGCTTCGCACGGACCTGTGTTTTTAGTAAACAGTCGCTTCTCGCTGGTCTCTGCGGCCACCCCCAGCTCACGGAGTAAATCCGATCACCGGTGATGGCCCCCCTTCTCCCGAAGTTACGGGGGCATTTTGCCGAGTTCCTTAACCATAGTTCACCCGAACGCCTCGGTATTCTCTACCTGACCACCTGAGTCGGTTTAGGGTACGGGCCGCCATGAAACTCGCTAGAGGCTTTTCTCGACAGCATAGGATCATCCACTTCACCACAATCGGCTCGGCATCAGGTCTCAGGCTTAATGCGTGACGGATTTACCTATCACACGCCCTACACCCTTACCCCGGGACTACCACCGCCCGGGCTGGACTACCTTCCTGCGTCACCCCATCACTCACCTACTACCACCTTGGACCGGCGGCTCCACCACTTCCCTTTGCCCGAAGGCTCCAGGACGGCTTCACGGCCTTAGCATCAATGGGCTCGATGTTTGACGCTTCACAGCGGGTACCGGAATATCAACCGGTTATCCATCGACTACGCCTGTCGGCCTCGCCTTAGGTCCCGACTTACCCTGGGCAGATCAGCTTGACCCAGGAACCCTTAGTCAATCGGCGCACACGTTTCTCACGTATGTATCGCTACTCATGCCTGCATTCTCACTCGTGAACCGTCCACCACTAGCTTCCGCTGCAGCTTCACCCGGCACACGACGCTCCCCTACCCATCACAGCACCCGTTGGGGCTTATTACTGCAATGACACGACTTCGGCGGTACGCTTGAGCCCCGCTACATTGTCGGCGCGGAATCACTTGACCAGTGAGCTATTACGCACTCTTTCAAGGGTGGCTGCTTCTAAGCCAACCTCCTGGTTGTCTCTGCGACTCCACATCCTTTCCCACTTAGCGTACGCTTAGGGGCCTTAGTCGATGCTCTGGGCTGTTTCCCTCTCGACCATGGAGCTTATCCCCCACAGTCTCACTGCCGTGCTCTCACTTACCGGCATT